>JBBRAF010000015.1:0-68478 GCA_038207045.1 Chthoniobacterales bacterium
TCCTGCCATTGTACGTCCAGCTCGCCAAGCCACGGCCCGACAATCGGGATATAGCTTTGAGCCGGTGGGTTACCCAATTTAGTCCAATGCAGCGATCGATTACCATGTGTGTCGACTACTCGCGTGTCGGGAGGGCCAAACCTGTGGGCAAGATCGGTTTCGGTCGTAATGCCGGGTTTGATCTCGTTGATGTCCTGTTGCTCAATCTGGCCACAGGACGCGTGACTCGCTAGGCAAAGGCTGCCCAGCACAGCGAAAATTAGTCGGTTGGTTTTCATAGCAACAGTGCGCTGATTCGCGGACGAGAGACAATAAAGCCTACTCTATGGAACGACCAGCCTCTTTTGCGGGGCAAGACCCATTCATGGTCCGTGATGAAACTCCGAGAATGTCCGGATACGGATTGTGATGCACTGGCCCGGCATTGCCTAGCAAGTTTGGAGGATAAGCGTGGGCTGGCCCGAGTTAGTCACTCTCGGTGATTCGCTGCTGGAAAATGCAACCACCAAGCAGATTGCAGCAATAAAACTGAAAATTGATACAAGAAAGTGGATCATCGGTAAGCGACTGCCAAAGGTCTACGGTGATGCCCCGACAGCCCTGCACGTGAATACAACAACAACCAACTTCCTGGTCGTGACTGAGCAGCGTCAGCGCGAGATACAGGAGCGCACTCGCCGTCTCTCTAGACGGCGGAGACTATCAACCGAAGTGTCTACGGCGCCGCCTTTCGCCCGCGCGTGCGACAGTTGGTTGCAAAACATGCTGCACTATCAAGGGGTCGTATAGTATCGAGCCAGCTGGTGTTCGAGCTGAGCAACGGAGCCGTATTCGCCTTGGGCGGAAGTGGAGCTTCGTTACGGCTGACGGTTTGGGCCCGATCCAGAGACGTTGCGGAACGGGAATTCATGTTGCTGCGCAGCAAGTATCTAACGACGCGACGGAAGGCTCGCAACCAGATCGCCTTTCGATTCTCAAGCGGCAACTCTTGGGGGATCTCGACACGGAAGAAATCAATGGATGCGCGCCGCTTGTCGACAATCACACCGGACGGAGGATTGTCGCAATGTGGGTGAGCTCTTGCTCGGCCTCAGCCAGTCGTCCTTCGGCTTGCAGCACGCCGGCCTTTTTCGCGCGCGTCGCGTCGGACTCAGGCGAAATCTCCAACGCCCGATCCAGAGCAGCATGCGCCGCATCAAACCGCCGCAGCAGATGAATCGGCTAGATGAAACAGATGTATTAGCAGCAAGCTTTACTCTGGGAAAATGAAGGCGTTATATTTCAATGAGTTTGGCGGGTCGGAGGTTTTGCAATTCGGCGACGTGCCTGACCCCGAGATCACAGGCGGTCAGGCTTTGGTCAAAATGCACGCGATCGGCTTGAACTTTGCGGACATTTATCGTCGCCGGGGAAACTATCATCTGGCGGGTGAACCGCCCTTTATCCTGGGCTATGAAGGCGCGGGCGAAGTTATCGCCCTCGGGAAGAATTCTCAGACCGACTTGAGCGTCGGCGAACGGGTGGCATTTGCCGACAGCCCTTTCGCGAATGCAGAAATGGTCGCCGTCGATTTAGAAAGACTCATTAGGCTACCTGCTGCGATGAACTATGAAACGGCGGCGGCAACAATGCTGCAAGGCCTGACGGCGCATTATTTGGCGAACGACAGTCATTCGATTAAACCGGGCGAAACTGCTCTGGTACATGCGGCGGCTGGCGGAGTCGGTCTGCTCTTGACGCAAATCATCAAGATCCAAGGCGGCAAAGTCCTCGCAGTGGTTTCCAGTAAAGGAAAACGAGTTGCTTCGCTGGAGGCCGGAGCGGATGCAGCCGTCTTATACGACGAAGATTGGATTGAACGCGCGCGAAAATTCGGAAGAAACGAAAATGGCGTAGATGTGGTTTATGATTCGGTCGGGACAACGCTGAACGCGAGTCTCACCGCCGCTCGCAAAGGCGGCCAAGTTGTATTTTACGGAATGGCAGGCGGCGATCCTGAGAAGGTGGATCCCCGACGTTTAATGGACGAATCGAAAACGTTAACTGGCGGCGATTTGTGGAATGTGCTGACTTCAAGCGCAGAGCGTCAACACCGTTCCGCCGAGTTGTTTTCGTGGATTGGCGAAAGCAAACTGAAGGTGCGAATCGCGAAACGCTTTCCGCTCGCCGAAGGCAAAGCAGCGCACGAATTTCTTGAAAGCCGCGCGGCCATCGGAAAGGTAATGCTTATTTCCTAGAGCGACAATAGACTCACGTTGACTAGCTAGGCCCACACGTGCGAGGGGCCCCCCGGTTTTGCCCCCCTGACACTTTCCGAACAGTCCACTTCAGTCCGCAAAAGTCAGAGTTGAACGATGTGAGAATCGGCTCGGGGCCGCACCTCACAACGCTCAGCTACGAGGGAAAAGTATCGAGGTGGAGCGGGATTCATCAAGCGAAAAGGGACGACCCAGTCCTCCGACCATTGGGAGGGAAAGACTAATCCTAACCGCGCGACCGGATCTTGCAGAGGCCCCCCGCAGGCTATGGTAATTTTAGTGGTTGCTTTAAATTACGCCAGCAGGTTATGCTGAGAAGACTTGCGGCGGCTCAAGGTGCAGAGGGTCTGCCGGCGCTGCTGCCTTGTTGCCCCCCGCGTAGGTCCTTCCTGAACGGGGAGTCAATCAACGAACCGCCTGTGACGCCATTGGAGTAAATATGATTATACAAGAATACAATTGGGTCCGCAGATCCGAGCCAGTTTTCACAATAGCTAGCGAGCCCTTCGTCGCAGGGACGATCGTCATGCGCAACCAAATGCGGGCATTCCGCCGGCGCGAGCGGCAGCGGAAACTCGATTTGCTGATTAGCCGATTGTGTTCGCTCCGCGGCAGGTTTGGAAAGAGTAGTTCGTCTGCGCAGGTGCCCGTCGATGATCTCGCTGGGCCCGGTCCGACAGCGGCGACGGCGTAGTAACGCCGCGTAGCTTGCGCCCATCGAAGCTTACCAGGTTGGGGTATGCGCCTATACAACGCGATCGCCTGCACATGCTTGCGCCTCGCGCTCAAAATCACCGGAAATGAAACGGCGCGACCCTTGCGAGTCGCTCCGCTCATCTAGGTTTCTTTTGATGGACGTTTAAGGGACGCGGAACAGCTTGTTTGCATCCGTATCGCGCACCAATGCACCGTGCGGCACCTCCCGCACATCATACAACCGTTGCGTGTATGGGCTCAAGACCATGCCCGGTTGACCTGCTGTAGTAGCCAGCGGATAACCACCACTAGGCGCTGGACCGTATCTTCTCACTTCGGTCTTACCTACTGCAGACCCAATAATGGCGCCGGCGCCAGCACCAACCGCTGCGCCGACCGGACCGCCCACAACAGCGCCAGTCGCTGCCCCCGTCGCGGCCCCGGTCCCGGCCGGTGTTGAGCATGAAGCCAGCAAGGCCGCCACAGAGGCGGCTACCGGCAATATTAGCATTCGATATAACGTCATGTGATATGAAACGGTTTACATAACGGAAGCGATCGCGTTTCGTGGAAAATTGTTCACGTATTAAGATGTGAGCGGCATCGCCGCAATCCATCACCCGCTGCGGGATTTTAGTCTCTGCTTTGCCTTTGCAAACTCGAATCGTCCGGAAGCGACTAGCGAGTTCGTGACAACGGTTGCTGGACGTTTGCAAATGGATTGCGGCCAGCTATTGCGCGCTCGAATCGTACGGCATTGCGCAAGAAAAACGCGGCGTCCTTAACGCTCGGTAAACGATGTGATACAGCTCGAAGTTTATGGGCGATTCTGATTGCTTTGCGCTGGTTCGCGGTTGTCATCCGCCGAGATGGTCGCCTTCATTCCATTCCACCACAATTGGCCTGCAGGCACGACCTGTACTACGGAAAATTCCTACCGTGATTTGCTGGATGCCATCGGCGCAACTTTTCGTGACGCCGGTGGTCACTCACTCGAATTCATCGCTCTGCTCGATGAAAGTGTCGAACGTACCTTCAACGGTCTCGCTGCCTGGATCGAGAGCCTTAGCCGAGGATGGCGACCTTGTAGCAAGCCGAAATTGCGTCCGCTTGGACGAATGATAGTGTTCTCGGTATCGATGCAGCAGAACAGGTTCCCCGGCAATTGGTATTTGAATTGCCTTCATCAGACTTCGGACAAGAAAGTGATGCTGTTTTGATGTTTTAAGCCCGTGCGCGGGATATCTCCAACGTAATTCTGGCGCATGGCGCCTTCGACCCGAAGCAGAGTTGGCCGGCGCATCGAGTGGCTGGCTGTTGCAGGCGCGGTCGCTCAAGGGCTGCTTTATTGCGCGATTGGCTTCACCGCCATTCGAGCGGCGATTTACGTAGGTAAAACGCCCGAGAGCATGGCTGGTGCGTTAAAAGAAATGGCCGCGGCGCCAGTGGGCCGCGCGACTGTCGGTGTCATCGCCGTAGCGTTCGTTGCTTTAGCTTCGGCACGGCTGCTCGAACTACGCCTTGGTCGCGTGAGGCAACCGGGGCGTGCGACAGCTGCGGCGGTTCGCGTGTGGAACGTCGCAGTTGCCCTGATGTACACTGGCCTGTCTTTTTTAGCGCTACGGTTCTTTTTTCAGCCATCGACTCCGGCCGATGAGAGAACGAGCGAATGGGCGGCCCTCCTCATTGCCCACCCGCTGGGACGCTGGATCGTAGGAGTCATCGGCGTCATCACGGTTTTTGCTGGCTTACAGCAGCTCATCACTGCCCATCAAAGCCATGATTGTCCAAGATGGATGCGTTATTGCGGTTTGTACGGGCGGGTGTCGTTCGCCGTCTTGCTGATCTTGATCGGCGCATCCGTGGTCATGGCAGCAGTTTTTCGATCTCCGGGTGAAGCCCGCGGTATTAGCGGCGCTCTCACGTTTCTGCAGCACCAGTCATTCGGGCCTATGCTGTTGTTCGGTGTTGGGGTGGGCCTTTCGCTGTATGGGCTTGTATCGGCGCTTGAAGCTTTTCGCAGACCTTCTGCACAGGTCAACGCGACGGTATAATGAACGGCAGCGGGAGCAGCGCAGGTTCCCCCGCGTCTTGCGGCTCTAGCGCGCTAACCTGACAGGTCCAGGACTCATGCGCTGAATCGGACAATTTTCCAAAACTCGGCAGGAAACCGAGATGGTGGTGAAGCACAGAGGGCTAACGGCGGTGGCCGTTGCGAGCTGTTAAGTGTGCCGCATCGTGTGGGTGTCGTGAAGTGATCGGACCAGGCGTCGGAGTCCTACTTACTCTCTCGCATTGCTCGCGGAGAGCGCTGGACCGCTTCCCAAACCAAAGCCTGAGTCCGCCAGAGGCTGTGAAGTTGCCCCGGCATTGTAGTAACTGCAGGCAGGTGTGACTATAACGGTTAATGCAGAATTTCGTGATAGCATCACGAATGGCTAGAACATTTTCGCGAATTCGAACAAGTTTTGCGCGTATTCTGATTACGACAAGCGTTCAATAGAGTGATCAACCCCAGAAGCATGATAGTAGGTAATTTTTACGGAGGGCTGCGGCATCGGCTCGCGCTGGTGCTTGCCCTTCTATCAACTGCGGGCGCTGCCTTCGCGCAGGGCACGGCGGGCACAGTTAAAATCAACTGCGGCGGGCCAGCTTACACAGACACCGCCGGTCACAATTGGTTGGCGGATACCTACTTCTCGGGCGGGACGCCGTACTCTTTCGGCACTAAATCAGTCGCCGGCACGAACGATCCCACATTGTATCAAACAGAGCGCTATGGGCAGAAGCTGGTCTACAACGTGCCGGTGCCAAATGGTACTTACACCGTTAACCTCCTTTTCGCCGAAATGTACTTCACGTCTGTGGGTCAGCGCGTGTTCGACGTGGCTTTGCAAGGGCAAACGGTTCTCTCGAACTTCGACATTTTTGCTGTCGCTGGCGCGCAAACAGCAGTGCAGCGAAGCTTCGCTGTTACCGTCAGTAATGGCACTTTAAATATCGTAGGTACCGCCAGCGTTAATAACGCGAAGCTCTCCGCGATTGACATTGCGCCCAGCTCGAGCCCGACACCGACCGCCACACCGTCACCGACAGCACAGCCATATCTGCATCCTGTGCTGATTCTGCCGCGCTACGTTGTTGATTACGACGGAAATGGCAGCGAGACAGTTGCGTTGATCGGGCACGATTCCCACACGCATGAATCCGGGCATCAGCTGACCACTTGGACCTGGAAAGAGGGAGCCAACGTGCTTGGCACAACGGCGGACGTCAGCGCGCCTTTTGCCATCGGCCAGCATACAGTGACCCTGACAATAGCCGACGACAATACACCCCCACTCACCTCATCTGATAGTGGCACGTTCAACGTCTACCCGATCAAGGCCGTCGGTGGCTTGCTCACCAGCTATTACCTTGCCGGTTCAACACCGCTTACGACTCTGATAGATTCGTTACCAGCTTCGCCCAATTTCGAGGAGGTGCTGCCTTCGGCCGAGATTGACAATCTGGGCGGCAACATTGGCGGCTCGCCTTACACCTCCAACGTCGTAGCCGTGATGGATGGGAAATTGCGAGTCCCAGTCGCGGCGACCTATGCGTTCACGCTAGCTGGTGGAAGCCCCACACGCTTGTATGTCGACGGAAACCTGGTCACTGGATCAGTGTCTTTGTCGACTGGCAAGCACAACATCCAGGCGCGGTTTGCCATCAATTCCGCTTCAGTCCTTCCCGCTATTGTAAACGCCAGTATTAATGGCGGAACCAGCGCGCCGCTCGACGCCTCAAAGCTGACCCACGATGAAACAAACCTCAAGCCTTTCATCAACAGCATGCCGGCTTCGGGATCTCCAGCGGGCGGCGAGTCTATCACGATCAACGGCATCGGATTTTTCCCGGCAGCTTCCGTAACTGTCCAGTGGGGAGCTACAACTCTGAGCGGGTCTAGCCTGGCCGTCACATCCAACGCAATTCAATTAGTCGCCCCTAGCGGCAGCGCGGGCACGATCAATGTCACGGTGCAGACGCCCAACGGGACGAGTAATAAGGCCTCTTACACCTATGTTCAGGGAAGTGTGCCGGTCAGGTTCAATGCGCCGGTGTCCGTCGCCACGACAACTGCTCCGACTCAGGGGGCGTGGGGCCCGGATGGGAGACTGTATGTCGGCTCCGATCAAGGCACCATTACCATCTACACCTTTAGCGAGAATTATACCGTGACGAATACTCAGGTTGTCAACACGATCGCTAACTTGTCGAACAAGTCGATCCTCGGCCTGGCATTCAATCCGGCGGTCTCGCCCAGTCCTGTCAAAATCTACGTGGGGCATGGCCAACTCTATGCCGAAGGCGGCGGCACCTTTACCGGCCCGGCTCCTTACACTGGGCAAATCTCCGTACTTACCGGCCCAAACTTTGCCACCGTGCAGCCGCTGCTTACGGGACTGCCGGTGTCGAACCATGATCACTCCGTCAACGGAATCACATTCGACAACAATGGTGATCTGCTGTGGAGCAACGGTGGAAATACCAATGCGGGTATTCCCGACCCCGCAATCGGTAATCTACCCGAATCACCGCTATCAGGTGCAGTTCTGAAAGCGCAGATCACCAAACGGAACTTCAACGGCACCGTCAAGTACCTCGAAACCGCGACAGGCAATCCTAACGCTGATCAAGTTTATGGAGACCGAGTAGATGTTGCGCCAGGGATGGACATTTCGGTTTACGTTCCGGGGGTGAGAAATTCTTGGGATATTGTCTGGACGACCCGTGGAATACTTTACGGCACAGACAATGGGCCGAACTCCGGCTTTGGTGCGACCTCCACATCTGCTACCACTCAAGGTCCGCAGGGCAACGCCCCCGACGAAATCAATCAACTCGTCCAAGGCCACTACTATGGTCATCCCAACCGCAACCGCGGTCGCTATGATGACCGGCAGAATGTTTATCACGTCGCGACCAATCCTGAGACATTCGCGCAATACAACGGTTCTCCGATGGTCGGCAACCTTACTCCGTCGACTGACGGAATCGACGAATACCGCGCCACCACTTTTAACAGCGCGATGCGCGGCAACCTGCTGGCGCAGCGTTGGAAAGGTGAGATTTTGCGTGCCGTTCTCGCACCAGATGGACGATCGCTGCAAAGCGTCACCACGTTGGCAACTAATTTAGGGCTCGATGTCTTGGCCGGTCCTGGCGGAGCTATTTTGAGCATGGACTACAGCAAGAACCGAATCCTCGTGCTCAAACCGAACGACAGCAGCGCGACCGGTATGGTCGCCTATGACATCTTCCCGTGGCGGGGCATTGCTGATGGCACTGTGCCATTCACGATTGGCGGCACCGGTTTCGGAAGTCTCGGCAACACAACTGTGAGAGTCGGTGGTGTGCAGGCAACGTTGACGTCAGTGTCGCCCACACGAATCAAAGGCCTTATCCCGGCGTCAGCCTCTCCTTCTGCGCAGTTGCTGGATGTGACGGTACAGTCAGGCGCCTCAACCTATACCATTTCGCAAGCGTTCCGTTATATGCAGGGTCAAAGCAAGGGTAGCGGCATGTGGACGACTGGTCCCGCTTTGCCAATTAGTATCGGGGAAGTCTCTTCAGGAGCAGTTAACGGTGTGCTCTACGTAGTCGGGGGTGA
This sequence comes from Chthoniobacterales bacterium, assembly GCA_038207045.1. Classification (GTDB taxonomy): domain Bacteria; phylum Verrucomicrobiota; class Verrucomicrobiia; order Chthoniobacterales; family UBA10450; genus AV69. Next base: position 8,608 of record JBBRAF010000015.1, read on the forward strand.
TACTAATGCGACAATGGCATACGATTTGAAAGCAGGCACCTGGCGAAGCGACCTGGCTGTGCGACCTTTTATCGGCGATCACCATTCGGCTGAAGTCATTAACAACAAGCTCTACCTGTTTGGCGGGTTGAATGGCGCCGAAGGCAAAGTTCAGATCTACAACCCCGCTACAAATAGGTGGAGCTCGGGTACGCCAATGCCTTGGGCGGCAGGATCGATTGCCACCGCTTACATTGCTGGAAAAGTATACGCGGCAGGAGGTATCGTCGGAACTACTACCGTCAGCACGGCAGCGGTCTACAATCCTTCCAGCGATACCTGGAGCTCGAGTGCATCAATGCCAGCGGCACGCAATCACACAGCGGCCGGCACAGATGGGAGCAAGATGTACGTCTTCGGCGGCAGGACCGGAGGAAACACCGTTTCGATTGGGTTCAATGACACACAAATTTACAATCCCGCGACCAAAACGTGGCAATGGAGCGGTCAATCTGGTTCGACCCTGGCGCCCCTGCCGCAACCACGCGGTGGAATGGGCAAGGCGGCCTTCTACGGTAACGAGTTTTATGTCATGGGCGGAGAGACAACCGCTGCCGGAACCGGTGCCGTGGCAGGGAATGTCTACAACCGCGTAGACGTTTACAATCCAACCACCAACAAGTGGCGCCTCGAGGCGAACTTGCCTACCGCTCGCCACGGTATCGCACCTTTTGCGGCCGACAGTAAGCTTTGGGTCGCCGGCGGCGGAGTCCAGGCCGCGCACTCGAACTCTACTGTATTCCAAGTCTTCTCGCGATAGAAGCTGCCCCACGTATCTCGCGCTTTAGAGTCCGCTGCGGGTCCGGGAGGTGGCGGGATGGATCGAGTGTTGCACCGAGCAGCTATGCCTGGCCTAAAGCTCTGCGAACGTCCTTCGCCATAGGGCCATGCTTCTTTACCAGCTCCTTTAGCCTTTCCGGTGTGACGCCCAATCGCTTCGACCAATCTCGCAGTTCATAGTCTTCGTGCACATTCAGCTGGAAATAATTGATTCTGCGCATGAATGGCTGCGGGCCGTTAGGCGGACGAGCGGCTGGGGGCACCAGCCACCCTTCTCACGTCTGCCCTGCGACTTCTTACCTCTTCTTATTTGCACTACGCATTCAGTGTATCGATACCGGCACGCCAGCTTTGACCCTCGCCGCTAGACGCACGATGTCCCAATTCGCCAGTCGGATACAGCCGTGGCTCATCGTTTTGCCGATCGTATCCGGTTCATCCGTCCCGTGAATGCCGATGCCACGTTTATTGAGAGCAATCCAAATCACACCCACCGGACTGTTCGGACCTGGTTTCAGAATATAGAAATTCTTACCCCGCTCGCCGCGGTTAAGCATCTGCTCGTCGTAACGAAACGTCGGGAACTTCGCTACCCCGCGCACCTTCCACTCGCCCATTGGCGTCGGTATATGACCTGAACCGACCGTGACCGGGTAAGCTGCGACAATCTTATCGCCCTCAAAGACGCCCAGCATGGTCGTCTTCACATCTACCTTGATCGACACCGAACTAGTGGCGCCACTGGCGGGCGATGCGTTCTCTGCTTCATCGGGCATCTCGTTAGCCAGATCAGCGGTGAGCTCGCTGCCCGGCTTTAAATTTTTCACCGCTTCCAGCTCGAAGGCCTCCACATCGGGCACTCGCAGCTGATCACCGGCCTTCAATGCCGCCCCATTTTTCCCTGCGTTCAACTCACCCAGGAATTTCTGATCGCAATGAAACTTCTCCGCGATCTCCTGGCCCACGTCCCGATAAGGTAACCCCGGCAGCTTCGCTTTCTGCGCTGCGACTGCTGCACCCGAGCCAGGCGGCACCGGACCAATATTCATCATGTCGGCATCAGTCACCGTATATGGAATGAATACCGGGTTTACGCTCGCCAGATCGATCCCACCGACATCCGGCGCCATGTCCGGCTTTGGCGGTGCCGGAGGAGCTGGCTCGCCGCGCGATTGGCGGTAAAGGGCCAGCGCTTTCAGTGTGAAATCATTATAACGCCCGTCGATTTTCCCGGGGCTAAAGTCCGCCCTATCGAGAAAGACTTGCAGCCGTGTCGCCGCCTCAATCTCTGCGTCATTTCGTTTGTGCGCCGTTGGCGAAGGCGAAGCATGCGATCTCTTATGCCTCTTGGCAGCGGCCGGAGAAACCACGGCCGCGACCAGCGCGATCCCAAAACAGAGACGAACCGATGCGCGCATGTCTTAGCATCGCGGTGTTCGCAGCGTCCGGCCGTATCGCGAAGATCGGCGCGGGCAGTTTGATTATGCAGAAATTTCGCGCCAGCTGCTTTTTCTCGGCCCGATGGACCGCAACCCGTAGGATCGCTGTCGGCGCGAAGTGTGTTCGAACGCGCGCAACCTAGTTTTCGAAATGATACGAAGTCTTGAAAATGATCTTTGCGTTTTTCTCCGTCACAATTGAAAACGTGACGGTTCCCCGGTCACCTGATGACGGAGTTGCTCTTCCAAGCACCACATGAGTCGTGCCGTCTTCGCGGGTGAGCGCCTTACCGGTAAAGTTGATTGCTCGCCCCGCCTGGAGATCCCGAACCGAATCATCGGATGCATTTAGGACTAGAGTACCTGTCTCACTCTTGAAAAAGTAGGGCCTTACCTTGAGCTGATAGTCACCCACGTAACTACCATCCCGGCGGGTCAGCGGAGTGACGATCAAGGTAGCTTTCCCCAAGCGGACGGAAGTGGAGCTGGGGTCAATAAACAGTTTACGTGTGACTGGGTGTGATGTCTCCGACGCCGACCTAGGCCTTTCCGCATAAACGCAACTTGTCGCACCCAGTAATAGAAAAACCAAAATCGCAATTGTTAGCCTCATGATTAGCCCCTTGTTCTCCCCCCTCTCTATTTATATCGCTCTCGAAACTGCCGTTGGAGGGGGCAGTAAGGAGAAAACGCCCGGCTCGCTCGTGATCACAGTCGGGAGCGACCGTGACCAGTGACAAGTTGGACAAAGGCTTTTACCGTCAAGGACGCTTTGTCTTTAAACCAAGCGGTCCAGAACGGCATAACGATAACTGGCTCTACGGCGCCGGAGCCAAAAATTGGAAAAGGCAATTTTTTGCGGGCTCTGGCATTAGCACGACCCCGAGGCCTTTCGCCACAGCGTGCAAAATTGGCCGATCGCCGCACATTCGAGCCCCGACGAACGCCCAGAATCGCCCATATCCCTACGACCGCGGCGGTAGAGGCAGAGGCGCTCGGCATATTAGCTGCCCTCACGCCGGCTCGAAGGTTCGGCTTTTGCATTTCGGACAGGGCGGCGCGACGTCGATGGGCACTGGGCAGGTGAAATGTTTGATGTGGCCGCAGCTTGTGCTAGGTCTGGAGCGCGAGAAGAATTGCCCCCGCACAAATGAGTAACACACCGACTCCTTGCAAGCTGCTGATCCTTTCATGGAGCAACGCCCCGGCAAAAATGATGGCGAATACTACACTCAATTTATCAATCGGAGCCACGCGAGAAGCAGGGCCGAGCTGTAAGGCGCGGAAGTAGCAGAGCCACGACAGACCGGTCGCAACTCCAGAAGCGACCAGGAAATCCAAGTTCGCGAGGTAAGTCCAGGGATGTCTCGCCATCCACCATTCAGGATGACGAGCAGCCAGGTGAAGATAAGCACGACACCCGTGCGAATGGCGGTGGCAAGATTCGAATCAACATTCGCGACACCTACCTTTGCCAAACACCGCAGTAAGCCCGGCGAAAAAGGCGGAGAAAAGCGCCCAGATTATCCAGCGCATATTTGTCAGGCAATCACGACAGGGTCCGATCAATCGTCGAAGAGCGCAGTTTGCAGAGATAGCTGCTAATTGAAAGGCAAGTATTGAACAGCGGGGGCGAACGGGGGTCGAAGCTCTGCGTGAAACTATTGCATCCTCAGAAACTACTCGCAGTCTCAATCGCCAGTGCGCTGGCGACCGCCTCTGTCGCTTCGGCCGCGGAACAGAGCCAGGCTACGCTAACGCAACAGGCTCGCATCACCAAGGCGCACGCGGAGCAGATCGCCCTAAGTAAGGTGCAACACGGCCGGGTGCAAAGCGCTGAGATCGAAAACGAGAGAGGTCATCTCGTATGGTCGTTCGATATCGCTACACCGCACACGCGCGACATCACCGAAATTCTTGTCGACGCGAAGTCAGGCAAGATCATCTCCAAACAGACAGAGACACCGCGCGATCAGGCCAAGGAAGCGGCTGCTGATCAAGGGTCGAAGTAACAATCGGTTGAAGCCTCGAAGACAGCGCCAACCTCCCCGACCCCGACATTATCGCTGCCGAAATCGTGGAAGACCTTCAAGCCGCCCTGGCTCAGTTCGCGGAGATTGCAATTGATCTGAAGTCTTAGTAGGCGTTCAGGTGAAATGTTCCAAGTGATCTCCAGCGAACTGCATTGAGAGCAGTTGCTTGGAATCCACAGGAACCCGCCGGAGTCTAAAGGCAGGCGTGGCGATCGTTGCCAATGCTTAGCCGGCCGCCGCCGTAGATGCGGAAAAAACTTTCGGCATCGAGTGCCGAGGCAGGTCAATGGTGAAGACGCAGCCTGAGCCAGGTTTGTCGCGGACGCTGAGAATTCCCTCATTCGCCTTGACGCCGCGCCGGGCTATTGACAGTCCGAGCCCAAGGCCGCTCTTGTCGTCGTCGCCTTGGGTGAACGGCTGAAACATCGTTTCGGCGTCGCCCGACGGAAGGCCACCGCAGTTATCCTGAACATCGATCAGTATACGATCGGCGGCGGCGTAGGCGTTCAGCGTCACCTCCGTGTGCGGGCGCGTGAATTTGAAGGCGTTTTGCAGCAAGTTTCCAACCGCCGAGCAAAGCAGGTCGCGATCAGCATCAACGGCAAGCTCCGGGTCAACAACGGATACGCTTAACCTGCATCCCTTGGTCTTCGCCTCGAGTGACGCGGAAATTTTAGTTTCAGCGATAAAGTTCGCGAGGGAAAATAGCCGGTGGTGCACAGGCATGCCGGCGGTTGTTCGAACCTCAGAGAGGGAGCGATCTACCAGATTGCGCAGTCCTACCAGGCTACGGTCCAATACGGCTGCGGTGGCCCCGGTCAGCCCGACATTGCCTTCTTTGATGGCGATAACCGCGAGCGTGGCGCTGTTTATCAGGTTACGCAACTCGTGCGCGAAGAATCCAAGCCGTTCATTGACCGCGTGGGCCTGCTTGGCTGCGACAAGGAAATCGCGCTGGTAATTGAATTCCGTGACGGCAACGGCAATTCCGTTGTCGAGACAGCGGTTGAGCGTGCGAAACTCGTCTGTCTCGATCGGCGCATTTTGTTCGAATGCCAGATCGGTTATTGCCTGGCAGAGATCGCCATAGTCGTGAACAACCTGGTCAACCGTGAAGCCGTGCTGCAATAACTCGCGGCCGTGCAGCGTCGCCGTTTCGCCAACCTCGGATAAAGCCTGCGTTCCATCCTCGGGACCGGAAACCTTGCGGCTTCGCATCGGCTCCCGCGTCTGTTCCACTCGGAGCGTCTTAATGAGCTGGTCAAGGAAAAGCGGTATTCCATGTTCCAGCTCCTCTGGGGTCGCCAGTGGCGCGGGCCGTTGAGCCACTTTGCATCTGCACCGTTCGATCAACGCCAGGCGGTTTGCGGTTAAAAACTCGTGCATCATACCAGCAACCTGTTCAAGGTACTCCCATATCCATTAGAAGCAAGTTCCGTGACGGGCAAGCGTAGATCGGGGTCGCTCATCTGCTCTGCATCGCATTCGGATCTCCCTGGAGCCTTAACTAGAGAAACACACCCAGTCTCACCTCCCGCCCGTTTTTACTAACGGACCGGTTCTAATCGGCAGGTGTCCGGTTTTGCTGCGCTATGTCTTTTTGCAGCGAAACAGCTTGGCACCGGCGGAGGAAAGGGGGGTGTTGAGGTCTTATGTTAAAATAAGTGTGACGGTAATCTGCCGGGTCGCGACTATGCGGCGGCCGAAGCTAGATTCCCCTTGAGGGGAACTCCTTTGAATTCCATCGCTTTTCTGAGCGCGGCGGCCAGTTTCTCCGGGACTACCGGTTTGGAGATATGATCGATAAATCCTGCGCGTGCGCTGCGCGCCTGGTCTGCCAAACTGTTACGGCCGCTGACCGCGATGGCGGGAATGGAGCGCTCTCTGCTCAACTCGTCCACCAGGTCCCAGCCGGTGCCGTCGGGAAGTTGTAGATCAGTTATGAGGACATCAAACTCAATGGCTTTGGCCAGCGCGCGAGCTGATGCCAGATCAGGCGCGATGTAGACCATCGAGCCAGTGTAACTTAGGAATCGCCGCAAAGATTCCGCGCTGTCCGCGTGATCTTCGACGAGCATGATACGACAGGGTGTTCGACTCATGAAAGTAGTGACTAAGCTTAGCGTGTGCCAGCGCCTGGAAAGGAAATCCGCCGGTCGCGGATCTCTGGCTGGGAATGGGCCAGACATATGAGCAGCAACATGGCTTTTCTGCACGTCGCGCAGGCCCGCTGTGCTAGCAGCACAAACTCCGAGACAAGGTGCAAACGAGCGTGTTCAACTGATGAAAGGCGGCGGAATTAGGCCGGATAAGACGAAAGAAATGCGGCCTGAAATAAGCTTTTGAGTTCGGGTGGCGCTTTCGGGACGTGCGCTGTTGAAGGACTCCCGGAAATCGCCGGACACTCCAATGAGTGTGGCTGAGCTGAACTTTGAAATCGTCACAATCCTTTACCAATTTGACGGAGCCGGGGGTGCGCTACACAGTTGCCGGCAATGGCAAGCATGTGAATCCGTTGTCCTCGCAGATGGCTGATTTCGTCGCTGCGCGTACGCAGTGGATCATCGAGAGCTGGTTGCGCGTGGTGGATGGTCAGCCGCGAATCGATTCTTCTTCCGACAACCTGACCCGTGCGCAGCTGGTGGATCATTTGCCAGCCTTGTGTGCTGATCTCTCCGAGCGACTCCGAAACGCTAGTCGGGCGGACGTTCCCGAGGAACACCATCATGCACAGGAGCACGGCTCGCATCGATGGGATCAGGGTTATCGCCTGGAGGAATTGATTCGGGAAGCGGCCATCGTGCGGCGGATTGTCGCGATCGATTTGCTGAAGGACTTCGCCAGAGAGAACCCGAAGTTTGACGATGCAAGCCATGGCGAAGCTCGGCGCGTCATCGAGGATTTTTTCACGGAGATGCTGGTGGAATCGGCGAAGCAGTTCGCCCAGGAAAAGCAGAACGCCGTCACAGCAAGCGAAGAACATTCGCAGGCTATTCTCGATTCGGCGCTGGATTGCGTGATCGTGATGGATGGGGAAGGCCTGGTGCGGGAATGGAACCCGGCGGCTGAGGCGGTCTTTGGCTACACGCGCGGCGAGGCGTTGGGCAAGGAGCTGGCGAAGTTAATCATTCCGGCTGAGCTTCGCGACCGGCATCGGCGCGGTCTCGCTCATTTTCTTGCTACCGGTGAGGGGCCGTTGCTCGGGCATCGCATCGAAGTAAGCGCGCTGCGTGCCGATGGCTCATGCCTGATGGTGGAACTCTCCATTGCGTCGTATCAGGTGAACGGGAACTGGGGATTTACGGCTTACCTGCGCGACATTACAGCGCGTCGATTCAACGAAGAGGCGAGCCAGCGACTGGCGGCGCTGGTACAATCGTCAGCTGACGCGATCATCGCACACGAGCTAGACGGCATCATCACCAACTGGAACGAGGGGGCGGAGCGCCTTTACGGCTACAGTGCTCCCGAGGTCATCGGCAAATCGATCACGCTGCTCATTCCGCCGGAGCGACGTGCCGAAGAACGCGACATCCTTTCTCGCGTCCGCCGTGGCGAACTTGTCGCTCAAGTCGAAACGCTGCGTCAGCGGAAAGACGGCAGGCTGCTGGAGGTATCGCTGACAGTCTCTCCGATTCGCGACAAGGATAACAACGTGGTGGGCGCGTCAAAGATAGCGCGTGACATCACGCAGGCGAAACGAGCGGAGCGCGCGTCGCAGCTTCTTCTGGCGGTAAACGATGACATCGCGCGACTGCGAAATCCGGAAGAGATGATGCGGAGCGCCGGCGGCAGAATCGGCGAGTTCTTCATCGCGAGTCACTGCGCCTTCGTGGAATTCGATCGCGAGGCAAACATTGCAACCGTCGTCTCAGATTGGCGGCGCGATCGCGGTGCGCGCGACTATGTCGGCGTTTACCGGCTGGCTGATTATATGACAGATGATCTGTCCCGCGCGCTTGTTGCTGGTCTGCCGGTCATAGTTAACGATGTTGCTGGGGATGCGCGCACTTCGCACGCACTCGAGAAGCACCGCGCTCTTGAAATCGGTTCGTTTCTCAACACGCCATTTCTCAGTGGCGGGGGACTGCAAGCGGCGGTAGCAGTATATCGACGCGAGGCTCATCAATGGCGCGAGGATGAAGTCAATCTGCTGCGTGAGCTGACGGCGCGGGTTTGGACACGGATCGAACGCGCGCGCTCGGAGCAGGCTTTGCGCGAAACAAGCCAACGCTTTCAGACGCTAGCTGACAACATTAAGCCGCTCGCGTGGATGGCGAACCCGGACGGCTCCATATTCTTCTACAACAAGCGTTGGTTCGACTACACCGGCACGACGCTACAGGAGATGCAGGGCTGGGGTTGGGGAAAGGTGCATCACCCTGACCACATCGAACGCGTGACGAAGAAGTGGAACCGCCACTTACAGCTCGGCGAGCCATGGGAAGACACGTTTCCGCTTTGTGGCAAAGACGGGCAGTACCGGTGGTTCCTTTCCAGCGCCTCGCCGATTCGTGATGCCGAGGGGAAGATCGTGCGCTGGTTCGGAAGCAACACCGACATCGACGATCAAAAGCGCACGGAAGAAGCATTGCGAGTGGCGCAGCATGAAGCCGAAGCAGCGAATCAGGCGAAAGACCGGTTTCTTGCAGCACTGAGCCATGAGCTGCGTACGCCGCTTAACCCCGTACTGATGTGGGCGTGCGCCGCCCTGGAGGAGCCCAATGTCGACACCGAACTGCGGGAAGGTTTGCGGATGATCTGCCGCAATATTCAGCTCGAGGCGCGGCTGATTGATGACCTTCTCGATCTCACCCGGATCTCGCGCGGTAAACTGCAATTGAAACGGCACCTGTGCGATGCGCATGAGCTTCTGCAACACACGGTGGAAATCGTGCGCAGCCAGATTACCGGAAAGGATCTTCGGCTTTCACTGGATCTCTCTGCCGGTAGCCATGTGGTGAATGCCGATTCGGCCCGGCTGGAGCAGGTATTTTGGAACATTCTAAAAAACGCTTCGAAGTTCACTCCTGCTGCAGGTGAGATCAGCGTCCGCTCCTACAATGCCACTCCGGGTGTGCTCGCATTCGAAATTAGCGACACCGGTCCGGGGATCGATGAAAAGCTGTTGCCGAAACTCTTCACCGCCTTCGAACAGGCGCACCCCACCGGCGAAGGCCTGGGACTCGGACTCGCCATCTCGAAAGGAATCGTGGACATACACGGCGGAAAGCTCTCCGCGCGCAACAAAGAGCAGGGCCATGGCGCCATCTTCACACTCGAGCTAAGCGCAGTCGCGGGTGACCTGGCCAGTGAACCTGTTTCCCAAAGCTCTTCCGGCGCGCCGTTACGTAGACTGCGCATTCTTGTCGTCGAAGATCATGCTGAAACAGCCACTACTATGCGCAAGCTGCTCGAACGCGCTGGTCATGAGACCGTCGTCGCAACAACCGTTCGAGAGGCTCTCGAGATTCTACGTGCGGAGCGGCTGGATGTGCTTGTGAGTGATTTAGGGTTGCCCGACGGCAACGGCCTGCAGGTGATGCGCGAGCTATCGAAAGTCAGCAACGCCAAAGGCATTGCCATCAGCGGATACGGGATGGACGAAGATTTACGGCGGAGCCGAGAAGCGGGATTCTCCGCACATTTAACCAAACCGATCAACGCGCAAGAGCTAACGCGAGCGGTTCGGGAAGTAGCCGAGATTCGTCGCTAACAAGAGCGCGTCGGGTCAGTCCGCGCAAGTTGACACAAACAACTGGACGATCTGACTTCGTTACCGGAGCCTTCAAAGTGAGGACTACCACGCTCCGCGATTCGCGGCACGCCATCCCGCACAGCAAAGTCATGATCATCGACCGCCGCACCGTGCTCAGTGGCTCGTTCAATTTCACCAAAGCGGCCGAAGAGAACAACGCGGAGAATCTGCTCGTGATTCGGGACGTGAAATCAGCGGCGCAATTTGAGGAGAACGCAACCGCTGAGGTCCACCCGTTTTGCCCCCCTGGCGCTGGAAATTCCGTCTGCTCCCGTCCAGATCAGTCCACACCATCGTGCGGAGTTAATGCACGGCGCTTTCTTTTAGCGTCCCCAAGTGTCCCGGGCTGTTCACTTGAGCCGGGATCGGTCAGAAAACCGCAAACGATCTTTGCGAACGAGACGCTCTACCAACTGAGCTATACCCCCCGAAAGATATGCGAGCGATAGCGTAGCACGACCCGCCGCATTTTCATGGAAGCAAAAAAGGTTTTGCCGCATCACCGGCTGGGTTGCGTGACGCGCGCCTGCAGTTATTTCCGTTTGGAGTCTTCGCTCTTCTTTCCTTCTCCCGGGCGGTAATCTTCTTCCGCGGCGGCAAAGGCTTTCTCCAAGCCGACCATGTCTTCGCCGGGACGCAGAGTATCGAAGGCCTCTGATTCCTTGCGCAATTCTTCCTCGGAATAGTTAGCTGCCTTGATGGAAAGCCCAATCCGCCGTTCCACCTTGTCTACCTTGATGACGCGCGCTTCTACTTCCTGCCCAACCTTAAGAACGTCTTTGACCTTGGCGACGTGCTCTTCGCTGAGCTGAGATATGTGGACCAATCCATCGATATCGTCCTGTAGTTGCACAAAGGCGCCGAAGCTGGCCAGCTTTGTCACCTTCCCGTTGACCAGGTCGCCGATCTTGTACTTCTGATCGATGTTCTTCCACGGATCTTCGCTCAGTTGTTTGATGCCGAGACTGATTCGCTGGTTAACCTTGTCGATGTCGATAACGACAGCTTCTACTTCGTCGTTTTTCTTGAATACTTCACTGGGGTGATTGATCTTTCGTGTCCAGCTCAGATCGGAGACGTGAATCATGCCGTCTATGCCGTCAGCTAGTTCCACAAACGCGCCGTAAGCGGTCATGTTGCGAATCTGACCCTTGACATGACTGCCAATCTCAAACTTCTTCTCGATCTCATCCCATGGATTAGTCTCGAGCTGGCGCAAGCCTAACGAGATCTTTTGCTCTTCCTTATTTACCCCAAGGACGACGGCTTCGACTTCCTGGCCCACGGTGAGGATATCAGCCGGCCGCATGATCCGCTTAGTCCAGGATAGCTCGGAAACGTGGATCAGACCTTCGACGCCCTCTTCCAATTCGACAAAGGCGCCGTAGGGAACAAGGTTGGTAATCTTACCTTTGACGCGCTGACCAGCGGGAAAGCGCTCTTCTATTTGATCCCACGGATTCTTCTGCGTCTGCTTCAGACCCAGCGAAACACGTTCCTTCTCTTTATTGATGTCGAGAACGACAACTTCAAGTGGTTGACCGACTTTGACCAGTTCACTCGGATGCCCGAGCCGGCCCCAGGTCATGTCGGTGATGTGAAGTAAGCCGTCCATGCCATCGAGATCGATAAAGGCGCCGAAGTCAGTCAAGTTCTTCACGGTGCCATTGACGCGATCTCCTACTTTGACGCTTTCGAGGAATTTCTGCCGTTTCTCACTTCGTTCCTGCTCGATGATCTCGCGCCGGCTTAAAACGACATTGCGCCGGTCATCATTAATCTTAACGATTTTGAAATCGTAGGTGTTGCCGACGAATTGCTGCAAATCTTTCGGCGGAATAATGTCAATCTGCGATGCCGGCAGGAAGGCTTCTACGCCGATGTTCACCATCAGTCCGCCTTTCACGACAGACTTAACTTTTCCTTTGATCAACCCATCGCCCTGAAAAACACTCGCGATCTTATTCCAGTTCTGCCGATAAGCCGCCTTCTCTTTCGAGAGCACGACCATGCCCTCATCATTTTCCAAACGTTCCAGAAGCACATCGACTTCGTCGCCCACTTCGAGGGAATCGATGTTATCGAATTCCGCGGCCGAAATAACGCCTTCTGATTTGTACCCGATGTCGACCAGCACTTCGCGCGGACGAATCTCCAGGACCCGTCCCTTAACAATACTGCCTTCGCGAAATTCGCGGTACGACTTCGCGAGCAATTCCTGCATTTGAACCATATTAAATAAAGTCTCCTTCGCTTGCCGTAGCGCCGCTACGGCAGCGGAAATGGGCTGCCACAGTAGGCGTTTCCGGCAACCGGGTCAACTCCCGCCCTGCTCGTGCAGCCTGCGGCTCAAACAACGCCACCGCCAGGGTAGCGCGGCCCGTGCTTCGGGCATGATCTTGAGTCGGCTGCGATTTGCTCGATAGTCATGGACCCCCGATGAAATCATTCACTGCCGTCGCCTTCCTCGCGCTTGCCCTCGCCGCCGCCTCCGGCGTCGCGTCGCCAGGCGAGCAGCAGGTGCTCGACGCCATCAAAACGCCCGAACTCACCGTCGTCCATCTCTGGGCGCCATGGTGTTCCAACTGTCAGGCGGAGTTGAAAAGCGGCGGCTGGAACAAGATCGTAAAGGATAATCCCGACAAAAAATTCGTTTTCGTTTCCGTCTGGAATAGTGGCGATGACGGTCGCGCCACGCTGGAGAAATTCCACCTCGCCGATTTACCTAACGTCATCATCGCGGCCGACCCCGGCCCGCGCACCGGCGACAAGATTAGGCAGTTCGCCGGACTCCCACTTTCGTGGATTCCGACGACCTGGGTTTACAAAAGTGGCGACCTTCGCTACGCGCTGAACTACGGTGAAATTCGTTTCCCGGTGCTCCAGCAATTTCTCGATGACAGCCAATCAGAGTGGTCGCACAAGGACGAGTCGCCATGAGCGCTACGGCCGCGCGAGAAAAAAACGGATTTCGCCTCGCGGGGGGCGCGCAGCCGCTCATGCTTCTGCCAGTTTCGGTCAACGGCCGACCACCTCGTGAATTCATTCTCGATACCGGCGCTGGCACGACACTGCTATCGCCTGAGTTTGCGCGCGAACTGAATGTCGAGATCACCGGCACGAAGGAAGAGCAAACCGCCGGTGGTAAAGTCACCGCGCAGCTCGGACGCGTCGCCTCGATTGAAGCTGCCGGCGCTCAGCGCGAGAACGTCGATGTCGCGATCACGAATTTAACCCATCTCGCCCACGCGGTCGGCGCTCCAATTCACGGTGATCTGGGTTACAATTTTCTGAAATTTTTTCGAATCACAATCGACTTCGCCAATTCCCAACTTCGCCTGGACGAGCCGCAGCGCGTTGACTACTTCGGCCCAGCTCCTTTAGTCGAAACGACGGTCCGTCTTGCCCACGCTTCCAAGCCGTTGATCCTCGTCGACGCCTGTGTCAACGATGGCGGGCCTCTCGTCTTTGCCATCGACACCGGCACCTCGACGACCGCGATTTCTCCCGAGCTCGCGCGGGAACTGAAACTGGAAACTTCGCCGCTCGCGCCGATCACGACGGGTGGTCCGGCAGTCAAAGTTTCAGCTGCGCGTTTGTCCTCGCTTCGAGTGGCTGGAGCCAGGCAAGCGGATGTCGATGTTATCGCCGGCGATTTCCTGTCCATGCTCGCGGCGGCTATCGGCACGAAACTCGACGGCATTATCGGCTATAACTTTCTGCGTCATTACAAAGTGGTGATCGATTATCCCGGCGACACCCTTAGTTTGTTTGTGCCGTGAGCCCCAGCGCTCTTGTATCAATCGCGCACGAAAAAGCGCCGGCCATTCTCTCGCTCATCGGCGACACGCCGCTGCTGGAAGTGACGCAGCTCGATACCGGACCGTGCCGGTTGTTCTTGAAATTGGAAAATCAAAATCCGACTGGCTCCATCAAGGATCGGGTGGCGCTGGCAATGGTGGAAGCAGCTGAGCGCGATGGATATCTCGGTCCGGGCGGCACGATTATCGAAGCGACTGCGGGCAACACCGGTCTGGGACTGGCGCTGGTCGCGGCCGCGAAAGGTTACCGCATCATTCTTGTTATACCCGACAAGATGTCGCAGGAGAAAATCGCGCATGTGCGCGCGCTCGGTGCCGAAGTTCACCTGACGCGCTCGGATGTGACGCGCGGTCACCCAGAATATTACCAGGATATCGCCGCTCGCCTTGCGTCTGAAATTCCCGGCGCATTTTACGTGAATCAATTTGGCAACCCGGCCAATCCGCTGGCGCATGAGCGCTCCACCGGCCCCGAGATTTGGGAGCAGATGCGACACGATGTCGATGCGATCGTCGTGGGCGTGGGTTCGGGCGGAACGCTGACGGGTCTTGGCCGGTTCTTTAATCGAGTCAAACCGCGGCGCGGCGTGGAAATGGTTTTGGCCGATCCCGCTGGCTCGATCCTTTATGAATTTGTGAAGACAGGCAAACCGGTGGAGGCGGGCGCCTGGGCGGTGGAAGGCATCGGCGAAGATTTCATTCCCGATAATGCCGATATGTCGTTTATCACGGACGCCTTCGAGATCGACGACCGGGAGAGTTTTGCCACCGCGCGCGAACTCTTGCGTAAAGAGGGAATCCTCGCCGGCTCATCCACCGGCACATTGCTGGCGGGCGCGTTGCGTTATTGCCGGCAGCAAACGAAACCGAAACGAGTGGTGACATTCGTTTGCGACAGCGGGAATAAATATCTCTCCAAAATGTTCAACGATGTCTGGATGGCGGAGCAGGGCTTCGTCACGCGCCCGATGCACGGCGATTTAAGCGATCTGATCTTGCATCGCTATGAAGCGGGCGAAGTCGTCACGACCGGACCGAGCGATACAATGTTGACCGCCTTCAGGCGCATGCGGCAGGCTGATGTTTCTCAGTTGCCAGTAGTGAACGAAGCCGGTCGCGTCGTCGGCATCATCGATGAATCGGACATTCTGTTGAAGGTGCATCGCGATGCCTCGCATTTTAATGATGAAGTGGGCAAGGCTATGACGGACCGGCTGGAGACGTTGCCTCCGAACGCGAAAATTAGTGATCTCCTCGCCGTTTTCGAGCGCGGTCGTGTCGCCATCGTCATGGATGGCGACAAATTCCTCGGCCTCATTACACGCACCGATCTGCTTTCCTACTTGCGGCTGCACATGCCGAAGTCACCGACGGAGCGAGAGTTCAGTTAATCGGACCGCGGCTGATGATCGCGGGACCCATCGGACGTTCGAGCGGTCACTCCGAGCGAAAGGAGGGACGTCACGAGGATTCTCTCCGAGTTTGCGAGGTCCTTAGCCGTCTGCGCGACTGAGGATGACCGCGCGCAAAGCCATTTTAGTTGTCATCCCGAGCGAAGTCGAGGGATCTCCAATCATTCATCTCTGCAGAACAGTCAGAGATGTCTCGACTCCGCTCGACATGACAAGTGCCGGTGCGGTCGAGGGTGACACTCCGCGGAATCCGCGTAATCTTCGGTTCGTTTTTTTCCTATGAAGAAGCCGTACGATCTGGCCACACGCGCGATTCACGCCGGCCAGCAACCTGACCCGTCCACCGGCGCCATCATGACGCCGATCTACGCCACCTCTACCTACGTGCAGGAAAGCCCGGGAAAACACAAGGGCTACGATTACTCGCGTTCGATTAATCCCACGCGTCTGGCCTACGAGAAATGCATCGCCGATTTGGAAAGCGGCACCCGCGGCTTTGCCTTCGCCTCCGGCCTTGCCGGCATGGCGACAGTGCTCGACGCCCTCGATAGCGGCTCGCACGTCGTCGTCAGCGACGATCTTTACGGTGGCACGTTTCGTTTATTCGAAAAAGTGCGCCGGCGCTCGGCCAACCTCGATTTCACCTTCGTCGATCTGACCGACGCGACACAATTCGCGAAATCGATCAAGCCGAACACGCGCATGGTCTGGATCGAAACGCCGAGCAATCCGCTGCTCAAACTCATCGACATCGAAGCCGTCGCCAAAACCGCGCGCGAGCGCAAAATCATCAGTGTATCGGACAATACGTTTGCCAGCCCCTGGCTGCAGCGGCCCATTGAGTCCGGCTTCGATATCGTCGTTCATTCCGCGACAAAATACCTGAATGGACACTCCGATATGGTGGGCGGCGTCGTCGTTGTCGGTGAGAACAAGGAGCTCGCCGATCAGATCGCGTTTTTGCAAAACTCCGTCGGCGCGATCGCGGGACCTTTCGACAGCTTCCTTGCCCTGCGCGGACTGAAGACGCTTGCGTTGCGCATGGAACGCCATTGCAAGAACGCCCTCGAAATCGCGCGCTGGCTGGAAGAGCAGCCGGCCATCGCATCAGTCAGTTATCCCGGCTTGAAATCGCACCCGCAGCACGATCTGGCGCGAGAGCAAATGCGCGCTTTCGGCGGCATGGTGACAATCATTCTCAAAACGGATCTCGAAGGCACCCGTCGCTTTCTTGAGAACACTCACTTGTTTGCGTTGGCGGAAAGTCTGGGCGGCGTGGAAAGCCTGATCAATCATCCCGCGATCATGACGCACGGTTCCGTTCCCAAAGAACAACGCGAAGCACTCGGCATCACCGATTCTCTCGTTCGCCTGTCGGTTGGGGTCGAAGATGTGCGCGATTTGATCGACGATCTCGATTTCGCGCTCGCAGCGATTTAATTCGTGTCATCTCGAGCGCAGCGAAGCGAAGTCGAGGAATCCCGGGAAATTAGTTGTACGCTCGGCTGTGGGATTCCTCAGCTGCGCTCTGAATGACGCGCGATAATGGGCAATACCTTCGGCCAACTCTTTCGCGTTACCACCTTCGGCGAATCCCACGGCGGAGGCGTCGGTGTAGTGATTGATGGCTGCCCGCCGCGGATCGCCATCACGGAGTCGGACATCCAACGCGAACTCGACCGGCGTCGGCCCGGGCAAAGCAAAATCACGACGCAGCGTGAGGAATCGGATCGATGCGAAATTTTATCTGGAACTTTCGAGGGAAAAACTCTTGGGACGCCCATTGGCATTCTTGTGCGCAACACCGACGCGCGTCCCGAAGCCTACGAAGCATTACGCGAAGCTTTTCGCCCATCGCACGCTGATTTTACCTACGAAGCCAAATACGGGATTCGCAACTGGCAAGGGGGGGGCCGCGCCTCAGCGCGTGAAACCCTCGGGCGCGTCGCTGCCGGGGCCGTGGCGCGAAAAGTTCTCGCGACCATCTACCCGCATACGGAGATTATCGTATACGTGACTCACGTATATGATCTGGCGGCGACGATCGATCGGGACACGGTCAGTTCGGCGCAGGTGGAGAGTAGCATCGTGCGATGTCCCGATGCGGCCGCTTCTGAACAAATGGTGAAAGCGATCGAGAAAGCGCGCGCGCAGGGGGATTCTCTTGGCGGGATGATTGAGTGTGTCGTGCGGAATGTTCCGGTGGGGCTCGGCGAACCGGTGTTTGACAAGCTGGAAGCCGATTTAGCCAAGGCGATGCTTAGTCTGCCGGCGAGCAAGGGATTTGAGATCGGGTCCGGTTTCGGTGCGGCAGGAATGCTTGGCTCCGAACATAACGATGAATTCGAAAAACGCGGCGAGCGTATCGGCACGCGAACAAATTTTTCCGGCGGAGTTCAAGGCGGAATTTCCAATGGCGAGTCCATCGTCTTCCGCGTCGCTTTCAAACCCACCGCCACAATTGCGCGCGAGCAAAGGACCGTTACGGCAAAGGGTGAAGCCACAACACTATCGGCGCGCGGGCGGCATGATCCCTGCGTTCTGCCGCGCGCCGTGCCTATCGTCGAAGCCATGACGGCGCTGGTACTGTGTGATCACGCCCTACGTCAACGCGCGCTCGATTTGCCGCGCTCGTGAATTCGACACAAACCGCTGATTCGCACGGCTGGCAATTAATCTTCCTCTCTTTCACTGTCGTCATCATCTTGCTGGAAATGCTGCGCGGCTGGCGGCTGGCTTGATGCGACAGCTGGTCAGGGTCGTTGCGGTATTCGCCGCTTACGCCTGCGCGATTTACGGCGGTCGCGCCGTGGTTCCGTTCGCGCGCGCAATTCTTAAAATGCCCGACGCAGTTTTGTCAGTCCTCGGCGGAGCTGTTCTGGCGTTTCTCGTTTACTCTATCATCGCAGCGGTGGGGACGGTGTTGTTCAAGCGCACCGGTCAACATGCGACCCGCGCTGTTCGGCTGGTCTGGGGGAGCAGTGGCGCGCTGATCGGGATATTCTTCGGGGCGCTGTTCGTCTGGCTCGTTTTCACGGGCGTGCGATTGATCGGATCGGTCGCAGCCGCACAATTTCCCGCGCGCGATTCGCCAACCAACACGACGATGCCGGTTTGGAATCGGCCGCTGCGGATCGAAGGCAGGCCCGAGCCGAATCCGCAGGCGAACAAGGCGCTCGCAGCCACGCTTGCGCAGATGAAGAACTCGCTGGAACAAGGCTCGCTGGGGGGCGCGGTAAAAGAGGCCGATCCGATTTCGCCGGGTATCTATCGAACTCTGGAGAAGCTGGGCGCGGTATCGGCGAACGTGGAATCGGCCGAGCGTTTTCTCTCCTTCCCGGGCGCGCGCGAAATCGGCGAGCACCCGAAGATTGTGGCTTTGCGCAATGATCCAGAAATCGTCGATCTTGTCGCGCACGGCCACCTCTTAGAGCTGCTGCAAAATCAGCGGATCATCGATGCGGCCAACGACCCAACGTTGCGCGAGCGGATCGGAAGATTCGATCTGGAGCGCGCGCTCGATTACGCGCTGCAGAGGAAGTAGGCTCACACAACGTCCACGATGGACACAAAGGAGATGTCTGAGAATGAGATTGCTAAGCAGATCCTGGACACCGCTTGCTGGGCGCAATTCATCTTGAGCACGGCGGTAGTTGTCCACACAAAGCTTGGTCCCGGTCTGCTGGAATCCGTTTACGAGGTAATCCTGGCGCACGAGCTGCGGAAGAAGAAGCTGACCTTCGAACGGCAGAAGCCGCTTCCCATTACCTATGACGGTATCCAATTCGAAGAGGCTTTTCGTGCCGATCTCTTGGTGGAGTCTAAACTGATCGTTGAGCTTAAATCGGTGGAACGTGTCTCGGCCTTGCACGGGAAACAGCTGCTTACGCAGTTGCGGTTGGCTGACCTTAAGCTCGGGTTACTAATTAATTTCGGCGAAGCGCACTTGAGGAATGGTATAAGGCGCGTGATCAACGGTTCGTTAGACGATAAGGAAGATGCGCCGGAAATCGTTTTGTGACCTTTGTGGCCGTCGTGTGAGGAAATCAGGGAGATGAAATACCTCGCCACCATCGGGCTGGAAGTTCACGTGCAGCTAAAAACGCGCAGCAAGATGTTCTGTGCATGCCCGGTCGAATTCGGGGCGGAGCCGAATTCGCATACCTGCCCGGTATGTCTGGGCTTGCCGGGGGCGCTGCCGGTGATGAATGGCGAGGCGTTGTCGCTCACGCTCCTTACAGGGTTGATGCTCGATTGCGACATCGCGGAGGTATCGAAGTTCGATCGCAAGAATTACTTCTATCCCGACGTGCCGAAGAATTATCAGATCTCGCAATACGACATGCCGCTCTGCCTGAACGGAGCGGTGCCATTGCACGCGCTGGCATATCCGAAAGACGCGCAGAAAAGCATCGCGGTGCCGGAAAAGGAAGTGCGACTGGTTCGCATTCATGTGGAAGAAGATGTGGCAAAGAGTTTTCACTTCGAGACAAGCACAGGGATCGATTTCAATCGCGCCGGCACGCCACTGATGGAGATCGTTTCGCAGCCGGAGATGGTATCGCCGGAGGAGGGCTTCGCGTTTCTGACTTCATTGAAACAGATATTGATCAGCGGCGGTGTGAGCGATGCCGATATGGAGAAAGGTCAATTGCGTTGCGATTGCAATGTTTCGGTGCGGCCAGAAGGGCAAGTGCAGCTGGGAGCCAAAATCGAGATCAAGAACTTGAATTCGATCAGCGGCGTGCGACGCGCGCTGGCGCACGAAATTGAGCGGCAGATGGCGGCGCTGGTCCGCGGCGAAAGTCTCGAACAGGAAACGCGCGGCTGGGACGATGCTCGCGGCGAAACCTTTCTTATGCGGGGCAAGGAGAGCGCGCATGATTACCGATATTTTCCCGATCCTGATCTCCTCCCGGTGAAGACGGCCGCGCTTTTAGCGGAGGTGCGCGCAAGGCTGCCCGAACTCCCGAAGTCTAAGCGGTGCCGACTCATTCGCGAATACGGCGTGACTCCCTACGATGCGTCCGTGCTCGTGAGCGAATCCGACTGGGCGCGTTATTTTGAGACGGCGGCGTGCGATTCAAAGAACGCAAAGGCAATCGCGAACTGGATCCTGAACGATTTGCGCAGCGCCCTGGCGAGCGCGGGCAAAACAATCGGTGATGGTCCAATCGAAGCCGTCGCGTTGAAAGAGCTGGTCGATCTGATCGACTCGGGGAAAATCAGCAGCAAACAAGGCAAGGACGTTTTTTCCCAGATGTTCGCGAGCGGCAAAAGCGCGGGCGCGATCGTGAAGGAGCAGGGGATTGAGCAAGTAACTGACGCGGATACTCTCGCGCGACTGGCGGATAAGGTCATCGCGGAGAATCCGAAGCCGGTCGCGGACTTTCGCGCGGGCAATACGGCGTCGCTGAATTTTCTGGCAGGCCGGTTGATGAAGTTGTCGCAGGGGAAAGCGAATCCGCAATTGGCGGGCGAGGTGTTGGAGAGAAAGCTGAAGAAAAATTAACCGCGGAGGACGCAGAGATCGCAGAGTTCAAGAAAGAGAAAAACTTTCGATTCTCTGCGTCCTCTACGTTCTCTGCGGTAAAGTCAAAAGTGCGGTTTCTTATTGCGCCGGATAAATTCAAGGGATCGCTCGGGGCTCGGCCGGTAGCAGAGAATATTGCGCTTGGCATCCGCGACGTCTTGCCGGATGCGCAAATCGAGATTGCGCCAGTGGCGGACGGTGGCGAAGGAACGGCGGAAATTCTTTCCCATGCGCTGGGTGGAGAGTGGGTGAGCTGCGCGGCGCATGATGCGCTCGGACGCGCGTTGAAGGCGCGCTACGTCTGGGTGGAAGGGACGCAAAACGCGGTTATCGAAATGAGCGAGGCGGCCGGGCTGCAGCAGCTAACGGTTGAGGAACGCGATCCGACTCTTACGACCACCCAGGGCGTTGGCGAAATGATCGCGGCGGCAGTGAGCCGCGGCGCGGGCCATGTTACGGTGGGACTGGGCGGCAGCGCGACTAACGATGGCGGATTGGGCGTGGCGCGCGCGCTTGGATTTCGATTTGTCAGTAATGATTTCGAGCTGGAGCCAAAGATTGGGGAATTGCTCAAGCTAACGAGAATTATTCGACCCGAAGTAACGGCTTTACCGAAGATCGTTGCTGCGGCAGATGTGCGCAATCCACTGCTGGGCGAGCTTGGCGCCACCCGCGTCTTTGCTCCGCAAAAAGGCGCGAGGCTGGAACAAATCGAGTTGCTGGAGCGAGCGCTACAGAGATTGGCTGACATCGCTTTGCGTGATCTCGGCTGCGATTTTCGCGATCAACCGGGCGCGGGAGCGGCCGGCGGGCTCGGTTTCGGCCTGATGTGTTTTTGTGGAGCGGAATTGCTCGCCGGGTTCGATGTCGTTGCCGATGTCGTTGGTTTGAAAGAAAAAATCATGCGTGCCGACGTTGTCATTACCGGTGAAGGACGCCTCGACGCGCAGACGCTCGAAGGGAAAGCTCCGGCAGGTGTTGCGGCGATGGCGCGCCAGCTTGGCAAACCAGTTTACGCCATCGTCGGTGAAACGGAAGAGAAGGGCAATGCCGGGGAGTTATTCGATGCCGTCTTCGGTCTAACGGGGCCGACCGTTAGCCGCGAGCTCGCGATGGGACAGAGCGCGAAGCTTTTGCGCGAACGCGCAGCCGAAGTCGCCCGCACCCTGCGCTAGCTAAATTTGGATGTCCCTGGAGCGAACGCCGGAACGAATACTCCTCGTGGCCGGACCGATCGTAGAATAAAATATTAAAGAGCAGAACGATGCCGGCGCCGGCAGCGAAGAGAAAGGAAATGATGGCGAGACCGGGATAGCCCCAGATGCGAAAGCTGGTGTCGACACGCATGAGCAAAGCCGCGCCGATGATGAGAGCGGCGATGATCAAACCGACGGTGATGCGGTTGGCGATTTTCTGAAAACCGACGATGAGGGTTTTCTCGTCGATGGCATCGACGGTAACCTTGAGATCATTGTTGGGCGAGCGCGTCGAGGAATTTGTTCAGGCGCGGCCAGACGTTGAATCAAATCCTTCAGCTCGAGCACGCCGCTGAAAAGATTTCCCGGCGATAAACTCTTGACGACGCGCTGCTGCATGATGGCGGCGCCCTCCCGGCGGATGGATGCATTGGGGTCAAACTCCGGAGCGAGCGCGCGGCCTACCTGATCGAGATTGAACAACGTTTTTCCAAGCATCGTTAGCTCGGCTGGCACGCGAATCTGACATTCCGCCGCAGTCTGAGTCACTTTGAGAACAAGGCGCCCCACCTGCATTTGCTCGACGGTCGCGGTTTTCTGCTGCGCGACGATGGCGGAGATGCAGCGGGTGAATTCCGCCTGATCGAAACCGTCGCGTGGTTCGCCGATTTTGATCGCGATCTGCGCCGCTTCTTCCCCGCGGCCTTCCGCAATGGCGAGCAGCAATTGCAGCAAATCTTCCTGCAAACGCGGCATGATACGACCGACCATGCCGAGGTCGAGCAAAGCGATGCGGTGATCCGTCGTCATGAAAACATTTCCGGGATGCGGATCAGCGTGGAAAAATCCTTCGACCAGAATCTGATCGAGATAAGCGCGGAAAAGTTCTTCGGCGAGCGCGGCTCCATCAAACTCCATGCGCGCGAGCGGGCTCAGCTGTGTGATTTTTGTGCCCGGCAGATATTCCATCGTGAGGACGCGCAAGGTGCTGTAATCGGCAATGGGCGCGGGCACGACAAGGTGCGGGAAATTTTTCAGCTGTTCGCGAAAGGCGGCGAGGTTGTGCGCTTCCTCGCGATAATCGAGCTCGCGCATAAGGCTCTTGCGCAGTTCATCAAGCATGCGCACGAATTCGTAGCGGCGTCCCATCTCGGTGTGATGGTCGAGGAATTGCGCGATCTCCTTGATTGCCTCCAGATCTTCGACCATTTGCTCCCGAATGTTTGGCCGTTGCACCTTGACGGCGACGGCACGGCCATCGCGCAAACGGGCAAGGTGCACCTGGCCGAGCGAAGCCGAAGCCATCGGGTTCACCTCGAAGTCGAGAAACGCTTTCGACAAGCGCACGCCGAGCTCGACTGTCACGATTTTCTCGACCTCATCGAAACCGAACGGCTCGACGTTGTCCTGGCAAACGCGCGAGCGCCTCGAGGTATGCCGGCGGCAGTAGCTCGACGCGCGAGTGGAGAGCAGTTGGCCGATTTTGATGAAAGTCGGGCCAAGTTTTTCCAAATCTTTCGCCAGCTCATCGGCCTTAACTACCGCCTGCGGCGTGACGCGTTCCTCGGGAGTCAACGCCTGGTCTAGTCCGCTCTCCTTAACTAAATCCGAGCGTCCATACTTCATGAACAGCCAGGCGATCTGCTGATAGCGTTTCAGGTGCTGCGGTCGAAGGGAAATGCCCATGGTTACGACGCCATATCGAAGAAGGTGGCGTGCCACCCCTCGCTCGGCAAAATAAAAGGTGGCCAGTCGACCAGCTAGCCTGGGGAAAAGGCCCTGCTTCTAATGTTTGTAGGGGAAGCTGTCAGCTTCCCCTACAGTGTAGGCCCTGCTCAAGTATCAGGCCGCCTTGGCGTAGCTCGCCTTATCGTCAGCTTCGAGCCAGTCGAATAGCGGCGTGGTTGTAGG
Organism: Chthoniobacterales bacterium; assembly: GCA_038207045.1. Lineage (GTDB taxonomy): Bacteria > Verrucomicrobiota > Verrucomicrobiia > Chthoniobacterales > UBA10450 > AV69. The sequence goes on from JBBRAF010000015.1 coordinate 32,530, forward strand.
ATCGAGCCCGAGAGCCTTTAATTGCTCCGCATACCATTCGCGTTTTTCAGGCACGTCATTGAAATTGAACTTTAACTTCTCCTCGCACCACTGCCGTTTCTCTTCCTCGGACTTGGACTCGCCATTGCTATCCACCCACTTGGCGATTTCATCGTCGCTCGCGCCCGTTTCCACTTTGGCTTTGAAATCGTCGCCCTTAATTCCTTTGAAACCAAATAGCATGTTATCGAGCGGGCAATCGAAGTGGTATTCGCCAATGTTGCCCCAGAGCAGCGCCCGACATTTGTCGATTGTGCGTCCGAGAATGACGTAGCCGCCCACGCGCGTTTTCGGGTTACGCGGCGCTTCCTTTGTTAAATCCTTGCCTTCTTTGTTCATGAAGAAATTTACCGGCGCGATTGATCCCTCGCAACTCCATCGCCGGGAGCCCCGGAAAATCTTTCATCATGTCGAGCTGTCACCCTGAGCACAGTCGAACGGCGAGACATCGCTGATCATCGATCTTGGACGAAGAGATAGAGATTCCTCGACTGCGCTCTGCTGCCCTCGGGATGACAAAAAGCGAAAGGCGCAGCGGCGCTGGCTCATGCGAATCAGGGGTATGGCTCAACAAAAAGAAACTATTTCGATAATTAACAGTCTGATCGAAACGCTGAAGGACGGGCAGGAGGGATTCCGGCAGGCAGCGGAAGGGGTGAAGGACGCCGAGCTTAAATCGCTCTTCAACGAATATTCGCTGCAGCGCTCGCGTTTCGCCGGCGAATTGCAAAGCGAAGCGATCAGTCTCGGTGAAAGCAAACCCGAGGACAGCAGCAGCACCGCGGGGGCGCTCCATCGCACTTGGATAAATTTGAAATCGGCCGTTACCAGCCGTGATGATCACGCCATTCTGGCGGAGTGTGAACGCGGCGAAGATTCCGCCTTAAAGGAATATCGCGACGCAATGGCGAAAGAAGAACTTTCATCGCCCGTTCGCGATATCGTTTCGCGCCAATACACGGAAGTGAAAAGCGCGCACGATCGCATTAAACAATTGCGCGACGCGACGAAGAAGAGCTAAACACGTTTCACTGTCATCTCGAGCGCAGTCGAGGTGATCTCGTTGCGATTGCTCTCAGTAACTTCCGCCAAAATCCTTCGGCTTCCGCTTCGAATGACGCGCTGCGTGGGATGGCGCCAAGCCAACGGGCCTAACTCGCGCTCGCGAATTCGCGCTGGTTAGCCGTTGACGATTGGCCTATCGGGTCATCGAGCAGTTTCGCGAACTGGCGCCCTGCGCGATTTTTCCAGCTTTCTTTGTGATAAGCGTAGCCGGCGATTAGTGGCAGCGCGATAGTAGCCTCGGCGTAGACCATTTGCTCTGCACCCAGATCGACTTTCCCCCACGAGTTCGCTTCCTTCAACGTAGAGCCGCTAAGGGCGCCGTCGCGAACGTCGGCCACGGTGATCTGCACGGCATATTTGTGCATGCCGACATCGAAGCCGAGATAATCGCCGGCGACCACTGTGTCCTGCGCGAAGTTCTTTGGCACGCCTCCGCCGATCATGAATAAACCGCTCTGCTTCGATTCTATTTTGATTTTCGTTAACTCGAGAAAATCTTTCGCCGAATCGATGCTAAGATGGCGCTCCGGATTTTTGTATTGGTGATGGATCAACCCAAATCCGGCGCTGCAATCGCTGAAGGCGGGACAAAAGATTGGCACATTTTTTTCGAAAGCCGCCAGCACGACCGACTCGCGATTTTTCGCGTGCTTGCTCAGATAGCGTCCCATCTCGCGAATGAATTCGCGCGATGAGTGTGGCCGCGGTTCGAGAGAATCGGCTATCTCCCCGCAGGTGGCATCGCAAACGCGCAGCTGGTCTTCGTCAATGTAAGTGTCGTATATGCGATCAATGGCGAGCCGGCGCAGGACGTCGTCGTTCATGAAAATGTCGCCCTTGTAGTGCTTGAACCCGAGCCCCTCAAAAAAGTCCTGATCGACGATGATGGCACCGGTGGAAACGATGGCGTCGACCATGTTATGGCGAACGAGATCGACCAGCACTTGTTTCAAACCCGCGGAAATGAGCGAGCCGGCCAGACAAAGAATAATGGCGCAGTCTTCCTCCCGCAGCATGGCGTCGTAGATATGCGCGGCGCGACCAAGATCGCGTGCGGAGAAAGCCATCCGGGACATGGCTTCAACCACGGGCACAACGTTATGTTTTTTGATGTCGATGTGTTCGACGACGTCGACGAGCAGTTCAGATTTTTTCTGGTTCATATCTTTGTCATGTCGCGCGAAGTCGAGAGATCTCTGAATAGCTTAAGATTTCTCCACTCCGCTTCGCTTCGGTCGGAATGACAGGGTAAGCGAAAATTAGGTATTCGGATACAACCACCGCATGTAGTCGGCAATGCCTTCTTCGAGCGAAAACCGCGGTTTGTAGCCGAGCGCGACGCGCGCGTTGGTGAGGTCGGCCTGAGTGAAATTTTGGTAATGGGTGTGCGGATTATCGATATAAGACGGCTCAAGGTTGGTCTCCAGACAACGGTTCAAAATGTAAACCAGCTCGTTGAACGAGCGCGCTTCACCGCAGCCAAGATTGTAAACGCCGCTCGTCTTCGCCTCCAATGCCTGCATCGTGCCGGCGACAATATCCTTCACATAAACGAAGTCGCGCTTCTGTTCGCCGTGTTTGAAAATGCGCGGACGCTCACCACGCTTGATTTGCTGCGAAAGATGGAAGGCCATGCTCGCGGGCGTGCCTTTGTGGGCTTCGCGCGGGCCGTAGACATTAAAGTAGCGCAGGCCGACGACGATGGCACCCGAATGCTCGGCGGCGAATCGTATGGCCAGATTATCCAGGATCGCCTTGGAAAAAGCGTAAACGTTGGCCGGCGCGGCGCTGCTCGATTCGTCGCTCGCGTCCGTGGCCGCTCCGTAGGTCGCGGCCGAGGATGCGTAAATGACGCGCGTTTTCGTCGGCTGCGCGAACTTCAACAAACGGCGGAAGCTCTCCACATTGTCGTGGACCTGCTCGAACTGGTTGTGGTTGGTCGTGTCGGTGATGGAGGCGAGATGAAAAATAGCGTCGAATTTCTCGTCACCGAATTGATCCCGCCAGTCTAATTTCGCCAGGTCGTGCGCGATCAAATCTCCCTTGTAGCCCACGAGATTTTTGAAATCGCCCGAGCGAAAATCGTCCACGACCGTGAGACGAAAATTCGGGAAACGCTCTTGCATTTCCAAAACGATATTGGAGCCGATAAAACCGGCGCCGCCGGTGATGAGAAAATTTGAAGAAGCCACGGTAAAAAGCGCTCAATAACTAAATCACGGAGCGGCAAGCGCAAGCCTCGCTTCTGCGCGATCAACCGGTGCTACCCGTGGCTGGAAAATGGAACGATGCGGCCGGCGCGGAATGTTGGAAGGGACGGAAAGAGAAAAACACTTTACCGCGCCCGTGAGAATTGCTATTGGTCGTGACAGTTCTTTGCGAGTTTGAATCAGTGGATCGGCGCGAGAAATCCGGTGCGAAACCGGAGCAGTTGCGCTGCTGTAACTGGATACAATTTCCCATGAGCCAATCGTCGCGCGAGCGGCGGTGAAGGCGGGAGAAAGGCGAAGTTTGTTGAGAGTTGAAAGTTGAGAGTTAAGCGAAGCGAAATGCTTCATCTCTCAACGCTCAACCAAAAAACTCTCAACTCCTTCAAAAGCCAGGAGCCAGAATATTCGACCGGTTCCACCTCATTCGTGCCGCCGCGTGTGCGGATCGGCACGACAAAACTTCTTCGCGAAAAAGAAGAATGAGAGTCGTGGACGAACCGCTGGCAAGTGACGAGTCCGCCTCTCGATTTAATTGGAGGTAACTAGTCATGTTGGATCTTCGGATGCGGCGGTGGTTGGTGTTGGGGCTTTGTCTGTTGGCAAAGCCGATATGTAGCAAAGGGCAGGATGCGGCGGCGGGCACGTCGCCCACGCCCGAAACGGAAGAGATCGTCGTGAGCGCGACGCGTCTTCCTACTCCGGAAAATGAAGCGCCCGCGAGCGTGAGCGTCATTACTTCGGAAGATCTGGAACAAAAACAAACCGAGCGCGTAGCGAATGCGTTGCGGGAAGTTCCCGGTCTGTCCGTCGTGCAAACGGGCACGGCTGGCCAGTTGACTTCGGTCTTCACCCGCGGGTTGAAAAGCGAACACACCCAGATCTTGATCGACGGCATACCGCTTAATCAGGGCTTTGCCGGCGCATTCAACTTCGCCGACCTCACTGTCGATAATATCGACCGCATCGAGGTAGTGCGCGGCCCGCAAAGCACGTTGTATGGGCCGCGGGCGTTAGCGGGAGTTATTCAAATCTTTACCAAACAGGGTAGCGGCCCGCCAGAAACGACCCTCACGGCGGAAGGTGGTTCCTATGACACGTTTCGCGAGACACTCAGCAGCGCTGGCAAGATTCAGACTTTTGATTACTCAATCGGCGCGAGCCGGCTCGATACCGATAACGCGCGTCCGAACAATCAATATCGCAACAGTGATGCGGTCGCGAACATTGGGTATAGCCCCAACGAACAATTGCGCATCAGCGGCCTGTTCACGTATTCGCTCTCTGACGCCAGCAACCCGAACACCATTTTCGATCCGAGGCCGATCGACAATTTGCTCACCGAACGGTGGCTCATCGCGCCACATTTGGATTACAAGCCAGTGGATTGGTGGGAACATAAACTTATCGTTAGCTATGATCACGAGCGGCTGGTGAGCGATCCGGCCGAGGACGGATTTATCGGTCCGACGCGGGCGCTTTTTAAACGCTTCACCCTCGACTACCAGAACGATCTGAAACCCGCATCCTGGTTGACAATCACGAGCGGTTTCTTCTACAGCGAGGTAGATGCGGAGGACAAGAGACCCTTTATCTCGCAGGCGTTCGGGCCGCTGCCCACGTTGATTAGTGATCACACTGATGAGAGCGCGTTTTACTTACAGGTAACAGCTAAGCCCCTTGAGAACTTGTTGTTGGTGGCAGGTGGACGCTACGATCATTTTAATCAATTCGGCGACGTTTATACCTATCGAGTGGCAGGCAGTTATAAGATAAGTCGGACCGATACTATTTTGCACGCAAGCATCGCGACCGGGTTTAGTCCACCTACTCCGCAGGACAGGCTCTTTGGCAACAATCCCGGTCTCGATCCGGAGAAAGTGTTTGGCTGGGAGGTTGGAGTGGAGCAGGCGTTATGGAATGAACGTATCCGAATGTCGGTCACCTATTTTCATAATGACTTGTCTAATGTGATCGGTTCCAACAGCCTTTTCGAGACTTTCAATCTGGGCTCGGCCCGCACCCAGGGAATCGAAACGGAAATCAAGTTTCGTCCGACGGCGGATCTGACCCTTTCGGCCAGCTATTTCTATCTCGAGACGGAAAAGACCTCGGCGCAAGACATCTCGCAGCCGCAAGGCTCTCGCCTGCCGCGACGGCCGCGAAACGAAGCTTATCTTTCCGCCTCCTATCTTTGGTTCGGCAAACTGCGGACGACGGCGGAAGGAAAATTGGTGAACGCGCGAGAAGAAATCGACTTCGGCAAACCGAACTTCGATATCGAAGACTACGCCTTCGTTAACTTTGCGGCGGAGTATGAAGTAAGCTTGCGCATCTCCATCTTTGGCCGGATCGATAATCTCACGAACGAGCATTACTCCGAGGTCTTTGGTTTCCCTAATCTTGGGCGAACTGTATTTGGCGGCGTCAAAGTGAGATTTTAGTGAAGACACCAGTCGTCATGTCGTGGAGCGGCGGGAAAGACAGCGCGATAGCTCTGCATGAATTGCTGCGCTCGGCCGAGTTCGAAGTAGTAAGCCTGATGACAAGCGTATCGGAAGAGTTTCACCGGATCAGTCATCATGGAGTGCGCGAAGAATTGTTAGACAGGCAAGCGCAGGCGCTGGACTTGCCATTGCGGAAAGTATTTTTGCCTTCGGGTAGTTCCGGCGGTTGCACAAACGAGATTTATGAAGCGATCATGGAGAAAGTGATGATCGACTATCGAGAAGTAGGAGTGGAGACGGTGGCGTTCGGCGATTTGTTTCTACAAGACTTGCGCGAGTATCGTGAAGCGAATCTGGCCAAGGCGGGCGTGCGCGGAATTTTCCCTATTTGGCACCGGGATACGAATGAGTTGGCCCACGAAGTGATAAGACTGGGCTACAGAGCGTATTTATCATGCGTCGATGGGCGACTGGGAGCAGGCTTTGCAGGGAGAGCATTTGACGAAAAATTGCTTGAGCAATTGCCTGCCGGTATCGATCCATGTGGCGAGAACGGCGAATATCACTCGTTCGTTTATGAGGGTCCTATTTTCACAAGACCCATCGATGTTTCCGTTGGCGACGTTGTTAGGCGCGACGAACGATACTATGCCGACCTGTTAATGAATGTGTCATGAATACTGAAAAACTTCGCGCGCTTGCGCCAGACCTGAATCGCAGTGCTCCTCGCAGTCCGTACGCGGCATTGGAGAAAAATTTAACGGCGGTAGCTGCTCGACTGGTGGACAAGTGTCGGGCGGAACTAACCGGGCAGAATGGCTCATACCATTACAATTGCCCGATGGATCGCCGGTTTTTTGCCGCAGCGGGACTGGAGGCAACTTCTCTGCGAGAGTTCATTGCCACTGGGGCTGATGATGCGGAGGTGGCGGCGTGGATAATCGCGCACGCGAACGAGCCGCGGGAGAAGATCGCGAGTTGGAGTCGGCGTTTCCGCGCGAATCCGCTCTGGCGATTGCTTGATTTGGAAGACTGGCTGCATCAGCGGCGGCACGGCGGGCAACGAAGGTAGAAAGCTAATGCGCATAGTTTCACTGCTAGCCAGCGGAACTGAAATCGTTTGTGGTTTAGGCGCGGGCGAGGCGTTGGTTGGTCGATCGCACGAATGCGACAACCCAACGTGGGTGCGAAAGCTGCCAATGTGCACACGGCCGGTTTTCGACGTTCAAATGTCGAGCAGGGAAATCGACGCCGAAGTAAGACGGCGGCTCTCGGAGGATGAACCGCTTTACGACATCGATACGAAATTGATCCGCGCGCTGAAGCCCGACCTCCTCATCGCTCAGGCGCATTGCCAGGTATGCGCAGTGACACCGCAAGACATCGCGAGAACCGACGGTGCGCTTTCCGTTAATCAGGTGATAGCTCTCAGCGCCGGAACTCTTCGCGGTATCTACGAGGGGATCGTGGCGGTGGGAAAAGTAATTAAGCGTCAGCCTGCCGCAAATGCGCTGGTTCGAAAAATGCAGCGCGAGATTGACGAGATTCACCGTGCCGTGCGCGTCAAATCAGCCCCTACGGTGGCGATGCTCGAATGGGTCGATCCGATTTTCTCGATGAGCAACTGGATTCCCGAATTGGTCGAGGCGGCGAATGGGAGGCTTGTGTCAGGAAAAAATGGAGAACACTCCAGCGTGACCTCGTGGGATTCGGTGCGCGCGGCGGATCCAGAATACCTGATTATTGCGCCATGTGGCTATGATTTGGAACGAAGCGCGCGCGAGTTCGCCGTGCTCGAGCAGTTGCCCGGCTGGTTTGAGCTCAGTGCCGTCAACTGCGGACGAGTGTTTTTCGCCGATGGCAATAAGTTCTTTAACCGTTCGGGCACAACGATTGTGGAGACAGTCGAGATAATTGCAGAGATTCTGCATGGTCATGGTGCCGAAGGGGCTGGGAAGGAATTGCCTGGCAGCGCGGGGCGGATGCCGCACTCGCCACCACGCGCAGCGGGAGGAACCAGCAATGCGTTACAAGAGCTCGCTGAAGCGAATCTATTGCAGCTAGTCGGTTATGAGATTCGACGCCACGCCTCCGAAAAACGTCAACGACCTTCGTAGGTGTGGGGTGGGGTTCGGTTGACGAGATTGTCCCGGACCCAGTCGAATGCGGGCTTACGCGTGTTCAAGTAACCATTGACGGTCAAACCCTGATCCCACTCCCCGTAGTCGACGTAATGGTGCCACGACCAGCCGCGTACGGGGACGTTTTGAGGTATGGGTCGCTCTCCATTTGCCGAGACTTGGCGCTGATAATCCCTAATTGGTCCTGCGTGCCCGCCCCATCTTCGCTGAACCAGATCACTCCACATAGTCTTCTCTTGATGTCTACGCGTCTTTCGTTTTAAACCATGCTCATTGGTCTCTGCCTGGGGTGCCCGTCACGCAAATATCGTTTCCGATTCGCTCGTAATCTGCGTCCGCAAGCCGGACGGCAGCGAGCGTGGAAGCGGCGCCGCTCCCACCGAAGGCAAGTATGTTTCCGCCGGTGAAAATCGGCGCAATGTAAATCTGGAATTTGTCGATCAGACGCCGGTCGAGCGCTTCACTTAACACTTCACCGCCGCCTTCAATCAACACGCTGGTAATCTCGCGGGTGCCCAGTTCGCGCAGCACCGCCGGCAAAGATCGGTTGCGGAAAACGAGCGTCCGATTTTTATGCGCGTCAGAAAAGATTCCGGCCCGCCTTGGCAACTTGCCTGATCGAGTGACAACGATGCGCCACGGCTGCTTGCGCCCGGCGCGAGGTCGCAAAGTCAGACGCGGATTGTCGCGGCGAATTGTTTCTGCGCCGACAAGAATGGCATCGACCTGCGCGCGTAGTTGCTGCGCGAGCGCGCGAGCAGGGGGCGAAGTGAGCCAGTGCGATTCACCGGCCGGCCGCGTCAGCCGGCCATCGAGACCCATCGCGCATTTGGCGATCACGAACGGCGCCCGCGTCGTGATCCACTTGTTAAATGATTCATTCAGCTTTGTGCAATCGCTCGTGAGTATTCCAGACGTGACTTCGATTCCAGCTTGGCGGAGCAATTCGACTCCACGGCCATGATGCTGCGGGTTTGGGTCGGTCGCGCCAATAACGACACGCCGGACCCTCCGCGCGATGATGTAGTCGACGCATGGTTCGGTCCGCCCGCGGGTCGAGCAGGGCTCAAGCGTCACGTAGAGAGTGGCGGCGCTAGCATCGGCTACTCTCCGCAGACATTCGACCTCTGCGTGAAGACCGCCGGCTTGACGATGAAAACCGCGCGCCCGGATTCTGTTCCGGTCAACCAACACCGCACCCACCGCCGGATTCGGACTGGTGAGACCAATCCCCTTTTCCGCCTGGGAAAGAGCGGCCCGCATGAACTTTTCGTCAACATCCGAGTCGGGCATGGGCAAAATTATCTGTGGAGATGCGGTGAGGGCAAGCGCTCAGATGAGTGCAGGTGCAGTAGGATAAGAAAGTTCCCCGGACTTTCGAAATAGGCGGATTGGACTGAGTAATAATGTCTCTTAAGTATTTCACTTAAAATATTTTCATGAGTCATATTGGCTCCTAGAATCTACCGACTATTTTTTAATCGTTCGCCGTAATAGTCTTTAGATTAGGTATTTAAGTTGAGCAGGTAACTTCGCACCGAGCATGGCATTCCACTAGCTCTTTAATTTCCGGCAACAATTTAAGAGAAAGGAAGCTTACACAAATATGAGCATCATTCGTTACCAAAGTCCCGCGGCTCCCGCCCTCACCGGCGTTGATCGCTGGAGTAATCTGCGCGATGAGCTTGATTCGCTTTTCGAGCTGCCGTTCTGGTCGAATTTCCAGCGCCAGGCGCAACTCTTTAGCGGCTGGTCGCCCGCGCTCGATATTTATCAGAACAACGACAACGTCGTCGCTCGCCTGGAGCTGCCCGGCATGCGCAAGGAAGACATCGAGATCTCCCTGCATGACGGCACACTGACTATCAGTGGAGAGCGCAAAGCCGAGAGCGGCGAAGGCGATAAAGCCGAGCGCACCGAGCGTTACGTCGGAAAATTCCGCCGCAGCGTTTCCCTGCCCGCGCAAGTGGATGCTGGGAAAGTGACTGCGACCTACCGCGACGGGATTCTTACCGTGAATCTGCCGAAGGCCGAAGAAGCCAAGCCGAAGCAAATACAAGTCAATCTCGCATAATCAGAAAGGAACATCGATATGAACACATTGGTTCGTGAAAATGGCAGCGGCATGCAGCAGCGCGCCGGGCAATTTGTCATGCCGGCCGCGAGCGTGACGGAGAACGGCGAGAGCTATCTCCTGAACGTGGAAATGCCGGGCGTGAACAAGGAGGGTCTCGACATTTCGGTGGAGAACAATGAGATGACCATCACCGGTCGGCGCTCGCTCCCCGCGATAGAGGGCACTCTGATCCATCGCGAGTCACGCTCGGAGAATTTCCGGCGTGCTTTCGAGCTCGACCCGAGCATCGATACCGCGAAGATTGGCGCCAAAATCGAGCAAGGCGTTCTCACTCTCACGCTGCCAAAAGCCGAGCAGGTGAAGCCGCGCAAAATCGCGGTCGACTAAGAATCATTCGTAAGGCAATTCAGAGGCCGTGCGGCGCAAAAACGCGCGGCCTTTTGTTTTTTTCTGGCGAAGGCAAAGCCGACGTCTTACTAAAGAGTTATGCCCGTGAAAACAGAAGAGAAGCCGGCGACGGATAAGGTGAATGCCGCGCGCAACAAAAACCTCGACCTCGCCATCCAGCAGATCGCCAAAGATTACGGCGACGGCGCGATCATGCGCTTGGGGGATGAGAAAATCGTCGACATCGAAGTAATCCCGACGGGCAACATCCTCATCGATCGCGCGCTCGGCGTTGGCGGATTTCCACGCGGGCGCGTGGTGGAAGTTTTCGGTCCGGAGTCATCGGGAAAAACAACACTCACGCTCACCGTTATCGCGCAGGCCCAGAAACGCGGCGGCCTGGCCGCGTTCATCGACGTCGAACACGCGCTCGACCCGCAATATGCCAGGAAGCTCGGCGTGAATCTCGACGACTTGCTCGTTTCGCAGCCGAGTTCGGGCGAGGAAGCGTTGCGCATTGTGGAAACGCTGGTGCGCTCGAACGCGCTCGACGTCATCGTCCTCGATTCGGTCGCCGCCTTGGTCACGAAACAGGAACTCGAGGGCGAAATCGGCGATTCGACCGTGGGAACGCAGGCGCGTTTAATGAGCGCGGCGTTGCGCAAATTGACGGCGCTGATTTCGAAAGCGCGGACGTGTTGCATCTTCACGAATCAGATCCGCGAGAAAATCGGTGTCATGTTCGGCAATCCCGAAACGACACCCGGTGGGAAGGCGCTGAAGTTTTACGCGAGTGTCCGGTGCGATATTCGCCGCATTGGCGCGATCAAGCAGACCGACGGTGTCGTTACCGGTAATCGCACACGCGTGAAAATCGTGAAAAATAAAGTGGCACCACCATTCAGGGAAGCCGAGTTCGACATCATGTACAACGAAGGAATTTCTTCGACCGGCGCTCTGCTCGATCTCGCGCTCGAGCAACAAATCATCGAGAAGCGCGGCTCCTGGCTCAGCTACAAAGGCACCCAGCTCGCGCAAGGTCGCGACGCCGCCAAGGATGTCCTGAAAGGCGATCCCAAGCTCTACGAGGAAATTGAAGTCGCGGTCAAAGCCAAGCTCGACGAGGAGAAGTAGCTGCGGTTACTTCAGAGTCACGTCTGCGCCGAACTTGCGACCAAGCGCGTGAAGATAAGTGTCCATCGTCGCGGTGTGACCGAAGACAAATCGTGACATGAAGCGAAAGAGCACGTTGGCCACTTCCCCATTTTCGACGATCCGCAGTCGCGTTCCGTTGTCGGCTGGCAGGAACTCGTAGCTCCACGAGCCGAAGTAGCCGAGATCGCGGTCCACTATACGGGTGACGAGCTTCTCGTTGGCCACATCCTCGATCACTTCGTATGTGATTCGGCCGTTTTTCGACTCTTCCTGAAATCGAATTCTCCCCTCAACTGGCTCAAGCACATCGACAGCCTTCAGGTCCGTTCGCCAGGTCGGGGCAGAGGCAAAATCGCGCACAACCGCGTACACCTCGTGTGGAGTTTTGGCCCAGCACAATCTCGCGCACGGCGACATGCCTCCTCGGCAGGAGAGTGCCGATTAGGAGAACGACGCAGCCGAGTGCCGCCAAGCTGCCGATGACCACGAAAGCGATCTTCATTGCCGCACCTCCAGTTTACGTGCGGCGCGGGCGAGGAGACGAAGACCGGCGAGCGCCCTCTCGCGGTCGCTCGCATCCAGACCGTCTACTACCATGCGCACCCGCTTCGCATCGAGGACGGAGGTCGCTGCCATTGCTTCCGCGCCGCGCTCGGTCAGCCGTAGCTCGCGTTGGCGCATATCGGATTCTGGCGGATCGCTGCTGACGTAGCCCAGTTCCGTTAGCCGCCTGATCGCCTCCGACAAAGTAGATGGTGCGACACTCAGGTGGGCGGCCAATGCTCGAGGGCTCATCCCATGCTCCGTGTCCAAGTGCGCTAGAATTGAGGAGTCGCGCGAGGAGAGGCGCCACTTCGTAGAGCTGGCGCGCACATGGTCAACGTGGCAGGCGAGATAAATCTGCGGATAGAGCCGTTGGATTTCGCGAACGGCGTTATCTTTCATGGGAAACATCGTGCGCTGAGGAATTAGTTCGTCAACCCGAACGGATTTTCGTCTCCCGCAAACGCGCGCTCACGGGTGAAAACTGTCCGATCCGCGCTAAGCTCAGCCCGCAGTCATGACCTCCGCTGAAATCCGCCAATCATTTCTCGATTTCTTTCGCGAGAAACAGCATACCATCGTGCCGTCAGCGTCACTTCTGCCCGACGCGCCGAACCTGCTTTTCACCAATGCTGGCATGAACCAGTTCGTGCCCATTTTCCTCGGACAGGAGAAGCCGAAATGGAACCCTGCTCGTGTCGCGGACACGCAAAAATGCATCCGCGCCGGTGGGAAACATAACGATCTCGATGACGTCGGGCTCGACACTTATCACCACACTTTTTTCGAGATGCTCGGCAACTGGAGTTTCGGCGATTACTTCAAAAGAGAAGCGATCGAGTGGGCATGGGAGCTAATCGTCGAGCGTTGGAAATTTCCGCCGGAACGCGTTTACGCCACGGTTTACAAACCGGGGCCGAATGAGCCGTCCGAGTTTGATCGGGAAGCACACGATTGCTGGGAAAGACTTTTTCGCGCTGCCGGCCTCGATCCCGGCATCCATATCGTCAACGGCAATAAGAGGGATAATTTCTGGATGATGGGCGACACCGGCCCGTGCGGACCGTGCTCCGAGTTGCACGTCGATCTCACGGCCGATGGCGACACGTGCGGCGCGCTCGTCAACGCGGGTGATCCGCGCTGCATTGAGATTTGGAATCTGGTTTTCATTCAATTCAACGCCAATGCTGACGGCACGTTCTCGCCGTTGCCACAGTGCCACGTCGATACCGGCATGGGTTTCGAGCGCGTGACTGCGATCATTCAAGGCACGAAAAATCTCACTGATTTTTCCGGCACGATTTCCAACTACGAGACGGACGTTTTCCACCCGATCTTCGACGAAATCGGAAAACTCAGCGGCAAGTGTTATGGCTCGACGCTGCCAAAATTGGGCAGCACGGGCGACAACGAGCAGGAGAAAATTGACATCGCCTTTCGTGTTATCGCCGATCACATTCGCACGCTCAGCTTCGCGATCGCTGATGGCATTCAGCCAGGCAACGAAGGCCGTGGCTACGTATTGCGCCGTATCTTACGGCGCGCGGTGCGTTACGGCCGAACCTTAGGCTTTCACGAGCCATTCTTCTTCAAGCTGGTTGACGTGCTCCTCCGCACGACGGGCAACATATTCCCAAAGTTCCGCGAGAAACAGCAGCTCGTCCACGATACGATTCGCCGCGAAGAGGAGGCATTCAATAAGACGCTCGATCGTGGCATCGCGATGTTTGAAGAGGCAGCATCCTTCGGACGTGTCCAGCCTCGTGGTGCGAACGTTAGTGCCTACGTTCAAGCACGTCACGGAGGGCGTACCGAGGATGTCTTCGCATTGGAGATAAGCGAAGACGCCAATGGTGCGACGGTGCGTCGGATTCCCGCAAGCTTTGCGTTCCGCTTGTACGACACGTACGGCTTCCCACTGGACCTGACGCAGTTGATGGCGCGAGAGCGTGGACTCACAGTCGATGTCGTGGGATTTGAGAGGCTGATGGATGAGCAGCGTGCGCGCGCACGTAAGGCTCAGAAGAGAGAGACAATTGGACTACAGAACGTCCACGGCTTCTGGGGACCTACAAAGTTTATCGGCTACGATCGCCTCGAATCGAAGGAAGGTCATCACATCCTCGACGGAGATCGGTTATTCGTTGAGATCACGCCATTTTACGCAGAAATGGGTGGCCAGGTTGGCGATACCGGCTTCGTGACGACTGGTGAGGGCGCCCAAGTCGTGGTGCTGAACACGCTTCGCAGTCCGGGTGGTGTTCATGTCTTGAAACTTAAAGATCCGGAGCCGCTTCATAGGAGCGAACCGCAAAGATACATTGTCGATGCGCCTCGGCGGTATGCGATCGAGCGCCATCACACCGTGACGCATCTACTGCATTGGGCGTTGCACGAAGTTGTCTCGCGCGAGGCAGTGCAGAAGGGGAGTTACGTTGGCCCGGAGAAGCTGACGTTCGATTTCGCGAGTGCGCCGCTCACGCATCAGCAGGTGCGCGACGTGGAGAAGTTGGTAAATGAGCGGATAGCGGAGAACGCGAGTGTTTCGTGGACGCAGATTCCGTACGCGCAAGCGAAGCAGCGCAGCGACATCCAGCAGTTCTTTGGCGACAAGTACGGTGATGTTGTTCGCGTCGTGCAGATCGGGGGGCGACCTAACGAACTGAATGGTTACTCGATGGAACTTTGCGGCGGGACGCATGTCCGCGCGACGGGCGAGATTCAGCAATTCAAGATTGCGAGTGAATCGGCCATTGCGGCGGGAATTCGTCGCATCGAAGCGGTGGCGGGTGAAGAAGTTTCACGCTGGGCAGAGGGCGAAGCGAAACGCCAGCAAGAAAAATTCGAAATGTTGTCGCGCAAGAAGCCTGGCATCGCCGCGTTGCCGCGTTTTGTCGACGACGAGGAGAGTGCGGTGCAATCGATCGATGCGCGCGGGGAACAACTGGAGCGGCTCGAAACCGACGTGCGCGAGTGGGAGAAGCAACAGGCCAAGGCGACGGCGGCCGAATTGCAAAAACGTGCGGCAACAATCGCGAATGAGTTAGCGGCGTCTCATTCTTCATCGTGCGTAACCGATGTGCCAGATGCAGACGGTGCGTTGCTCCAAGCGGTGGCGGATATTCTTAAAACGAAAATCGCAGGGCCAATTGTGCTTGCCGGCCTTGCGAACGGGCGTGTCGACTTGGTCGCCGCCATCCCCAAAGCCCTAACAGGTTCTGTTCGCGCGAATGAAATTATCCAGGAGATCGCGCCCATCGTCGGGGGCAAAGGCGGAGGGCGCCCGGAGAGCGCGCGCGGGTCCGGCAAAGACCCAACGAAGTTGGCAGAGGCACTCTCTCGCGCGCGGGAAATGATTCGCGGCTAAGGCGAGGATGTCCGGGCTTGTTACGTCTCGGTTGCTAGCGCGTTCCCCCAAACCTAACTGGGTAGCAGCACCGTGACGAATGCGGTCAATGCGACCGCGGTCACCAGAATTACGAAATAGGCAATCCCACCCAGCCAGAATTTGAATGCAGTGAAAAACCAACCCTGTCCGTAAACGCGACGAATCGAAAGAAAAACGAGGACGACACCTGCTGCGGAAAGGAAACCAATCGCCAAGCCCTCCGCGACCGCGCTCCAGCGGGCCAGCGCCATCGCGAGCAACGTCGTAACGACCACCGCGACGTAAGCAAAGCTGTGAATGTGTAATGCGTAAACAAGATGCTCGACGTAGAAGCGGCGTTTGCGGATGTAGAGCACTTTGAGCACAAGTGCGAAAAGCGGAATGCAACAGAGCATCATCGTCGGAATGTTGCTGCGAAGGGTATCGAAGAAGAGCTGACTCTTGCTGCCGTCCTCGCCGATCTTTTCCTTGATGCGTTTTTCTATCCAAGTTCCAAACGCCGATTTCGATCCTTTCGAGTCATCATAGTCGACGGAAAGGCCGGAACTGGGCGGCTTCGTCGGCATCGGCGTGACACTGGGGCCGGGAGAAATATCGCTTGGCGATGCCGTTTGGTCGGCAGTGGGTGATTTGGCGGGAGTTGGACTCTGCGTGATGCGATCGAGCGCCTTGGAAAGCTTCTCACGATCTTTCGGTTTCAATTCCTGTTGCACGCTCGAACTAATGAGGAGGCCAAGTGCACGTCTCATCTCTCTCTTATCTGCATCGGTTAACGGACCATTGATTTGACTCAGCTTCACACGCGCTGCTTCGGCTTTAGCGCGCTCATCCGGATCGAGAGCCGAGTCGGGCGCGGCCAATTTTGCGAGTGCTTCCTGCATAACCGCGCGATCTTTTGGATCGAATTGAAAGGCGTCGGAGCCATGGAAATGAATCAGGCGCGCGAGTAGGAAAAACGCGATGCTTGCGAGCAGGTAAAGGCGAAGCGGATGCACGAAACGAGCGCGGCGACCGGCATTGAAATCGTTCGTCAGCTGCCATGGCTTAACGAGCAGAATGCCCACCGACTTAAGAAACTTCGTGTCCCAATTGAAGAACGAGTCGGCCGCGTCCAGAAGCACGCGACCAAACGAACGGCGGTAATCCACCGCATGCTGGCCACATTGCGCGCAAAAGGGGCCGGCCAGCGGAGCTCCGCAATTCTCGCAATGCGTCAACATCGGTTCCGTCTTGCGCCGGCGCGAAAAGAAGCGCCGTCGCGGCGGCTCCAATACCGCGCTTACGGCAGCTTCGCCCGCAATAATATTGGACTGATCATCCATCGTTATCGTTAAACTAAAAACATTCTGTGCTCGCCGTCGATGCGGAATCGCGCAGCGCCGAAAGACGGGCGCACCTTCCTGTTTGAGCAGGGGTTTCTTGTTCCTAGGCCAGGCGGAATGCCCTCCTTCAATCGCTATTCCTGTTAACTATGCCGGAAGATGATCGCGATCGCTCCCAGCGCCGCGTTCAGCCAAGCCTGACGCGCGCACAAACTTAGGATTGACCGATTAATGAGCGGGGTGACACCATTGCTCGGCTTTCCTTATGACTCATGAGCGCGCTATTTAGAAAGAAGAATCCCGATCTTTTAATTAGGGAATCGGAAGCGCCGGAACGCAGGCTGAAGCGTTCGCTCACCGCACTCGATCTCACCGCACTTGGCATTGGAGCCATCATCGGCACCGGGATTTTTGGTCTGACCGGCACTGCCGCCGCCGGTGAGCAAACAGCAGCCGCCTCCATGTGGAAAACGCCGCTCCTGAATTTTTTTCAGGCTTGGATTACGCACTCCGATCTCGCCTTTGGCCGACCGGGCGCGGGACCGGCGATCATGTTGTCTTTTATTGTTGCCGCCGTCGCCTGCGGATTCGCTGCGCTTTGTTATGCGGAACTGGCAGCTATGATCCCCGTCTCCGGATCGGCCTACACCTACTCCTACGCGACTCTGGGTGAGATCATTGCATGGATTATCGGCTGGGACCTGATTCTGGAATACGCCGTCGGGAATATGGCTGTAGCCGTGGGCTGGTCGGGTTACTTCGTCAAGCTATGTGGAAGCTTGTTCGGCCTGAAGTTTCCACTCTGTCTGGTAGCTGATCATACTACAGCGTCGGATACCATCGCCAAAGGCGGCGATGCTCTTCTCGACTTTTCTTCGACTGCTCTGCCGGTCATTGCCGGTCATCCCTTCGCCATTAACTTACCCGCGCTCGTCATTGTTGTTCTCGTTACTATCCTGCTCGTTCACGGCATTCGCGAAAGCGCCCGCGCCAATACCACCATCGTCATCGTCAAAGTTGCGGTGGTAATATTCTTCATCGCCTTCGGTTCTTTTATGGTGAACCCGACTAACTGGCACCCGTTTGTTCCCTCTGGCTTTTCGGGCGTAATGAGTGGCGCGGCCATCGTCTTTTTCGCCTATATTGGCTTTGACGCCGTATCGACAACGGCCGAAGAAACAAAGAACCCCCAGCGCGATCTGCCAATAGGAATGATCGCAAGCCTTGTCGTCTGCACCTTACTTTACGTTTTAATGTCGGGCGTTCTCACCGGCATAAAGAAATATACCGTCTATCTGGGCGATTCTGCCGCTGTCGCCACGGCGTTCGCCAGCAAGCCATGGGCGCAAGCTCTTGTCAGTGCGGGAGCTCTTGCGGGAATGACATCGGTGCTGCTAGTTTTTCAGCTCGGGCAACCTCGTATCTTCATGGCCATGGCACGCGATGGTCTCTTGCCGCCTTATTTCGCGCGCATTCACCCGCGTTTTCGCACACCTCACATCACGACCATATGGACCGGCATCGTCGTGGGAGGAGTGGCCATGTTTACTGATATTGGTTCCCTTTCCGATCTGACTAATATCGGGACGCTGTTCGCTTTCGTTCTTGTCTGCTTCGGCGTTATCGTCCTGCGTCGCACCGACGCAAATCGCGTTCGTCCATTCCGTGTTCCCCTCGTGCCGCTCTTTCCTGTTTTGGGAGTTTTCATGTGCGTCGGGTTGATGTTCAGCCTGCCTCTGGAAACCTGGGTGCGGTTTTTCGTCTGGCTCATCATCGGCCTACTCATCTACTTTTTCTATGGCGTCCGCCATAGCAGGCTGCGAGGAGGGGTAGATACCGGCGACACCGAGGATACCGTCCCGCCGATAATCCGCACTTAACTACTTCGTCGCGCCCGGCGGCACCTTCTCCGGGTGAAGATGCTTCTCGAGGAAGGTTTCCATCGCCTCATAAAAGGCGAATTTGTTTTCTTCGTTGTGGAAGCCGTGGCCTTCGTTGTCCTTGACGAGGTATTCGATATCCACGCCGCGTTTGCGCAATCCGTCGACGATCTGGTCTGATTCAGCCTTATTCACGCGCGGATCCTGTGCGCCTTGCACAACAAGGAGTGGTGTTTTGATCTTGTCAGCGTTCAAAGCGGGCGAGGTGGCGGCTAATAATTCCTTATCCTTGACCGGGTCGCCTACCATTTCGTGGAATATATCAAGGTACGGCTTCCAGTAGGGCGGGATAGTGTTCAGGAAGGTAAAGAGGTTCGATACTCCAACGTAATCCACCGCCGCGGCGTAGAGGTCGGGCGTAAAAGTAACTCCAGCTAGCGTAGCATAGCCGCCGTAACTGCCCCCGTAGATCGCTACTCTTTTCGGATCAGCGATACCTTCCTTGACTAACCACTGCACGCCATCGGTAACGTCATCCTGTATCGTCCGGCCCCATTGTTTGAATGATGTTTCCCAGAACTTGCGGCCATAGCCGGTCGAGCCGCGAAAGTTGACCTGTAGGACGGCATACCCGCGGTTGGCCAGAAACTGAACTTCGGGATTGTAGCCCCAGGTGTCGCGCGCCCATGGTCCCCCGTGCGGATTCACGATCACGGGCAGGTTCTTTGGCTCACGTCCCAGGGGCAGAGTAAGGTAGCCATGCACCGTCAACCCGTCGCGACTCTTAAACTCAATCGGTTTCATTGGCGCGAGCTCCGCTTCCTTCAACCAGGGAGCGACTTCAACAAGCTTGGTTAGTCTACCCGAACCCTTCTCAAAGAGGTAACGCGTTCCAGGAGTGCGATCATTGTTTGCCACCACGATAAACTTCTCCGCAGCCTTGTCGTGCGCCGAGACGTCGATCTCATATCCCGGCAATTTGTCAGTTAAGGTCTTATACATCGATTCCGTTTCAGGATCGAAGAAGTTGCGTTCGACCTTCCACGTATCGTAAGTCGCGAAAGTCAGCACCTTTCTCTTCTTCGAGTAAGCCAACCCACTCACATCCACCTCGGGGGTTCTCGTAGATAAGCTGTGTCTCCTTCCCGTTCTCGGGGTCGATAATGACAATAGCTGACTTGTCGCGTCCGATGTTGGAATCGGCGTAAAGCGCCTTGTCATCGAAGGTATAGAACTGCGGCGAACATTGCTCGCGAAAATTCGTCGTCAGCACGGTCTTGAATTGGCCATTCTCATCCGTCCGTGTGAGCACGCTGGTGTTTACGCCATCAGTTGTCGTGGCCGCGCGAATTCTCCCGGCATGATCGGTCATGTAACGCTCGATGTTACCTGGATTCTCCGCTGCTATTTTTCATCTCGCCTGTCTGCACGTTGAGACGGAAGGCATCAAAAACCTTGAGGTCCTGTTTGTTCATGCGAAATAGAATGTCGGTATTTGATATATCTTCGAGGTCGTCCACCAACTCTGAGCGGACTTTGGGAAACGCCGTGAGATCCTTCACTTCCCCGCTCTTCACCTTCACCCGTTTGAGGTGGAAGTTTTCATCGCCACGATGGTCCATGGCATAGATCAGGTAGTCGTTACCCTTCCAAAAGTAGTCCTGAATATCGCGATCTTTCTCCGAAGTAAGCCGCCGCGCTTCTCCTCCGCTCACCGGTTTGACGAATATGTTTAGGCGCGATTCCCACGGTTGCAGGAAAGAAATCCGCTGCCCGTCCGGGGAAAGATCGTAGCCCCGACTGACCGGGTTGCGGAAGAAATCCCGCATCGGAATCTTCGGCGGGATCGTGCCCGAGGGAGAGGGCGCCGGAGTTTGCGCCTGGGCGGCGAATGTCGAGAGGAGCAGGCAGAACACGATGGGTTTCATAAAGCGGTTTGTGTGATGAGACGAAAACAGAAACGCGCTTGGATTCAACAAAGTAAGAGAATATTCGTGGCCGTCGCCGGAGATCTTGGCGCGAGAGGAAGCTGGAGGAGCAAGAGGCGACTCGCACTTTGTGTCGATTCAGGCAAAGTAGCAGCCGATGCCCGAAGATGTGCCCCCTGGGGTGACCCCATTTGTGTTTTCTGATCCTCACGGGAAACGCTGGCCACGACTACGTCTACTCTTGTTAGTGAGCGGTGTGTTGCTCTTCTTTGGTATCGTTCTTTTCGTTCAGACCTTGTTCGTTGCGCCTCAAATGACGGTGCCTTTTTCGCTGCGGCAACTAAAAGGTCAACTGAAGTCGATCCAGAAACAAAATCCCGCTGGTCAACCGTCTGCGCCCAATTCCTTACTCCTGCAGAAATTCCAGGCGGCGAGGCAGGCGGCCAAACTAGCTTCACGCCAGGGGGCTCAGACCGCGCCTGCGCCTGCCCCCAGGCCGCGCCGCAAATTGCCGGATAACGAAGTTCGCCTCGCGTTCTACATCAACGGCGATTCTTATAGCTACACCTCGTTAGATCAGCATGCCTCCTCCATTACTCACGTGTGTCCTGAGTGGATGTCGATGGTCAACGGCACCGGCGAGTTGCAGGTCGACGCGGATGGGCGCGCGGCAAAGCTGGCGCAGAGTAAAGGTATCGCCCTTATGCCTCTGCTGACGAACCAGGTCGGCGATGTCTGGCAGCCAGAAGCAGTAGAAAACGTCGCGCACGGTCCGGCGCAGCGACAAGAGAAGTTCATCAAAAACGTGCTGAACGTGCTGCGAGAAGCGAAAGCCGCCGGCGTGGTAGTGGATTGGGAGCAGCTTGATCCTGCCTATAAAAAGGACTTCACCTTGTTGCTCGAAAAATTTGCCGATGCTCTGCACGCCGACGGCCTTCAACTATGGATGTGCGTTTCACCCGGGCAGGAGCTGGATTACCTCGATTTCGACGACCTTTCCGACTACGTTGATCGGTTTGTCGCTTTGTTGTTTGACGAAACGTCCGATATAGATCCGCCGGGGCCTCTCGCGTCGCGCGATTGGTTTGAAGGCTGGTTGCACGTTCTGCTGGAAGATTCCGATCCCCAGCAGTGGGTTATCGCTCTGGGTAGTTACGGTTATGATTGGGTGGTAGGTGGGAAAAAGGCTGAGCTAATTAGCTTTCCCGAAGCGATGAGTCGCGCGAGCGGCGCGGATGTAACTTCGGCGGGAGTGACGGGGCCGGACTACAGTCCCTACTTCTATTATGAAGACGGCGACAAGGAACACGCGGTCTGGTTTCTCGATGTTGTCACCTTTTTAAATGAATTGCGCTTAGTGAGGCACGAGAAGGCTGGCGGCTTTGCCCTTTACCGTCTCGGCGCCGAAGACACCGCCATTTGGGACTCCTTGAATATCCCAAATAACTTAAGTATCGACAGCCAAACGCGACCGCTGCTGGAGACTCTTCGTGGAAGCGACACCATCACCGATGTTGGGGATGGTGAAATTGTGACGGCGGACGATAGCCGCGCCGATGGCGCTCGTTCACTCGCGGTTGATAAGGACCACCAGCTTACCGCCCGATACACGAAATTTCCCGAGTTTCCTACTTTATATCATCAGGGGGCCGGGGGCGCTCATGACGTCGCGCTTACCTTTGACGACGGGCCTGATCCGCTCTGGACGCCAAAGATCCTCGAGATATTGAAGGCCGCGAATGTGAAAGCCGCGTTCTTTGTCGTCGGCGCCAATGCCGAGCGGTATCCCGGGCTTGTTCGCCGCATTGTTGAGGAAGGGCACGAGATTGGGAACCATACCTACTACCATCCCAACCTTGCGCTGTGTTGGCCCGAACATATCCGTCTGGAACTCAATGCCACGCAACTGCTCATCCAATCGCTGACAGGACGAGCGACAACACTCTTCCGACCTCCCTATGCCGCCGACACGCAGCCATCGGTTATTTCAGAGTTGACGCCGCTGCAAATGGCCCAGGAGCTTAACTATCTTTGCGTCCTGGAAAATATAGACCCCCAGGATTGGGCGCGGCCGGGCGCCGACGTCATTCTTCAGCGGGTCAAACAACAGCGTCATGATGGTAGCATCATTCTACTGCACGATGCGGGAGGCGACCGCTCGCAAACAGTGCAAGCTCTCCCCGAGATCATTGAATATCTCAAAGCGCGAGGAGACAACGTTGTCCCTCTAAGTCGACTATTGGGAACGACGCGCGATGCGCTCATGCCTGCCTTGTCGGGGGGACAGACCATGTCCCATTACATCAGCAGCACAGGATTTCGCATCTTTCATGCGCTCCAGGATTTCCTTTGGGCCTTCATGATCGTTGCCACTGCTTTGGTTGTAGTTCGCACGCTGATAATCATCTATCTTGCTCATCGCTTTCGGAAGCTGCCTCGCGTCGACCTAAATGAACCAGCTTCGGTAGTTATCGCCGCTTTTAATGAAGAGAAGGTGATTGGGCCGACCTTGCATTCACTTCTGCTGACGGACTATTCCGGTGAGCTCGAAATCATTGTCATTGACGATGGCTCAACTGACTCGACCGCCGCGGAGGTGGAAAAGATCGCGAATCAGCGCGTGCGGCTGATACAGCAGGATAATTCCGGAAAAGCGCGCGCGTTGCAGCGCGGTATCGCGGCTGCACGGCACGAAGTGATCATTTTTGTCGATGCCGATACTCACTGCCAGCGCGACACTATCCCGCAGCTACTCGCGCCATTTGCGGACACAAATGTTGGCGCTGTTTCAGGACACGCCAAGGTGGGAAATCTGCGCAGCTTCATAGCCCGTTGCCAGTCACTTGAGTATACCGTGGGATTCAATCTTGATCGCCGGGCATACACGAGGTGGAACTGCATCACGGTAGTCCCAGGTGCAATTAGCGCGATCCGGCGAGAAGCAATCGCGCGCGCCGGCGGATTGAGCTTCGAGACTTTGGCTGAAGACACTGATCTTACCCTGGCGTTGCACCGACAGAAGCTGCGCATCGTTTATGTTCCCGGTGCGATTGCCTGGACGGAGGCGCCGGAAACTGTGCGTGCACTTTCGCGGCAAAGATTCCGCTGGGCGTACGGGACGTTGCAATGTCTCTGGAAACATCGAGACATGGTATTTAATCCGAAATGGCGTGCTCTCGGTTGGTTTAGCCTACCTAGTGTCTGGTTTTTCCAAATCATACTCGTGGCAATTACCCCGGCCGTTGATCTATTCCTGATTCTGTCGCTGCCATTCGGCGCGTGGCACGACCTTCTGCCCTTTGTTATCTTCTTCCTCGCTACGGACGTAATTTTGGCGACACTGGCTTGTATTCTCGAACACGAGAACGTCTTGCACGCCTGGCGCATCATTCCGATGCGCCTGATCTATCGACCAATGTTGAGCTATTGCATTTGGAAAGCCGTTCTGCGTGGGATAAAAGGCGCGTGGGTGGGTTGGGGTAAGCTGGAGCGTACTGCCTCCGTGCCCGCACGGGCCTAGCTATTTCATTGGCCAACCGCTCCGCGCAGAACCGAAATTGAATAAGGCGGTAATTGATAAGTGGCAGATGCCGATCGTTGACTATGCTTTGGTTCGTTGCTTCGGGCCGGGTAGCCGTTTTGCCCCGCATCGCGCCAGCGATACTGCTCACGCGAAAACTGTGCCATTTGTACCTTGCCCGCGAATGACTGTGCCGGTCGGCTACTGGAAGAAGTGAACTCAATATTCAACTGTACGGTGCGCGCTGAATCTTTGTTGATAACAAGGATCGCCCATTGCTGGTCTGGTCGTCGTAGCGCATAAGCTGTTATAGCTGAAGTTGCCGGTTCGACGTTCACGGGATAGACTTCGTGTGCGCCATTTGCGGGCTGTATCCAGTCCTTCGTGAGTAACCCTGCACTGTAGTAGGTGGAGAGGCGGTGGAGTTGCCGACCAGCGCTTTGCAGCATCATCAAGTTACCCCAGGAGCAGTTCAATTCGTTTGTAAGGTAGTTCGGTTCGTAGCCGTAAAGGTAGGCTGTGCGGCCGCCGGCGGTCAGGAAAGCGCCCACGGCGTCAGCCTGGAAGAGCGCGCCTTCGATGTCTACTTCGTGCCGGCCGGCGAAAACGGAGTAGCCGAACTCTGTCATAAGCCACGGAATGTCGGAAGGAACACCGTCAGTATGCAAACTCGCGAGCATCTCGCGCAGACGCCCCGAGGCTTCCGGCAATTGTACAGCGGCATCGCCGCAGATGTTGTCAAATGGATAGTATTCGAAGGAGAAGAAGTCGAAAGGGGCGTTACTCGCTCGCATAACTTGTAAAAAGCGGTTCATCCACGAGCGGTTTCCCCTCGGGTCTGGCCAGGTGAGCAGGTGGCCTTCGAAACTCTGCAAACTAGGCCCTCCGAGTCGAACCTCTGGGTTCACCGAGCGCAGTTGTTTGCTAAGTGACACATAGAGCATTCCGTAGTCTTCTGGCGCCACCCACTGACCATCTGGTTCTTCGCCAAGCTCGAAACCCTGAAGCGAGTACTTTCGCGCAAGAAGATAACGGACTTCTGCGACCGCGTTCTCGGGGGTATCGTAGAGTAAACCTACTGGCACGAGGACCGGCAGGTGATTGGTCAGCCTGCTTCTTAAGATGAAATCGAGTCCGGGCTGTTCCGTTTTGTAGTCGATATCTTCTGACCGATGCCAGGGGTCGGTCGAAGAGACATACACGACTGCTTGCTGATGTCTCTCCGGCGCGTGGCGCACGAAATCCTCGAAGTTGCCGACGTCATCTGTTCTGCCGACGCTGATTTCGCGAATGGCAAAGCCGAGTTGATCACGAATATCGATTGATGGTTGAGCAGAACCCTGCGAACTGCCGCTCATGATGACACGGACGAATTGAACGGGGACGGGTGTTTCGCCAAGCCGAATGATTGGATCTCCGCCCGAGCTATCCCGAACCATTCCATCTGGAAACGGTTTCCAATCGTCCAGGCGATCGATATGCAAATGCATTGGGTCGGTCCCGCTCCAGTATTCGATCTGAAACTGCCTCGGGTACGGTGTTCCCCACTGGATGCGAACGGCGTTGATGCTCCTAGTTTGACCGAGGTCGATTACGACCCATTGCTGACGTCCAGCCGTTTCGCCGGTGAAGTGAGAATCAAGGTAAGGATTACTTTTCCAAAAGGAACGTTCGTCTCCATCGGTGATGCGTGAGAAGCCATCGTCATTCGCCTGGTCGATAGTATTTCCGCGCCGCGGCAGGCGATAGCCATAAGAAACCATAATGGGCGTTGTTGGTGAGCTACTCGACGTCCAATAGCCACGGTGATGAGCTTCGTCGCTCCAGCTGCCATGAGGATTCCAATGCCAGGCCTCGCCGGCTAGCTCCGTGCGCAGGCGATAGGTCAAAGGTCCCAGCCCAGCTGAGAGCATCGCGTGAATGTTCCTTTTGGAAAGCAACTGGGCGCACTGCCCGCGTTGGTGGCCATCCACACCGGCCCCAAGGGCCTTTTCTGGTTCTAGTCTGTTTACGCAGTGATCGGTTTGGACAACTGCTTTGACGGTGAAAAAGTCATCAGCGGGCGAGGTAGTTGCTGCAAACAGTTCGATAAGGCAGACTGCGGCGGTGCGACCTGGCCAATTAGGATGGATGCGAAGGCTCAGCATAATTACTTTGGCCATGTTAGCAGCCACGGGATGTCATCGATCGGCGCCATCGCAGAAATTAGATGAGAGTGCGCCTGTCCAGGTAGCCGTTCCAGAGCGCGGCGCCTACATCGGTGCGTTCATCGACTTTGGCGAGGCGGAAGAGGATGTGACGCTGGAGACCATTGAGCAATTTGAAGCCATGGTAGGAAAGCATCAGGCCATCATTGCCTCATCAAGCTACTGGGGCGAGCAGGACTTTCCTACTCGGAGCGTGAATGTCATCTGGCAGCATCATTCGCTGCCGCTGGTTTTCTGGTCGCCCTGGGACCGGCCTTATGAACAGAACATGGGCCCTGATCGCTTTAGTCTCACCTCCATCATTGCCGGCAATTGGGACAAATATATCGACGGCTGGGCAGACGCGGCCAAGGGGTTCGGCAAGCCCATGATCGTGGTTTTCGGGAATGAGATGAACGGTGACTGGTTTCCGTGGTCGGGCGCTTACTATGGCGGGAGCGAGCCGACAGATGAAGATGAAGCGAAGTGGCAGGGCCCGGAAACATACAAAGCTGCTTACCGGCATGTCGTCGATCGGGTGCGCGCGCGCGGCGCAAGCAATATCAAGTGGATGTTTCACACCAATAACTACTCGTATCCACTGGATACCTGGAACTTCGCTCCCGCCTATTTTCCCGGTTCTGACTATGTAGACTGGTTGGGGCTTAGTGTTTACGGTCAGCAATTCAAAGATGAACCTTGGGCGGATATTCCATCTTTGGTCGATTGGCCTTACGAAGAGATGAGCCGGTTGGATCCAGATAAACCGATTATGATCGCGGAATGGGCCACGGGCGAGTTTCCCCATTCGGGGAACAAAGGCGAGTGGGTCAGGCAAGGATTGGAGTTGTTTCGCACGAGGTATCCACGGATCAAAGCTGCTGTCTATTGGCATGAGCGCTGGGAGAACCAGGATGGATCCTACAGTAATTTACGTGTGAACTCTTCGGTGGAAGCCCTGGAAGCGTATCGGGCCGGAGTTTCGGATGCGAACTGGCTCGGGGAGCTTATTTTGAGACCTGTTTCGAAACAGTAATTTAGCCGCGTTATCTGTAAAAACAGCCTTGACATGCCGATCTTCGACTTCGTAGCGTTCTTTTAGATAGCTTAACCTGGGAGGTATTTATGGGACGGAAAATCGTTCGTTGTTTGCTTCTCCTGCTGGCCGCAACATTTCTCGCACCCGCCAGCATCCACGCCACTCCCGGTGATCTTTATGTCGCCGGTGACACGATGATACTTCGATATACTCCCACGGGTACAAAGAGCACGTTCGCGTCTGGCTTGTTCCAGCCTACTGCCCTTGCTTTCGACCGAAACGGAAACCTCTTTGTGGCCGATTCAGGCTCCTGTGCTACCACCGGCGGCTCTGACTGCAGTCGTCCGACAAAAATCTACCGGTTCACGCCTACGGGAACAAGGAGACTTTTCGCCTCAACTCCGACTAGTTCTATTCTCGGAATGGCTTTCGATAGTGCAGGCAACCTCTACGCTGCCGCGGGCAATATCTTGAAGTTCGCACCAGATGGCAATCAGACGACCTTTGCTGCGTCCGAACCCGGCCCGGTGGGAACGTACTCCTGGGGTCTGGCATTTGACGCGTTCGGCAATCTCTACGCCACTGCGGCTGCTTTGGGCCCTACCGACACCATCGTTCGATTCACTCGCAGCGGCGTAAAAAGCACCTTCGCTACCGTGCCATCGGGAGCACTGGCTTTGGCTTTTGATGACGCGGGCAATCTTTTCGCCGTCGTTGATTCTGGCCAAACAATTCTTAAAATTACGCCAAGTGGAAGCGGAAGCCCTTTTGCCTTGGGCTCAGACTTCGGGCCGATTGCTTTCAATGGGAGCGGCAATTTGTTTGCTGGGTTGATCTCCTTTAACTCGAGCGAACCCAGCGTTGTGAGGTTCACACCCGCTGGTGTAAGGACCACTTTCGCCGTCGGCCCGTTTTTTCCGCAGTCCTTCGCTTTTGAGCCCACGGTAGAAAAGGTTCGCAACGTCAGCGCTCGCAGTTTTGTCGGCACGGGTGATCATGTGCTGATTGGCGGCTTCATCCTGGGAGGGAATAGTCTCGCGACCAATGCGGTGGTGGTGCGTGCCATCGGGCCTTCGCTTTCGCAGTATGGAGTGACTGATGCTTTGACAGACCCCACTCTCGAGCTGCACAATGCGAATGGTACGATCATCGCGCGGAACAACAACTGGCAGGATACACAAGCGGCGCAGATCACGGCGACCGGTCTGGCCCCAGCGGATCCGCGCGAGTCCGCCATCTTTGCCACGTTGCCGGCCGGAAATTTTACCGCAGTAGTACGCGGAGCTAGCGGCAAGACCGGGACGGCGCTGGTCGAGGTCTATAGCACGCAATAGGACGAACGAGGGCCGTTGCGTTATCGCCACCGATCGTGGCTGCGGCGCTACGTTTTATCGGACGGTAACTTCTTCTTCAAGTCGAGGACAAGTTGCCAGTCGCTATTCAAGTTGGTACGCCAGATCGTAAGGTAGATACCGCGCTCGGTAATGTTCCCGCGTTCTTCCGAATAATTTCCATAAGTATAAGCTAGATCGCCGGACTTACTCAGCGTGACGTGATCTTCAGAGCGCATTTCCTTGCCATGCTCGGACCCAAGGATTACTTGCGCGGCAGCCGTTCCTATTGCTGGCGCAGCGTTCTCGCGGTAGACGCGAATGGCATCGGCAGCTACTCCGATCAGCGCTTTGCCAATCTCATTATTCCCCGCTGCCACAAAATCGCGGTATGTTTTTTTTAAAGCACGGCGTGCCTCCCGGCTCGAGCTTTCAGTCGTCACGGCATCGGCGGGTAAAACTTGGAGAGGCGGAGGCGGTTCGCTCGGCTGCCGATTATCCGTGCCGACATCGAGCGCAACTTTCCATGGTCCATTCGGCTCCTTGCGCCAAACCGTGACGTAGTGGCCGAACGCGAGCGAGCTGCCAACTTTCTTCTTCAGCTCCCATGGTCCAGTGGTGAAGCCGAGATCTCCCGCGCGCGCGACGGCGGCGAAGATCGGCTGCCATACCAGCGTGTTGTCCCAATTCGTGCGCGATGCCCAATATTTTTTTCCATTCACGGCTGTCGGTGCAAAGGCGATGCCGTCGTCGGCGAAGTAGGCGACGCACGCGGCAGGCATTCCCTTCTGAACGGAGGAATCGGAGAACTCGCGGTCAAGCCGGGCAATATCGCGCGCGGCAGCGACATCCGGGCTTTGTGCGGACGCGCTCTCACTGACCAGGCTTATAGCGGCAAGAGAAAAAAATCCTGCCGCCGTAGACAAAATGAGCAGTTGGCGACGTTTCAAATTTAAAGACCGTGAAGGGTCATGGAGAATGTCGCCGCTCATGAAGATTGGAAAGTCTGTTTTTCGGAACTCGCTCCCGGTCTTCTCCTTTTCGCCCGGCAATGGGTGCGCAGTCCGGCCGATGCCGAAGACGTGGTCCAGGAAGCTTTCGTGCGCTTTTGGCGCCGGGATCTTCCCCTGCGCAATCGCGGGCTCCTTTACTCCGCCGTGCGCTCGGCCGCGCTCGATCTCATCCGGCGTGACAGCCGGCGCATGCGCCGCGAACTGGAAGCGTCCGGCGAGGCTGACCACACGATGCCACCGCAATTTGAGCAGTTGGATGATTCGCAGCGGGAACTGGCCGCTGCGATTGAACGTCTGCCGCGTGAGCAGCGCGAGGTGCTGGTGATGAAAATCTGGAACGAGCTTACCTTTGCTGAAATCGGGGAAACAGTTGGCGTTTCGCAAAACACCGCGGCCTCGCGCTATCGATATGCTCTGGCGAGTTTAAAGAAGAGTCTGCGGCCGGGCGATAGCGCACTGGATGCGCCGGCATCCGCCGCGGCGGACGCTTCCACACAATGAACGATTTTATCGAGCTCGAAGGCAGACTGAAAGGACTGCAGCCGGCACGTCCTTCTCGCGGGTTGATGGTCCGCATCGAGATGGCGCTGGCTGACGCGGGCAAGATTCCCGACAACGTCATCACACCGCATCGCTTTCGCGTGAATTGGATCGGACTGGCCGTGGGCGTGGCGGTCGCGGCCACCTT
Organism: Chthoniobacterales bacterium; assembly: GCA_038207045.1. Taxonomy (GTDB): domain Bacteria; phylum Verrucomicrobiota; class Verrucomicrobiia; order Chthoniobacterales; family UBA10450; genus AV69. Next base: position 62,886 of record JBBRAF010000015.1, read on the forward strand.
CCTTATTCTCGCCCACATCGACTTTCATCCGCTAACGAAAAGTGCGATTGCCTCGGCCACGCCTTCGCTTCTGCCCAGTGCCGCCCAGCTTCCGAATTATATAGCGGCAGGGCTCACTCAGGTCGTTTACAACCAACATGACGAAGGACTGATCTTTCCACGGAACGGCCAGGATCCGGTGCGGCGTGTGCGGACGAGCACGCGTGAGACATGGCGATGGCAGGACGTCCGCACAGGTGCGCAGTTGCGCGTTTCCTATCCAGCAGAGGAAGTGGCATTCATTCCCGTCTCGGGTCAGTAAAGATTTCAGCTAACAATTTCTAACTAACCATGAAAACATCGATAAGTCTCGTGCTCACCGCGGTGGCCCTGTTGCCGGCCACCGTCCTAAGTCAACCTTCAGCCCCGGCCGCGCCGCCTGCTCCCGCTATCGCGCCCAATCCACCTATGCCGCCTTTACTCCCGCGGGGTCGCGAGCCGAAGGTGCCTGTTACCTACCTTGGAGTCGAAACTTCGGAGGTGCCGGGCGTGCTTTGCGACCAGCTTGGGTTGCCAAAGGGATTCGGCCTTGTCGTTGACTATGTCGTGCCCGATGGACCGGCCGCCGGTGCTGGGGTGCAACAAAACGACATCGTTAAGCTGTTGAACGATCAAATACTCACTGACCCTGACCAGCTGGCAAAGCTGGTCCGGAGTTACTCCGAGGGCACTACTGTCACCCTCACGCTATTGCGCAAAGGCCAGGAACAGAAGGTTACTGTAAAGCTGGCAAAGAAAGAGATTCCGCGGCGGCATGCTGGTTTAGGACACATGCCAGACATGAATGGCTGGAGCTTCGATTTCAGCGACATGGGCGATCTCGGCGACATGAAGGACCGGATGAAAGAGCAGATGGCGCAACTTAAGGAGCAGTTGAGTCAGGTGGGGGAGGAGAACAAGGGCGTGATCCGGGACGCCGTCTTGAGAGCGCGCGATGAAGTGCAACGCGCGCGTGAAGACGCTCGTCGCGCCGCCGACCAGGTTCGCACCATCACACGCAACAATGGCGCGCTGCAGCAGACAACCATCGATCTTAACAAGGCGCAGATCGTTTTTTCAGACGACAAAGGCGAGCTCCGCATCGAGAACAAGGACGGCAAAAAATTGCTGACGGCAAAGGATCCGCAGGGAAAATTGCTCTTTAGCGGCCCGGTCGAGACGAAGGAAGAGGTCGACAAAGTGCCGGCCGAAGTTCGCCAGCGCTTCGAAAAACTGCAACAACACGATTTGCCTTCGGTCAGTCCTAACGATCTGCGCGCGGAAACGGATGATTCCGACGACGACGAGGACGAGGACAAGGATGAGGACGAAGACACGCCGCGCGCCAGCGGTGCATCGTACCAACAGGTCTTAAATTACTCATTCGCTGGATCGTTCCTGCCGCTCCGGTCCGCGGCGGTGTAATCAGATTCGACTGACCGGGTTAGAATGCGGCCACGGCGAGGGGAGCGCGGCCGCTCCAGTTGAGAGTCCGTGTTAGGGTGTTTCGATGTACGAATACACCCTTGCGATCAGCGATCTGCGCTTTATAACGAAGCGCGATGTCGGAAGACCCGAATGTTCCTCCTGATCCGACGCCACTGATCGGGTCGGCGACTGATATTTCGCGGTTAAGTCGGACTGCACCCAAACCGGCGCACGAGCGTACTGCGGACGAAGAAATCGAAAGGGCAGATTGGGAAGCCCTGGCGGCGAGCGCGAAGTTCGGTGAGCTGCTGAAGGCGAAGCGGCGATTTATCGTACCGGCAATGATCGTATTCATCGTTTACTATTTTGCGCTGCCGGTCCTGGTAGGATATGCGCGGCCCTTAATGGAACGAAGGGTGTTTGGCGCGGTCAATTGGGCGTATCTCTTTGCGCTTTCACAATTCTTCATGGCCTGGATCATTGCCGCACTTTACGTGCGCGCGGCCAAACGATTCGATCGTATGTCACGCGAGGTGCTGAAGCAGGGATCGCAAATGACTGCTCGTTCCAAATAAGAAGATCACGATGAGGATAATGAGCAGGGCGGGATGACGAAATGACGCCGGCACTTTCCATGTTTTTCCTGTTCGTGTTGATCACGCTCGGGATTACTTATTGGGCAGCCCGGCGCTCGCGTGGAGCGGCCGCATTCTTTACCGCGAGCCGGCGGATCACCGGCTGGCAGAACGGCGTAGCGGTAGCGGGAGATTACATGAGCGCGGCGAGCTTTCTCGGCATCGCGGGGTTGATCGCCTTCTTCGGTTATGACGGATTCATGTTTTCGGTGGGATGGTTGGTCGCATATCTCACCGTGTTGCTCGTTGTGGCCGAACCGCTGCGCAATGCCGGTAAGTACACCATGGCCGATGTGCTGGCCTATCGTTTGAATCCGCGGCCGGTGCGCGCGATGGCATCTCTGAGCACGATCACCGTCTCTACCTTCTACATGATCGCGCAAATGGTCGGGGCCGGTGCGTTGGTCACGCTCCTGCTCGGCGGTTCGCACGTGAGCTACCAGAGCGCGGTCGTCAGCGTGGGCGTGCTCATGATTATCTACGTCGTCTTCGGCGGCATGCTGGCGACGACATGGGTGCAAATTATCAAGGCCATTCTTCTTATGGCCGGAACGATATTTCTCAGCCTGATGGTGCTGGCGCATTTCGGCTGGAGTTTGGAAAATTTCTTCGATGCTGTCACCCGCGTGACCTACCACGACAAAGGCAAACTCGTGACGAAGAATTTCCTTCAACCTGGATTGCGCTACGTCGCTCCTTACGGCCCTCTTGACTTAGTCTCGTTAGGCATGGCTCTCGTGTTCGGTACCGCCGGATTGCCACACATTCTGGTGCGCTTCTATACCGTGCCGGATGCGAAGACGGCCCGCATCAGCGTGGTCTGGGCCATGGTTCTCATCGGCTCCTTTTATATCATGACGACTTTTCTCGGGTTTGGCGCCGCTACCATCGTGGGCCGAGATCACATTGCCGCCCACGGCGGCAATAACATGAGCGCGCCGCTTCTGGCGCAGGCGCTCGGGGGCGACACTTTCTTCGCTTTCATCGCGGCCATCGCCTTCGCCACCATTCTTGCTGTCGTCGCTGGGTTGACCATCAGCGCCTCGACCTCGTTCGCGCACGATTTCTATACCAACGTCATCCACAAAGGTGTGGAGCGCGCGCCGGGAGAAGAAGTTCGCGTCGCACGCGTGACGGCGTTTGTCGTCGGCGCCATCGCAATCGGCATAGCTATTCTTCTGGGCAAAGATGCCAACGTTGCGTTCCTTGTCGCACTTGCCTTCGCCGTCGCGGCCTCCGCCAATCTTCCCGTCATCGTGCTCGTGCTTTTCTGGAAACGTTTCAACACCACCGGGGCCGTTACTGGGTTGGCCGTCGGACTTATCAGTTCTATTGCCCTCATCATGATTAGTCCGAGCATCATGAAAATCGATCCGCCCGGAACGGCGGCGGCGGCGCGGCATTTAATCCAGCGCGCGGCGATTTTTCCGCTGGAGAATCCGGGTATTCTTAGCATTCCCCTCGGGTTTCTCGGCGCAATCCTCGGCACGTTGTTCCGCCGTGAACCGAAAGCCGAAGCGGGTTTTGCCGAGTTGATGGTGCGGGCGAACACCGGGCTCGGAGCTGAGAAGGCAGCGCTGAAATAGAGTCGGTACCCGCGAACGTGACGCGAGCCGTCCTGGGTATCGCACGCTGGTTTCGGCCTCCCGCCTAAACAACTTTTCGATGAGCGACTGTGCCCCTTGTGGGAAGTCAGGAAACGCGCTGCCAACTCAATCGACCACTTTTCTCCCATCCGAATGGGATTGACCGTCCCTCGCAGCCTGTTCAGGCTGGTTGCCGCAACCAACGAAAGGAATATTCATGAAAAAACTGATGCTCTACACAATGACCGCCTGGTTCGCGACGATCGCCGTTTCGATCGCCGCGCCGGACAAGGACGCGCTGATGGCAAAGGAGAAAGCGGCCTGGCAAGCCTTCAAAGACAAGAGCGCTGCCGACTTCAAGAAAGTCGTGCACGCCGACGTCATCGGGGTTTACGACGACGGCATCGCCGACATGCAGAAAGAATTGGCTGACATGCAAAAGTGGGATATGAAATCGTTTACCATCAGCGACTACAAGGTCGTCGCGGTGGGAGCGGACACGATGATGTCGACCTACAAAGTAAAGGTCGAGGGCATGTTCGATGGGAAAGACGCCTCCGGCGCTTACAACGCCGGCTCCGTCTGGAGAAACGAGAAGGGAGAATGGCGGGCCATTTTCCATACCAACGTGAAAGAGGCGGCGAAGTCCTCGGGTTAGTCCCGCCTGGCAGGCCTAATGTAGCGGCGCGCTCGCTCCGTCGAAGCGCGCTGCTCGCCCTGCGGCAGGTCGTCGCGCGTGGCCGGCAATTTGTCGCTGCGTTGACTTCCGACGCTCGGGTTCTATTCTGATACGAATAGAGCGGGGGAGCCACTGGCTGAGAGGTTCGAGAAATCGGACGACCCCTTAAACCTGATGCGGGTAATGCCGCCGTAGGGAGCGAGGGTCCGGGTCGGACTGACGATTTCAGCCATGCGCTTCTGCGCATGGCTTTTAATTTTGCTACTGAGAGAAAATGAATCAGGAAAACAGGAAATGAGGAAAAGAATCTGTTTCTTCAATCTTCCTGCTTTCCTCCTTTCCTAATTCGTATTCCTAATGATCGCATCGAAAGACTCCCTCGAACCGCAAAGCTCCGACTACGTCATGCCCAATTCCCGGCGTGTTTACGTCGAGGGTGAGCTGCACCCCGAGATCCGAGTTCCATTCCGCGAGATCTCGCAGGCAAACACGAAAGCGTTTAATGGCGAGATCGAGCCTAACGAGCCAATCCGCGTTTATGATTGCAGCGGTCCATGGGGCGACGCGGATCAGGCGCCCGATTCATCGGAAGGTCTTGCACCGTTGCGCGCCGAATGGATCGCAAGGCGGGGAGACGCGGCCGAGTACGAAGGCCGCGAAGTTAAACCGGAAGACAACGGCTACTTAACGAGAGGTCACGAAGAGTACGCTTCCACTGAGGAGCGGCGAAATCGGCTCGAACATTTTCCCGGCGTTAAAGGCCAGTCCGGCCCGGACCGCAAACCGCTTCGCGCTAGCGCCGGCCATCCCGTCACACAGCTCTGGTACGCGCGTCAAGGCATCATCACGCCTGAAATGGAATTCATTGCGATCCGCGAGAACGGCCGCACGAATAATTCTTCTGTAGGGGAAGCTGCTAGCTTCCCATCCAATGGTCGGGACGCTAACAGCGTCCCCTACAAACAAACGGATTTCCACCACCAGCATCCCGGCGAAAGCTTCGGCGCATCGATCCCCAAAGAAATCACCCCCGAATTCGTCCGCTCTGAAGTCGCCCGTGGCCGCGCCATCATCCCGGCCAACATCAACCATCCCGAACTCGAGCCGATGATCATCGGCCGCAATTTCCTGATAAAGATCAACGCCAACATCGGCAACAGCGCCGTCGCCTCCTCCATCGAAGAAGAAGTCGAGAAAATGCGTTGGGCCACCAAGTGGGGCGCCGACACCGTCATGGACCTCAGCAC
>JBBRAF010000016.1:0-65896 GCA_038207045.1 Chthoniobacterales bacterium
CAGCGAAACCGCGGTACGCCTACCAGCCGATCATCGCGCGTAGGAATAGGATCAGAACTCCGATCGTAACTAGCGCCAGCGGCGCGCGGGCCAGGAATTTGGTTGTTCCATTGAGGTTTTGACTGCGGCGCGACTGCATGAAAGCAATGAGTCCCAGCACGAGCCCGAACCCATAGCAGACCAGCGCCACCGCCATAGCGGATTGGGGACTCCATCGAGTCGCAGAACGCGGCAACGCTCCTGCCATGAGGCCGAGCGCAAGAAAAAATAGCGACGCGAGTCCAATTCTGCGCAAGTGATTCATGTCGCCGTCTGTTTATACGAACTGATGCGCTGCCGCAAACCAAAAGGCGATGGGCTAAAGTTATGTCAACACGAGTATTCTGCTAACGAGAAGAAAGTACTCTATCGGTCGCCGGAACAAAGTGTATCCAGGCCGATTGCGTTTCTAATCGGATGAGATCAATTTGGTCTATCCGGTGGATTTACAGTTCGCCCGATGACCGTGGTTGCGACAATAAAAAAGTTGTTTTGCTACCTCAATAATTCCACCGCATCCTCCTTATGAATCATGCCTTCCATAAGCACGGCGGCGTAAATACCGGCCATGCCGCCGTGGGTTTGCGCGACTTTCTTCAGTAATGCCGGTTCTTTTTCGGCAGTATCGGGATCGAGCGTGATCATCATACAACGCGGGTCGCGTTCCAGAACCGCGATGACCACCTTGGGTCCGATGCGCAGGAAGCGGTCGACCAGTTTGTTTTCGGCGAAACCTTCGGACGCAGCCAAGTCTAGATAAACGTTGGCGCGGAAGCGCCGCTTGTCGACGATGATTCCCGTTTCGTCACTAACTTGTCGGACCGATTGCATAGCGATAAGGGACAATGGACGGCAATCGGTCATGGCGCGGTCCGAACGAAATAAGCTGAGGTGATGCTTTTCATCAATGCCGCAGGCAAGCAGGTCGATTAACGCAGGATCATCGATCGCGAGAGTTGCTCCCTCGGGTGTCTCGACGTCGACCATTAATTCTGCCGGATCCGCTGAGACGGCATTGGCGCCGGGCGGCAATTTCTCCGCCTCCGCCAAATTGGCCGGCCGCGCCGCTTTACCTGGCTGGCGAAAACGCGGACGAAAGCGCAGCATCGCTGGTTTCTCGCGTCCGGTGAGGTAGGGAAAGCCTTTTCGGGTGGCGGAGCTCCGAAATGCGAAAAGCCGGTCGCCATATACTCCGGCGTACCCGGCGAACATCTCGTCCAACTCTTCCCCGCGCATGCTTTTGACGGGGTAACGCCAAAGGCTTTCCACTTTTCCGATGATGCTCATTCTTCGAACGATCCTAACAAGAATAAGTCGTGCTGAAACAATACATGTGGTGCTTCACTTCGTATTCGTCAACCTCGTGAAGAAACGACCGCCAGGATGAACATTGCTCCAAATTCTCGGCCAAGCCAGCAGGAAAGTGGCCGTAGTGCGGAGACGGTGTGATTGTTGTCCTGGTGGATGGCCGCGGCTGGCCGAACGCCCGGTGTTGGCGTTGCCTGGTCCCGCCGAAATCGCCGCTGAGTGTGCTGTTGGTCAGAGCAAAGGCCGTGCGCAGGTCGAAATAGAAGCAGACGATTCCATTTCTGCTACGATCTGGGATGAAGTGTTGGATTTCTTCCTGGGTGCTTTTGGCGGCAGCGACGGTTGTGTCGGCGCAACCCATCGTCATCATAGTGCGGCACGCCGAAAAGCTTGTGCATGGTGGTAACGATCCTGATTTGTCACAGGCGGGCGCGGCACGAGCGGAAGCGCTCGCACACATGATGAAGGACGCGGGCATCACCGCTATTTTCACGAGTGAATTGAAGCGGACCCAGGAGACGGCGGCTCCACTGGCCAAGGCTCTCGGAATTACGCCTACCGTTGTTCCGGCGAAAGACACTGCCGCGCTGGTGCAAAAGTTACATGCGCTCGCTGACAACGCTCTTGTCGTCGGTCATGGCAACACAATTCCGGATGTGGTGAAGTCACTTGGGATGGACGCGCATACCTATATCGGCGAGGACGATTACAGCGAAGTATTCGTGATTAGCCTTGGGCAGAAACCGCAACTATTGCGACTGCATTATCCACAATAGAAGGCGGAAATTGAAGTTGAAGGTCGATCAGCTGACATCGCTCGGAAGTATTCTGTTGAATGTGCTGCTTGCTCTCCAGATCCGCTCGGGATCCGGACACCAAATTTAATCGTATGAGGGCAAGTGAAAACGACTGGATCAAGCTCGATCTCCACATTCACACTTTGGAAGACCCGAAAGACAGGCTCGATTACTCCGCACGCGAACTTCTCGCCCGCGCCCGCCGTCTTGATTTTCACGTGCTCGCTATTACCTTGCACGGCGCTGTCTTTGATTCCCCGGAGGTCTTTGCCGCAGCCGAGAGGTTGGGTCTCCTTCTCGTGCCGGCTGCTGAAATGCGTATTGAAGGAGCTGATGTGATCCTGCTGAATGTCACTTCCAGTGACGTCGCAGGGCTTGGGACGTTTGCTGATTTGCGTCGCCTGCGGGAACGGCGAGGTCTTTCCATCTTCACCATCGCACCGCATCCGTTTTATCTGCTCGGCGGTTCGGTCGGAAAACGTTTGCTCGATGAGATCGACTGTTTCGATGCGATCGAGCTCTGCCATTTTCACAAAGGCATTTTCAATCCGAACCGGCGCGCTATTCGCGTGGCGAGGGACTTTGGTAAACCGCTCATCGCGACCTCAGACGCGCACCGTCTCAGCGCTTTCGGTCATCATTATACGAGCGTCCCTTGCCCAGCCGAACTCACGGCGGAAGCGGTCTTTCAGCAGTTGCGCTCGGGTCGCCTCCGCAGTCACAGCCCGGCTGCGACATTGTCGGAAATCGCCAGCACGTTTTACTTCGTCTTCATCGATCATCCATTACGGTCGCGTATGAAGCATCGGTGCGCTCGCTGAGTGTTATCTTGCCAGCGACGTAAAAATTTGCCAGAGCTATTGCCCATGAAGTTAGCCGGGAGATTTATTGGCCTCATCTTGCTTGCACTCGCCCTGGGGTTGAGCGGATGTCAACACACTACGAAGAAGAAGGAAGATGCGCGCAAAGCCGCGCTCAAGAAGCAAGCCAAGGTTGAAAGACGGCAGGAGAACACCGACGTCGATTTCGATGCGTTCGTTTCGCGCCTGCGCAAGGCCGCTTCCGCGCACGATGTCAACACTCTCGCCTCCATGATGACATCCGATTTCGGTTATAGTCTGAACCCAGACCGAGCCGGCGAGGGAGTATTTCAGTTCTGGGATGAGAATAATCTCTGGCCGGAACTGGAAGGCATCTTGTCGGAAAAGTTTATAAAGAAACAGGAGTATATGGTAGCTCCCCCGCAGTTCGCTGATCCTTCGCTTAATTACGACGGATATCGCGCCGGCATCCTTCGAATCAATGGCAGCTGGAAGTTCGCCTATTTCGTTAACGGATAGCTTCGCCGAGACGCGGTCTAATTAAGGCTGTCGATCTCCTTTCCGAAATCGTAGATAGCTCCCCAGCTTCCCTTGGCTATCAAACGAAGCTTACTCTCCCATGGTCGCGAGCTGGTGGCATAATTGACATTCTCTTCGTTTCCCCAAAAGAGATAGCGGACGCGTAAGTCTCGCGCCGCCCGCATCCAATTTCCCTCGCCGAGCATTAACGATCGCAGCTTGTTCTCGGTGGCGGTATTGTCGATTCCCTGCGTCCACAAATGCCCGGCGTAACCGCACACCACTTTGCGCCCATTCAGAAGGAGAGGATGGTTGTAGGTGGGAAAGGCGGCGAAGCGCGCTTCCACCGGAAGCGCTCGAGTGGCGGCCGCGACGTAATCGACCTCAACGCGATTGGCGAATCCAAAACCGGGCCGCCCCGCCGCCAATCCACCGATAAGACTAACGAATCCGGAAAGAAACAGAACAATGCAAATGGCCGCGCGCACACTGAAAGGCCAGGGGCTGACAAGTCGCTTCCATAAGAGCGGCAAAGTGATGAAGTAAGCCCAAATAAGGATCTTGGTGTTGTCCCACTCCCATGGCGCCGTCTTGACCACGCAGGTAATAACGAAAATGATGGCGGCGGCAGTCAGAAAAAGAATGTCGAGAGAAAATTGGAAGCGTGCCGGTTGCCGCCATTGATCGCGAACGACCACAATAACCAGGATAATGGCGAGTGGGAGGAAGAAGCCGAAGTTGACGAACCAAAACCGAAAGAATGGCATGGCGAACTCGCCTATGTTTTGCGTCCAGCCCAGGTGCCACTGAAAGACGGAGCCGGCATGAAAATGGTCCGTAATTAACCAGACAAAGAACGTAGCCGGAAGAACGGCGCCGGCGACTAGTTGAAGCAGTGGACGGCGCGACTCTGGTTTGCCCAGGAACAGCAGACTGGCGACTACATTCAAGGCAAGAAACGTGTGCACATGGAAGAGCGGCATGGTGGCGTAGAGGATATATTCGATCCAGGTGGGAAAGCGTTCCTTCTGTTTCTGTGAATCGAGTCCAAACTTAGTTCGCCACTGCCAGAGCAAGGCAAGGCCCGCGGGGATGGCATAAAGGAGTCCGCGTTGCGTCACGAACATGGATAAGGGAATACTTTTCCAGGAAATGTCAGGTGTGCCCTGATAATCGACAAAGCGCAGGGAAGAAAAGAACTGGTAGCCGATAAGTCCGCCATTGAAGAGGAAGCCCGCAACGCCGAATGCTCCGCTCCATCGGTAGAGAGAGTAAAAGGTTGCGACGGATGCGAGAAGGCCAGTCCACGCCAGCTGATGTCGCAAGTCGAAACCAAGGCGGGCGAAAAGAGCATTGAAGAGGTCGATGCCGGCGGGGTAGCGCAGTTTACTGTAGACGTAGAGCGGGCTGTCCGGCCAGAGCGAGACACCGTTGGCGAAAGTCTTGATGTATGTAATATGGAGCCCGAGGTCGCCCAGATTGTTCGGTGACTGAATTTGGATCGCTTCGCCATCGTAAAAGACGAGCCAGCAAAAGGAGCGCAGGGCGAAGAGGGCGAAGACAAAGCCGGCGAGGCAAAGCCAGATCGATCGATACCTTCCTCTTTCGCCTGGTATGGGCGTGACCTCTCGCGGCGGCGTGAAAAAGAACGCAGTCACAGCCGCCGTCGTCCCGACGAATAGGGACAAAAGTGAGATGCCGAAACGCAAGCCGCCGCCGTTCATGCCCAAGAGAAGCGCCGTCACGGTGGATGTCGCGACATAGATAAGGCCCGCTAACAGAAATCGCATCGGGCGAGTGCCTAGTGCGGTCCGACAAAAGAAGGCGGTCGGCCCGGGAAGTAATTCTTAAACTCGCTCGCGCGCAGGTATAGCTTGGACGTGTCCTGGTATGGGCGAATAGTCAATAGCTCAGTGTAGTAGCTATCGTGCAGTTTGGCCTCCACTTCCTTAACCCTGTCTTCCTGCACGAGCAGGAAGTCGCCGTCCATGTTCGGGGGGCTATTATCGTGCTCGTAATAGCCGACGCGGGCGAAGTCTCCCAGGATCCAGGGAAGGGGATACGGACTGGTGCGAATAATGTGCCCGGTCAGGTGGTATTTGATGGGATAGCGATGGGCGAGATCAAGGAGTGGAGTCGTTAGTTTATAGATATCGTTGTAGGTCTGAACGTATACGTAAGGTTCCGCCGCAAAAAAGTCGGCGAGATTCCGTGTCACCCCCTTGTCCCGGTCCCAGGTAAGATCGGTAAAAGTGGAGCAGCGAAGATAGTTAAGTATAATGGAACTGGAGAAGGATACCGCGAGTAAAACAGTCGCGATGATGGAAGCAAGCCGCAGCCGCGAAGGAGGAATGATAAGCGTGAACGCCCCAAAAACGAAAAGCAGGGGCCAGACCACGCTGATGATACACCAGGGCGTCTTGTAGTGCACGATGCTGTAGGCAATCAGGACTCCTACTCCCGTGATCGCGAGGTAGCGCAAGCTGATTTCACGAAAGAGGAGACAGCAGGCGGAAAGAAGCAGTCCGGCGCAAACTGGCCATTCGTAGCGCGCGATCAGAACAAGCCAGTAATAGAATGGTTTCTCATGCCCGTTTCCGTTGTGGCCGGTTTGAAACCAGGCGTGATAGGTCTGATACAAACCTTTCACCCCACTCCAATGAAAGAAGGTTCCAGAGTAGAAGAAAATGATGGCGCCAAAGCCAACGAAACATACGACAAAAAGGTCGAGCCATTCCCACTGCTGCGCCGCTGGTTGAGCATGGTCGACGGGCGAAATCAAACGGGAGAAATAGGCCAAAGGCAGCGCGATAATGGCGCAGCCAACGTGAATGATATACGTCTCCTTCGTCAGGATCATGCCGGCCACACCGATGCCTGCATACCAGAGGTATTTAGTGGTTCCAGTTTGCCATAAGCCGATAAGGCCGAACATAAACATCATCGAGAACAAGAGCAGCCATGCTTCGTGAATCGAGTATCGTCCGTAGAAAATAAATCCCGGCGAGATAGCCATGGCGAGCGCGGCCAGTCGCGCGACGCACCGCGGCAGAATGCGTTCGTAGTGCAATGCCAGCCAGACGCTGGCTATACTGGCGAGTACGACCGGAGTGCGCAGCGCCCAAAGGTTTCGCCCGAACAGGGTTTGCGATAAAAACAGAATATAGAAGTGGAGCGGCCCGTGGTAATTCGTCGGGTCATATTGATAGAAGCCGTTCTTGATCATTTGATCGACGAACCAGCCGTTGATGCCTTCATCGAAATGCGGCGGCTTGATTCCGAGCAGCAAAAAACGCAGCGCTGCCGCCAGCCCGAGGATGGCCCAGAACATCCAATCGCTTTCCAGCGCCCGCAGAAAAGCGGGTTGGGGCGAGGTGTAAAAATCCGCTCGCGCGCTCCGGGCAGCGCTGCTAGTACGCGCAGCGATGCGCATTTTAGTGACGGGCGGCTGCGGTTTCATCGGGAGCAACTTTATTCGCTACATTCTGGAACATTACAAGCAGGCCTCCGTGGCAAACGTCGATGTGCTCACCTATGCGGGCAATCTGGACAATCTCACGGGCGTGGCGGAGGAACATGGTGAACGCTACGAGTTTTTCAAAACCGATATCGCCAGCGCCGACCAGATGGATGCCTTGATGACCGAGCATCAATTTTACGCCATTATCAATTTCGCGGCCGAATCGCACGTCGACCGCAGCATTAATTCTCCCCAAAATTTCATTCATACCAACGTCGTCGGCGCCGGTATGCTGCTCGAGGCCGCGCGCCGCCATGGGACGCAGCGTTTCGTGCAGGTTTCGACCGATGAAGTTTATGGTTCACTTGGGGAGAGTGGGAAGTTCACCGAGCGATCCCCGCTCGATCCCAGTTCGCCCTACTCAGCGAGCAAGGCTGGCGCCGACCTCCTGGCATTGGCCTGCTTCAAGACGTTCGGGCAAGATGTGGTCGTAACGCGTTGTTCAAATAACTACGGTCCCTATCAATTTCCGGAAAAGTTGATTCCGCTCATGATGATCAAAGCGATGCGGGGCGAGTCGCTGCCAGTCTATGGCGATGGGTTGAATGTGCGTGATTGGATTCATGTGGATGACCATTGCGCGGCGGTGGTGGCGGCGTTGTTCGAAGGTAAGCCGGGCACTATCTACAATATCGGTGGTGATGGCGAGCTAACGAATATTGAAGTAGTAAGGCTGATCTTAAAGAAGCTCGGGAAACCGGAAAGCCTGATCTCATTTGTGACCGACCGGCTTGGGCACGATCGAAGATATGCCATCGATTCCAGTTTCGCGGCGCAGGAGCTGAAATGGAAACCGCGGCGCGACTTCCAGAAAGGGTTGGAGGAAACGATCGAATGGTATCGCGATAACCGCAGTTGGTGGGAACCGTTACTCGAGCGCACCGGAAGATATTAGCGGGTACCCGCCGGGAGAGCGCAGCGGGCATTAGCCCCACAGATCTCGGAGACCGGTTTCTATTCGGCGCTAGTTCTGACTGGCAGTAAGTTGCGATGCCGGATTACTTAAATCCAGCCGCTCGTTCACTTTTTGCAGGGCCGCGTTCAGTGCCTCGAGCTGTTTTTGCTGCCGGGCGATGATCGCTGCTTGTTCCCGTGCGTCGGTCTCGTGCGCGTGCGCCCGGGCTTGCAGCTCGTGAACTTCGTGATGTTCTTTAAGAAACTCGTTAAGTAACATTGCATTCACCGCTTCGTAGCGCACGGAGTAGATCTCGCCTTTGTCATTGAGCGCTACCAAGGAATGATAAATAGAATAGCCCAACGTCGGGAGAATCGCGGACACAGTGAGCCGCTAGTGGTGTGCTCCTTCAGGAAACAGCCGGTAGATAAACATTGTTTTTAGAGAGCGCAATTGATACGACTGCTCCGTGAAGCTTCTGGCATCCATCTGCCTGACGTTGGCTCTGGTTGTCTCTGTGACGCCGACTTCATCAGGGAATGCTCAGCGTGTGGACGCTGCGGGATTCCTTTACCAGGTCAATAGCGCCGGCGATGAGCCCGATGCGTTGCCGGGCGATGGATTTTGTGAAACAGCGGGTGGGCTTTGCACGCTGAGAGCGGCGATCGAAGAGGCCAACGCTGGCGCGGGCGATGATGGCATCGATATCAACCTGCCTGCTGGAACTGGGATTAATCTGACCAGCCCTTTGCCGGCTCTTAGCACCAATATGGACATCACCGGACCGGGCGCGCTGAAGCTGACGGTGCGGCGAAGCGCGGGCGGAACCTACCGCATTTTCGACGTGACGACCACTGGAGCGGTGACGCTGTCCGGCATGACTATTACTGGCGGTGCCAGTAGCGGCACGGGTGGCGGTGTTCAGAATAACAATGCCGGGACAGTGAACATTGCCGGGTGTCTCCTCTGGTTCAATTCTGCCGGGGGAAATGGTGGCGCCATTTTCAACAGCAGCACCGGCACGGTGAATGTGATTAACAGCGAGTTCTTGGCTAACAGGGCGGGTTCGGGTGCGGGAATATTCAACAACAGTACGGGCGCGGTGAACGTGACGAACACGACATTTGTCGACAACGTCGCTGCGAGCAATGGCGGCGGGATCTTTAACAATGGCGCGCTAAAGGTGACCAATAGCACGATCGCGCGGAATCATGCAGTAGTCGGGGGCGGTTTGATCAATAACAGCGGAGGCGCCGCTGCAGTGAAGAGCAGCCTTGTTGCCGCGAATGTTGCCAGCTCATCCGCGCCTGATGTTTTTGGCACTTTCAGCTCACAGGGTTTCAATTTCATCGGCAAAGTAAACGGGAGTGCAGGCTTCACCGTCGCTACTGACCTCATGGGCACAGTGGCGTCGCCCCTGGATCCGAAGCTGGATCCCACCGGTGCGCATGAAAACGGCGGCCAGACCCAAACAATCCGTCTGCTCTGCGGCAGCCCAGCCATTGATAAAGGGACGCATGTTGGGCTGACCGGGAATCTGACCACAGACCAGCGGGGCGCAGGTTTTCCGCGCATCTTTGATGATCCCGCGGTCGCGAACGCGGCTGGCCGCGATGGCACGGATATCGGCGCGTACGAGAAGGAGGCGGTCTGCAATCAACAGGTTGCCTTTACCGTCAACAGCACCGGCGATGCGGATGATGTGAATCCGGGGGATCGCGTCTGCGATACCAGCACCGCAATTCCCGGTCAGCAATGCACCTTACGAGCCGCGCTGAAAGAGGCGAACGCTCTTGCGAGTGACGACACCATCAGTCTGATCACGGTGAGATTCTCCATCCCTACGAATGATCCGGGTTTCGACGCGGCGACGGGCAGGTACACAATCAACCTCACTGCCCTGTTGCCCGCGATCACCGACAACGTGACAATAAATGGGCCCGGTGCCGCCGCTTTGACGGTGCGGCGCAACGCAGGCGGCGACTACAACATCTTCAACGTAACCGGAGGCTCGGCGGTGATAATCTCCGGCCTGACTGCAAGCAACGGGAGGACCGGTTTCGGCGGCGGCATCAGTGATTCAACGGCAGGCACGCTCAACCTCACCAACTGCGCGATCAGCGGGAACACCGCGTTTTTTGACGGCAGCACCGGCGGCGGCATTTTACACGACCGGGGAACGCTGAACATCACCAACTGCTTGATAGAGGGCAACTCTACTGCCGGTAACCTTATCGCGGAACACCGAGGCGGCGCCATTTACAACAGCTCGGGCACGACACTAAATATCACTAACAGCACGATCAGTGGTAACTCCTCCAGTAATGGCGGTGCTATCTACGCCGAGGCATCCAATGTCACCATCGATCGGAGCAAACTTATCAATAACTCTGCCGTCGGAGGTTTCAGCGGCGCCATTGCTTTTGCGAGCACAGCAAGCAACACACTCAGCGTCATTAACAGCACGATCAGCGGGAACAATGCTACTTCGGACATCGGTGGCATCGGTAACTTCCCAGTCGCCGGCGCCGCCGGGACAGTGAATGTCATCAATAGCACGGTAAGCAGTAATTCCGTGAAAGTTAACGGGCACCTCAACGGCCCCGGCGGCGGTCTTGTCAATTCGGGCGGGGGCACGCTCAACGTTACTAATAGCACGATTGCAGGTAACTCCGCCCTCAGCCCCGGCGGGATCTACAACAACGGATTTACGTCCATTCTAAATGTTACCAACAGCACGATCGCACGTAACTCTGACAGGGGCATTGTAAACGAAGGCTCCGCGCGTATTAAAAATAGCATCGTTGCTCTAAATGCCAGCGCCGGCGTCGCTGATGTCAACGGCAGTTTCACCTCACTCGGTTTCAACCTGATCGGAAAGACTGACGCCGGCAGCCCGGGCTTTACACAGCCCACGGACCACAAAGGTACGGTCGCGTCGCCGCTCGACCCAAAGCTTGACCCGGCAGGTGTGAAAAACAATGGCGGTCTAACTGCAACCATTGCTCTGCTCTCTGGCAGTCTAGCAATTAACGCTGCGAACGCCACCAACGCCCCTTTGCGTGATCAGCGTGGCTACATTCGCAGCGGCCCTTTCGACATCGGCGCATTTGAGTTTGGCGGCACGATCCCGGCCAGCCTGGGCAACATCTCTACCCGCGGATTTGTTCAGACCGGAGACAATGTTCTCATCGGTGGTTTCATCATAACCGGCGGCGGCCCAAAGAAAATCATCCTCCGCGCGCTTGGTCCTACCCTGGGCCGGCCACCCTTTAACGTACCAGGAACGCTGGCCAATCCCACTATGGAACTACGCAGTGGCAGCGGTGCGCTCATCGCTTCTAACGACAATTGGGAAAGCGCGGCCAACGCCGTCTCTATTCCGACGGCTTATCGGCCGCCAAACAATTTTGAGTCGGCCATTTTCACCAGCCTCAATCCGGGCAGCTACACGGCGATCGTGCGCGGGGTCAGTAACAGCACGGGAGTGGCGCTCGTCGAAGGCTACGATCTGGATGCGACGGCAGGGAGTACCTTTGGCAATATTTCCACGCGCGGCTTTGTCCAGACGGGGAACAATGTCCTGATTGGCGGCTTTATCGTGAAAGGCCCCGACCACAAGCAAGTCGTGCTCCGTGCATTGGGGCCGACGCTGCGGAACTTCAATGTAAGCAATGCATTGGCTAATCCGACGCTGGAACTGCGCGATGCGAACGGCAATTTGATCACGGCTAATGACAATTGGAAGAGCACGCAGCAGACAGAACTTAGCTCAACTGGCTTGCAGCCGCCCAACGATTTCGAAGCGGCAATCGTCCGCACGTTGGCGCCCGGCAACTACACGGCCATCGTCCGTGGTGTGAGCAGCACGATCGGCGTCGCTTTAGTGGAAGCCTACGGTCTCTGACCTGGAGCCGAAGCGCCCGCGCTGAAAAAGCCTCTAAGCTGGGACCGAGCTGCCTCATCGAGCCGCGTCCGCTCCGGCCAGAGTTTTAAGCTGAAATAAAGGTGCGTTTCGGGTAGCGTTCGCGCGGGTGGAGCGAACCATCGTCATTCTAGGAGCCGGCGGGCGGCTTGGGGCTGCTTTGCAGCGCGCCTACGCGCAGAATTTCGCTGTGACCGCTTTCAACCATGGGCAGCTCGAGTTAAGCGACGAACACAAGATTCGTTCAGAGCTCGGCCCGCGCGACTTCGATCTGCTCATCAATTGTGCTGCCTTGACAGATGTCGATTACTGTGAATCCCATCGCGCGGAAGCTTTTACGATCAACGCCGAGGCGCCGCGTCTCCTTGCCCAGATGTGCGCGAGGAAGCAGGCCACTCTGGTGCACATCAGCACCGACTATGTTTTCGATGGGAAGAAGCGCGCACCTTATGGCGAAGAAGTTGAGCCAATTCCCGTGAGCGCTTATGGTGAATCCAAACTCGAGGGAGAGCGCGCTGTGCTGGAAACGGATGATCGATTCCTGGTGGTGCGCGTGTCGTGGGTCTTCGGGCCGGACCGTCCCAGTTTTGTGGATCAGGTGATTGCGCGGGCGCGAGAGAGTGCAGAAGTAGCGGCGGTAGCTGACAAATTTTCCACTCCCACTTACACGCTCGATCTGGCAGACTGGTTGCGCATTGCTTGGAACAGCGGCGCCAGCGGATTGTTGCATCTGGCCAACGGTGGCGAGTGTAGTTGGCAGGAGTATGCGCAACACGCGCTCAATTGTTGCCGGGAATGTGGCATCGAGCTCAGGGGCAGACGGGTCGCGCCCCTGTCGCTCGGACAAATGACGAATTTCGTCGCGCGTCGGCCCATTTACACAGTATTATCAACGGAGAAGTTTGCGCGGCTCAGCGGTGTGCAACCGCGGAGTTGGCGCGATGCCGTTGCTGACTATGTTAAGGAGCACGTTGCCAGAAAATGAATAACATGAACTTGTCGAAGCTTATCGTTACTTCTGCGCTGATCGCGCTGACCCACCCTGTCTTGGCTGGTTTGAAATGGGAGCAAAAGCAAATCGAGCTGCATCCCAAGCCGGGAGATGCTACCGCTGTTGGCAGTTTTAAATATAAGAACGATGGGAAGGAGGCCGTGCTCATCAAATCGGTCCATACTTCCTGCGGTTGCACTACGACCAGCCGTCAAAAGGACGAGATCGCTTCCGGCGAAAGCGGCGAGATCACGGCCACGTTTAAGATAGGTTCGAGCACAGGGACGGCGCAAAAGACAGTGCAGGTGGAAACGGATGATCCGGATGCTCCGCTGACGGTGTTGACTTTACGCGCCGTCATCCCCCAGATGGTCGAGCTCCAACCATCATTTATTTACTGGGAAAACAGCGAGGAGCCGAAGCCGAAGACTGTCAGTGTAAGAACGGCAAAGGAGTTACACGTGAGGAACCTTAATGTGAGCAGCTCGACTTCCGACTTCGAGACGAAGGTCATGACTAGTGGACCTAACGAGTTTAAGGTAGAAGTGAGGCCGCACGATACATCAAAGGCCGCTAACGCCACTCTGACGTTGCAGCCTGATAACGGAGCAAAGCCAGTCTACGTCACCGCGCGAGTCGTCAATCCGACGAAGAGCAGCCAGTAATGGGAAGGGCGGTGAGGCAGGCTGTTTTGCTGCTCGCTCTGGCCTTCCTTCCGGCGGTCGGTCAGGCGCTCTATTTGCGCGATCGAGTTTCCTGGCAAAAGCCCGCGGCCGATGAAGTGAGTGTGGTTGAAGCGAGGCAATGGGGTCAGCTCGCCATGTGGATTGACGCCCGGCCAGCTGGCGAGTTTGCCGCCAGCCACGTGCCGAGCGCTCTTCCCCTAACGACCGACGAGTGGGAAACGTTGCTGCCGGAAGTACTCAATAGCTGGAGTCCTGATCGCAAAATTGTCGTTTATTGCAGCAAACAAACCTGCGGAGCCAGTCGCGAAGTAGCGCGCCGGCTCCAGGATGAAGCTGGATTGAAGAAGGTTTTCGTCTTGACCGCAGGCTGGGAAGGCTGGCTGGAAGCGGCGAAATGATATCAACTGCTGGAGGCAGTCTCATAAATTGCGCCGTAGCTCTGAGCGAAGGGGAGGCGAAGGATCCCGCGCACGCTATCGGTAGCTCGATATGACAACTTGGTGCGCAACATCTATGAAATGACTTTAAGACTACGGGCTTGGGCATTAGTAATTCTGAGAGTAGTTATTTCCGGTATCTTTATCTACGCTGGCGTGAGCAAGGTAATGTCTCCGCTTCGGTTCGTAACGGATATTGACAACTTTCACCTGTTACCATGGGTGCTGACAGTGCCCTTAGCTTTCTTTCTTCCCTGGCTTGAGATCGTTTGTGGAATGGCGCTTCTTTTCCTCCGGCTCGACCGCGGCGCAGTTTGTATTCTTTTTTCCCTGGCATCGATGTTCGTAATCGCCCTCGCCAGCGCTCGGCTGCGTGGCATCGACATCAGTTGCGGTTGTTTCGGACACGCGACGCGAGACCTGAGCTTCGCTTCGCACCTCCTCCTTAATTTCGGGATCATCGCCGCTCTGCTTGTGCTATTGCCGCGACCTAACGGGCGAGCGCGAGCGTAAAGCGTCAGCCGCAGTTCTCCGCTATCGCAGAGGAAGGGTCGCGCTGGACCCGATAAGTACGCCTTCGGATGAGGCAGCGCCGGCCGACCATTCAACTCCGCAGATCAACAATCAGGATTCGGTCGCTCACTCCCATTCGATGGTGCTCGGCGGTTTCGTCGAGATATCGTAAACTACTCTGTTTATACCTTTGACCTCATTAACTATCCTGTTCGAGATTCGCGCGAGTAGCTCGTGCGGCAGGCGAACCCAGTCCGCCGTCATCCCATCCTGGCTTTCCACTACGCGCAAGGCAATGGTATAATCGTAGGTCCGCTGGTCCCCCATGACTCCGACAGTTTGCACCGGAAGTAGCACAGCGAAAGATTGCCAGACGCGATAGTACCAGTCACTCGCTTCCATCTCGCTTTGCACGATCGTATCGGCGTCGCGCAGGATGCGAAGACGCTCGGTGGTCACTTCGCCAAGAATGCGCACGGCAAGTCCAGGGCCTGGGAATGGCTGGCGGTAGACTATCTCTTTAGGTAAACCAAGCTGAAGCCCGGCCTGGCGCACTTCATCCTTGAATAGCTCACGCACCGGCTCTACCAGCTCGAAGTGCATGGCGTCAGGTAATCCGCCAACGTTGTGATGGCTCTTGATAACATGCGCCGGATTTCCAGCGATGGCGACGCTTTCGATGACATCGGGGTAGAGCGTTCCCTGGGCGAGAAATTTGTAGCCCGCATGTTCAGCCAAGCCGTTGCTTTCATCTTCAGCCAGCAGCTCCTCCGTAGCTTCAGTAAAGACCTTAATAAACTCGTTGCCGATGATCTTGCGTTTCCGCTCCGGATCAATGACGCCGTGGAGTAGATTAAGAAAACGTTCCGATGCATCGACATACTTAAGTCTGACGTGGAAGTTCTCGTCGAAAATGCGTTGAACGACTTCTTCTTCGCGAGCGCGCAGGAGCCCGTTGTTGACGAAGATACAGGTGAGTTGGTCGCCGATGGCTTTATGGAGGAGCGCAGCGACCACGGAAGAGTCGACACCACCGCTCAACCCAAGCACCACCTTATTGCTACCTACCTGGGCCCGCACACGCGCGCAGGCGTCTTCGATAAAGGAGCCGATGGTCCAGTCCATCGTGCAATGGCAAATGTGATAAACGAAATTTTTTAGAATCTCGCGTCCGCGTGGGGTATGGGCGACTTCAGGATGAAATTGCAGACCATAGAGCCTGCGCTGCGGGTCCTCCACCGCAGCGAAGGGTGAGCCGTTCGTCTGGGCAGCGACACGGAAGCCACTCGGCAACTCCGTCACTTCATCACCGTGACTATTCCAGACATCTACCAGCGGGCCGAGGCCGTCGAAAAGCTGTGAACCGTTAGTTACCTCCAGAGTGCCGGCGCCGTACTCGCGCCGACCGGTGAAGCGCACTTGTCCGCCGAGATGATGCGCCATCAACATCAAGCCATAGCAAATGCCAAGCACCGGAAGACCAAGCTCGAAAATCCTGGGATCGACTTGAGGGGCGCCGCTATCATAAACGCTGGCCGGACCGCCCGAGAGAATGATTCCGTTACCCTGCATGCCCGCGATCGCCTCGGCCGAAGTATCGAACGGAACGATCTCCGAATAAACTTGCAGCTCCCGAATGCGCCGCCCAATCACCTGCGTGTATTGCGAGCCGAAATCGAGGATGAGAATTTTCGAATGATGCGCCGGCGCGGCGGTCTTCACGCGTCAGGGATGGTTTTGCGGGACACCATGCTCGGCGGCGGTATCGCCAGGCGCGCGGTTCTCAGGTCCGAGACTACCCTGACCAGTGACGCCACGTTGCAACTGTGACTGGACTTCCTGGGTGCTGCGTTGCTCGAGCGGGTCGGCACAGCCACCAACGAGAAGAGCGCATGCGAATGCGAAGGCAATCGTCCGGCGTTTCATCTGCTCATCTTAGGAAGCGAATGTTTCAATGCAAGTGGCTGAGTTGCGGTGAAGGTTGCGCTGTCGTCGGAGCAATGTTTATCCATGATTGAGCCAGAGACTTTGCTGCTAGGCTATCGACTCGGCTGTTTTCCGATGGCGATGGATGACGGCGCCATCGAATGGTTTTCCCCGACGCGTCGCGGCATCATTCCGTTGGACACATTTCGTCTCCCGCATACGGCGCGGAGAGCATGGAAGCGGAAGATTTTCGAGATCAAAGTCGACAGTGCGTTCCCGGAAGTGATTCGCGCCTGCGCCCGGCGCGCGGAGACGTGGATCAATGAGGAAATTATTGCGAGTTACGAACAATTACACCGGCTCGGCCACGCCCATTCTGTGGAGACGTGGCGAAATGGTCAGCTTGCCGGCGGGCTGTATGGCGTGGCCCTGGGCGGCGCGTTTTTTGGCGAGTCGATGTTTCATCGTGTCACCGATGCATCGAAGATCGCCCTGGCGGCGCTGGTCGAGCACATGAACGAGCGCGGTTTCGTTTTGCTCGACACGCAATGGCTCACACCGCATCTCGAGCAATTCGGCGCTGTGGAGGTTGCACGGACCAAGTATCTTGAGCTATTGGAAAGATCGCTTGGCCTGCGGCGACGCTTTTGAACCTGCGCTAAACGCGAGGCCCGCCGCCGCGTTAACGGTGCGGCGGGCCTCCGATAATTACGGCCTCAGAATGGTGGACACTGCGGCGGCGCCACCGGTGCATCGATCCTTCTGATCGCGCCCGCTGGGATCAACTGCACGTCTTCGTGTCTTAAGTAAAGGTTGAGGCCAAGCGACATGATCACACCGCTGGACTCCGCTGTTTGTTTGACCTGCGGCGGGCCGGTGAATGTGATTGGCGACTGCATGACTTGCCTGCTCCGAGCAGGCCTCGATCGAATCATTCTTCAGCCAAGTGCCGATGCTGCTTTCGGCGACTTCGAAGTGAAGCGGCGCGCGGACGGTTCTCCTTTGGAGCTCGGTCACGGCGCGATGGGCATCACTTATCTCGCCACCGACAATGTCTTGCGTCGAAGCGTGGCCCTAAAAGTAATCGAGGTGCCGGAAGCCGCGCGCGGCTCACGGGCTGTGCGCGAACGCTTTTTGCGCGAAGCCCGCGCCGCGGCCGCCCTGCGCCATCCTAATGTCGCAGCCGTCTATCAATTCGGGACGATTCCGGATGGCAGCCGCTGTTACTGCGCCATGGAGTTGGTCGAAGGTGAAACCCTGGAGGCGCGTGTACGGAGGGATGGTCCGCTCCATTCAAAGGCGGTCTTGGAAATCGCGATCCAAGTCACGCGGGCCTTGGTGGCCGCGGCGGCGCATGGCTTAATTCATCGCGATCTAAAGCCGGGCAACATTATGCTGACGGCCGCGAGCGCCGGTCCAGCAGAGCTCGAGGTGAAAGTCATCGATTTTGGTTTGGCCAAGGCGGTCGCTCGCGCCGGGGAAGAAATGGATCTGACGCATGGAGCGTTCGTCGGCACACCGAATTTCGCGAGCCCTGAGCAATTCCAAAGCGGCGCGGTCGATGTGCGTGCGGACATCTATTCGCTCGGGGCCACACTTTGGTTTGCTCTCACGGGATTGGCGCCGCGTTTAGGCAACACGATCAAAGAAATCCGTGAGGGTCAAATCCGCGACGATTTGCCCGTCAAACGGTTGGTCGCGAGGAAGGTTCCTCAGCCTTTGGTAAAACTGTTACGCTCGGTGCTTGCTGTCGATCCCGGTAAGCGGCCCGCTTCGGCTCGCGAGCTGATGGACGCGCTCGAGTCCTGCCGTCGGAAGCTCATTCATCGCCCTTTCTACAAGCTGACCGCCTTCATCGCGCTCGTTGCCATCGCCGTGGCAACGCTTGTTCTGCTCCGATTGAATGGTCAAAAAACAGCGTCCGATGCTGCAAGGAACGCCGCACCGTCAACATCCGCGCTATTACCGGCAAAATCGATTGCCGTCTTGCCGCTGGAAAACCTGAGCGACGAAAAAGAGAACGCGTTTTTTGCGGCCGGCATTCAGGACGACCTTCTTTCGGACCTCTCCAAGATCAAGGACTTGAAAGTGATCAGTCGAACTTCGGTCATGCAGTATAAAAGCGGTCTCGCGCGCAACCTCAAAGAGATCGCGCGACAGCTCGGGGTCCGTAATGTGGTGGAAGGCAGTGTCCGTCGGTCGAGAGACCGCGTCCGCGTTTCCGTGCAACTCATTGATGCGCGGACGGACACACATCTCTGGGCTGAGCACTACGATCGGGATCTCGCCGATGTCTTTGCGATTCAGGCGGAGATCGCACAGCAAATCGCCGATCAGCTTCGTAGCAAACTCTCGCCCGCGGAAAAAGCCGCAATCGCAGAACGGCCAACCGCCGATCCAGCGGCCTTTGCTCTCTATACCGAGGCCAAGGCGATCGGTGACCAGGAAGACTGGCAAGGCACAGAAAAAAGCCTGAACCGAGAAGTGGAACTGCTCGAAAAGGCAACGCAGCGCGATCCGAACTTTGCCCTGGCCTATTGCGCGCTGGCGAAAACGCAGATCGGCCTCTCTGCGGTGACCAACGAAACGGGCAATTACCACATCGAGCTAGCAAAGAAAGCGGCGGAGGCCGCGTTGCGAGTGCGTCCAGATTTGGGCGAAGCTCACCTGGAGCTCGCTCGCTATTACTTCTTTGCTGGTGTTAAAACCAATAGTTACGACCGAGCGCGTGAGGAGTTGACGATCGCTCGCCGCACGTTGCCGAATAATTCTGACGCGCTTATAATCGAGGCTAGGATTGGGAGGCACGAAAATCGGTGGGACGCTTCGCTCGCCGATCTCCAAAAGGCGAGCGAACTGGATCCCCGCAACGGCGACGTCACATTCTATCTCTGGCAGATTTCTTTTGAGATGCGCCGCTACTCCGATTGCGACCAACTAATAAGAAAGTCTGCCGAGAGTGGCACACTGGACCTTTCTGATGAGAATTTTCTAGCTATGACAAAACTAGCGCAGGGTGATCCAGTCGCGGCTCAATCTCTTTTAGAGCAAGTGCCGCTGGACTATAGTCCGGGCTTCTGGATCTGGAACACTCGATTTACAGCAGCCCTTTACGTGCGGGATTACGAGGCGGCAAATCGGGTGATTGCCGCTACTCCTGCGAAGTGGGCAGATTTCGCCTTTGATCAGCTATCTTCGGGTTGGGCTGACGGACAGGTTGCGCGCGCGCGCGGCGATAAGCAGAAGGCGCTGGCGGCGTTCGCAACCGCGCGTAAGAAGGTGGAAGCGACGTGGGGCGACAAGCCAAAGGATGCGAGCGACTGGGCGGATGTTGCGAGACTTGATGCTGGGCTTGGCCGACAAGAAGAGGCGATCCGCGAAGCACTTCGCGCGGTCGAGCTCCGGCCGATTGCCATGGACTCGCTCAATGGTCCGCTCAACGTTGCCGGCCTGGCGCTGGTTTACGCCTGGATGGGCGAGCGCGACCGCGCGCTCGAGCAGCTCGAAATCGTCGCCACCATCCCGGCTGGCCCGACCTACGGCGATCTCCGCTTCAACCCGTGCTGGGATAATCTGCGTGGAGACAAGCGCTTCGACAAAATCGTGGCCGAGGCCAAGGCGGCGATGAAATAGTGCGCCCGAGAAATGTCATCCCGGGCGAACGTGAGGGACCTCACGAATAACGGTGCGTATTCGAAACTAGCGAGAGGTTCTTCGCCGTCGGCGCGGCTCAGAATGACACCTTCCGTTCGTGCGTCGCTCCGACCTCGTGCCTCGCAGCGGCGACGCTTGCTCAAACTGCGTTCATCGTCACATTGCAGGCTCATTTCACCATGACAAAGACGCTTGCTCATCAATTTGCGGAATACGCCTGCGCGCTGCGGTTCGAAGATCTCGCGCGCGAAACGGTCCATGAAGTGAAGCGCCGCTTGATTGATTCCATCGGGTGCGCGCTCGGCGCGTGGAATGAGGAGCCATGCCGGATCGCGCGGGAAGTTGCTTCGGAGTTTTCGGCAAAGCATGGCGCCACCATTATCGGCACACATTACCAGGCGCCGCCCGATTGGGCGGCCTTCGCCACCGGATGCTGCATTCGCTATTTCGACTATAACGACACTTATCTTTCGAAAGAGCCGGCGCACCCAAGCGATAATTTTTCCGCTGTACTCGCAGTCGGCGAAAGCGTGGGCGCGAGCGGGCGCGAGATGATCGCAGCGGCGGCGCTGGCGTATGAAGTGCAATGCCGGCTTTGCGATGCGGCTAGCATCCGAGCGCGCGGATGGGACCACCCGACCTACGGCGCGTTTTCGACGGCGCTGGCGGGGGCGAAGTTGATGAAGCTCGATGCAGAGAAGACACGACACGCGGTCAACATCGCGGGCGTGGCTTGTGCGGCGCTGCGGCAGGCGCGGGTGGGGGAGTTGTCGCACTGGAAAGGGGTCGCCTTCGCCAATGCGGCGCGGCACGGCGTTTATGCAGCGCTACTGGCGCGCGCGGGCATGACCGGCCCGGCACCGATTTTCGAAGGGCAGATGGGTTTCGAGAAAGAGCTCGGCGTCTCGTTAGGAAACGTCGGCGAAAAATTCGCCGTTCCGTGGATTCCATCGAAGCTGGGGCCGTCTTCGATGATTCTGAAGACGAGCGTCAAATATTGGCCGGCGGAATATCACAGCCAGAGCGCGATCGAAGCGGCGTTGTTCTTGCGGGAGCAGATTGATGATGTGAAACAGATCAGCTCCGTCCTCATCGAGTCACACGATGCCGCGGTCGATATCATCGGGAGTGAGCCGGAGAAGTGGAAGCCGGAGACGCGTGAGACGGCCGATCACAGTCTGCCTTATATTACGGCCATTGCGCTGATCGACGGCGAAGTGAGTGATCGGCAATTTGAGCCGGCGCGGTTTGCCGATCCGGCGATCTGGAAATTTCTGGAGAACGTGCGGGTGGAACGGAACGCGGAGTTGAGTGGGATTTATGCGGAAGCAGTGGCGAACATTGTGCACGTGACGCTGGGCGATGGGCGCACTTTGACGAAGCGAGTCGATTATCCTCTGGGAAACGCGAAGAACCCGGTCAGCGATACCGAACTGGAACAAAAGTTTTTACGGCTGGTTGAACCGGCGTTTGGGAGGGACCGGTGCGCGAAGATTCTCGAGCATTGCTGGGCATTCGACGAACAAGCGAACGTGCAACATTTGATGAAGTTGTTGCGGATGAGCTAACGAGGCAAACAAGAGATGTCTCAACTGCGCGACATGAAAGCGTTGCATTGGCGCTGCCACTGTTTTTTGTCATTCCGACCGAAGTGGAGGAATCTCTAGCTATTCTTCAGGAAAAATTAGAGATGTCTCGACTTCGCTCGACATGACAAAAGCGACGAAAGCGGCACAACTGCGCGAGCTCATCGCTGAAGGATGCGTGGCGATGCCAGGCGTGCCGAACGCGGCTTTTGCGCGGCAAGTCCAGCGCGCGGATTTTCGCGCGGTTTACGTCAGCGGAGCGGGCCTGGCTAATATGACGGCGGGTTTGCCCGACATCGGGCTATTGACGTTGACCGAAGTCGCGCGACTCGCTGGCTGGGTGGCACAAGCGGTTACTATTCCTGCGATCGTTGACGCCGATACCGGATTCGGCGGAGCGGAAAACGCGGCGCGGACCGTGTGCGAGCTGGAAGCGGCGGGACTGGCCGGCTGCCACATCGAAGATCAGGAGTTTCCAAAACGTTGCGGGCATCTTGCAGGGAAGTCGCTGATCGCAAGCGAGGAGATGCACGAGAAAATCCGCGCGGCGGCTGCCGCTAAACGCGACCGCGATTTCCTGCTGATTGCGCGAACGGACGCGCGCGCGGTGGAAAGTTTCGCCGGCACGGTCAAGCGCGCACAATCTTATATTGCCGCAGGAGCGGACGCCATCTTTCCAGAGGCGCTGCAAAGTGCGGACGAGTTCAACGATTTCGCAAAAGAAGTCAAGGCGCCGTTGCTGGCGAACATGACGGAGTTTGGCAAGAGTTCGCTGCTTGATTTTCGGCAGCTGGAAGAATGGGGTTATCGAATGGTGATTTACCCGCAGAGCGCACTGCGGGTGGCATTGAGAACGACGCAGCAGTTTTTCGACGAGCTGAAGTCGAGCGGCAATCAACGCGCATGGCTCGAGCGCATGCAGACGCGGCAGGAGCTTTACGCGATGCTCGACTACGATCCCGCGGCGGAGACGTGGAAGGGTTACCACACCTCGTGACGACCCATCGCGCGGTCATGCCGACCAATCGGCTGGAAGCTTTCAGCGACGGCGTTTTTGCCATCATCATCACCATCATGGTGCTGGAACTGCACGCGCCGCATGAGGCATCGG
The DNA here is from genome assembly GCA_038207045.1 of Chthoniobacterales bacterium. Classification (GTDB taxonomy): domain Bacteria; phylum Verrucomicrobiota; class Verrucomicrobiia; order Chthoniobacterales; family UBA10450; genus AV69. The sequence goes on from JBBRAF010000016.1 coordinate 22,729, forward strand.
CGACGGCCCTCCTGCCATTGCTGCCGTCGTTGTGCAGCTACGCGCTGAGCTTTGTTTATCTCGGGATTTACTGGAACAATCATCATCACATGTTGCAAGCGACCGGACGGATCAGCGGTGGCGCGCTCTGGGCGAATTTGCATCTGCTCTTCTGGCTTTCGCTCTTTCCCTTGGTGACGGACCGGATCGGCGAGACGCGACTCGCCGTGGCGCCGACGGCATGTTACGGCGTAGTGTTGCTGATTGCGGCAATCGCCTACCGCATCCTGGTGCATGTTCTCATTCGCGGGGAGGGTCGCGATTCCCAGTTAGCGCATGCAATCGGCCCCGACTGGAAGGGCAAAATATCTCCGCTCCTTTACGCCGCGGCGATCGTGGCGGCATTCTTCCAGCCGCTGATTTCGGCTGTGCTCTACGTCACCGTCGCGCTGATGTGGCTGATGCCGGATCGGCGAATCGAGCGCACGATGGCGACTAGCTAAGGGGGTGCGACGGTCGCGTTTGGCCCGCAATTACGCGAGCGGCTGATAGTTTCGCAAATTGTCATGTTGAGCGAAGTCGAAACATCTCTACTTATTCTGGAAGCCGGCAAAGCGGAAATGGATAGAGATTCTTCGACTCCGCCGGCGCTTCTGAGAATGATAGGAACAAAATGAATACTGAAACCAAACCCGCGTTCAGCCCCGGGCTCGCCGGTGTGATCGCGGGCGACACGCAAATTTGCTGGGTCGATCCCAACGCCGGGCTGATGTATCGCGGCTACGACATCCACGAGATGGCGGAGAAGGCCAGCTTCGAGGAAGTCGCTTACCTTCTGCTCCACGGCGAACTGCCCAACTTCGAGCAGTTCGCCAAATTTACGCGCGCCATCGCGGAGGAGCGCAGCTTGCCCGAAGCCGTGCTCGACGCTCTGCGCCTGATGCCGAAGAATACGCATCCGATGGATATGCTGCGGACGGGCGTTTCCATGCTCGCGCCATTCGACCCCGAGCTGAACGACAACTCGCACGCGGCCAACATTCGCAAAGCGATGCGGCTAATCGCGAAAGTCTCGACCTTAATCACCGACGCTTATCGCATTCAACGCGGCGATTACCCGTTACCGGAGAGGGTCGATCTCACGCTGGCGGGAAATTTTTTCTACAAGCTAAAGGGCGAGGTGCCACAGGATTGGCAGATAAAGATGATGGACACAATTTTTATCCTGTACGCCGATCATGAATTCAACGCTTCCACCTTCGCGGCGCGCGTGACTGCGTCGACGCTGGCCGACATGTATGCCGCAGTGACAAGCGCGTGCGGCACGCTCAAGGGCCCGTTGCATGGTGGGGCCAATGAAGAGTCGATGCGGATGCTGGATGAAATCAAAACGCCCGAGCGCGCGGAAGGGTGGCTGAAAAGCGCGCTCGAAAGAAAAGCCAAAGTCATGGGATTCGGGCATCGCGTTTACAAGAAAGGCGATTCGCGCGTGCCGATCATGCGGGAGATCGCGCGCGACCTGGGTAAACGCGTGGGTAAAGAGCAATGGGTGCCCATCTGCGAGCAGCTCGAGCAAACGATGGAGCGGGAGAAACAACTTTGCGCGAATGTCGATCTCTACGCGGCGCCCGTGTTCACCATGTTCGGCTTCGATCCTGCGCTCAATACGCCCATCTTTGCCGCCTCGCGCATTGCCGGCTGGTGTGCCCACGTAGTCGAGCAACATGACCACAACCGGCTGATCCGGCCACGCTCGCTCTACACCGGTCCGCCGTTGCGGCCCTATCCCGGCACCCCGGCGAACTAATACCGCGCAGCGGCGTCTCGGAACGCGATTTGGGATGAAGGTGAAGTAATCGCCGTCGGAGATACACCAAGCAGTAGCGGCGGTCTATGACCGCCGGCCTAACTATACAACTAGTGAAAGTAAAAGAACCGGGGCTCATGGAGCGTCGCTAACGAGAAATGAATTCACTCCAGGAACAATACGCCCCGAACAACTCATGCTGGGGTTGCGGGCCAGCTAACAAGGATGGATTGCGCATTCGCAGTTTTGCTCGAGGCGACGAAGTGGTTGCCCAATGGACGCCCCAACCGAAGTACGAAGCCTTTCCCGGCGTCTTGAATGGTGGAGTTATTGGCACATTACTCGACTGTCACTGCAACTGGACGGCAGCATGGCATTTGATGAAAAAGACGGAGGCCGATTATCCTCCCTGTACCGTCACCGCCGACTACGCGATCAAACTGCTGCGGCCGACACCAACTGACGGCCCCATCATCCTGTCGGCCAGGGTAGTGGAGTCCAGCGCTGATCGCGCCACGATAGAAGGAACTCTGAACGCAGAAGATAAAATTTGTGCCACCTGCCGGGGAACGTTCGTCGCGGTGAAGGAAGGTCACCCTGCTTATCACCGCTGGTGACGGTTCAGCCTGTTCTTATTCTTAGTTTGGAGAATCTAATGAATCTTGGAGCTACGGACCGTTAGGAATTATCATTCTTCTACGCCGGGAGGAGCGGTAGTAGCTCCTTTCACAAACGGCTATAGCTACAGTTCCCAAGCAAGCTTGAGTGTTCGCGCCGATCCATTGTCGGGAGTGGGCAGCGTTAAGTTTAAGCTGGATGGCACGCTTCTGCGAACGGAGTCTACCGTACCTTATTCCGTAGCTGGAGATAATAACGGGGTTTACACTGCGTGGAAACCAACGCAGGGAAACCACACCTTGACCGCGACTCCCTACAGCCTTGCCAGCGTCGAAGGTACAGTCGGCACTTCTCTCAGCATAAGCTTCACGGCGACGCCTTAGCCGTCTTAGACACGCTCACAGCCAAAGCCGGCACAGCTCACAGCAGCGCGCCCGGGGTGACTCGAACACCCGACCCACGGATTAGAAATCCGTTGTCGCTCCAGGACGTCAATCTCCGGTTGCCATTTTGTTGCCAATCCTAACGTTAGTAACCGGCGAACGAACCGCTTCTCGGCGCATTGCGGCCTTTTTGCCGCAAAGAGGAGGCTAATGTAGCTGTAAAGGGCATCAGAGCGGGCGCGGCAGATCATCGAAACGTTGATCCCTGACTGCTCGCCCCCCACTTCTTGAGCAACTGCTCGGGGTGTTTCGACTCACAAAGCTGTCTCAGTATTGTATCAAATATGTCGCGCTGTAATGTATGCCAGATTAACGGGTGGAAGATTATCCGGGCGTCAATCCTCCAGGGCTCGCTCCCATTCTTGAAGTAGCCGGTCTGGATCGTCCGAGTCACGAAGCTGCCGACATATTTCCGCCAGTACGACCCTGTCAAGATTGGCGGAGTAGTCGCCCGTGAAAATCGCGATCACAGTACCTTGGATTACGGCGAGGGCCCTGCGACCTGTCGCGGTATTGAAAAGCCGTTCTCCGCCTTTGCGGCGCAATAACGCGCGCGCAGTCGAAGAGGGCTTGTCACGCTGGCCGGCACCACTGCCATTGCCATTGTCTGCGAATTAAATTCTGGGGGCGATTAGGGGTTTGGAAGACGTACCGTGCAGTCGATACAAGACCCACCGGACAAACGCGAATCGCGTCGGAATCCGAGTTAAACTCGACCGCCGATCGTCCGCCACTCGCTAATCGGAGTGATGCTGTGAGATTCGATTGGCGCTCCCGATTCAAACCTCGATTGTTGCCGCCTGCGCGCCGGTGCTGAAACGTGCGTAGCGCCGCATTCTCAACTGCATTTGGCTCACGATACTAGAGCCGCCCGTAAGAATCTTCGCGAATGCATCGATTTTGCAAACCCAACCGCAGCCGGATTTCGTAAACTAAGTCTCATCAGTAACGGCCACGGATGGGTTTTGAACGAAAAAAGCTCGACAAACACGAGCGCATCGTACCATTGTTGGCCTTCTGAAACCCGAAATCCTGGAACGCGGCTCTGGTCGCACGCCCTTGGCACACGCCGGGTAAGTTAAGCAATAAGCCGCCTGCGATGATGCCGCCAAAGTTGATGGATGCGACAGCGCCACTTGCCGAAAGTAGCTTGCCGCGAGGGTCGCATAGTTTCGGCACTTCTGTTGTCTCCCGAATGCGGAGGAAATTACTCCGAATAAAAAGGTCCGTTCGGAAGCGCCGGCACGATTATCAGAACGGCCGGATTGAAGGAACTGCAGCCCGCTGGCAGTTGATAGAAAGCCGAATCACGGAAGCTAAGTCGCTCCTGGATGTCGGCTGCAATATGGGTTTATTGACTGCCATGGCCGCGCGCTCAGGCCTATCTGCCATCGGCATCGAGGTCAACGAAAAAGCGATCGCAGCCGCCCGCCGTCAGTGCAATCCGGATCTCCCCTTGACCTTCTTAAATCGCGCGATCACACCTGCAAACGCGAGGGACCTGCCTGTTTGTGACGTCGTCCTTTGCTTATCGGTATATCACCAGTGGCAGGCCGTTTTCGGCTATGAAGGCGCGCAGCACATCTTGCGAACGTTGGGTTCAAAGGCACGGCAAGTCATGTTCTTTGAATCAGCCTCGCAGAAGTGGAAGTATGGAAGCAGCCAGCCGGATTTCATCGATTGCGACCAGATCTCGATAGTGGATTACAACCTGACAATGCTAGGGGCACTTTTCGGCCGGCCGAATGTAAAGTTCATAAAAGCGACAACAGCGAGTCGCGGCGAAAAATTCCGTTGCCTGTTCGCCATCCGTAACAGCTAACTACCAACTGGCTTTTCAGAGGGGCGCGCCCGGGGTGACTCGAACACCCGACCTACGGATTAGAAATCCGTTGCTCTATCCGGCTGAGCTACGGGCGCAATGCTCTCTGAAGTTGGCGCGGGCTTACCGGCCCTGCAAGTTACCAGGAGAAATGAGCGGCGGGCCAGATGCTTTTGTTCTGGCTGGGTTTGAAAGGATGGCGGTGGCGACCATTGGGGCTGGCAAGGTTTAATTTGCGCAGAAGACGTTCGCCGCACACCCTGGCGAGGATGAACTCGCTCATGGTGATAGTTCCTTACAAACATGAGGGTATATGGGTTTTTGATGATGCTTCTGTGGGTTTGCACAGGGAGCCATTCATCGCCGGAATCGACACGATGATCGACAAGGCGACGGCTAGAATACCGGACCCTCAGCACGGATTTCGTGCGATCTTTAGCGCGGCGCCTTTTCCCGGCGCGAACTTCACCTTGCAATGGCGCCGCGAGGAATCAGGAGGTAATTGGTATTACAGTCCAGAGTTCCAGCAGGAAGGCTGGCTATGTCCGGCGCTGTTCAAATATTTCTCAAGCGCGCCGCCCGAGATCCATGTGAAGATAGAGCGGCGCGAATAATCCTTTATTCGCTGACGCGGTGCTTAAGCTCCCACACGCGCAGAGCCGCCAGAAGTAAAGTTTTGGTGCGGGCGAGCGTGCCTGCGCTCGGGAGATCAGGAGTAGAAGAAGCCGATTTTCGAGCTGTCGAGCGGGGACGACCACGCGATTTCCTTTTATTTTTGTTCACTCTTCGCGCGGCGCTTTCACTCATGGGTAAATGACCGCTGTTCATGGGTTCAGGAGCGTTTGGGAGCAGCTTCCAAGCCATCCCCCGATGGCACTCGCGCAGATGCAGCGAAAACCGCTTGTTCGCCTCGCACTTCTCCTCCACCTTCCCGGTCATGGCTGATCGGAAATCGGGTTGCCTTACGCTTTTTCTCTTCCTCGCGCTCTGTGCCAGCGTGCTGGTGAATATCTGCCTTGCCATTACGCTCTTTGGCCGCTTCAGCCGCGGGGTCGGCATCGCGCGCGAGGAGGTCCCGCCGAGATTTCGCGAGCTCCTTGTGCAATCTGGTGCGCGCGGAAGTCGCGATCGCATTGCAGTCATTCCCATTCGTGGCCTCATCAGCACATCCATCCCGGGAAATGCCAGTGATAACATGGTGGACGACATGCGGCTGGCTTTGCAGCAGGCGCGTGACGATGATCACGTGAAAGCGGTCGTGCTTGAAGTGGATTCTCCCGGAGGCGAAGTCACCGCCGCCGACATTATTTACAATGCCGTTGCGAAAACACGAGCCAGGAAGCCAGTCGTTATTTACATGGACTCTCTGGCGGCCTCGGGCGGCTACTATATTTCGTGCGGGGGAAAATATCTCATGGCTAACGAGACGACGATCACCGGTAGCATCGGTGTCATCATTCAGACTCTAAACTACGAGCAGCTGTTTAATAAGGTCGGTCTCGCTTCCGTGGTTTTCAAAAGTGGAAAGTTCAAGGACCTTCTTAACGGCGCTCGTCCGATGACGCCGGAGGAACGTGAGTTCGTGCAAAACTTCGTCATGAAAACATACGATAAGTTCCTCGGCATCGTCTCCAAAGAACGGAACCTTTCCGCCGATGGCCTGCGCAATTCTATTGCCGATGGCCGCATTCTTTCCGGCAAGGAGGCGCTGGAGAATAAATTGATCGACGGGGTCGGCCAGATAGAAGACGCCTACGCTAAGGCAAAGCAATTGGGCGACGCCCCCGATGCGCACGTGGTCAGATACACAGCGCCTTTCAGCTTCGGTCGACTTTTCCGCGTCCTCGGCGAAACAGGCAAGGTGCAACTCGAACTACCTAAACAGCTCATTCCGCAGCTGGAGAGCGGTCGCGCCTACTACTTGCCGAGCTTCTACGCTCCCTAGCCGCGCATGGGCGGTGACGGTTTTCTGAACGCAATCGGCGCGATCGCGAACGCGCTTCTTCTTCTTGCCAGCATCTACATTTATTTCTCGCTTCTCCGTCAGATCGCGAATCGCTCCCCCGATGCCTCCGTTCCGACCGCGCGCCGCTTCGGCCTGCCCGAAGCGGTTTTGGCGTTACTTCTGAGCACGATTTTCGTTTTCACTAGCTTGAGCGCCTCTAGTTCGCGAGTGATGAATCTGCGAACAGGCGACCTTATTGGGACAGCTTTGGTCGAGTTTGCTCTGGTTGGTTTTATCGCCATTTTCTTAAGGCTGCGAAATTTTCAACTCGGTCAGTTGATGGGGCTGGCGCGACTCAGCTTTCGCCGGGCGTTCGCGATCGCGTTTGTCCTCCTCATCGTCGCTTACCCGCTCATCGTCCTGGCTGACTGGGTGACCGCGCGCGTCCTTGGCTCGTCCGCTTCCAGCCGGCAGGGAATAGTCGAACTTTTCAACGCCTCGCCATTGTTGGAGCAGCGCGTTCTCATCATTTTGCTGGCCGTCGCCGTTGCGCCGCTGGCGGAGGAATTCATATTCCGCTTTTTTCTTTACGGGGTGTTGCGTCGTTATGTCGGCCGTGCCGTCGCGCTTCTCATTTCCGCTCTTCTTTTCGCCGGCGTGCACGCGCATCTTCCCTCCTTCGCGCCGCTCTTCGTTCTGGGGGCTTGCTTTACTCTGGCCTACGAATGGAGCGGCTCTCTTCTCGTTTCCATGACGATGCACACCATGTTCAATTCTCTCACGCTGTTCGCCCTCGCGTTTCCAAATTCACTCGATCGATGACACTCCGCCAGATCGGCGAAGAGAAACTGCTCGCGCAGATTCTTCCCACCTTGGGCAGGGATAAGCGTGTCATAATCCCAGCGGGGGATGATTGTGCCACGGCGCGATTTCGGGCTGCGCGGGAGTTGCTGGTGTTAAAGAGCGACTGTGTGGTCGAAGGCGTGCACTTCAAACCCAGTGCCTCCGCTGTGGCCGTGGGATGGAAGGCAATGATGCGTGCGCTGAGCGATTTTGCCGCCATCTCAGCTGTGCCGGAGTTCGCGCTGATCGCGCTCGTCATATCTGGACGGAGAAAGGTAGGCTGGGTGCGCGATCTTTATCGCGGCCTGGCCCGCGCGGCTGCCCGATTCGATGTCGCGATCGTCGGCGGAGAAACAAGCGATACGCCCGGAAACACCGCGCTGACCGTCAGCGTGTCGGGATACGTCGAGCGTGACCGATGCGTTGCCCGCAGCGGCGGCAAAGCCGGCGACGATCTTTTTGTCACCGGAACGCTGGGTGGTTCGATTCGTCGCCGCCATCTTAATTTCGTCCCTCGTATCGCGGAAGCGCGCTGGTTGACGCGACATTTTCCGATCCACGCCATGATCGACTTGAGCGACGGAATGGGCGTCGATCTGCCGCGACTGGCGAAGGCGAGTAAATTAGCCTTTACCATCGAGGAAAGCGCGCTGCCCCTCGCGCGTGGTTGCACCGTTGAGCAGGCGATATCGGACGGCGAAGACTACGAATTGCTCTTCGCGGTTCCTTCGCGGAAGCGCGAACGTTTGCTGAAAAATTGGAAAAAGAAATTCCCGAAACTGCCGCTTACGCGCGTCGGAAAACTCATTCCGCATTCCGGTCCGAGCCGGACGGGCACATCCCACATTCCGCGCTTCCCTTCCGGTTATGTTCACTTCAAACGGCGCCGTTGAAACAGAGGAGACCGGCGCCCGGCTCGCGCAAGATCTCAAGGCAGGCGATGTGCTCGCCCTTGTCGGCGAGCTCGGAGCTGGCAAGACACAATTCGTTAGAGGAATCGCGCGCGGCCTTGGCTGCAGCGGGCCGGTGACGAGCCCGACGTTCACGATCGTTCACGAATACGCCGGCGGCATTTTGCCGCTCTATCATTTCGATTGGTATCGGCTGGAGGACACCGATGAGCTGCGCGGGATCGGTTACGACGAATACGTTGATAGCAATGGAGTCTGTGTGATCGAGTGGGCCGACAAATTCTCCAGCGCGCTTCCGGCGCGAACGCACTGGATCAAGTTCCACATCGCATCGGCTGACGTGCGCATGATCGAGTTCGCTTCCTGCAATTCTACTTTTTCTTCGGCAGAGAATCAGGGTGAGCTTTGATGAAAATTCTCGCTTGGGATCTTACAACGCGGCAGGGCAGCATGGCGCTTCTTAGTCGAGCGGACCCGTCGTCCCCTCCGATTAATGAAACTGAGCAGACGGAGACCCTGCCCGACAGCTTGCTCGAGCGACGGGAGTGGCCGAACGATCGGCGCAACTCCGCACCGTTTTTTTGCGCGCTCGAAGAGATCGTGCGAGCGCATGGAGCGCCCGACATCATCGTCGTCGGTCTCGGTCCCGGTTCCTACACCGGCACGCGCATCGCAATTTCCGCTGCCATCGGTTTGCTGGCGACAACCCACGCGCGTCTGCTTGGTCTTCCCTCGATCTGTGCGATGTCAACCGAGGATGATTACGTCGTTATCGGCGATGCTAAACGCGCCTCGTTTTTCTTTGCCCGGATCAGGCGTGCTCAAATAGTTGGCGATCTCGAGTTGTTGTCAGAGACCGATATGACTAAACGCCTCGCCCAGGCCTCCGCACCAATTTACAGCGCGGATACAGTGCTCGATCGTGTCCGATTAGCCTTCCCGCGTGCGGAGTTGCTTTGCCGAGTCGCGCTGCAAAATGAAAATGTTGTGCACGCGCCGCTCCAACCGATTTATCTTCGTCCGCCGCACATCACGATTCCGCGGCTGGCTCGCACATGATTGCACAGTCGCACCGTTGTTGGGTTGAGATCGATCGAGACGCGCTCCGCCATAACGCGCGCATCGTTCGCGAAAGACTGGGAGGAGGCGTGGAAATCCTCGCTGTTGTTAAAGCCAACGCTTATGGCCACGGGCTAACCGGCACGGCGAAAGCCCTGGCGGACGAGGTTAATTATTTCGGCGTCGCCAATTTGGAAGAAGCGATTGCCCTCCGCGCCTTCGTTCCGAATCCGATTTTCATTCTCGGCCCGGCTTTGCCCGACGAAAGAGCGACAATCGCGCAGGAAGAATTCATCCCATCGATCTCGACGTGGGAAGAAGCGGAGTACTTCAATCGCGTGGCCGCTTCCGGCAAAGTTTTCATCAACTTCAAGATCGACACCGGAATGGGTCGGATGGGCGCCTTGCAAAAGGAAGCGGTCCCGCTCTGCAAACGAGTCGCCGCCCTGCCGAACATCGCCATACACAGCATTTCGACGCATCTGCCAGTCTCGAATGAAGACGCTGCCTTCACCCGCGCACAACTGCGGCAGTTCGGAGCCCTCGTGCGCGGGCTGCGGGCCGAAGTGCCCGGGGATTACAAGGTGCACGCGTTGCAGACGGTCGGCCTGCTCAACTTCGCCGACGAGCCTTTTGAAATCGTGCGACCCGGCGTCCTGCTCTATGGCATTTCGCCTTTGCCGGAATTCCAAACTCTCATGCGTCCGGCGATGACGTGGAAGACACGCATAGCGCTCATTCGCGACATGCCCGCTGGCCACGGCATCAGTTATGGCCGCACTTTTCTGACGCCGCGAGCGATGCGTGTGGCCACGCTGGCTGCCGGTTACGCTGATGGTTACCCGCGCCATCTTTCCGGCCGCGGCGCGTCGGTGCTGGTGCGCGGCCAACGCTGTCCGCTACTCGGCCGGGTCACTATGGACCTGATGATAATCGATGTTTCTGAAATTCCTGAGGTCCGGGTGGGAGACGAGGCGGTGCTCATGGGTCGACAGGGAAACGAAGAAATCCCCTGCGCGGAATTAGCGGATCGGGCCGGAACGATCACTTGGGAAATCACCACGCGCATTGGCGCTCGCGTGCATCGGGTTTTTGTTTAACGCTTTGGCGAGTCTGCCTTCACAGCCCTGCCTCGTCCCATGTTCCAGATCATCTTCAACGAGCTGAGCGCTTCGGAAATGGCGGCGTTGCCCAAAACGCTTCAGCTCGATCTGCTGGCGGAGTTCCAGATCCTGCCGGGAGACCTCGACCATCTCGACAACAGTCACTTCGGCGTGCTCGAGCGCGACGGCAAAAAACTCTACCGTTATCGTGCGAAGGATTACCGCATTTATTTCGCGCGCACCCCGGAAGGGATCACTGTCCACCGCGTCCTGCACAAGAACACGCTGCGCGATTTTCTTTACCGCACGAAGTTGCCGACGGGCGAAGATGAGCAGCTGAAGGAGACGCGCGAGTTTTGGAAGCTGATCGAGCAAGGCGAACGCACACGAAAAAAATTGTGATCGCCGAGCTGCGACTTTTTTGTCGTTCCGAGCGAGCGAAGCGGAGTCGAGGAATCTCTAGCGCCTTATGCAAGACGGAATGATCCGAGACGTCTCGGCTGCGCTCGACATGACAGAGGATGAAGCTCTGCGCCGGCGCGAGTTTCCCATTTGCGCGCGCAAGATTTACCTGGCGCACGCGGCTGATGCGCCGCTGCCGCGCCGCGTGGCGGAAGCCATGCACGCCTCAGTGGAAAACGCTTCGTGCAACGAAAAGATGTACGATGAGGCGCTTACGTTTATCGCCGAGACTCGGCGGTTGCTGGCGCAGTTCGTCGGCGCGGATACCGACGAAATCTCGCTGACCGGGCCGACTTCAAGCGGCCTCAACCTTATCGCGGCCGGACTCGACTGGCAAGCGGAGGACGAAGTTGTCGCTTATCTCGATGAATATCCAGCCAACGTTTATCCCTGGATCGCGTTAGAGCGGCGCGGAGTGAAAGTTGTTTTTTTGAAAACCCCGCGACTGGGAGAAGTGACGCCGGAGGTTGTCGAACGTGCTTTGAGCAGTCGCACAAAGTTAGTCGCGCTGGCAAGCGCGAACTATTGCAGCGGTTATCGCATCGATCTCGCTGGCATCGGCGCAGTCTGCCTTTCCCGCGAGATACTTTTCTGCGTAGATGCCATCCAGACGCTGGGCGCTTTCCCCGTCGACTTGCGACAGGTCGATTTTCTTTCAGCCGGTGCGCAGAAATGGTTACTGGGACCCTCCGGCGCGGGAGTCCTCTTCGTGAAAAAGAGTCGGCGCGACTTGCTTTGGCCAAATGTCATCGGCGGCTGGAACGTGCAATCGCCCAACTTTATCGCCCAGTCCAAAATCGAGTTCGCCGCGGGCGGGCAGAAATTTGAGCCTGGCGCTTACAGTTTCGTCGCTATCGCGGGAATGAGCGCAGCGGTGGCGTTATTGCACGAGATCGGAATCGACACGGTGAGCGCTCGAATTCTGATGCTGACGCGCGCGTTGCGAGAACACATTGCACCATCCGGTTTTGAATTCCTCAGCCCAATCGAGGAGAGAAGTCGTTCTGGCATTCTGACGTTTCGTCATCCGCGTGTCGCGACGGAAGCGATCATGCGAACGTTGGTCGACAACGGAGTTGTTGCTTCGCTGCGGCAGGATCGCGCAGGCCGTGCCTGGCTGCGCATCAGTCCGCATTTCTACAATACGACAGGGGAAATTGAGCGCGTGGCGACGTTGCTCTGTAGCGGCGCTCTATGAGCGCCGAAGGACGTTCGCATCGACGGCTCGCTTGCCTCACGATAACTCGCTCTGCCGGCAGACATCGGCGCTCATAGAGCGCCGCTACAGCTAAGCGGTGCGGGGCGGGCGCTTCGTCTGCCCGGGGCAAACACTGGGCAACCGAAACTGTGGCATACACTGGGCAACCGGGAGCGGTCGCCCTACAACGCGCTTCGCGCAGCGCTGCCCTTTATTTCATCAGCAGCACGGAACGGCTGCGTTTGATCTCGCGCGTGATCTTGCGATGCATATGAGCGGGCATTCCCGTGATGCGCCGCGGCAGGATCTTCCCGCTCTCGGTCACGAATTTTTTCAGCAAATCAGGATTTTTGTAATCGATCGCTTCCTGCGCGATGTCGATGCGCCGTCTCGGCATGATCCGGTTGGCGCGGCGAAAAGCAGAACGGCGTTTCGGTGTTTTGGGTTGCATGGGATCAGCGCGTCTCGCGATGCAGAGTGTGCCGCTTCAGGAAGGGATTGTATTTCTTCTTTTCCAGCCGGTTCGGTGTGCGCGGGCTTTTCTTATTGCGCGTGGACATGTAACGCGAGGCCGGTTTGCCCAAAGCTTTCGCTTCCGTGCATTCGAGCGTGATAATTTCCTGCGCCATTATTCTTTCTCCGCCGCCGGGGTGGCTTCTTCTTCCTCGGCCTCGGGCGCGTCATCATCCGTCAACCCAAAGAGTGATGTGACCGATTGTCGCACGCGAGAAGCCTTGTTTTGTTTCTCCAGCTGCGACTGACATTCTACCGTGAAGCGCGCGAATGGTATCGCCTCCAATCGCGCTCGTGGAATGGGTTTGCCCGACATCTCGCACGTGCCGTAGGTGCCGAGCTCGATCCGCTTTAAAGCCTGATCAATCTCGTAGAGAGCATCCTGCTCCTGTGACAGCAAGCTCAGCGCAAAATCGCGATCGTAAGCATCGGAGCCGGCGTCAGCCTGATGCATGCCAAAGGCGGACGCCTCGCTCCCTTCCGCGCGCGCGCGTAACGTGTCCTGCGCGACTCCTGCCATCGAGTCCACCATGGCATCGCGCAATTGGAGCAGCTTCTCCTTTTGCCCACGAACGAAAGGATCGAGCTTCCGTTCACGATGATTGTTGGCCAAAATTACAGCCGATTCGCTGTTCCGGCCGGGTCGCGCCTTCTTCGTCGAAGGACGTGCGCTCGCAATTTTCTTCGTCGCCGGCTTGCCAGCCTTCTTTGCTCGTGCAGCAGGCTTCCGTGCAGCCGCCTTCTTAGCGGGTTTGCGCGACGAAGCTTTGGTCTTGGACTTGGCCATAAATGGAATTTGCGCCCGTCACGGCGCGGAGGGAGCGCCTAATTAAGAACAAATACCCAATGGCGCAAGCGAAGATTTCTCCTCGATAAACTGATGGTGTGAGAAACAAGCGAGCAGCGCATGTGGAATGCTGCCGCGTGTTTGCTTCGGCGGCGGCGCTCAACCGCTCCCGCTCACCGCTGTTCCTTTCGGACCACTAACTTTAGCCCGGACCAGATTTCGTTCACCGCGCAAACCTTTATATCGACCAAACCAAGCGGAAGGGCGATCTTACGCACAACATCCTCTGTCACGTCGGTTTCAACTCCCGATCTTTTCTTCGGCCATGAAATCCAGATCGTCCCTGCTGGATCGATCAAAGACCGCAGTGATACGAGCTTTCTCCTGAGCAGAGAGCTCGAGGAGACGAACAAATGCACGAAACGAATTCCATGGCTCGCGCGTTTCACCCACCTCACGGACAGCTCCGCGGGCAACTGTAGTTCGGTAAGGTATTTTTTGTGCGCTCCTTCGACGTAAGCGGCGATCCCATCTTGATACCCGAGTTTTTTCCAAAGTGGAGTTGCAGAATTCAATCTAACGAGACTAAGGCTAAATCACCGGAGCGAGCTCTGCCGCAGAAAAAGTGGAAGTCGTTTCAAAACGTAGTGTCAGTGGCCAGTGGTTAGCTGCAACGCCTGGTTAGGCGTTTGGACGTGGCTAAGAATATCCCGGCCAACGATACTGCTGCCCGATCGCGCTCACCAGGATGTTCTTTAAAACTTCTATGTCCGTGTTCGCGTTCATCAAAATAACCGCACCCTCTCCGGTTTCGAAGGCGACCATGACGGCGTTGAAGCCGACATTGTCCCCGTTGTGCCCAAACCTCAGCGGCGTCCCACCGAGCATGAAACCGAGACCGGAGTCGCCGTTTGCTTCGTAATCATCTGGCGCGTCAGCGACGGAGAAATGACCAGATTTAGCCTACCCTCCAGCGAGCGCTGAATGCCAATGAGGAACCGCGCCAAATCTCCGGCCGTAGTCCACAGCCCACCGGCCGCAAGTTCCGGCTTCACCCGCCAGCGGCCATCGACCGCGTGCCGTGGCACATCGGTATAGCCGGTCGCGGCGCGGCTCGTCCAGGATTCTGGTAGCGGCTGAATGAAAGTGCTCGATGACATGCCGAGAGGCCTAAAAACGGCCCGCTCCATGTAGTCTGGGAAGGAGTCACCCGTGACCTCGATCATCATCTCCTGCATGACGAGGTAGCCGCCCCCGGAGTAGCGCCAGTGACTTCCGGGAACTTCATCCACGAGAACCGGGGCTGAATTAGCAGGTGCCCGCCCATCGAGAATCTGCACCAGGGATGGAATCGGCGCGTCGACCCGATAGCCGCGAAAGCCTTCGCCTGTCAGTCCGGCGCTATGGCTCAGAATCAGTCTCAGCGTGACGGGATGCTTCTTGGTGAAGCGATTTTCAGGGACTTGCCAGCGCCGCAATTTCCTATTGACGTTTTCGTCGAGTGACAGCTTGCCCCGCTCGACAAGATGGAGCGCGCCCAATGCTGCCACCGGTTTGCTCACCGAAGCCGCCTGGAACAACGTCGAAGACGTAACTGGCGTCCTTTGCACCTTGTCGCTGTAACCATAGCCCTGCTCTCTCACGATCTTGCTGTCTTGAATCACGGCTAAGGCAAGACCTGGAATACGACGTTGCTCCATTTGCGCACTGATCACGTCATCGACGTGATCGCCTCGCACGCTTCCTCCGCTCGATAAGCAGAGTAGGGCAACCCCAGCAATACTGGCGGAAGCTGCATGGAACTTCATTGTTTATTCAGGAGCTGGCGCTGGAGTAATGGCGCAGGGCGAAGCGCCAGAAGAGGCGGGAAAGCCAGAAGGCGAGGGCGCTGGCGAAGATAAGGTGTCCCATGAGAAGCGCCGGGTTACTTAACGGTTTGATAAGCACACGCGCGGGAATATTCGCCACGACCACGACGGGAATAATCCAACTAAAGATGAAGCGAAAGAGACGCGGGTAGATGACATCGGGGTAGCGCGCAATGTTGAGGAAGTTGAAGTAGCCGTAAACGAGCCCTTGGGCGCGGACGATCCAGAAACTCGCGGCAGCGAGCGAGAGCATGATGGAATAGTGAATGATGACGCCGAAGGCGAGGGCGATGAGGTAAAGGACGATGTGGATGGGTTGGGGGATGAAGTGGAGTCGCACGAGTGAGATTACGACGACAAGAGCCCCGAGGGCGGCGTTGACGATGCTATCGAGGCCGAATTGTTTTGAAGAAACGGCGAACTGGCTGTCGATGGGCAACACGAGCAGGGAATCGAGTTTCCCCGTGCGCACCAGCTCGGGAATGTTGGAGACGTTGACGAAGAAAAAAGCCTGGAATAGTTGCGCGATGATCTGATGGGTGCCAACGAGCAGCACCACTTCCCATTTCGACCAGTCGCCGATCTGATTGACCGAGCCGAAGATGATGGAGAAAAAGACGATTTGCCCGAGAAACCAAAGCACCTCGACCAGCATCCAGAGAATAAAGTTGGCCTTGAAACTCAGCTCGCGAATGAGCGAGTTGCGCAGCATGATCCCGTAGATTGCGATGTAACGGCGCATCGGCCTTCCTTGTCATACTAAGTATGCCTCCCCACATGAAAGCGGCAAAGAAATGAATCGGCGCACGGTTCTTTTCGTCGCGGTCGCGTTGATCGGTATCGCGGTCCTCGCGCTGGTCCGCTGCGGAAGATCGGCTGGGGCGGAGTTTCAAACGACGCCAGTCACGCGCGGGTCGATCACGCAAACGGTGACGGCGACGGGGACGTTAAACCCCGTCATCAATGTGCAAGTAGGCAGCCAGGTCTCCGGGAATATTCAGAAGCTGTTCGCGGATTTTAACTCAAACGTGAAGGCGGGGCAGACTGTGGCGCAGATCGATCCGGCTACGTTCCAGGCGACGGTCACGCAAGCCGAAGGTGACCTCGCCAGCGCGCACGCTGCGCTCGAGCTCGCGCGCGCCAATGCCACCCGCGCGCAGTCTTTGGTGGCTAAACAAAGCTCGGCCCAATCCGAACTCGACACTGCGATGGCAAACCTGCATCAGGCGGAAGCGAACGTAACGATCAAGGAGGGGGCGTTACAAAAAGCAAAGGCTGATCTGGAGCATTGCACGATCACGTCGCCGATCGATGGGACGGTAATCTCACGCAGCGTCGATGTCGGCCAGACGGTCGCCGCCAGTCTGCAGGCGCCGGTGATCTTTACCATCGCCAACGATCTCACGAAAATGCAAATCGACGCTAACGTCGCGGAAGCCGATGTCGGCGTTGTGGAAGTCAATCAAGCGGTAGATTTTACGGTCGACGCTTTTCCGAATCGCACCTTTCACGGCAAAGTCGTGCAGGTGCGCAACGCGCCGATCACGGTGCAAAACGTGGTCACCTACGACACCGTTATCGGCGTGAGTAACCCCGATGGAAAACTCAAGCCGGGCATGACGGCGAATGTTTCCATTGTCATCTCGCAAAAAGAGAACGTTTTGAAGGTAGCCAATGGAGCGCTGCGTTATCGCCCCGCCGATGCAGCCGCCGCGCCTCGCGCCTCACCTTCTCCCGGTCAGCCGCACGGGAACAAAAATCGCGCTGGAGGAGAACGATGGGAGCGGCGGACCGACCGCACCGTTTATGTTCTGCGCGGAAACGATGTTGCTCCGGTGCAAATCAAAACCGGAATCAGCGACGGCGTTGCCACGGAAGTGATGGAGGGATTGCAGGAGAATGAGCGAGTTGTCGTCGCGCAAATCAATGTGCCGAATGCGAGCGTGCCTCAGCCAGCCAATCCTTTCGGCGGTCCGCCCCGTCGATTCTAACGAGATGCAGGCAGAACAAAGGGTGAACGTTGTCCGACTCGACGACGTGCACAAAACCTATTGCAGTGGCGAAATGGAGGTGCATGCCGTGCGGGGTGTTTCGCTCGAAGTGGCGCGAGGCGAGTTTGTCGCGCTCATGGGAGCGAGTGGCTCGGGGAAATCGACGCTGATGAATGTTCTCGGTTGTCTCGACCGCCCAACAGCCGGGCGTTACCTGCTCGACGGTGTCGATGTCTCACATCTCAATCGCGATGAGCTGGCTGACATCCGTAATGGCAAGCTCGGGTTCGTCTTTCAAAACTTCAATCTTCTTCCGCGCACTTCCGCGCGAGAGAACGTCGAATTGCCTTTGCTCTACGGGAAACGTCAGCTCGACAACCGAGACTTGCGTGACAAAGCCGATCACGTGCTCGCCTCCGTCGGATTGCAGGGGCGCGAAGATCATCATCCCAGTCAGCTTTCCGGCGGCCAGCAACAGCGTGTCGCGATTGCGCGCGCCCTCATCAACGATCCTGAAGTTCTCCTCGCCGATGAACCGACTGGCAATCTCGATAGCCGCACCAGCATCGAGATTATGGGAATTTTTCAGCAATTAAACGAGCGCGGCATCACCATCATCATGGTCACGCACGAGTCCGATATCGCAGCATACGCGCAGCGGAATGTCATTATGCGTGATGGAGGCGTGCGCGAGGATTTTCCCGTTGGCACACGCTCGAATGCGCAGGCAGTGCTTCAAGAAAGTGTTTCACCATGAGACTTGGATCGACATTGACGATCGCCTTTCGTGCCTTGCGCCGGAACAAATTGCGCTCGGCTTTGACCGCGCTCGGCATCATCATCGGCGTCGGCGCGGTCATTGCGATGGTGGGAATCGGCAGCGGCGCGCGCGCGCAAGTGGAAGCGCAGATCGCAAGTCTCGGGCAGAATGTGATTTTGGTTTTTTCCGGGAGCACGACTGCAAGCGGCATTCGCACGGGTTGGGGTGGGGCGGGAACCTTGAAGGTCGAAGATGCCGAAGCCATTCGCCGCGAAGTTCCGGGCGTGGTCGCGGTGAGCGAGGAGGTTTCTTCCACCGCACAGATCGCCGCCGGCAATCAGAACTGGCTTACGCGCGTTCTGGGCGAATCGGCGGAATATTTCGACATTCGTCAATGGCCATTGGCGGAAGGCGCACCCTACACGCCGCAGGATGTGCGGAGCGCGAACAAGGTTTGTGTGATCGGGCGCACGACGGCGGCGCAAATCTTCGGAAACGACGATCCGATCGGCCAGGTATTACGGATCAAAAACGTGCCGTTCACGGTGGTCGGTGTGCTTACAAGCAAAGGCTTGAGCACACAGGGCGTCGATCAGGATGACGTCGTGATCATGCCCTACAGCAGCGCGATGAAACGTGTTTCCGGCGGTACGACTTTGCGCAGCATCAACGTGGGAGCGGCGGATGCGAATGGCATGAGCGCCGTCCAACAGCAGATCATTGAGCTCTTGCGCCAGCGTCACAACATTCGCGCTGGACGCGATGATGATTTCACCGTGCGCAATCAGCAGGAAATCGCCGACGCGCAGACGGCGGCGACGGATGTTATGACAGGATTGCTCGGCGCCATCGCCGGCGTGTCGCTGGTGGTCGGTGGCATCGGGATCATGAACATCATGCTCGTGAGTGTGACGGAGCGGACGCGCGAAATCGGCACACGCATGGCCGTAGGCGCGCATGGCCGCGATATTCTCACGCAGTTCTTGATCGAAGCGGTTTCGCTCAGCGCCGTCGGCGGAATACTTGGGATTATTCTTGGAATCGCTGCCTCGAAATTTCTCTCTGTCTGGAAACATTGGCCCTCGCTCATTTCGCCCGGCTCAATCGTGCTTGCGTTTCTCGTTAGCGCGGCCGTTGGCATCTTCTTCGGCTTCTATCCTGCGCGGACGGCGTCGCGTCTCGATCCCATCGATGCTTTGCGCTACGAGTGAGCAATGGAACAAGCAGTTAGAGATTCCTCCACTTTGCTCCGCTGGACTCGAAAGGACAAAGATTACCTTAGCACCTGGTCGATTGTTGTTGGATCATCTAACAGGATCCATTCAACAATCGACAGCGGCAGGCTCCCGTTCTTGATCAAATCATCGTGAAACTGACCGAGACGGAAGTTCGCTCCCATCTTGTCGTGATACTTCCCGAGCAGGTTCATGATCTGCCATTTGCCGGTGATGTACCAAATTTTCTGCGTTGGATCGGTGGCGGCGCCGGCCGCTTCGCCTTCGGCCGCCTCGTGATCGAGGCCGCCAGCTTCCATGAAGTAGTTGACGGCCTGCTCGAAAGTCCATTTGCCGGTGTGCAGGTTCACGTCCACGCCGATGCGCGCGGCGCGATAGCGCGACAGCCGGAGGATTTGTCCCTGCGCGGCTGAACCTTCGGGATAGAAACCGGTTCGCATAAGCATTTCCTCGCCGTAAAGCGCCCAACCTTCCACGAAGACACCGTTGTCATTTTGCCGGCGAATCTCGTCCGTCACATGATTCGCGACCGAGAGCTGGAGGAAGTGACCGGGAATTCCTTCGTGACCGAGGATAGGTCGTGGATCTTCGATCGCGGCGCGGATATAAAAGTTTTTTGATTGCGGGTTGTAGGTTGGAATGAAGAAAAAGCCGGCTGGATCTTTATCGTAAACGCCGGGAGGATTCATGAATCCTCCGGGGCTCGTCGGCTTGAACGCTTCCGGCAGTTGTCTGATCTGAAACGGACCGAGGTAATCGGGCAGCGTAATGAGTTGGTGCGATTTGAGGAAGTCGATCATCTCCTGCTCGCGGCTCTCGTATGCTTTGAGAAATGATGCCTGGTCAGGTGGAATATTTTTCGCACGCGCCGGATTCGGATCGGCCATGGCTGGATCGGGCAGGAGTGCTTCCAGTGCGCGATAGCGCGCCAGCTCGGCGCGGCCCAGCATTTCTACCTGCACGGCATTGAGCGGAAGAAGCAGCACGTGCTTGAGATAGTAGTCGTAGTTCGCTTCGCCCATGGGCGCGAAGTCGGGCATTTGCGGCAGCTTTTTCTCCAGGGTGTCGGCAAAGCCGTGAACCGCCGCCAGCGCGACATCGCGCGCTTTTTCAAACTCGGCGCGGTCGGCCTCGGAAAGACCTTTCACCAGCGGCAACGTACTGTCGGTGAAAAGCGGATCGATCTGGCGTGCTGATTGAATGGCGAGCTGCGCATAAAGCTTCACCGGCTTGCGCAGATTTTTTTCAGCATCGTCGAACAGCGTGGGCATGGCGCGAAATCGAGCCGCGGCCGAGTGAGCACGGTTTGCCGCCGAGTCGTAGTCTTTTTTTAACAAAGAGAAGATCCCGTTGCTGCATTCACCGACGTAAACTAGCGGGTTGGTCTGATCGAATTTCAGGACGCGATCGCTGAAATCCGCGGTCTCGAGTTGCGCGCGAAACAGGATCCAATCGATGCGTTCTTCTTTCGCCCAGCCTTCCGTTTTCATTGCCCGCACCTGGTCGAGAAGCTTGCGCACGTGTTGCGCGCGCTCGCTGATCTTGTCCGCCGAATAATCGGTCAGCCGATCATCCCAGGTGTGAAGTCCCGCTTCGCTGCTGCGCACGGGATAGTTTTCGTTACGCCAGTCGTAATAATCCTGCGCGACCTTGCGCAGCGCAGCCACGTCCACATTCGCGTTTGTTGCAGCGGTCCGTTTCGTAATCAAAGCCTTGTTGGAAACATCGGGTTTTCGTTCGCCCGATGGTTGGGCGTGCAGGCACGCCATTGACAGGGCAAAGATGAAATAGGAGAGCGGTAGCTTCACAAAGCTATGCTGAGCCTGTGGCGTTGCGCGCGAAAGCGTTTTTATTGCCGTCTTCCCGAGCCGCGCAGACGGCGGGAGACCTCACAAATGTTCGAATAGCGTGATCGTATGAGGTCCCACGCTGCGCTTGGGATGCCCGACTTCAGATCACACCGCCCAGCGTGTGGACGCGTTGACCAAAGGACGCGCGCACCGGCGCAATCTTGACGACATTTTCGGGATCGTAATCGATCAGCTTCAACCAATCCTCAGTGATATCGGTCGGCGGAAAAATGTCGTTCTCCGCATATTCGGAATCGAATGCGATTTGCAAATCATGCTCGGTGATTCCGCCACTGACTCCGCTTTGGCTCCGCTCAGGATGACTGGCGAGGTCCGCAATTGCGCGCTTGATGGCCAGGTCCTTCGCTCGCTCGACCACAGAACAAATAATCGCTCCGCTGATCAGATCGCTGCGATACAAGATTTCCTTGCGTCCGCTGCGCAACGTCACTTCGAGAAACTTGTTTTCGTCGCGCCGGGCAAACTGCCAATCGACAAAGCGCTCGACCAGCTTATCGATAGCCGCCCCGATGTTGTCCGCCTCTTTCGCGAGCACGCCATCGTATGGCAGATCATTCGTGAGATAAATCCGATGGATTTCGCGCGCACCCTCTTTGTTCGGGCGATTGACTTTGATCTTCCGATCGATGCGCCCGGGCCGCAGGATCGCCGGATCGATCAGATCGGCGCGATTAGAAGCGAGAATGATGACGACGTCGTTGAGCGAATCGATGCCATCCATCTCGGAGCAAAACATCGGCACGAGCGTGGAGAGAATATTTGAGTAACGCGAAGCTCGGCGCGTGCCGAGAATGCTCTCCGCTTCATCAATGAAAAGGAACGGCATGAATCCCTCGCGACGTTTCTCCCGCGCCGTCGCGAAAATTTCGCGGACCATTCGCTCCGACTCGCCCACCCACATGTTTAAAATCTCCGGCCCTTTCACGTGCATGAAATACTCACGCGTGTCGCCGCCACCTTTCTCGCGCAGCTGTTTCGTCAAATTGTAAGCTGTCGCTTTGCCGATCAGCGTCTTGCCGCAGCCCGGTGGTCCATAAAGCAAAAATCCTTTCGGGGTGGCGTGCCGAAATCTCGCGAACAAATCCGGATGCAACAGCGGCAGCTCGATCGCATCTTTGATCGCGCTGATCGCCGGCTCTTGCCCGCCCACTTTTTCCCACGGTAACTCCGGCACGCTGTCGAGATAATGCTCCTGCGAACCGGGCGTGCTCATCATTTCCAGCGCCATGCGGTAATTTGAGTCGACGCGCACTTCGTCGCCTTGTTTCAAATTTGTTTTTGCGAGATCGCTCGATCGCTGCAGAACAATCGATTGCGTGCCGTGCTTGTCGCCCACGCGCAGGCGATCGGCGCCCAGAACTTCCGTGACCTTGGTGACCGGCCCGGCTGATTCGAAACCGAGATCGCCGACAATGACGAACGCTTCGTTCACGAGTACGCGCGTGCCCTTCTTTAATTTCGCCAGCGGCAGGCGCGGATCGATGTTGCAATAATAATCCGCGCCACCGACGACGATGTGCGCCGTTTCCTTGCTCACGCCGCCGAGAAATGTGCCGATGCGATTCGCCGGCGAAGTCACTTTCTTAACGACCTCTTCCAGCTTCTCGATCATCTGCCGCGCTTCCACGAACGTTTCTTCGCGCTCGGAAATTTCCATGCGCAATTCGATTAGATCGCGCCGCGTCGGATCGCCCGGGGGGAGCGATGCCATAAGCAAATCGATGCGATCGAGCAGATCGAATTCCCTTTCTCCCTCGTGCCGCGCGTCACTCATCCGTCGTCACCCGATTTGACTATACGCTGGACGAAAATGTTCAGCAATGATCTTGCGGTTTTTCGACCAACGCCGCCGCCACTTTCGAAAGCAACGCCAGCTTGATTCGAAACGACGGTCGGCTGCCACGATCCATCGCGAGCTGCGGATGGGTCAGGCCGTCGGGACCGCTCGTCGAAGTTCGGCGATGCGACGGCGTGCCTCGCTGCAACGCAGGCGTTCGCGAGCAGCGTCCATTTCCGTGAGATATTGCGCCTCATAGGGCGAGCGCAACGGAAGCAGACATGTCTCGACCGACTCGTTTGCGATGGAGACGCGGTGAAGACTTTCCTCGGTGGCGGCCTTCTCCGCCTCGCTCAACAACAGATCGCGGATGGCGATGTAAGCATGAATCTCATCTCGTGCTTCTCCGGCTTTCCCGCCGTTGAGGCCCGCTTTTCTTCGCCCCGCTGGCTTCGACCGCACTGGAGGATTCTGAACAGCTGCGGAATTCGCATGCACGAAGCACTGGAGAGCATGTCTCGTGCTGGCGAGGGCTCGATCGTACGAAAGCGGTTGAAGGAGTCGCCCTCCGAAATTATGATCTCCCGCTTTTCTTCGAAGCGAGGAGCCTTAGCTCAATTGGTTAGAGCGCTGCCCTGTCACGGCAGAGGTTGCGGGTTCGAGCCCCGTAGGCTCCGGAGTTCGCCCCCCTTTGGGCGGCGCCTTTCATTTGCTCCTGCCACGACTGCTTTGTAGCATCGCCCCTTCGTGGACGCCGCTATCGAAACCTCTCTTTTGACTCGTGATTTCGGATCGTTTCGCGCGGTCGATCAACTCAACTTGCGCGTCGAAGCGGGATGCTTTTACGGATTCCTTGGCCCGAATGGCGCCGGCAAATCCACTACCATAAGAATGCTCACCGGTTTGCTCGCGCCCAGCGCGGGCAGTATTCGTGTGCTGGGCGAAGAGATCAGCGACCCCGAGCGAGCCCTCCTCGTGAAACGTCGCACTGGCGCGGTCCTGGAAAATCTCGCGCTCTTCGACAATCTCACCGCGCGCGAATTTCTCACCTTCGTCGGGCGGATGTATCTCCTTCCGTCCGAAACCGTGCGCGAGCGTTGCGCGCAATTGCTCGCCATCATGGAACTCGATCGCGAGGAGAAAAAACTCACTCTGGAATTTTCGCACGGGATGAAGAAGAAACTCGCGCTCGCGGCCGCCCTTATCCCGAATCCGGATTTGCTTTTTCTCGATGAACCATTCGAGGGCGTGGACGCCGTCGCGTCTCGAACTTTGCGCGACACGCTCAGGCAATTTGTGAAACGCGGCGGGACGGTTTTCCTCACCTCCCACGTGCTCGAGATTGTGGAAAAATTGTGCACCGATGTCGGCATCATTGCCCGCGGTCAGCTTGTCTACCAGGGCACGATCGAGGAAGTGCGCGCGACCGGCTCGCTGGAGGACAAATTTATTGCTGTCGTCGGTGGCGAGCACGAGGCGCACAAGTTGAGCTGGCTGGAGTAAAACTTGGAACAACTCAAAGCAATTTTGCGATTGCGCTGGCAACTAACGCGCAATCAATGGGGCCGAAGTAAACACGGTGTCCGCGGCGCCGTCGCCGTCATTATCCTGATCGCGGCATGCTTGCTCGGCGCGTTCTGTTTTCTCGCCGCCCTTCTCGGCGCGGCTTTCGGATTGCGCGACGCCAGCAACGACGCGGTGATGATGGTTTGGTTTTTTCTCACCGGAATATTTCTATTCTTCTGGATAGTGGGCGTCCTCGCCGAGCTGCAGCGTTCCGAAGCGATCGACTTGCAGCGGCTGATGCACCTGCCTGTCAGGCTCGGCCAGATTTTCCTCATCAACTATCTGGCGTCCCATTTTGCCCCCAGCATCATCATCGCGGTCCCGGCTGTCTTTGGACTGGCCATCGGTCTGGCCATCGCCCGCGACCCCATCATGCTCCTGATGCTGCCGCTCGCGTTGAGTATGATTTTCATGATCACGGCATGGACATACTGCCTGCGTGGCTGGCTCGCGGCCCTCATGAACAATCCGCGGCGGCGGCGCAGCATTATCGCGGCAGTGACATTCGCGCTCATCCTCATCGCGCAGGCGCCGAATTTATATTTGAACGTCTTCGCGCGCTCCGGTTCCCATCGCCGGAATGTGGTGCCGATGGACAAAATCCTGGCTGTGCAAAAATTTGTGCCACCGTTTTGGGTTTCTCTCGGAGCGCGATCGTTAGCAGCGGGGGAGCCGATTCCAGCTGTTCTCGGAACTATTGGTTGCGTCAGTATCGGCGCACTCGGGCTGCGTCGTGCCTATCGCACCACCCTCAAATGCTACCATGGCGATGCGACCAGCCGCACTTCACTGGCGCCTCGTCGATCGGTTCAGGCCCAGTCGACAACTGCCGCGACAGCACCGCGTCCGAGCCGATTCCTGGAAGGGCGTTTGCCCGGCGTGCCGGATGAGGCCAGCGCGGTCGCGCTCGCTTCGTTTCGTTCCATGCTTCGCGCGCCCGAAATCAAATTGGCCTGGGCCATGTCGTTAGCGGTGCCGTTCATTGTCGGCGCTTCCATCGTCTTTCGCGCCCGCGTGCATTTATCCGACAGTGCCAAACCTTTTCTTCTCCCGGCGGTGATTGCGTTCTCGCTCTTCACCCTCGTCCAATTTCTCTCGAACCAGTTCGGATTCGATCGCGAAGGATTTCAGACAATCGTTCTTTCTCCGGTGAACCGGCGTGCGCTTGTCCTAGGCAAGAATCTCGCCGCGTTTCCAATCATCATTTGCTCCGGTTTGTTCTGGCTCATTTTGATCAGCGTTTTTCTCGGTCTGCCTTTTCTCACGGCTCTGGCGGCAATTTTTCAAATCGTAAGCATGGCCCTGATCGCCTCGATTTTTGGGAACTTGATTTCGATTTATTTCCCTCACCGGGTGCGAGCGGCGTCATTGAAGCCGACAAAAATCTCCGGAACGCGCGGGATCGTTCTGGTTCTTTGTCAGTTATTCCTTCCGTTTCTTATGATCCCGGTTTTCATCGCCCCAACGGCGGAGCTGTTTTTCCATCTGAGCGGATTAACCTTTCCAATCAATCTTGCTCTTTCCGTTCTCATCGCGCTCCTTTCCGCCGCCGGCTATTTATGGTCGCTCCCTTCTTTTGGACGGCTCCTCCAGCAACGGGAGATTAGAGTATTGGAAATCCTCACCACCGAGGTGGAGTGAACGGTGGCGCCCCGTTTGAAAAAGGAATCATCGCCGAACGACTTCACGCCGGGGGAGCTTCGGCAGTTGCGCGCCCTGGGAACGCCCGCTGGCGTCCAGCGTTTCCTGGATGAATTGCCATATCACCTTGCCGATACTTCGTGGTCGCCGCGCACGGTTCTGCGGGAACGCACTGCACACTGCCTCGAGGGCGCCATCTTCGGAGCGGCCGCGCTACGCGTCCTCGGATTTCCTCCCCTTCTGTGGGACCTGGAAGCCGAAAATGATACCGATCACGTTCTGGCGATTTTCAAAGTTGGACCTTGCTGGGGTGCTGTCGCCAAATCGAACTTTGCGGGCTGCCGTTATCGCGAGCCCGTTTATCGCACGCTGCGCGAATTGGCCATGAGTTACTTCAACATCTATTTCAATCTCCGTGGCGAACGCACACTGCGGCGCTACTCGCAGCCGGTCGATCTCTCGCGCTTCGATCGGCGCGGTTGGATGACATCGGAGCGTCCGGTTTGGTTCATCGCGGAATTTCTTTGTCAAATTCCGCATCGTCCTTTGCTCACTCCGGCGCAGGCACGGCAACTAACGCGCCTCGATGCGCGCTCCCGCGCAGGAGAAATGGTCGGCCACGTGAAAAAGCTCCGACCGGCTTCGCCTCCATAGCGGCGGTCTATGACACCGCCGACGAACGGCAAAAGCGTCTCTATAGTTATCAATCGCCGCGCGCTTTCTCGATCGTGAACGGGAGTGTCTCCACCAACTGCGTGCCCACGTAAATCTCGGCGCGGTATTTGCCTTCCGGCCAATCCTTCTTCGGCTTCGTTAACGTAAAGGCGCCGGAGGCGCGACCACCGCCCGCGATGTATGACGCTTCGTCGACGTGATAATTCGCAGGCGCGGCCCTGCCCACATCCTCTGCGATCCAAATGCAACGAATCTTCTCGCCCGCAGAAAACGACTCGCCTTGCCAGCGAAGGCAGATGCGCGGTGTCTCGGTCGAGAACGAACTGTCGATTTCGCCGGCAGCTTCGCGCGCCAGCGTGGCGTTCAGAAATTTTCCAGCAGAAGAAACTGGCGAAGCGGCGCCGGATGCGAGCGACCCCGGCGATGTCGGTGCCGACGATGGAGTATCCGCCAGCGCGACTGTTCTGGCGAAGACGAAAGCTGTCGCAAGCAGGAATACTAACACGGAGCGATGCTCGCGAGATCGCGCGGACAGGTCAAATTAGAGCCACCGATTGACCGCCTCACTCGCTTGCTTAGCGTCCGCCGTGTCGCTTATCCCGACAATTCTTCTCCTCGCCGCCGCGACGACGGCATTGGCGCAATGGCCATTTCCCGCGCGCGAGGGCATGACATGGCAGTATGCACTCACGAGCGAGCCAGACCAGGACAGGGTTGCGATAACGCGACGGCTGCTGGCATCGTCTCCGGTCCACGAGAAAGGCCTGCTCCGGTTGGAGGAATCGAGCGCCGGCGTGATGCGATCGACGTTGACGTTGAAAGCGGAGCACGACGCCGTTCTCGCAATCGCGCAGGGCGGCTCTGACGGAAAAACCAGCGCGCTTAATCCGCCAGTCACGATCTTGCCCGCGAAACTGCAAGCAGGCTCATCGTGGAATTTCGTCGGATCCGTTGCAGGCGTCGCCGTGAAGTTACCGTTAGCGATCACGGGAGAGGAAGCCGTGGCCGTGCCGGCGGGAAAGTTTCGCGCCTGGCACGTTCGTGGGGAACAGACAGGCACCGTCGCGAGCACGGTCGACGAATGGTTCGTGCGCGGGATCGGTTTCATCAAGGAAAGAGTTGCCCAGCGTTCGCCCACCGGGCAATTACTTGGTCGTCACACTCTCGAGCTCACGGCCC
The DNA here is from genome assembly GCA_038207045.1 of Chthoniobacterales bacterium. Taxonomy (GTDB): domain Bacteria; phylum Verrucomicrobiota; class Verrucomicrobiia; order Chthoniobacterales; family UBA10450; genus AV69. The sequence continues at coordinate 50,782 of JBBRAF010000016.1, forward strand.
GACCAGCAGCTGTTGCGGTCTCGGCTGCCGCGCATGAGCGCAATTCTTTTGAAGCGACGCTCTCCACCAGCGCCAGTGGGACGGCGGTGGACACAATCTCGGCCGATGCGCTGCAAATTGTGGCGCGCTGGCGGCTGCATCGCGCTGCCGGCAATTCACGCATTCGAGCGGTGTGGATCGCCGAAGATACCGGATCGATCGCTTCGTCCGACTATCAGATCGATGAAGCGAACGCAATCGCCGCCGCCCCGGAAGCGGTTGGCTCTTTTACCTTGTCGCGCCCGCCAGACGGTTGGGCGGCGGGCAAATACCGGGTCGATTTTTATCTGCAGAACAATCTCGCTGCCAGCCTGCGCGTGACAATCGTTGCGCGAGCAGCGCCAGCCCCGACGCCATGAGATTTATGAATCCAGAAGGTGCGTCACCTGCATCAAATCCAGCAAACTACTTCTTATGACAAAACTTATTTTTGCCCAGCTACTCATTCTCGTACTTGCGGGCTGTGATGCCGTCGGCGTGCGCGGAAATGGCCACCTCATCACCGAACGACGTGCAATCGCCGCATTCTCGAGTGTGGACGTGAGCGGCGCCTTTCAGGTGGACTGGAGTAGCGGCCCACCTTCCGTCTCAATCACAACAGACGAAAATTTGATGGGGCTTGTCGAAGTCGACATGAGAGCAAATACATTGCGCGTGAGCACCCGCCGGGCCGTGCGCCCCAGCCGATCCATCAAGTTAATCCTTACCAGCGCGTCACTGGAAGGGGCGCGCTTCGGAGGCGCTTCCCGTTTCACGGCGCATCAGCTAACGGGTCCTAGGTTCAATCTCGAAACGGCGGGCGCATCCAAAGTTGTGCTCGATGGCAGCGTTGATGAACTCGTAGCGAGTATGACTGGTGCGAGCTCCTTGCGCGCCGAATCTTTGCAATCGAAAAGGGCGGAACTGGCTCTGACCGGCGCGGGCGATGCGCGCGTGAGCGCGAGCGATACTTTAAAAGCCTCAATTACGGGTGCCGGTAAAATCGAGTATGCAGGAAATCCGGCGCACCTCGAGCGTCACATTACCGGCGCTGGAACAATTAGAAAACGAGACTAAGGCGTGTTGTGGCGTCGTTAGTCATCGGCAGCAGAACGTTGACGGCGGACGTGTTACCAGCCGCAAGGGTAAACAGGACAAATTCCCAACCTACTCCCAGCCGATCTGCCGTCCTTTATTTTGCTCCTCCAGCCAACTCTGCAGCGGTTTGAAGTAGTCAGCCATTGCTCGTGTCGAGATCTCTTCCCCGGTAGCCTCCTTTAACACTTTTCGCCAATCTTCCGTTCCGCCTTTTTTCAGGATGTCATTCAACCAATTGCCCACTTCCTTATTATCCGTGTAATTACATGATTGCGGCGGCTGATTGAGAATATGCCGCGCAATATAGTCGTGTAGCTGGAACTTGAAGACAGTCGCGAACGCGTAGTTGTAATAGTAGGCCGGAGTATCGTTGATATGCGTCTTGGTCGCGGCATCGCAGAACTCCTCGCCGCGTGGACTGGGCGGCTCGATTCCCTGCATCTCGCTCACATATTTCCACCAACGCGCATTCCATTGGTCGGGCGGTAGATTGTGCGCGTAGATGTCCGCTTCCCAATGCGTCATCGTGCCGCTGGCGAAAAAGAGGAACGGAATCGAGCGAGCCAGCGCATCGTCAAGCAGGAAAGCCGTCTTGTCGGCCTGGAAGTCGGCCGGCAAAACACCGCGTGATTGCAAATAGGGGACCTGGCTGGAAGCTAACGAAATCAATTCGCCCACGCCTTCGTGGAATCCCGGCGCTGCCCCCAGGCGAAGGAGAAAAGGGACTTCCGAACGCGAATAAGCTTTAAAGTAGTAGCCGTGACCAAGCTCATGGTGGGCGGTAAAAAACCACTTCGAATTTGGCTCGATACTCTGCAGCGAACGAATGTCGTCTTTCAAATCGATGTGCCAGCAGGAAGCGTGCGTATTTTTCTTGCGCTTCGCATCCGGCGAAAGAGGGTACAGGTCGGAGCGCTCCCAGAATGTCGCCGGCAGCGGCGAAAACCCGAGGCCGGTATAGAACTGCTCTGCCGTTTTGATGATCCACTCCGGCTTCCGACCTTCGAAGTATTTGTCGACGTTCGCCGCCTCCACCAGCCCAGTCCACTCCTGACTCCACCGATTGTTGATCCAATGTGCCGGAATCTTCTTCGGCACCGGTTGATGGAATTTCTCCGCCAGTTTGTACTTCGCCCAGGTATGCAGTTGCAGGTAAAGTGGCCGGAGCGTTTCCATCCAGCTCTCTTGTAGTTTTAGCATCTCCTCCGCCGACATCCCGTAACTCGCGACTTCTAACGAGAAATAGTCTGGATATTTCATTTCTTTGGCCACGCCGTTGCGCAGTTCGCGTAAGGTAACGAGGTTCGCCTTCAGGGCCGGGCCGCTCATCTTGGAGGCTTCCCATACCATCTTGCGCTCATTCAGGTCGGTGCTCTTATCGAGCGTGTCGTCGATCTGGTTCGCCGTCACCGTCTTGCCATTCAGCTTGAACTCAAAACTGTTTAGAATGGAGGCCTGCTTCGTCTCCGCCGTTACCCGCTTCGTCACCAGATCCGGATTCGTCATCGGTCCTTCCGCCGCATTCAACAGCAGCTGTTTCAGTTGACGAATAGTCACCTCGTTCAACTCCTCTTTGTGCGTGAGCAAATCGCGCGCTTCGCTGATCAGCGCGGGGTTGCCGTTGAACGCCGCGAACGCTTTTCCCGCCGATTCCGAAGCCGCATCGTGCTCCGGCGTCACGTCCGTCACAGCGAGCCATTGCGCTTCTTGGTTAACTTTTGCCAGCGCCTGATAGCCGGCGTTGGCGAGCGAAAGAAATCGATCGGCGCGTTCCTGAATGGGCGAGGCGAAAAGCGAAAGGGGCAGGCCGACAATCAATGAGAGCAGACGAAGGTTGATGCGCATACCCATAAGCTATCGAGGTTCGCCGCGCATTGGAAAGCGCGGTTTTTTTGCTGCTTCCGCTGTCATTCGGAGCGGGCAAATCGCAGAGGGGATCTTGCATGAGTTTTCCTAAGCCTTCGCGCGGGGTTAGTATCACGTCTCGCGAATTCACACGCATGACCGCCGCTCGAAACGCGCTACCTTTCAGCGTGCCTCAGCAACTCAGTAACTTATTCCTATTTCGAGTCGGTGCCGCCCTCTGCTTCCTCGCCGTCGCTCTCGGCGCCTTCGGCGCACACGCTCTGCGCGAAACACTCGACGCCCATCGCGCGCACGCCATCTGGAATACCGCCGTGCTCTACCATTTTCTACACGGTCTCGCCCTTCTCGTCCTCTCGCTTTACCCCGGTCATCGCCTCGTTGGCGCTTTGTTCGTAGCCGGCATTGCGCTCTTCAGCGGAAGCCTTTACGTCCTCGCCCTCACCCAGGCGACTTGGCTCGGCCCCATCACGCCTGTCGGCGGCCTCTGCTTCCTCGCCGGCTGGGCCTGCCTCATCTTCTTTCCGGCGCTAAAATGAAAATGTTTCCGCTCCTCCGAGGATCGTTGTAGCTGCCGGACGTTTCCAGCCGCAGGCTCGGGGAGCGCTTGGCCCGTCGCATCCCGGCCCTATCCCGCAGAAGAGGCCACGCCGACTGCCACCGTTTAGAGTTCTTGTTCCGTCGTTCTTTCTTTCATAAAGTCTTCGGGCGATGCTTCACGCACTGATCGAAAGCTACCGCGCCCCCGCGACCGTCATCGCGTTCCTTCTCGTCTACTTCGTCGCCCTCGCTCTCGGTCGTCTTCTTAAACGCAAAGCCGGTGTGCCGCTCGGCATTTTTTTTCAAATCTTCTGCCTCACCCTGGCCTTTTACGCGAGCATCACTGTTTACGGCATCCACTCCGGTTGGCGTAATCACGTTGGCGCCGCTCTCCTTCTCCTCGGCGCGACCGTCGTCGTCGCCCTGATCGACCGCTGCGTCTGGGACGCCTGGTTCGAGCGCCGCAAGGCAACGCCTATTCCTAAACTACTTCGCGAGATCGCCGCTCTCGGCATTTTCCTCATCGCTCTTCTCATGGTGCTGAGCTTCGGCTATCACGCCGAGGGGCAGCTCAAAGGACTGCTTGCCGGCTCCGGCATCGCCGCTCTCATCCTCGGTTTTGCCGGGCAAAATCTCCTCGGCAGTCTCGTCGCTGGCATTTCTTTGCAAATCAGTCGGCCCTACCGCGTGGGCGACTGGCTCCAGATCGGCGAGCGCACCGGCGAGGTCATGGAGATTAATTGGCGCGCTACTCGCCTGCGCACCAATGACAGCATCTACATCGAGATTCCTAATAACGAAATCATCAAGCAGACCATCATTAATCTGCATTACCCCACCGAGCTGCACGCCATGCGCATGCGCATCGGGATTGACTACAATGTGCCGCCCAACCGGGTAAAGGACGCGCTCTTCCGCGCCGCCAACAACGCCGAACGTGTGATTAAAGATCCTCGTCCGAAAATCTTCGTCGTCGACTTTGGCGAATCGGCCGTCATCTACGAAATCAAATACTACATCACTAATCACGCTTACTACAACGAAGTGAGCGACGCCATTCGCACCAATGTCTGGTACGAACTCAAACGCGAGAAGATCGTTGTCCCATTTCCTATCCGGACTCTTCATATCGATCGCCATCGGGCTCCTCCCGTCGCGGAAGCTCACGACGAAGCCCGTGCCATCTTGCGCCGCGAGCAACTTTTTCACTGCCTTTCCGATCATCAGATCGACGATCTACTTTCTCACTCGCGCTTGAACCATTTCGGCCGTGGCGAGCGTCTCATCGAAGAAGGCGCGGCCGGCGAGTCCATGTTCGTGCTCTTGCGCGGCAGCGCGCACGTTTCCGTCGCCAAGAACGGCACCCCCATTCACGTTGGCACGTTACATTCCGGCGATTGTTTTGGCGAAATGTCCCTTCTCACTGGCGAAAGCCGCACCGCCACCGTTCGCGCCGATGGCGACTGCTATGTTCTGGAGATAGACAAGCCAGTCATGGGCGAAGTCATCCGTCAATCGCCTGAATGCTTAGAGCAGCTAAGCGAACTACTCGCTCGGCGCAAGCTTGAGACGGAAGGTATTGTCAAGGACGCCGCTCAAGCGGGGAGCACTCGAATCAAAGAGCAGGAATACAGTGCCTCGTTCCTAAGTCGATTACGCGCTATCTTCGAGCTATAACGCCCAGTTCCCTCCCTCAGCGAACACGTCGCCGTAGCTCGATAAGAGATTGGTCAATAGGGGCTCGCTATCGGAAAAGGCATGCCATACCGTCTCGCACCATTCATGGATCGCTTCATCTCGAGCTGGCCCTGCCGCTCGAGCAACAACGTCGCTCACGTGAATGGAGCCGCGATCGTCTGGCAAAATGAAGGCCGGCCAGGGCCGTTTTCTCCGCGCCATATACTGATGCGACAACCTTATATAACCCCGCCTCGAACTTGGCCAGAGCGGCTGCCTTCTCCGTGTGCGGCTTGGCACCGGGATCCTTCTGCATCGCTTCAAAGTCGTCCACGCTGCGCCACTGCGCATAATTGACAACCTTCTTGCCGTCGAGGCTCCGATGAATGTTAGCACTGATGAAACCGGGCACATGACGCATCGCAGTCTCGGTGGCGTGAATGAGTAAATCGACGAGTTGCTGTTGCTCGTCCGGTTCGACCGTGAAGACATTGATGAGTGTGACGAGTTTATTGTCTTTGCTGATGGTGGTCATAGATGGGAAACGATAAGTGATGATTGGTAAGCGGCGGGTAACGGACGCCTAACGAGAGCAAGCTCGGTCACAGCTCAGGAAAGCGCAAGCCTGCCGGCCGCGGCGGGTGACAGCTCTTCCCATAAACCGATAACTGGTAGCCAACAATTCACGAAGTGTCCTAAGCCTGCCTGCTCGCGAACATCTTCGGAGTTGGCAGCGACTCTTGGTTAGGTGTTGGGCGTCGCGTACTGGGAAGCGCCGAGAAAGTGAAGCGAGACATATGGCTGCTCACCGACGACCCAACTGTCGTGGGGCACGGGCGGTATGTAAAAAAGCTCACCGGCGCGTAACTCGAAGATTGCACCGTCTTCGAATGCCGCCGTCGCCGTGCCGGAGAGCACCAACCCAACGTGCTCTACGTGACAGCGAGTAGCGCCGACACTGGGTCCGACATGCTCGCTCCACTTCCAACCCGGTTCATACGTAGCTCGCCCAATGGTCATGCCGCCGAGATGCACAAGCTCAAAACGGCCCTTCTGCAGCACGCGCACTTCGTCAGGCGATTCGAAACGTTTCAAGATAACCGTGATTTGGTCACTGCTCATGCGCGAGAAAACACCTGACGAGCGCAAGCTCAGCCACGACTCAGAAAAGCGCAAGCCTGCCAGCCGTCGCGGGTGGCACTCTTCCCAATTAACCGATAACTAATAACCCTTAACTCACGAAGCCTGAGCCAGCTGCTCGCGAACACTTTCGGAGGTGGCTACAACTCCTCGTTAGACAGAGGGTGCGTTTACGTGGCGAATCACTTCAGCCGGATCTCCTGTTTGGGTCGAAACATGGTATGCCTTCGCGATACACTCAAAAGTCGAATCTTGAAACGTGATGATGAAATGCCGATAGTGAGCGAAATAAGCGGAATCGTGCCACATGTGAACACGGTTCATTCGCTCGAGACTGCGAATCCATGATGACTCGCGGACCTCAAACGCCTTGTAGTAATCCAACCCGCGGGAATAAAGCGGATGACCCTCCAGCGCCTCATCGTCGGGCGGGCCCAACATGTGCGCATACGAATCGAAGGTGACCAAGGCCACTGCGTCGCCTGGACCAACCGCATAATAGGCGACAGCGAGGAAACTCTCGGTTGCCAAGATAACCGGCCTCGGCGCACCAGCGTCGGGGCCGGGAATATCGCTCAGTGAAACTGCTGTGTCTTTTTCATCAACGGTATACATGGCGAGTCGGTCGGCCTAACGAGCTCAAGCTCACCCACGTCTCGGTAGAGCGCAAGCCCAACGGCCGTGGCGGGTGGCATTGTTTCCCCTCAACCGATAACCGATAACCCTAAAACTCACGAAGTGTGTCTGAGCGGTTGCTGGAGCGCCTGGTTAGATGACCTTGTATCAGTCCGGCCGGGAGAAAGCCTTTGACGAGTCTTCCGTAAAATTAATGTCTGATGGTGGCTTAAACAGACTCGCGTCGAATGGAATCTTTGTTTCGTAGCTGACATACCTGACTGCGAAGTCCAGCTCCTCGTCTTTGTAAGCCTCGAGTTGAAACGGGGCGTGGCTTCCCACTGTGATGTAAAGCACAATCCGATAGGTACCGAACTTGATCTCGGATGCTTCGCAGCGCTGCTGATCTAACTCGCGAGTGCCGAGCGAGGTAGCCTTGTGCGCCTCGAAAAAGTCAACTTCCTTCCCAAATTCCAGATTAGAAAACTCTTTGGGAGACCCTCTCTTGAGAATCTCGTGATGAGCAACGAAGTCGGCCCGGGATCAACCATATGCCTGCCAGTCTCATTAAGGAGGTTGATAAACCAAATATCAGGCTCGCTAATGACTATCAGTCCGTGAATGTTTCGAGCCGGATCGGGCTCTTCTTCGGTTCGGGAAATAGGTATCGCCGGCGATGTACAGAGTCTTCGGCGTCGTCGCAAAAGAATCGGGCGAAAGCTGAGGACTGATAACTCGAAAGACAATCTTCGTGAGTGGTGGCTTCGTTGGCTCAGTTTGTGCGGTCGAATCGGTCACGCACGCAGCGATCCCTAGCAGTGAGTAAAATCGCAGGAGACTCGCTAGCAATTTGCTTGTGTGGTAAGTCATCTAACGAGCTCAAGATCAGCCACCGCTGGCGGGAGCGAGCTTTCGCAACATCGACAACTGTTTCATAAGATCAAATCTTTGCATCACGACGGCCAGCGGTTGGCTGCAGCGATTTTGGTTAGATGGTTAGCGTGGCATAACTGACGGATGTCTCAGAATGATGTGCGGCATGTGTGACCAGGGGCGTTGGATGTTGGCGTATAGCCCCGCGTGATCGATAACAAGAAAATCCGTGCGCGCCGGATCAGTCTCAATTAGAAATTCGCCGTTCCATGCGCTGAGGGTCTGGGCGATCACTTGGCTGGGTTGGGGATGTATGGTCGGCTGCCCGTGGCACGCTCGGACGCGTGCACCCGTGACGCGCTCGCCGCGAATGTCATCGACGTGATGGAAGATGATGAGGTTCGGCTCATATGTGGTCGCACACGCGCTACACACGAGCGCAGCGGCAGCGAGAACGAAGCGGAGAGTCACACCATCTAACTATAATTAAACGAAATTGTTCCGTCTAACACGAGAGTTTTTCGCCTAGCCGTGCCCGCTTCGCGGATGACAGCGTCGCAGAGACCAAAATCCTGAGCGGAACCTCCGTGGAAACCTTCCGTGAGCATTTCCGGACTCGGATTCGTGCCGGGAAACTTTCCCCCGAAGCGATTTCGGCCCGTAAACGGTCGCGGGAAGTTTCCGCACAGGTTTTGGGGGCACGGAATTGCCCGGGGAAACTTTCCAGAGACGTTTCCGGGCTTCCAAACGAAGGGAGCGAATTGCTGCGACTCTCGGGAGCTTTTTAGCAGCACAAATTTGTGCGGCATTTCCTACGAACAGCGAAGAAGCAGCCCATCAATGCGACTGGTCTCGAATTGGGTGCGGCCGCAGCGCATAGCACCGCGACCGGCATCAGATAGAGCGCAATCCCGCTCCGCGTTTCATCCTTCAGTCTTCGTGCTTCTCGCCCTTTTCCTTACTCTCGTCGTGCTTGCCCAGCATTTTGCCCTTCCCATTGAACGTGAAGCCCCATTCTTTGCCATTCTTTTCGATGACGGCTTCGTAGTTCTTGCCCTCTTTTTCCCAGCGAACAATCTTGCCACCTTTCGCCTCGCTCTCGGCGGCTTTCTGTACTGCCGCGGGTACATCAGAGGTATTCACGGCTTGTTCTTCCTCAGCTGACGCCATCACGGGGGTGAGCAACCCGATGAGAGCAGTTGCTGACATTGCTGCGATTAGTTTCTTCATTACCCTCTAATTCGAGCCTGCGAACTCCGATGACTCTGTACATAGTCAAAATCCTGCTTTCTGCGGTGATCATCCTTGCCGTGACCGAGTTGTCGGAACACGGCGGCACATTCTGGGGCGGATTACTCGCTCCATTGCCGCTCACTTCCCTCCTCGCGTTGCTCTGGCTTTACTTCGATACGCACGATGCGACGAGAATTGCGGCGCTCTCGTGGAATATTTTCTGGCTCGTCCTGCCGTCGCTCACCTTGTTTGTCACGCTCCCGCTGTTGCTAAAGCGCGGTGTCAGTTTTGCATTAGCACTGCCGGTTCCAGTTGCGTTGATGGTCGCCTCTTATCTCGCCACTGCGGGGATACTAAAACGCTTCGGCGTCCCGATCTGAGATGCGTTCTGCCGAGCCGTCAATCACTTCGCATCCGAGCTTTGCCGAAGCGTTTCGATTCTGGTTAAAACTTGGCTTTATCTCCTTTGGCGGGCCTGCTGGCCAGATCGCCATCATGCAGACCGAGCTGGTGGATCGAAAAAGGTGGATCAGCCAATCCCGTTTCCTCCATGCTCTGAACTACTGCATGCTTCTGCCTGGTCCGGAAGCACAGCAGCTTGCCATCTACATCGGCTGGCTTCTGCACAAAACCTGGGGCGGTATCGTCGCCGGCGCGCTGTTTGTCATCCCCTCGATCTTCGTGCTCTGGGGCCTGAGTTACATCTACACCGCATACGGCAATATCCCGTGGATCGCAGCTATCTTCTACGGACTCAAGCCGGCTGTGACCGCGATTGTCGTCGCCGCAGTGATCCGCATCGGACGAAAAGCGCTGCGCAACGAAGTCATGTGGAGCATAGCCGCGCTCGCCTTCATCGCGATCTACTTCCTCAAAGCCCCCTTCCCTGTGATCGTGCTTTCGGCCGGTCTGCTCGGCTTGATCGGCGGCCGGTTCTGGCCAGCGAAATTTCAGGCTCCCGCCGGTCACGGTAGTCAGTCAGATGCCTCCGTCTTAAGCGACGAACAGGAATCTGCGGAACACACTCGGCCGAACTGGTCGCGGGCGTTCAAAGTCATCGCTGTTTGTGTCGCTTTATGGGTCACGCCCACCCTCGTCGCCGGATTCATGAACGGTTGGCACAGCACATTGTTTAACGAAGGCGTCTTTTTCAGCAAAGCTGCCGTCGTTACGTTTGGCGGCGCCTACGCCGTGCTACCCTACGTGGCGCAGCAGGCGATGTTTCATTACGGCTGGTTGCATCCGGGGCAGATGATGGACGGCCTCGGCCTGGCTGAAACAACGCCCGGCCCGCTCATCATGGTCGTGCAGTTTGTCGGCTTTGTCGGTGCATGGCAGCACCCGGATGGATTACCGCCACTGCTCGCGGCCACGCTCGGGGCTCTCATCACCACGTGGGCAACTTTCACGCCCTGCTTTCTGTGGGTATTCCTCGGTGGACCACACATCGAGCAGCTTCGCGGCAACAAGAAGTTAGCCAGTGCGCTATCTACCATCACCGCCGCAATCGTTGGTGTGGTACTTAATCTCGCCGTCTGGTTCGCGCTCCACGTTTTCTTTCCCAGCCCTCACGTCGTCGATTGGTTTGCCGTCGGCATCAGCCTCATCGCACTCCTTGGCATGCTGCGCTGGGGCTGGAGCGTCATCGCCGTCGTTGTCTGCAGCGCCGCGGCCGGCTTGATTTATCGCTTCCTCCTCCATTAGCCCTCCCCGTCGCGAGCAGAGGTCAGTGATAAAGCAGCTCGGTCATTTTACCGCGGCTCCAATGCGTCGGAGCTGTTTGGCAGCAAAGGTTTGTGTCGATAGTAGGACTGACCCCAGCTGCGTCCGCGTAGCTAAGGTCGACACGGAAAGAACGGCGCCGTCTGAACCATCCTACTCGGCGAACACCTTCGGAGTTGGCTTCAATGGCTGACCGGTAGACCAAATATCTTCTGGCTAGGCTTCGACTGAGAGGACTGATTCTGCCAATAGGCGATTAGCTCGTCAGTCGTGACATTAAAGGGACCGTTAATACGGTGCGCTCGCCCGTTGGTGATGCGGTAACAAACGGCTTTCAAAGGAGCATGTCTGTCGACTCTGTAGATGATGATTACCTGCTGCGAATCCTTCGCCCACTTCGCGGAAAACGCATCCGCGCCTGTGTCGAGCGTCTCCACTATCTCCTCAAGAGGACCAATGGTTTTGCCGGTCAATGCATCGGTGAGATACAGATGGAAGTTGTCGTAACCGAGGTCGCCTGTGCCGTGTGCGGTGATCGCGTACTCTCCGTTTGGGGATATACCTTTGGCGATGGTGACATACTCGTCTGGTCCGTACTCATGGTTCGACGTGGCTGTAGCGAGCGGCGCGAGAATGCATGTCGCACAGAGGAACAGAATCGATCGCGGAATGGTGGCGTAAACGTCTAACGAGAACAAGATCAGCCACCGCTGGCAAAAGCGTAATGTTGTCGCTTTCTCTCAACACTCAACTCCCAACCCTCAACATTCTTAGAACGCCGGCAGCGGTTGGCTGCATCGGTTGGGTTAGGCGGGATTTTACTTTCCGGGAGCAGTGATGGTGTAGGTAATAAGTGCGCAAATTCCGGTCATCAAAGCCATGGCAAATATAAAGATGGCGTCGGCGATACGTTCTCTCTGGTGCATTCGGCGCTTCGAGCGCGTTCTTAGGGCGGAATACGAGAGCAAGGAGGATACGAGGAACAAAAACGCATCGCCTGCGAGAAAATCGTCAGCGATCGTATCTGCCTTCCCCAGAGTGATGACGACCCGGATCAGCCCTATCACCGTCAGACACGCGCCGACCATGGCAGACGACACGGTGAAAATGTGAACGGAAATATCCTCTTCAAGATGGTTTTCTGGACTTTGTTTGGTCATAAAGCGCGCATTGCGAGGCCTAACGAACGAAAACTCAGCCACGGCTCAGGAAAGCGCAAACCCGCGGGCCGTGGCGGGTGGCACGCACTGTTTTCCCATTAACCGCTAACTGATAACTTTTTAACACACAAAGTGTGTCTGAGCCTGAGTGCTCGCGAACATCTTCGGCGTTGGCTGCATCGCCTGGCTAAGTGATTCGGCTTCCATGCGATTAGCGCCACATGATACCAACAGACAGCAGCACGAAACCGAGTAGTAAGAGCCAAGACCGAACTCCTTGGAAAAACTCCCACCGATTGCGCGTCTCCTTCCATTCTGGCGGTGGCTTGGTGGCGTCCCAGCGCCCGGTAGCGAGATTAACCGGCACGTTGAAAATGACGGTGGAGATGAGAGCGACGACGAGCGAGGCGGCAGACGCGTAATAGAACAACCATGCCGAACCAGCGCGATCGCGCTGGTGAATCGCGTAACTGATGGATAAGACGACACTGAGCGTCATGAGAACGGGCATGACGCGCCCGAAGGTGCGTAACAGGCCTTGCTCAACCTGAAGGTGATACTCGGGCGGCAGATGGCGCAATACCGGATGGACGAATGCGTAGGAGCCAAACTCGGCGCAAGCTGTAAAGCCGATGACCACGAGAGCCAAAAAGCCGAAAACGTCCATAAGTTCAGATAACGCGGAGAGTCATCCAACGAGCTCAAGCTCAGCCACGGCTCAGGAGAGCGCAAGCCTGCCGGCCGTGGCGGGTGGCGTTGTTCCCATTAACCGATAACCGCTAACTGATAACCCTTAACTCACGAAGTGTGTCTAAGACGTTGGCTGCATCGCCTGATTAGGCGTTCGGGCGCGGCAGAGGATAACCCGGCCAATGGTACTGCTCGGCAATTGCTTCCACCAAAATCTTTTTCAGGGCTTTCATGTCCACATCGGTGTTCATCATGATAACAGCACCTTGCCCTCTCTCGGCAAAAGCAATGGTCATGGTGTCAAAGCCAACATTGCTTCCATCATGTCCGAACTTCAGCGGCTCACCGCCGAGAAATACGCCGAGACCATCATCATTCTTTGGTTCGTTAGCATTTGACGGGTGGTGGACTGCGAGATGATCGGATTGGAGGTCCCGGCGCGTGAGCGCTGGACACCTATTAGGAAACGAGCCAGATCGCCAGGCGTCGTCCACAGACCCGCCGCCGCCAACTCCGGGTGTATGCGCCAGCGGCCTTTGATGGCACGGCTAAACAGACCCGCGTAGCCCGTCGCGGCGCGGCCGACCATTGCAGCTGGCAACGGCCGTGCATAGGAGCTGGAAATCATGCCGAGAGGCTGCAGCACCGTCTCATGCATATACTGCTCAAACGGTTTCCCTGTGAGGTCGATCATTAATTGCTGAATGACGAGATAGCCTCCTCCGAATAACTCCAGTGGCTCCCCGGAACCTCTTCGACGCGAACCGCGGCTGAATTAGCTGGCCTTTGGCCGTTAAGAATCTGCAGGAGAGACGGGAGCGGTGCGTCCACCAGGTAGCCTGAAAATCCATGCACTGTCAGACCGGCACTATGGCTAAGAATCAGCCGCAACGTCACAACACGTTCTTTTGTCAACGCGTTCTGCGGTATTTGCCATGTTCGGAGCTTAGAGTTGATGTCCTCGTCAAGCGACGCTTTGCCCTGATCAACGAGATGCAGTGCGCCCAATGCGGAGGCGGCTTTGCTGACGGAGCCAGCCTGAAAAAGCGTTGAAGGTGTCACTGCCACCCTCTGGCTTGTGTCAGCATATCCGTAACCTTGTTCTCTGGCGACTGCACCACCGTCGATGATTGCCAGGGCGAGACCCGGAATGTGGCGTTGCTTCATCTGCGCCGCGACGACGTCATCCACGTGATCGGCCCGAAGCGTGCCCGAGCCACTGGCACACAAGACACCGAGCAGTGCGGTATAATAATATCGGGGACGTGGCTTCATACGTCTAACGAGACCAAGATCAGCCACCGCTGGCGAGAGGGAGCGTCGCGGCGGGACGAAAGGTTTGAGTCATGGAAAACTTGAACGTACGCCGGCCAGCGGTTGGCTGCATCGCCTGGTTAGGCTTTTTTACGTCCAATCGTAGGATCTCGCCACCCAAATGCCAAATCCTGACTGGCAATCCTTCTCGGATCGGTCCGCCACGCGACGTTGTATTGTTGAAGCCGGCAGTAATAACGTAGTCCGAATAGCAAAACTTAACGCCCTGCACAACAAAAGACTCCATCGCGTGCCCCGTGTAAGGCATCGGCACAAATTGTGTGACGACGCCTTCAATCACTTGGGCTCGATTGCTCCGCATGGTGTCGACCGCGGTCTGGTAGTCAGCAAACGTTCTGATAAAAGTGGTCAGCGTCCAGAAAATGGCGAAGCCGAGAAAAACGCGGGGAAACCACTTTTCCATCCAAGGAGGGGACTTCCGGAAAAAGCCAATTCTCATGAGTGTGGGCATCGCGAGACCGACAGCGACGAAGATCAGTCCGAACGCCGAAAAGGACCACTGTCGGAAGCCCGTTTGCGTGACATCGAACACGGTTGCGTAGTCCACGGAGAGCCTAACGAGACACAAGATCAGCGACCGCTGGCGAGGGCGCGCGTGGCCGCAGGTTGAATGTGGAAGTCATCGAAAGCGAGAACGCGGAGCGGCCAGCGGTTCGCTGCATCGCCTGGTTAGATGGTCGGCGTCGAAACGGAGATAACATGTCCAAAGTGAGACCTCATCCGAGACCACTGTACTGGTGGTAGCCGTTGCCCACCGGCTTCGGCGCCTGGTAAAATGCGGCGTAGAACAGCCAGCCTAAAAGCGGCAGCAGCAGAAGTATGACTGACCAGACGAGCTTCCGCCCTATGGGATCTACGCGCCGCGTGACCCAAAGCCGGGCGATGATGCAAAGGCTGATAGACCACCAGGTGACCACGACGAAGAAACCTGTCGGCGAATACCAGAAAGCCATGTCAATCATGGTCGTATGGTCTCACCATCTAACGAGAACAAGATCAGCGACGCCTACCGGAAGCGAGCGTTGATCGGAAGTGGAATGGTTTAGTCATGGTAAGTGTGGGGCGAACAGCGGGTAGGCGTTCGCTGCATCGCATGGTTAGATGGTCGGCGTCGAAACGGAGATAACATGTCCAAAGTGAGACCTCATCCG
>JBBRAF010000017.1:0-60403 GCA_038207045.1 Chthoniobacterales bacterium
CGAAAAAGTACGCGACAGGGAGTGGATAAAGACCATGGGCCACACCCCGACCCTGATGGACTACTCGCGTTTCAATTACGTCGCCCAGCCGGAAGACAAGATCGATCCTAAGGATCTGATCCCCAAAATTGGTCCATACGACAAATGGGCCACGATGTGGGGTTACAAGCCCATCCCCGGCGCTAAGACTCCCGAGGACGAAAGGAAGACGCTCGACGAATGGGCCCGCGCGCAAGACACTAAACCCTATCTGCGCTTCAGCACTGCCGGCACTCGCGGCACGGATCCCGGCGAGAATACGGAAGCCGTAGGCGATGCCGACGCGGTCACAGCTACAGGACTCGGCTTGAAAAATCTGGAGCGCGTCAGCGGCATGCTGCTCAGCGCCACCAGTGAGCCGGGGGAGTCATGGGATCAGCTGGAAGAGGTCTACGGCCGCCTTCTGGGCCAATGGGTTCTCGAACTCAATCACGTGGCCCAAATCGCCGGTGGCTTCGATTCGCAGCAAAAGCATGCTGGCCAGGAAGGAGTTCGCTTCGTCGTTGTTCCCAAAGCGCGGCAGGTAGCCGCTGTGAAGTTCCTCAACGACAACGCCTTCACCACGCCGGCTTTCATCATCAAGCCTGAGATCCTGCGCCGCATCGAACCCGACGGTCTGATGAACCGGCTCAGAACGGCGCAGGCGCGCATCCTGTCTAACCTGGTCTCGAGCCCGCGCCTGACGCGCATGGAGGAGCAGACGGCGATTGATGGCGCCGCGGCGTATGCGCCGGAAGAGATGCTGTGTGATGTCCGCAAGGGCATCTTCCGTGAGATCGATACTCCGGCGCCGCGCGTCGATGCGTATCGTCGCAACACGCAGCGTGCCTGGCTTCAAGTGATGTCTGACAAGCTCAGCGCCCGTGAGCCGAACACTGAGGAGGTCCGCCCCATGGTCCGTGGTGAGTTGAAGACGCTGTCCTCAGACATCGCCCGCGTGCTGCCGCGAGTGACTGACCGTCCTACCCGCAATCACCTCGAAGACCTGCGCGACCAGATCGCCAAGGCCCTCGACCCGAAGTTCCTGCCACCCGCGCCTGGGGTGGCGGCCGCCTTCCCGCGCCCCACATCGAACGGAGAGGAGTACACCGGATGCTGGCCCGACTACGCCATCGAGCGCTAACGCGAACAGCCCTCTGCGTTCTGTACGCTGGACTGATGACCGCGCAAACCAAGCCGCGCGCCCGTGACCTCGGCGTCCCCTTCGATGGAAAGCCCGGTCCCGGTAACGCCATCACCGACGTGAAGGGCGTTGAAGTTGGTCATAGCACGATCATTCGCGGCGAGGGCCGCCAGGCGGTTCGCACCGGAGTCACCGCCATCCTTCCGCGTGGCAAGCAATCCAGCGCGCCCGTGTTCGCCGGCTGGTTTTCGCTCAACGGTAATGGCGAGATGACCGGCACTACGTGGATCGAAGAATCGGGCTTCCTGGAAGGTCCGGTGATGATCACGAACACGCACAGCGTGGGCACGGTGCGCGACGCCGTTATCGCCTGGCAAGTGAAGCACGCGACAGCCGGTTCGCAGCCGTGGGCTCTACCGGTTGTCGCTGAGACCTGGGATGGCTGGCTCAACGACATCAACGGATTCCACGTCAAGCCGGAGGACGTTTTCCACGCACTCGATTCGGCTCATGGCGGTCAAGTCGAGGAAGGAAGTGTCGGTGGCGGCACCGGCATGATCTGTTATGAATTTAAGGGCGGTAACGGGACTGCCTCACGCAAAGTCGAGATCAAAGCTAACAAGAATTCGCCCGCGAGTTCTTTCACGGTCGGTGTCTTTGTGCAGGCTAACTGTGGACGCCGTGCCGGGCTGACTATCGCCGGAGTGCACGTGGGCAAAGCAATTCCGGGCGAAGTTTACAAAGAAGAAACCGGATCCATCATCATTGTGATAGCTACCGACGCACCGCTGTTGCCGAACCAGTTGAAACGTCTCGCCCGGCGCGCATCACTCGGCCTCGCCCGCACCGGCAGCATCTCCGGCAACGGCTCCGGCGATCTTTTCCTCGCGTTTTCCACCGCCAATCCGCGCGTCGCTGGGGCGGATCAAGTGACCCACGACGTCAAAACCATTCCTAACGATTTAATGGATCCACTTTTCGCCGGCACCGTGCAGGCGACTGAAGAGGCTATCGTCAACGCGCTGGTCGATAACCACGATATGACTGGCCGCGACGGCCATAAGGTGGAAGCTCTTCCGCACGATCGCCTGCACGAACTGATGGCCACGGCAAGTAAGTGACCTGGGAAGCCGAACCGCTGGCACCGTTACGGCCCGGCTTTAGGACGAGGCTCGGCGTTTAGAGGCCGCACCTCTACCGGAGGCCTCGCGTCCGTTTACGGACACGAGCAATCAGCGGCGCTGATTGAATGCGATGCCGCGCTTCGATATAATCTTCCAGAAATGAATTGGGAAGCGATCAACGCCACGGCTCAGCTGGTCAGCTCTTTTGGTGTCGTGGCATCGCTCTGTTATCTGGCGGTGCAGGTGCATCGCAATACGCGCGTTGCCAAGCTCGCGGCGCAGGACGCAGCGGCCAGCGCGTTGCGGGATGTGACCAAGCCATTCTCCGAAAACGTTGAGGTCGGCCGGATTTGGCGGACTGGTTTGGAAAATTTCGACGCGCTTTCCGCGGACGACAAGGCGCGCTTCTATCACGTCGCGTTTCAATTCCTCAAAGCGATGGAAACGATTCATTTTCACTACATCTACGGCATGATGGACGAACAAATCTGGCGCGGCTGGTGGAATCTTTACCGGCACTACCTGGCGTCGCCGGGACTGGAATACTATTGGCGCCTGCGCAGCGATCTTTTTTCGGAGCGCTTCCGCACTTTCGTCGAGTCGCTCGATCGACCAGAGCAACGGCTGACGGTGGGCAATTTACTCGGCCAGGAGAAGCCAGGCGCTCCGTAGCTCTAAACGCGACTTACAACCACGGGCGCGCGGTTCTCTGTCATGTCGAGCGAAACAGTTTACTCGCCGGGGCGAGAGACATCTCCAATCTGCGACTTGGAGAAATAGCTAGAGATTCCTCAACTCCGCTTCGCTACGCTTGGAATGACAACAACTACCACTTTAAAAACGAAGTCACCGGCGTGCCTTCCAGTTTTTTGCGCCCGTGTAGAAATTCGAGCTCGATCAGAAAAATGGCTTCCACTAACTCTCCGCCCACCTTTCTGATGAGCGTCGCGGCCGAGGCGCTGGTGCCGCCGGTGGCAAGCAAATCATCGATGAGCACGATCTTCTCGCCGCGCTCGATGGCGTCGATGTGCAACTCCATTTCGGCCTCCCCATATTCGAGCGTGTAGCTCGCACTCTCCGTCTTGTAAGGCAGTCTTCCCTTTTTGCGCAAGGGAACGAAGCCTACACCCAGCTCGTAGGCCACCGCTGAACCGAAGAGAAAACCGCGGGCATCGATGCCGACGACTTTATCGATGAGCAGCGGGCGGCAGCGTTGCAAAAACAAATCGATGGAGTCTCGGAACAATGCTCCATCCTTGAGCACGGGCGTGATATCTTTGAAAACGATTCCGGCCTTGGGAAAATCCGCCACGTCGCGCACGGCGGCACGCAATCGGGCAATTGGATCCTCGGTCATCGCCGCCGATGCTACTAATGCGGGGCCAAAGGTCAACGACGCTGAGGAAGACAGGCTTGTGTTCCTTGCGAAGAGGTGGCGCGACTCGTAAACTGCCCGCTTGGATCGGCAGCTTCTGATTGCATCGAGTATCTGTTACTTCGCCGCCGTGCTGCGTTCGGTGCTTGCCCTGCGCGCACGCGTCTCTCGCAAGAGCAGGTTCAACTTTTTCATGATCGTGCTCGGCTTCGGCTTTCAGACGGCTTTCCTGGGTCTGCGCGGACACACGCTGGGTCGCTGCCCGATCACCAATCTGTTTGAGGTGCTGGTTTTTCTAGCCTGGTCGATTGCGCTCATCTACATCGTCATCGGGCCTGCCTACCGCTTGTCGCTCATGGGAGCCTTCACCGCGCCGCTGGTATTTGCCTTGCAATCGTTCGCGTTACTGTGGCTGCGCGATTCCGCGCACGAGGTGCGGATGCCGCCGAATGCCTGGCTGGAATTTCATGCCTCCATTTCCATCATCGCCTATGGAGCGTTCGCGCTCGCCTGTGTCGCCGGCGTGATGTATCTCGTGCAGGAGCGGCAGCTCAAAACCCACGCCCTGCACTCGCTCTTCTATCACCTGCCGCCGCTGCCGAATTTGTTTTCGGCAATGATCCGGCTACTATGGTTCGGCTTCGCCTTGTATAGCGCGGGATTAGTTAGCGGTTTCTTTACAGGCGAGCCGCTGCCGTGGACGAAGGTCGTGCTGGCGCTGGCGATCTGGATTGTTTACGCGGCGATTTTGCTCGGCCCGCAATTACGCTCCGTCGCGCCGCGCCGGATCGCGGCGTTTTGCATCGCTGCTTTTGCGGCGGCGCTTTCGCTATTGTGGAGCATCGAATTCGTCGCGCACCGCGCATGAAATTTTTCTGCGTCGGGCTCAACCATCGCACGGCGCCGGTCGAAACGCGCGAGCGTTTCGCTGGTCATGGGCGCAGTGTTGCCATTCTGCGTGAAGCGGGTTGGGCGGAAGCACTCCTGCTAACGACTTGTAATCGCGTAGAAGTTTACGTCGCCGGCGACCGCGACTTTGCCACCAATGAAATCGCGGACGCGCTCCGGGCAGACAAAAGGGCGGTTTTGGCTGAGGATCTCGGGACATTTTACCGGCATGAGGGGGAAGCATGCGCGCAGCATCTCTTTCGCGTAACGGCGGGTTTGGACTCCATGGTTGTGGGCGAAACCGAAATTTTGGGTCAGACCAAGCGCGCCTATGAACACGCGCGCGGAAGCGGCGAAGCGGGCGCTTGTCTGCATCGGCTTTTTCAACGCGCATTTCGCGTGGCCAAACAAGTACGCACCAAAACGGAGATCACGCGAGGATCGGTTTCGGTCGGGTCGGTTGCGGTCGAGCTGGCGGAGAAAATTTTTGGCGATTTGCGCGGGCGCAAAGTTCTCGTGCTGGGCGCGGGCGAGACCAGCGAAAAAACTCTGCGAGCCCTGGCGGGACGCGGCGTTTCCGACCTGCGAGTGAGCAATCGCACACCGGCACGAGCGGAGGAACTGGCAGAGGAACTCGAGGGCGTGGCGGTGCCGTTCACGCATTGGCTGGAGCAATGCCGCGAAATCGATATCCTCATTTCTTCCACGGCGGCAGAGCGGCACTTGCTCACGCCGGAGGTCCTTACCCCGGTGATTTGTGAGCGATGGGATCGGCCGCTTTTCATTATCGACATCGCTGTGCCGCGCGACGTCGCCCCAGAGGTAAACAAGTTGGACGGCGTCTATCTTTACGACATCGATTCGCTGCAAGCGATCGCCAATGAAACGCTCAAGCTGCGGCGACAACAATGTGCGGTGGCGGAAGCGATCATCGAAGAACACGTCGCCGATTTTGCCAGCCAAATCGGGCGCGTCGTTCAGGGCCCCGGGCGCGCCTATCAGCCGAATGTTCAAGCGACGCTGCGCACGTCGCAACCGTAGCGGCGCTCTGTGAGCGCCGAACGACTAGGCAAAGACGGCGGTCACAGACCGCCGCTGCAGCTGCTTGTGCTCGGAACACGCGGAAGTGATCTCGCGCTGGCGCAAGCCCGCATGGCGGAAGCGGCCCTGCGGGAGAAGTGCGGAATCGAAGTTCGGATCGAGACCATTCGGACGAGCGGCGATGCTCGAAATGACGGAGCTGCTGTCGGTGAGAACGCGGGGCGCAAAGGAATGTTCACCGCCGAGCTCGAGCGAGCGTTATTGGAAAGGCGCATCGATATCGCCGTGCACAGCGCGAAAGATTTGCCGAGCGAGATGACCGACGCGCTTACCATCGCCGCGGTCTTGCCGCGCGGCGCAGTCGAGGATTTGCTGATTACGAAGCGGCCGGCAGTTTCGCGCTTCACGACGATCGCAACTGGAAGCATAAGGCGGCAACGACAGGCGCGCTGGCTGAAGAAGGCCCACGAGATTTTTGATTTGCGCGGAAATGTTCCGACGCGGTTAAGAAAATTCGTGGCGAGCGATTGGGAGGCGATCATTCTGGCGCGGGCCGGGCTGGAACGGCTCGGTTTGTCAGCGCCGGAGTTCGAATTCGAAGAGCAGAAGTTGTTTGGCGAAGTCCTGCCGACGGCGGAGTTCGTGCCGGCGGGCGGGCAGGGAGTGATTGCCATGCAAACGCGAGCGGAGGACGCGGGAATGGTGTCGGCGGTTGATCATGGGCAAACGCATCTGTGTCTGCGCGCGGAGCGCGAGTTTCTGCGTTTGTTGCACGGTGACTGCGATCTACCGGTGGGTGCGCACGCTCGCGTCATGAGCGGCGAAATGGAATTGTGCGTGCAGCTTTTTGGAGACAAGGAAATGCCGATAATGGCGAGTGGGCGGGGGACAGACCCGGAAGAATTAGCCCGGAAAGTTTTCGAGGCGATCGAGCACGATTATCCGCCTGCGCTAAAGCTACGGCGTGACCAGCGACGATGAGCACGAGTAAACAAGGAAAGTGTTTTCTCGTCGGAGCCGGGCCGGGCGATCTGGGACTGGCGACGTTGCGCGCGAAAGAATTGATCGGGACAGCGGACGTTATCGTCTACGATGCGCTCAGTAGTCCGGAGATGCTGGCCTGGGCACGGGAAGAGGCTGAGACGATTTTTGCCGGGAAGCGTGCGGGCGCGCACACGTTGTCGCAGGCAGAGATCAATTCGTTGCTTATGGAAAAGGCGCGCGCCGGAAAAAGCGTGGTGCGACTGAAGGGGGGCGATCCACTCCTTTTTGGCCGGGGTGCGGAGGAAGCAGAAGCGCTGGCGGCGGCGGGGATCGATTTCGAAATCGTGCCGGGTGTGACGTCGGCGATTGCAGCCCCGGCCTACGCGGGAATTCCGGTCACGCATCGCGAACAGAATTCGCACGTGACGTTTTTCACCGGGCACGAAGATCCCGCGAAGACGGAAAGCGCAATTGATTTCGAAGCCCTGGCGAAGCTCGGCGGCACGCAGGTAATGCTGATGGGCGTGGAGCGCCTCGCCGCGATCACGCGCGAAATGATTGAGCGCGGAGCGCGTCCCGATTTGCCGGCTGCGCTGGTGCAGTGGGGCACGACAGCCAAGCAAAAAACAATCATCGGCACGCTGGCGGAGATCGCGCAGCGGGCGAGCGAGGGCGGAGCGGAAGCACCGGCCGTTGCCATTTTCGGCGATGTTGTCTCGCTGCGAAAAAAACTAAGCTGGTTTGAACGACGGCCGCTTTTCGGCAAGCGCATCGTCGTCACGCGCACGCGCAAACAAGCGGGCGCGCTGTGCTCGCAACTGCGCTCGCTTGGAGCAGACGTCATGGAGTTGCCAACCATTCGCACCGAGCCGCCGACGAATCTGCGCGAGTTCGCTGAGCTGGTGCAGGATGCGCATTCTTACGATTGGATCGTCTTCACCAGCGCGAATGGGGTGGAGGCATTTTTCGATATCTTTTTCAAACTTTTCGACGACGCGCGTGAGATCGGCGGAGCGAAAATCGCCGCCATCGGGCCGGCCACGGCGCAACGGGTAAAGGACTTTCACCTCCACGTCGACCTCGTGCCGCCGGAGTTTGTCGCGGAAGCGATCGTGCGCGAATTCGGCAAGCTTGGCGGGATCGAGAACATGCGGATTCTGGTGGCGCGAGCGGAGAAGGCGCGGGACTTGCTACCCAAGGCGCTGTCTGGTATGGGCGCAATTGTTGATGAGGGATTTGCCTATCGAACGGTTCCGGAAACGCGTGACGTGACCGGGGTGCGGCGGCGCTTTACGGAAGAAGGCGCGGACCTGATTACGTTCACGAGTTCATCGACAGTGGAGAATTTTCTCGATCTGAACTTGGCCTGGCCACTGCAGATGAAAGCGGCCAGCATCGGCCCGATCACCTCCGCGACTGTGCGCGAACGCGGACTGCGCGTGGATGTGGAGGCGAAGCAGCACGACATCCCAGGCTTGGTCGCAGCCATCCGACAATTTTACGGCGTTTAAGATGGCGGACGATTTTGCCAGCACAATGCGGGAGCTGAGTGCGGAGGCCGTGATACGGGAACGACCCCGCAGTGGGACGGTCGAGCTGGCCGCGATGCTGCGCGAGTTCGATGCGCTCGATGCGCGTTTGCAGGGAATGGAGGCGATGCTGAAAGGCAATCTGGATCACATCGCGAGCAATCTGACACCGGCGCGATTAGAACATCAAAAAATCGAGGAACATCTCGCCGCCATTCGCACAAGCGAATCTGTAAACCAGCGGCTCTTCGATTCGCTGCACGAAGAACTACTGAGGTATCGCGACAATTTTCTGCATGAGTCGCTGCAAAAACCTTTCGTGCGCGATCTCCTCGTTTTGTTCGATGATTTAAGCATGCTAGCCGATCAGCTCAGTGCCGCGGCCGCGGAGAAAAAACGCGATCGCCTCGCGCGCTGGCGCGAGAATTTGGATAACGCGATCCACGCGCTGATCGAGATTCTCCATCGACTCGAGGTGACCGAAGTGGAGACGAAGGAGTTTGTGGATCTGGCGATTCATAAAGTTGTGAGCGTCGAGCCGTGTGAGTTCGCGGAAGACAACGGTCGCATTGTCATGCGAGTGAAGCGTGGGTTCATCTGGCGCGGGAAATTGCTGCGGCCGGAGGAAGTGATCGCAAAGCGATTTCAGTAGGGCGGTCATTCCGGAGTCGAGTAATCTCGTGGCAAAGGTTTACCGGTTACTTCCGCAGGATCCCTTGGCCTCGCTTTCGCTCCGTTTGCGATGACGGAAACGCGACATTTTCCCCGTCGAATTTCAGGGCGAAAATCACCGGGAAATGCACCTCCGAGATAGGCATGAAAATTGCACCCTGAGACGCCGGCGCGAACGCCTCCTCCACCTTCTTCGCAAATGAACGAACGCAAAGCAGTCGGGATCGATCTGGGCACAACCTTCTCTGCCGTCGCGCACATCGACGCCTACGGTAAACCGCAGATTATTCCCAATGCCGAAAGCGAGCTGATCACACCCTCGGTCGTCTTGTTCGACGGCGATAATGTCATTGTCGGCACAACGGCCAAAAACAACGCCGTCGCCGAGCCGGAGAAGATTGTCGATTTCGTGAAGCGCGAGATGGGCAAACCGAAAGAGCAATTTCACCGCGAGTTCGGTGGTAAGATTTATTCAGCAGAGGAACTGAGCGCGCTGATTTTAAAGAAACTCAAGCTCGACGCGGAGAAGTATCTTAAGACCTCGATCACCGACGCGGTTATCACTGTCCCGGCTTATTTTAATGATGCGGAACGCACGGCCACCATCACGGCCGGACAACTCGCGGGCTTCAAAGTTTTGCAAATTCTAAACGAACCGACGGCGGCGGCGCTCTCTTACGGTCTCGACAAGCTTGGGGAAAACCAGACGGTGTTCGTGTTCGATCTTGGCGGCGGCACCTTCGACGTGACCATTATGCGCATCGAAGGAAATCACATCAACATGATCGCGACCAACGGCGATCACCGGCTCGGTGGGAAAGATTGGGACGACATTATCGTCAACCAGGTGGCGGAGGAATTTGACCGGCAGCACGGAGAAAATCCGCTGCTCGACCTGCAAAGTTATCAGGATCTACACACGCGCGCGCTCGCGACCAAGATTCAGCTTTCAAGCCGCGCGCAAAGCGCAGTGGTGCATCATCACAATGGCAAGAGCGTGAAGCTGGAGATCACGCGTGAGGAGTTTGAGAAGCGTAGTCAGCATTTGGTCGAAAAGTGCAAAACCATTTGCGAGATGGTGATGCAGGAAGCGAATCTGAATTGGGAGAAAATCGATAAGGTGCTGCTCGTTGGCGGTATGACGCGCATGCCGATGGTGCGCGGCCTGGTGGCGGGGCTGACAAAAGCGCCGGTCATCGACGATGTGAATCCAGACGAGGCGGTGGCGAAAGGCGCCGCCATTCAGGCCATACTTTCGTTACTGGAAGAAGAGAAAACGTCCGGCGAAAAAGTGCTGCCGGAAAACACTCGCGATCAATTCTGCGGACGCGAAGGCGGACTCATCCAGGTGACGAACATCACGTCACACACGCTCGGGGTGGTGTTGTGGGATGAAGCGCACCTGGAGGAATACGTTTTTCCGATGATACGCAAGATGACGGCCGTGCCGGCGAAAGCTCGCAACTCATTCGGCACAGCGATGTCGAATATGCAGCGCGCGGTCGTACGCGTGGTGGAAGGCGAGAGCACGCAACCGGGCGAATGCACGCCCCTGGGAATCTGCGATGTGGAATTGCCGGCGTTTCTGCCGAAAGGCTCGCCCGTCGAGCTGACCTACCAATACAATGCGAACCAGGTGCTGGAAGTTTCGGTCGCGGCAAGCGGGAATCGCTCCAACGTTTCGATCGAACGCAACACTGGTCTTGCGCCCGAAGAAATGTCTGAAGCGGCGGCCAACCTCGGAGCACTCAAGATGGCGTGATGGCGGTGAAATGCGCGCCGTCTTTCCCCGTTCCTCTCCCGGACGACCCGAAAAAGTGGGAGGGATGGAACCTCTACAAATCGGATAATCCCTACGAGCGCCTCTGCCTCGATCCGCGGCAGAACCCGAGTAGCGAGCTGATCGAAGAGCATTGCCGCGAGTTGCTTCGGTGGTGGCAAAAAAAGCTGCCGCTGAAAAATCAGCCGAGCAATCCGGTGGCGCAACTGTTGCGCGAGGGACTAGATGAATCCTCCCGCTATTTGACCGAGGCACGCGTCGAATTGCTCGATCCGACGAGGCGGCAGCGAGTCGACAACGAGCTGGCGGCACAGGCGCACGCACAGGCGGTCACGGAGTTTCAAAAATTTCTTACCTTCAGTCTGGCTGACGGAACGCTGGCAGAGAACGAAGAAAAGTCGCTGCGACGTTTCGGGGCGGAGCAGAGGCTGGCCGAAGATCAGATGGTCGAGTTGATCGAGACCGAGATGCAATTGCGCGGCGCGGTGCGCGTGCAAACGCCCGAGCCGGCGGCGCCCGAAATGATTGAAGCTGCGGCCGATCCGAAAACGGAATTCATGCGCATGCTGCGCCTGAGTGGTCTGGACGGTGGGACCATGACCGATGACCAGCGCGATGCGTTCATCAACGTGGCGGAGAATTCAGGCATCGATGCGGGCGAGGCGGAAGACATGGTGGATGATTATCTGGAGCAGATGGACGAGACCGAAATGACGGCGGCGGTTCCAACCAAGTCCGCGCCAATCGTCCTCAACGGCAAAACGCCGCCAAAAACAGAAGAACAGCCGGTCACTCCGGTGGAGCCGCCAATGTCGGAAGAAGAAGAGCGGCGTCGCTTTATCAATTTCACTAACCCTCTTGCCACGCAGATGTTTTTCATCCCCTCCGGCCAATTTCTCATGGGCAGCAACGCGCCCAATGCGCCGCCTAACGAGACGCCACAATTTCGTGTGACGATCACGCGTTTTTACATGTCGCGTTTTCCCGTGACGAATGAGCTGTACGAGGAATTCGATCCGCTCCATGTACGCAAGCGTGCACCGGGGGCCGGCCCACGGCATCCTGTCGTTTACGTGAGCAGCATGGAAGCGATGAAGTTTTGCCAGTGGCTTACCGCGCGCGAACGCCGCAAGTATCGTTTGCCCACAGAAACGGAGTGGGAATACGCGGCCAAGGGTAAAGATGAGCGCCCGTTTCCTTGGGGAAACTTTGCCCGGCGCGGCGATCTGGCGAATTTCGCCGACAAGAACACCGTCTTTGCCTGGAGCGATCGCGAAATCGACGACGGCTATCCTGAAAGCTCACCCGTGGGGGCGTTTCCGCTCGGCGCCAGTCCGTTCGGAATCGAAGACCTGGCTGGCAACGTCTGGGAATGGTGTAGCGATTATTTCGAGCCGTACAAGGCGCTGGCAAAAGTGAACCCGCACGGTCCGCCTAATGGAGCGAAGCGCGTCTACCGCGGCGGGAGTTGGAAATCGCGCTTCGCCAGTCTGCGCACGACGGCGCGAAATGCGAACGCGCCGAACTATTCGTGCAACGATCTCGGCTTTCGCATCGTCTGCGAATGCGAAGGGTGAGCCTGCGCCTCGGCGGTAAGAGCGCGCTACGTTTAAGGTGCATCCGAGTTGGGGTTGAGTGTAATTTGCTCCCATGCCTTCGATTGCGGAGCGCCGGAAAACGTTCAGCGAGCTTCATCACAAGGGGTGCTTTGCCATTCCCAATCCGTGGGACATTGGCACGGCGCGTTATCTCCAGCATCTCGGCTTCAAGGCGCTAGCTACAACTTCGGCCGGATTCGCCTTCTCCCGTGGGCTCCCTGATGGCGCGGTTGGTCGCGACGCAATGCTCTCACACATTCGCGAAATCGTGGAAGCGACAGACCTTCCGGTGAATGCCGATTTCGAAAATGGCTATGCCGCTGATCCCGCTGGTGTGAGGGAGAATACGCGGCTCTGTATCGATACCGGTGTGGCTGGTCTCTCGATCGAAGACGCGACCGGACGAAAAGAACAGCCGCTCTACGAAATCGAGGTCGCGGTCGAGCGAATAGGGGCGGCGCGGGAAGGAGCGGGCCAGAGCGGTGTGACACTCGTCGCCCGGGCGGAATGTTTCCTCGTTGGGCACGAGGACATTCACGAGGTTGTTCGTCGGCTCACGGCCTACGCCAGTGCCGGCGCCGATTGCCTGTATGCGCCTGGAGTGCAGAAGCGCGAGGATGTTGCGGCGATCGTGACGGCGGTGGCTCCCAAACCGGTGAATATCTTGATCAGTGCTCCCGGAGGTTTGACGATGGCCGATGCGGCGGAGATCGGCGTTCGTCGCGTCAGCGTTGGGGGCGCGCTCTCCCGCGCAGGGTGGGGAGGCTTTATTCGCGCCGCAAGTGAGCTGGCGCGCTCAGGACGATTTGAAGGGTTCACGGGCGCGACGCCGCACGGCGAACTGCAGAATTTCTTTCGGGCTGATTGATTTCAGCGGGACTTGGCCAAAAAATCTCAAGTCGCTCCTCTCGGTGCGCCGGCCCACCGAGCGGCGCAATTACTGCTGCCAAATAAGGCGGCTTCTCCGCCAACAAGGGAAATGGGATCATGGATGCAGGGCAGGGCATTAGTTGGAAATTTTCAGCCTTCGTACTTATCGCGTTAAGCAGTGCGTTGGCGCTTCGTGCGGAGCGGATCAATCAAGAAGGCCGGATACTTGGAGCCGCTCCCGTTGTGACCGGGGCGACGCTGTTCAATACACCGCAAGCCGACGCCATAGTTTCTGCCATGCAGATTTTTCCTATGACCAGCGCCTGGAACGAAGACATCTCGCCGCGACCACTCCTGTCGAACTCGGCTGCAATGATTGCGCAGATCAAAGCCGACCTGGCATCCAGCCGGCAAACCTTAAGACCATTTTACGAAATGAACTATGTGCTGGTGCCGGATAATCAGCCGCGCGTAACTATTCCATTTCTCGATTACCCGGATGAGTCAGATCTCGACGGCGGCGCCTTCCCGAACGGGAACTATCCCATCCCGTCTAACATGCCGATCGAGACATGGCCGCGTGGAGCTGGCGGATTAACTCTGCAACAATGGCAAATGGACGCGACAAATACCGGCGGCGATCGTCACGGCATCATTGTCGCACCGGGTCTCGGCTTGATATGGGAAACGTGGCAAATGAAGCTAACGAGTAGTGGCTGGCAAGCTTCCAACGGTGCAAAGTTCGACCTAAACTCCAACTTGCTGCGACCCGCCGGCTGGACCTCAGGCGATGCAGCCGGCCTGCCGATGTTTCCGGCACTCGTGCGCTACGATGAATGTCAACGCGGCATGGTGGAGCATGCTCTGCGTCTGGTGGTCGCTAAGACACGACGGCAATATATATACCCCGCAAACCATTACGCCTCTACCATTGCGGCCACTTCAACCAACTATCCAGCAATGGGTCAACGGTTGCGCCTCAAAGCCAGCTTCATCATACCAGGTAATTGGACAAAGGAGGAAAAGGCGGTCCTGCAGGCTCTGCAAAAGTACGGTGCGATCGTTGCGGACAACGGCGGTTTCTTTTCGGTCTCCGTTTGCCCTGATGACCGCTTTGCTGCGGACGCTTTCAACAACCTTTCCACCATCGACATCAGCAACTTCGAAGTGATCCAAACGACCGGACCGAACGAGGGACCTCGCTCTCCCGGCGCGCCGACTGCCGATGCGGGATCCGATCAGAACATAGCCGGAAACACTACGACACTCGCTGGCACCATTGCGGCACCCAATGGAAATGCAGCAGTGCAATGGCGTCTTTATTCGGGACCGACCTCTGTCACTTTCGGTAGTCCAAACTCCTCGAGCACAACCGTCAATTTCGCTCAGCCCGGCGGGTATACGTTCTTACTCAGTGCTGATGATGGAGTTCATTCAATAACCTACGACGCCGTCGTCGTAAACGTGCAGACAACACCTACACCTACACCTACGCCTACAGCGACGCCACCTCCGACAATGACTGTTGCCGTTTCACCGGATCAAATTCAAGAAGGCGGAAACGCGGTCTTTACTGTTTCCAGTTCGAGAGTGGTGACGGAGCCGGTGACGATCAACTATTCCATGGGTGGAAGAGCCCAGCTCGGAATTGACTATACCTTGGACGGGCCGGCAGGCCAGGTTGTCATTCCCGCCGGGGTTTCGTCGGCCAGTGTTGCCCTCCATGCCATCGCCGATAGCGCGAACGAAAAAGACGAAGGAGCTTCCATGCATTTAGGTAATGGCACAGGTTACACCTTGCCGCGACGTGCCAATGTGCGGGTGATTATCGTGGCTACGCCGTAGTCCGCCATAACAGTCAAACCGAGACTGTAACCCGCGCATCCCGTTCCACTTCGCTGTTGCCCGGCACGAGCATTCTTTCGTCTCCCGGGTGGGCGGTCTTGCCACGTGCGGGAATCTCTCCAAGCTGACGGGATGAGAACATTCTTGTTCTTTGTTCTGCCCGTCCTTGCGATCTCCGCGGCGGATCGCGATTCTAAAAAATTCACCTCCGGCGAACTGTTCGAAGCAATTGCGCGCATGGATCGACATCTGTCCGATGCTTTCAATGCGCATAGCGCAGATCGTTTGATGTTAATCGCGAGCAAAGACCTGGAATTCTACCAGGACAACGATGGATTAAAGAATTACGAGCAATGCTTAAGCGAGTTTAAGTCAATTTTCGCCAGGGATGAGAACATCCGAAGGGAACTGGTGGAAGGAACTCTCGAGGTTTATCCGATCAAAGGTTACGGTGCACTGGCGACGGGGCAGAACCGCCTGTGCCATAAAGAGAAGGACAAAGAAGTGTGCGGCACATTCAAATTCGCCATGGTCTGGCAGAATACTGGTGAGACCTGGAAGTTATCGCGCATCATCAGTTACGGTCATTGATCTGCCCTAAGCAAGGCTGTGCGGAAGTCACGTATATCATGCCGGCAAGGCGTGGATGGTCGGGAAGCGCCGACCACCGCTCTGCTCGCCACGATGGCGAGCTGGGTGCCGGTTTTAGTAGATGCGCCGCTGTGCGCGAGATTCTGTAATCAGCCGTTGCAAGCGGTTCTGCTGTGTCTCCGGTTTCTTCGCGCTGATCACCCACCAGGCTGCCATACGGCGATAGCCGGGCGGTTGGGCCTGGAAAAAGTTCCAGGCCTTGCGCTGCCTTTGAAACGCGCGCTGTTGCTCCGGCTTTAACTCGGTCCTCTGCCGATTCTCGAAGGAGTAGGCGGCGGAATTGCTTTCTTCACGCCGGGAAAATGCCGCCACGCCGGCGGGGTGGAGTCGGGCCTGACGTCGCAAAACGTCCATGCGCGCGATGTTCACTGCGCTCCAGGTGCTCCTGGCCTTGCGTGGCGTGAAACGGATCCGATAACTGTTCTCATCAATCGTTTTGCGGATGCCATCGATCCAGCCAAAACAAAGTGCTTCGTCCACCGATTGCGGCCAGGTCATGCTGGGGCGTCCTGTCGCTTTGCGATGATACCCGACCCATAGCTCGCGCGCGGTCTGATGGTGAGCGGCCAGCCAGGCACGGAAATCTTCTGGATTTACGAAGAATTTCAGTTCGGTGGGAGAGTCGCGCTTGCTTCGGTTATTCATTGAGGTCTGGCGCTTTCGAAAAAATGGCGCAACGGATTTGATTTGCTAGTGCGGCGATTTCGAATCTGAATAACGCTGCTTTGAGATCGAAATATGATGTGATCATTCTGGGCGCCGGCCACAATGGCATGGTCGCAGCCACCTACCTGGCGCGGGCGGGATTGAGCGTGCTTCTGCTGGAAAAAAACGATTACATCGGCGGCGCCACCACTTCGCAGAAGATTTTTCCAGACTTTGAGGCACGCCTCTCCCGCTATTCATATCTTGTTAGCCTGTTTCCACAGAAGATCATTTCTGATCTCAAATTAAATCTCGAGCTTCGTCGCCGCGCGACTGCGTCGTTCACACCCTACCGCAGGGAGGGCCGCTTTGATGGATTGCTCTTGAGCAATGTCGATGAAGCAGTCAGTCGCCAGTCCATGACCAAGCTGACGGGCAGCGACAGGGAATACGAGGAGATGCAGCGCTTCTATCATCTTTCGCGTGTTTTCGCCGGGGAGGTGTGGGACACAATGCTCGAGCCGCTCGTTGCCAAGGAGGACTTCGGAAAGCGCTTTCAATTGGACAAGATCGCGGGCGAAGCCTGGCGCAGCCTGGCGGAGGAACCACTGGGATGCGCGATTGAGCGTTACGTTAAGGATGATCTGGTGCGAGGCCTGGTATTGACCGATGGCAAGATCGGCGTTTTCACCCATTCGCACGATCCATCGCTGGTACAGAATCGCTGCTTTCTCTATCACCTGATCGGGAATAAGACGGGAGAGTGGAAGGTTCCGGTGGGCGGGATGGGAAGCGTCGCCCGTGAACTGGAGCGGGTGGCGAGGAAAGCCGGGGCGGAGTTCGCCACAAACGTCGAACTGCGAGGGCTGGATGTAAGTGGTGAGACGAAAACGGTCGAGCTGACAAGCGAGGGGAGCGAGCAGACTTTCTCCTGCAAATTCTTGCTAGTTAATTTTGGCCGCAACGTTCTCGCCCCATTAACTGGCAGTTTGTATCAGCCCGATCGAACTGACGAAGGATCTGTTTTCAAGATCAACATGCTTTTGCGACGATTGCCGAGGCTGAAGATGAGCAGTTACTCGGCGGCTGAGGCCTGGTGCGGGACATTCCATAGCGACGAAGGTTATGAGCAGATGAATCGCAGCTATGAACAGGCGGCGCGAAGACATTTGCCGGAGCAGACGCCGTGCGAAATTTATTGTCACACTCTTACCGATGACAGCATCCTCGCGCCGGAGCTTCGCGAGCAAGGTTTCCATACCATGACCTTGTTTGGGCTGGATACGCCGTATTCGTTATTTGCGAGGAACAACGAGTCGCGACGCAAGGAGGCGGAAAAAAGGTTCCTGGCCAGCATTAATCAATGGCTGGAGGAACCGATCGAAGAGTGTCTGGCCATGGCGCGCGATGGCAGCCTTTGTATCGAGAGCAAAAGTCCTGTCGATATCGAACAATCGTTAGGAATGTATCACGGAAATATCTTTCAGGACGCGCCGAGCTGGCCCTTTGCCACGACACGGGAGCAGGTCGGTACTTGGGGAGTCGAAACAGAATGGGAGAATGTTTTCCTGTGTGGGTCGAGTGCGCTGCGTGGCGGTGCGGTCAGCGGCATCCCAGGTCACAATGCGGCGATGAAGGTGCTGGAGAGTTTGAGCAAGAGCTCGAAGCCATCGATGGCGAGCTCCAAGGCTAAAGTTAACGTTTAGCTTCTGTTCGCCGCGTCCATTGGCTCATGTAATCTGCTGGCGTGCGCATTATCGAGCGCCGTCTGCAGCTGGCAAAGCGTGACCGGTTTTTCCAGAACGTCGAGCGCACCGGAGTTCCGAAGCTGATCGGAAGCCCAGCCGGAGACGAGGATAATACGAGCGTGAGGATGATGGGCCAAAATATAGCGACAGGCGGTGGCGCCATTGAGCTTGGGCATGCGGTAGTCCATGACGACGACATCAGGCTGGTGACGGGTATATGCCTGGATGGCCTCCAAGCCGGTGCCGACGACCTGGACTACTTCATGTTGGCATTGGTTTACGAGCTCGGCCAGTGATGTGCCGACACTCTTCTGGTCGTCTGCGACCAATACTCGCATATTCGATTGCGCAGAAGCTTCCATGCCATCCGGCGGACATTATGGCTCTGGCTTATCGATGTGGGCTTAGGCATGCCCGGCAACAGACGGTTGCGAAGCTCAGTGGATCTAGCTCAGAAACTCTGCGAGTGGGGCCATTTGCTCCACGTGGGCGCAGAAGATTTTGAAGGCGGCAAGGATTGGAACGGCAAGGATGATTCCGGGAATACCCCACATCCATCCCCAAAACGCGATCGAAAGAAGAATGAGCACGGGATTTAAAGTCAGGGAGCGACCCATTATCCAGGGCGTAATAAAGTTTCCTTCCAAAGCGCCGTAGAAAAGGTAGACAGCGGGAAAGATCAACGCGTAACCAAAACTATCGAAGCTCAAGACGGCGCCGATTGTCATACAAACTATGCCGCTGAGCGCGCCAAGATATGGGACGAAGTTGAGTGCGGCGACGAGCACTCCCCACATCACAGGATTGCGCAATCCCAGAATGCCAACGGTGACGCCGACGGCTAAGCCAAGACCGATATTGATGAGAGTAACAGTAAGAAGGTAGCGAGAGACGTGCGTCTCAATGTCGTTAAGAATGGCGACGGCGCGTTTCTTGTCCGAGAGT
This sequence comes from Chthoniobacterales bacterium, assembly GCA_038207045.1. Lineage (GTDB taxonomy): Bacteria > Verrucomicrobiota > Verrucomicrobiia > Chthoniobacterales > UBA10450 > AV69. The sequence continues at coordinate 18,858 of JBBRAF010000017.1, forward strand.
GTAGGTAGAATTTTGACAAGCTTGGCTACAAAGACGGTGTCGTGCGCGAGTAGGAAGTAGAAAAGAATCAGCATCAGCACGGTGCTGGCGATGAACTCCGGCGTACGCAGATACAGCATTTCTGTGATGGGATGTCGCTTGACCTCGACTGAAGTCTTTGCCTGGGCATCCGGCGTTGCCAATTTTTCAATCTCACCGCTGGCTTTCGCCACCTGAGCCATGGATTGTTTTACCGGTATCAATTTCCGCTGGAATTCCTGCAATCCCTCAGGCGCCTTCTGCAGCCAACCGGCGGCTGGCGTGGCCAGCGCGGAAATCCCGTAGCCGATGGCGGCGACGAGCGCGAGGAGGATGAGCGCAGCGCTCAAAGCTTTCGGGATTTTCACGCGTGCGAGGACGCGGACAACCGGCCGGAACAAATAAGAGAGAAGCATGGCCAAGACCACCGGCAAAAGAACAGCACGGATGAAATACATGGTGTAGAACACAGCCAGGACGAACAGCCCGGTAAGCGCGACAGAACGGACATCGAACGGGCGTTCCAGCAGGTCGGTGAAGCGGAAACGTGGTTTTGCCGGAGTATCGCTGGCGTCTGTGGAACCGGCCGTGGCTACCTCGCCGCTGTTCATATCCTAGCTGAATCGGGTTACGGCATCATTCTACGCGTCCCGATGTACCCGCGGTTGCAGCCCGCGGCGTCTCTCCATTTGCCTGATCTACCGTCGCGGTCAGCGACTACAGTTCCTTCAGCAACTTCTTCCAGCGCGCCCACGCTTCGTCACGAGCTTTCTTGTTCGCGGCGCTGGCATTCGGCATCTCCCCTTCACGCATGAACCCGTGCCCCGCGCCCTGATAGATGATCGGCTCGTATTTCTTCCCCGCCGCTTTCATGAGGCGCTCCGCGCCCGGAATGGTCGCGTTAACCCGCTCATCGTCGCCACCATAAAATCCGTAAACAGGGCAGGCGATGTTTTTGACTTCCTCCGCCGCATCGGGCGCAGTGCCGTAGAAAGAATAAGCCGCTTTGAGCTTCGCGTTCTCATTCGCATAGCCAAATGTCCAACCGCCGCCCCAGCAGAAACCACACACCGCCAGCGCTCCGTTTCCCGCCGGAATTTTTGTCAGCGCATAATCCGCGGTCGCATCCAGGTCAGCCTTGATCTGCTCCTTCGGCAAGGTGGAGATGGCATTGCGGGCGCCGTCCACATCTTCAAATTTTTGCCCGCTGAGCAGGTCTGGGGCGATCGCAATCACACCATTTTCCGCCAGCTGATCACAGATACTGCGGGCCCAATCAGTCAGTCCGAAAATCTCATGAATGACAAGGACGACGGGCGCTTTGTCCTTGCGTTCCGGATAAACGACAAACGCCTTAACGGTGCGATCGCCGGATTTGATTTCGACCCATTCTCCATGGCGCGAAGAACTGTTAAGGCGTTCCCGCCCGAAGTCCTTCACCACCTCTGCTGGAATTGCTGGCGCCAGAAGAGCAAGCGCGAAAGCGACAAGTATTCGTTTCATACCCTTACCGGCCGACCATCTGTTGTTGTCGTCGCGCGATTCCGAGAGATAAGTGCGTCGATACTCCACGCGCCCGCACCGTAAAAGACCATGAAGAGAAAGATCCAGCAATAGATCACGGCCGATTCGCCGTGGTTCTGGATCGGGAAAAAGCCACCCATTTTCGCATGGACCATGAAATAGCCTACCGCCATTTCGCCGCTGGCAATTAAGGCGGCGAGCCTTGTCAGCAAACCGAAGGCGATCAAAAATCCGGCGACCAACTCGATCCATCCCCCCAGCAGAGCCAGCGTCTCCGTGGGTGGTCCGTGGCCGCCCGGTGGAAAGTTCAAGATTTTCTGTCCGCCGTGGCAGGCGAAGAGCAATCCAACGATCAACCGCATGATACAATAAACCGGATCCGTGTACCGACTCAGCGCGTTCATGGCGAGAGGCTGCGCTCAACGACGGCCTGCTGTCAAGCACACGCCGTTAACGTCGGCAGAGCAGATCAGTTTTGGGGAAAAATCGTCAGCGGGTGACGACGGCTTGATTCGACGAGCTGGCAAAAAAAGCGTCGAGATGTTGCAAGACTTGCGCTGGGCCAACGTAGTTTCCGTTGATATAACTGTCGGCCAGAACTTTTCCGCTACTGTCGATGATGACAAGATCGGGAATTCCGCTGCCGGCAAATTTTTGCAGGGCGCTAAGACTCGTTAGCTTGCTGTATTCGACCGCCGGCCAGGGCATGGCCGTGTCCTTCATGTAGGCGGCCATGGCGTCAGGAGTTTTGTCGGCGCTGAGAAAGATGATCTCGAACTCGGGATGTTCGCGAGCGACCTTATTATAATAGGCGACGAGCTGCGGAGTAAACTTGCGACAAGGCTGGCACCAATGGGCGGAGAAGTAGAGCCCGTAAATCTTTTTCCGATTCAGCTCTTCATCGTAATAGGAGGTCAGCAAGCCGTTCTGGCAGCGGACAAGGTTGCCTTTGAGAACGGGCGTAATGGTATCGACGGCGGACTGCGCGGCGGCGGAGGCTTGCCGTTTCGGCAATTGACTTTGGTAGAGAGTATCGTTTTTCTTTTCCCGTGCCGCGGCCAGGGCGCGTTGCTGCGCCTGTTCGTCGCGCTGGCGCCGTGCTCTTTCCAACTCCTCTGCGGGCGCGGTGAACTTGCCGCTCCCGAGCGCTTCGAGGAGGTGCGGAGTCGCGCCCGCGTCAATGAGCGATTTGCGTTTTCCTTCGTCCAGGGTGTCGGCGAAATGCCGCGCCGCCAGTTCCTGCTCGACTGCGTTGGCGCTGTATCCGGAGCGAAGCATGAGACTGATTTCGCTCACTGTGAGCGGCAAGGTGGCCGCCGTCGCCAGTGAAATAAGAGCAAGGAAGGAACAGACGTAGCGCATTCATTTATTAGCAGCAGAAGGCTTGCCAGTAGCGGTGAATCGTGCGGCACGGCGCAGGCGCGCAAATTGTAGGGCCGGCGCTTCGCCTGCCAAGTTTCTAGCTAAGGCAGACTACGGGCTGGGCAACCGGGAGCGGTCGCCCTACAACCGCCGCCTAAGGCAGCGGCATGATTAGCGCCCGTTCTGCTCAAAGAATTTCCGCGAGTCCTTGTAAGAAGGCTTGGCGGCGCAAGCGTCATCGAATAACTTTCTCGCCGCCTCAGTCTGGCCGATCGACCAGGCGAAGACACCGCAGCGCCATTTGCGATCTGCGTCTGTCGCAAACGCACTTGAGACCGTGACGAGATTCGCCGGCGGAATTTTCAGCCAGTCGAGCTCAGTGAATCCGTACGGGTTACGCAACTTCAGGGAGGTCGCCGTGGCGCCCTCAATGCCGGTATATTCCGCGTTGTTAGCTACCATGCGGCCACTGAACCCGCGTGTGTTTAGATCGCTGATCAATTGCGTTTTCCATTCCACCAGCCAATTGGCTGCGCGTTCGTATCCGGCGCGGTCCCTCTTTAGCGACGGCTCCGTCACCTTCGCCTGGCGCACAGCTTCCGCCGCGCCGGTGAAATCGTAAACGGCCGCGGCCCGCCGAAATGCTTCGAGCGTGTCATCCCATTGCGGACCTTCGCGGTCGAGCAGCTCCCGGCGTTGTTGCCCCTGCTGAGCCCTGGCGGGTGATTCCACGTTGCCCAACCGGTTCGCCAGAGTCTTTTCCTCGAAACCAGCTTCGCGGGCAATGGCGGTGCCTTTTTGCAATTTGGGAATGAGCGCTCGCAGATTATCCAACGCCTTTTTCACTTCCGGCGCTCTCCGGGCCGCGTTGCGTTGTTCTCGCCAGGCCAGCCATGCCCGCGAATCATCCAGATATTGTTTGGCCACCGTTTTGTATTCTGCCATCCAGGAAAAATTTGAGGATGGTTGCGCCTGCACGAAGGCACCGAGCAACGCCACCGCCTCAGTGAAACGGCCAAGCTCGACGTCGTTTAAGCCCAGGAAAAAAAGTGCGAAAGGTCGCGCCCCGTTCTCGGGAATATCGTTGAGCGCGACAGTGGTGCGGGCGTTAGCACGACGCGCCGTATCGAGAAGAAACACGCCGAGCGATCGATCGGCGAAACCGTCCGTGCCCGCGTTTTCCACCTCCTGCAGGGCCGGGCGCATTTGCGAAGGTTCGTGATCGAGCAACGCCGCCAGCGCCTGGTTCAGGTTTGCCCAATCGGAAATGGGCTGCGTGTTCCTCGTGTCGGCCGCAAGACGGCCGAAAGCCGCCCGCGCTGCGGAGTATCTGCCGTCGACTATTTGCCGGCGCGCGTCGGCAAATTGGCGGTTGATGTCTACTGGCGAGGCCGTAGCAGCGGCGGTGGCTGGTACCGCCCCGCTCGTGCGCGCACGCTCCAAAAAAAACCAGCCGCCCACCGCCAGCGCGATCAGGATTAATGCGACCCCGAGCAATATTCCTTTCGCCCTCGAAGGCGCCTCGTCGCCCGCGAAAAGGCGGCGCGCTTTCTCCAGCGCGGCAATGACGGCGTCGTAGGAATGAAAACGAAAACGCGGATCGGGCGCGATCATTCGGCCGATGACCTGGGCGCTGGCCCGCGAAACATCGGGCGCGATTTCACGCAGTTTCAGCGGCTGGCTCTTAAGCGCGCGCAACTCGGCCGCGGAGGTAGTCTCGCCCTCGAAGGGTGGCTGACCGGCGATGGCATGGAAAAGAGTTGCGCCCAGACTATAGATGTCGCTGCGAAAATCTTCCGGTGCATTGTTCAATCTTTCCGGCGCGACGTAGTAAGGCGTGCCCCAGATTGCACCGGCGTTTTGCCCGTCCGGTTCGACCAGGCCAGCGAGACCGAAGTCGCTGATCTTGGCCGTGCCGTCACTGCCGAAAAGAATATTGGCGGGTTTGACGTCGCGATGAATCAATCCTTTCTCGAAGGCGGCGCGAAGTCCGCGGGCGATCTCGATGCCGGCGCGCAGCACATCTTCTTCAGGAATCTTGCGGCGTTCTTCGATGATGTCGTCGAGCGTGCCGCGATCGACCAGCTCCATCACGAGGTAATACTGCTCGTGGGCGTGACCAAAGGAGAAAACCTGCACCACGTATGGATGATTGATGGAAGCGGTGACGCGCGCTTCCTGTTGCAACTGATTGACGTACTCGGGCCCGAGATCCTTGCGCAGAACTTTGATTGCCACGTCGCGATCCAGGTGTGTGTCACGCGCTTTGTAAACCGTCCCCATGCCGCCGGTGCCGAGCGTTTCAAGAAGTTCGAAATGATCGAACGAGCGGGTTGCGCGCACCCGCTCGCCGCATTGTGGGCAGGGCACACGCGCGAGCGGTTCCGCATCAGCAGTGGCAATAAGGCCGCCGCAGCTCGGACACGAAAGCAGGTTCGCGTCGCTCATTTGAGCGATAGTAGCATTCCGATTTTTTCGCGCCAATGAACCCGGCAGCTACCGATGCCAGGGCTCACATGTTGAGCAGACCGAAAGATCGCTGATGGTTTGCGGGTGCGCCGCGCTCCACCACGAGACCTCCTCAAACCGGCAACTTATTTCGGTGCAACCGTCTCCGGGGTAATGGCCCTTCTGCCTTACGTGAACAATCTTTTCCTCACCGTCTACGTGCTTGGTCCCCTGGCCGGGGTTTGGTTCGCGATCCGAGGGCGGGGGCAACAGTTAAGCTTCACCGAGGGAGCAGAGGTGGGATTTCTGAGCGCGTTTTATGGCGTGCTCGCCGCCAGCGCGCTCTACGACATCGTCTGGCATTTCTTCCATGAACAGCTGTGGCGAATGCAGAACGCTTATCGCCTGCTCCCGCTGCTAGCTGGCCAGGGACAGGATGCAGCAACGCCGTTCGCCTGGTATCTCTTCATGCTGCAAATGGCGATCGGCGCCATCATCGCCGGTACCATTGCCGCGCGGGCCGGGATTCTCGCAGTGAAGCTCTTTCAACGTCATCGCGCCCCTTGACTGCGCCCATGCCCGGTCTTCGCCAGTTCCTGGTCGCGCCAGAAGATGCGCGCGCGCGACTGGATCGATTTCTCGCGCGCGAGTTGCCGGAATTCTCGCGGGTGCGGATTCAAAGCTTTATTCGCGACCAATTCGTTTTGCTGAACGGGAAAGCAGCGCGCCCGAGAGAGATTTTGCGGAAGGGAGATTTGGTCCTGTTGTCGGTTCCGAAAGCCGACGCGATTCTGGCGCCAGGGACTGACAACAGTTCCAATGTTGTCGGGACAACTCAGTTGAAGTTGTCAATTCTGTTCGAGGACGCGGATTTGATCGTGATCGACAAACCGGCCGGGATTTCTGTGCATCGGGGAGCGGGGCACAATTCCGCAACGCTGGTGGACATGCTGCTTGCGCATTGCACCGATCTTTCCGGCATCGGTGGCGCCGGGCGGCCTGGCATTGTGCATCGCCTGGATAAGCAGACAACCGGGTGCCTGGTGGTGGCGAAAAATGATCCGACGCATTTGCACTTGGCGCGGCAGTTCGCGGCGCGCACGGTCGAGAAAAGGTATCTCGCGCTGGTCGCGGGGAAGGTGAGGCGAAATGCAGGCACGATCGACGCTGCGATTGCGCGGCATCGCGTTCATCGCACGAAAATGGCGGTGGCGCGCGAAGGCGGGCGCGAGGCCCGCACCGATTTTCGCGTCATTCGCAGTAGTGCGGAAGCGAGTCTCGTCGAATGTCGCTTGCACAGCGGACGCACCCATCAAATCCGCGTGCACTTGCAGCATCTCGGCCATCCCATTCTCGGCGACACTGTTTACGCCGGCCGTCGCGCCGGAAAGTTTCCCCGGCAGATGTTGCACGCGTGGAAACTTGGGTTTGATCACCCGGGCACAGGAGCCCGGCTTCATTTTGAAGCGCCGCTGCCAGAGGATTTCGAAGCCGCGATGGATGCTGTGCTGTAATCAGCGCGATTGTAGGGCGGGCGCTCCCGCCTGCCAATCAGGGCAACCGGGAGCGGTCGCCCTACAATTTGCTTGCTTCCGCTCGCGGCGCTCTTTGCATCGCGAGCACCACGATGGCGAAGAGCACGGGCAAGGCAATCATGCCGCGCATCCACGGCTCGGCATGCCATGGCAATGCGAACAGGCGTTCATTAAAGAAAAGATAATAAGCGAAAATGGTGACGCTGAGGAAATGCCACGCGAAAGCGCGTCGCCACGTGGCTATCGGCAGAAGCCACGTCGCGTACCATGCATGCAGCACGGGTGCGAGAATAATCGTGACCGCGAGCGACCAGAGCAAACCTCTTTGCCAGTTGCGCACGAAGGCCAGGCCGATCAGTGCGGACACAGCGAGGATAACGACGTCGTAGCGGTAGTACTGTTGATGCCAATTCGGCAGGACAGTGTCTTCGATCAGCCACCAGAATAAATCGTTGAGGCGGCTGATGTGATTGAAGTCGCCGTAAAGATTTCCGAATGGCGGAGAGTAAGAGAGCGACAGCGCGGCGAAAGGGACGGTCGCAACGAGCGCCACAAAATAACGGCGCAAAGCGAAGGCGCACGGCAAAACGAGAACAAGCATAACGGGGCGCAGACCGATCGCTATTCCGAGCGAGACGGCCGCGCCCAGAGCAAGTAGCCACCGCGCTTTGGTATTCGAAGCGAAGCGCGTAAGGAAAAAAATGAGGGCAACAAGCGCGAGTAACACCACGCTGTCGAAATGCGCCGCGCCGGCAAAACTGTAGGCAATCAGCGGGTTCCACGCGTACCACGCTGCCGTGCTAAGATCGGTGCAGCGCAGGAGGAGCGCCACGCCGGCGAGATCGGCGAGGCCGAAGACGATCTTATAAATAAGCGCGCTGTCGGAGGCAGGAATGGCGCGAAACAAAATCTCGGCGCCGGGGGCGAAAGCGGTCGGTTCGTCGTTGCGCGGAATCCGGCTCAATTCGGTCGCTGCGCCGGCAAGGTGTGGATGATCCGGAGCGAGTTGATAAGGATCAAAGCCAATGCGCTGGATGGCGCCGTCGGATTGGTAGCGCCAAACTTCGCTGCTGGGTGCAAGCGGCAGGGCCAGGAGACGCAATGCGATCGTGACTAACCAGAAAACCCAGAGCGCGCTTCTTCCGGTGCCGGTCCATTCTGAGGCCGCGAGCAGATAGGCCAGTCCGCAGAATAAAGCGCAGGCGACAAATTTCACCGGCATCATCTCGAGCGTCCAATCGTCGAAAAAATTCAGCGCGCCAAAGAGAGCGAGCTGGGTCGCGAGGGCGAAGAGAAATCGCGGTTTCATCCTAGGCAGCGACGGAAGGCGCCGCCGCCTCTCCTTGCTTTTCGCGCGTACGCTCCCGGCCGTTGACCAGCGTCAGGCCGGCACGGTAAGCCGCCAGGTCGACCAGCTCGGCCACGCGTGACCGCAGCCGGCGCGCTCGCGTGGCGAGGAAAACGACAAACAAGGCATAAGGGAGAGCGAAGAACAGCTGAACGTGCCCGGTATTGAGGAAATGATAGATGAGCAAACTCAGGACGATGAGATTCACCACCACGGTCGTAGTGACATAGCGGTAGCGCAGCCGCGCGCGCGTGAGGCACTTCGCGCCGCCATGATATTCAGTCACGCTTTGCAGCACGACGCTCCACCAGAAGTTGCCATAAATTTGCAAATCCCATTCCTGCCAGCCCGTGTCGATGGAGTAACGCCAATTCTCCGCTTCCAGCAGCGCAATGATTCCACCCAGCAATGCCTGCCGGTCTTTGCCTTCTTCGCTCCAATAAACGCGCGTCGGTTTCCCGAACCGGCGCTTTCCGGCCGCGGGAAGTTTTTCGTGAGTGGCGATGACAGCGCGGGGCGTGCGTTTGAAATGCAGCCAGGTGAAATAACGCGACCAGCCGCGCACGAGCGGTTGCAATAGTGCGAGGATCATCACGAGCAGGCGCGATGGAATCGTGTCGAAGCGCGGCTCGATGCGCGCACGCACCATGTAGGAAAGGGCCACGCACAATGTGCCGCCGAGCATGAGATAGGGCACGATGCGCAGCGCCGGCAGGAAAACGCCGAGGCCGAAAAGAAAAAGGGAGAGCGCGACCCACTCGATGCTGCTGAGGTACGCGGCGATTTCGGATTGCGGGGTGGGATAGATCGACTGGAAAAATCCGTCGCCAAAAATCCCATGATAAATGATGGGCCGATTGATGAACCAGCTGAAACGCGGCGTCCCGTAGATTTGACCCCGCCACTTGGCCGTGCCGGTGGGTCCGAAAAAAATGAGGTGCTTGAAACGCAGGAGCGATTCGGCTTCGCCGTAACCTTGCTGCTGTTTACGGAAAGCGCGCAGGGTGAAACGGCGATGATGCCAGACGACGGCGGTGGGACTGAATGCGATCGTGCCGCCCGCTTGTTGCACACGCCAGCAGAAATCGACGTCATCGCCCGCGGCGTGATACTCGGGGTCGAACCCGCCCACGTTTTCAAAAGCCCAGCGCCAGAACGCCATGTTACAACCCGGCACATGCTCGGCTATGACATCAGTTAACAAGACGTGGCTCGCTCCGCCGGGCGCGGCCGCGACGCAGGCCTGGATCCAGTGTCGCGCCGGTGGCGGAAAATTCGGTCCGCCGACGCCGGCGTAGTCGCCGCTCGTGAGCGTCCCGATTAGATAATAAAGCCAATCCGAATCCGCCATGCAGTCGGAATCGGTGTAGACGAAGACCTCTCCACTGGCCGACGCTGCGCCTGTGTTGCGTGCGGCGCTCAGCCCGCGGTTAGGTTGATGAATATAGCGGACGCTGGGGAACTCGGACGCGATCTGCGCGGTGTTGTCCGTTGAGCCGTCGTCGACGAGGACGACTTCGTATTTTGGATATTTCAGCTTCGTCAGCGATTCGAGGCATGCCCGCAACGTTGCTCCGCCATTATACGAGCAGACGATGACGGAAACTGATGGCGGCTCCGGCAACGCCCGATGCGGCAAAACCGAATCGTCCTGGCCGAGCTTTTCGCGCAAAGCGAAATACGATTCCTTCGGCTCACGCTCGCGTGTGACGATGCCGAAGGCCCAGTCAGTAATTTCGGTCTCGCCCGTGTACCATTCATCCGTCCAGGAAAAGAAAACGGTGCCGGCCAGTCCGCATTTCACCACGCTGTCGATGTGCCAGCCGAGCATCGCCGCCTGCTCGGTCTGCGAGTGGCGGATAGTGTCCATGCCAAATTCGCCCAGGATGAGCGGACGATCTTCCGTCAGATTTTGCAGGCGCAGCAGGTAGCGCTCAAACTCGTCTTGATTGTGCAGATAAACGTTAAAGCAGAAAAAATCGACGTTTTGCGGCAGAAGGAATTCCGTCGGCGGAAAAGTGGCGTAGGAATACAGGGGTCGATCGTCGATGTCACGGGCAAGCGCGATAAGTTGCTCGATGAAATCGGTCACGCGACGCACGCCGAGCCAGCGCACCATCTGCGGCGCGATCTCATTGCCGACCAGATAACCGAAGATGGCGGAGTGATTCGCGTGCGCTTTGACGACCGACGCGACTGATTCTGTGATGGCGCGGCGCGCGCGTTTTTCGCGCAGAAACTCGATGTGTTTTGCCCACGGCAACGTGACGAGGACGCGCAGATGGGCGGCCTGGCAGGCATCGAGAAACCAGTTGGGCGGGGAGTGATAGACCCGGACGACGTTGAGACCGAGCTGGCGGATCTGCGCTAGATCGCGCGCGACCTGTTCCGGCGTGCCGAGATAATGGCCGGAGGCGTCCGGTTTGAACGGACCGTAGGTAACGCCTTTGAGAAAGAATTTACGACTGCCTTCGAAGAAGAATTTTCCGACGGCGCGGATCGGCTCCGCGGAAATGGCGCTCACAGCGGCAGTTCCCTAGACGAAGTAAGTGAGCGAAGCAAAAAAATTCCAGCGACCCGTCATCCCGAGCGGAGCGAAGCGAAGTTGAGGGATCCCGTAGCGCCATGTCCGGCGACTTCGACGGGCTCCCTCCACTTCGGTCGGGATGACTCGCAAAAGCTTATGCTTGCGCGAGCGCCTCGTGAATCACACGCGCTGTCTGCTCGATATCCGCGCCAGTGTGAGCCGTGGAGATAAATGCCGTCTCGAATTGCGACGGCGCGAAGTAGACGCCGGCACCAAGACAGGCGTGGAAGAAGCGCGCGAATTTTTTTGTGTCGCTACGCTGAGCGGACTTGAGATCAAAGACGGGCTCGGAGGTGAAGAACAAGCAGAACATTGAACCAATCCGTTTAAACGTCAGCTGTTTTGCCGCGATCGTGCCGGCTATCGCCAGCTCGAGATTTGCGCCGATTTCCTCCAGCAATTTCCAGCCGTTGATACGATCGAGTTCGCGCAATTGCGCCAGGCCGGCGGCCATCGCAATCGGATTTCCTGAGAGCGTTCCCGCTTGGTAAACTGGGCCGTCCGGCGACAATTGATCCATGATCTCGGCGCGACCGCCGAATGCGCCGACGGGTAAACCGCCGCCGATGACTTTTCCGAGCGCGGTGAGATCGGGCTGCACCTGATAAAGCTTCTGCGCACCGCCGCGCGCGACGCGAAAGCCGGTCATCACTTCGTCGAAGATCAGGAGCGCGTCATTGGCAGTGCATTCCGCGCGCAACTCGCGCAGGAAATTTTCTCGCGGCAAAAACAGTCCCGCGTTTGCCGGGATTGGCTCGAGTATCACCGCGGCGACCTGGCCGCGATTCTCGTGGAGGGCGGCGCGCACCGCCGCGACGTCGTTGAAAGAAACGACGAGGGTTTCATCGGCGAAAGCTTGCGGAACGCCGGCGCTATCAGGTCGACCGTGCGTGAGGGCGCCGCTCCCGGCATTGACCAGAAGCGAATCGACGTGTCCATGATAACAACCGGCAAACTTGATAATCTTATCGCGCCCGGTAAAACCGCGAGCCAGCCGCAAACACGACATCGTGGCCTCCGTCCCGCTGTTGACCATCCGCACTTTTTCAATCGACGGCATCCACTCGCAGATCAGCTCCGCCATTTCGACTTCCAGCGGGTTGGGAACGCCGAAGCTCGTGCCGCGTGGCGCCGCGTCGCGGATCGCATCGACAACAACTTTTGGCGAATGCCCAAGGATCGCCGGACCCCAGGTGCCGACGTAATCGATCAGCTCACGGCCATCGACCGTGTGAATGTGGGAGCCTTGCGCGCGATCGACGAAAAACGGTTCACCGCCGACGCCGCGGAACGCGCGTACGGGCGAGTTCACGCCGCCGGGAATACGTGTGCGCGCGCGGGCGTAGAGCGATGCGGAATCCGTCGTCACGAAAGATGATCGTAATCGTTCGTGCAGGAAAATCTAACGGGTCCGTGCCAGCAACCATCTACGAATCTGCGAAATTTTCCGCCGTCTTGTTTTCCGGCATCTGGCGCAGCGAGGGCGCGGAAATTGACACTGTTAGCCTGCACTCGATAGTTCCGCCGCCCCTCCGGCGGGGTAGCCAAGTGGTAAGGTCGCGGTCTGCAAAACCGCTATTCGCGGGTTCGATTCCCGCCCCCGCCTCTCTCACGCAATCCGCTCTTTCTTTCTTGACTGGATCGGAGAATTTTCCACAAGAAGAGCATGTCTCAGCCTTACTTTTCCGCATCGCTTCGACTGGCACTCCTCGGCGTTTCATCACTCCTCCTTTTCGCTTGTGCGACAGCCGGGAACGATGTCAGCGCCTCCTATCGACCGTTAAGTGGAAGCACGCTCACGGGTGTGCAAGGCAGGTTTAGACGTGCACCATCATTTGAATTGGCGTCTCCCGGCACGTTGAATGCCACAGTCCAGGAGCGCTTGCGCCACGGTTATCGTGTGGTCGGACGCTCCGATTTCACGAGCACCGCGACCACCCCATTGCGAGCCGAAGCAACCACCCAGGCGATGCAAGTTGGCGCGAGCGTTATTATCTATTCCGTGCAACCGCAGACCTCGGCGCCAGCTCAGCACAAGATAGTTTTTCTGAAGGTATCAGCAGGCAGCGCTGCGCACTGATCTCCGCGAGACTCGCTCGCGAGTCGAGCGCTATTGCGGCTTTTGGAAGAGCGGTAGGAATTGCCCGTAACCTTCTTCCTTCAGCTTCTCCACCGGGATAAAACGCAGCGATGCCGAGTTGATGCAATAGCGCATCCCGCCCGGCTTCGGGCCATCATTGAAAACGTGGCCCAGATGAGAATCGCTCTTCGCCCCGCACACCTCCGTCGCCTCCATGGCGAAGGAACGGTCGGGTTTCTCCTTTACTGTTTCTTTCGCGATCGGCTTGGTGAAACTGGGCCAGCCCGTGCCGCTGTCGAATTTATCCAGTGAAGTGAAAAGCGCTTCGCCCGTCACGATATCGACGTAAATGCCGGGCTTGTGATTGTTCCAATACGCGTTGCTAAATGCCGGCTCGGTCCCGCACTTTTGCGTCACGGCGTATTGTTGCGCAGTCAGCTTCTTCTTCAGCTCTGTGTCGGATGGTTTCGCCCCGGCGGCGGCGGGCGAAGCGATCGGAGTTGATGCGCTTATGGATTTTGCCTCTTCTTTTTGTGCGCCGGCCCGACTTAGGAAAATAACCGCGCCCACCAACCCAACAAAAACGACGAAACAGAAATAGAGCATCGAGCGCGAACGCGGGGGCGGTCTCTGGGGCAGGATGAGCATGGAGGAATATAGCGCAGGGCCTTACGCCAGCAACGGTTCGGAGGTGTGAATAGTGATTGGTGATTGGTTTTTCCCCGCGGCTCCGAACTCACTAATCACTAATCACCACTCACCAATCACCACTCACTTCTCACTTCTCACTTCTCACAGTTCCGAGTCACCGTCCCGCTTCCTGCACCCGGATATAGCGCCGCCCCAGCAGCAATCCCACCGGCGCCACAGTGGCGGCCAGGGCAAAGATGAGCCACATCGTGCCGGAGTGTCGCGGCCCATTCTCCGGGCAAAACGCAGCCAGCAGCCACCCGCCGGTTCCGACAAGAAGTTTGCCGATGAGCATCGGAATATACGAAAGCGCGCCATAGGAAGCTTCCTGACCTTTCGGCGCGATCGCGGCCGCATATTCGTAAACCCGCGGGGAATAAAATGCCTCCCCCACGGAGAAGATCGTGATGTAGATCGCGATCATGACGTAATAGGGATGGATGCTGCCGCGAACGCCGAGATAGTCATGACCAAGCCAGCTCGCGATGGAACTACTCGTATAAGGTTGAAACCAGCCCGTCGGCAGCGCCATCACGAACACGGAAGCGGCGCAAATCGTTCCACCCACGATCACCATCCGGTAGGCGGAGAACTTCTGCGTCATCGCCCCTATGATTGGCACCAGCAGAATAATGACAAAATAGTTAATCGCTGAGAGACGGCCCACGGGCGCGCCGGGGCCGAGTTCCCGAATACCGAACTTCGGAAACACATACTCCATTTGCATAAAGATCAGTTTAAGAAATCCGATCAGAAGCAGGAAAACGAGCAACCGATAAAAGCCTGACTGACCAAGCAGTCGCTTGAATAGCTTCGCCGTCTCGAGCGCGCTATCACGAATGGTCAGGAAAAAGCGTTCTATCAAAGATCTGGCGGCATATCTCACCTTCTCCGCGGCGAATATCACCCCTTCGTCCGTCGCTTCAGCGCCCCGGCGCAGGAAGTAGATGGCCGGGAGAAGCAGTATCTCAAAACCGAAACTGACCGCGAAAAGAGTGCGGTAAGTCGTCATGTGAAACCCGAAGAGATCGAAGTGACTGTGTTCGCCGAAAGACTGCCGGATATAATCGAAGATGAACGCTGCGACGACGTATCCCAGGTTCATCACCACGTAGATCAATGAAAAAGACATGGAACGCTGCCGCGTCGTGGAATACTTGCGCGCGGCTGCGATCAAGACCGGCGTTCCCAACGCCTCGCCGATAACTAACGGGAATAAACCGCCGGCCAGCGCCAGCCATTTGATCGTGCTGAACGCCATCACCGCGCGCGCCACGATACAAACCCATACTCCCACAAAGAAAGTGCGCCGCAGCCCGAGTGCATCCGTGACCGATCCGGCGAGCAAGGTAAAGATCGTCATGGCCGGGGCCCAGACCCAGCCGACCATCACTCCGGCCGATTGATCGCTAAAACCGAGGTCAGCCGATAACCAAAGAATCAGCGTCTTATTCGTCACCGAATAAGCGCAGATGATGAGAAGCTTGATCAGGAAAGTGAGCCAAAGCTCGCGCTGCGCTCCCTTTAGCACCGCGAACTTCGCGAAAAAGCCGCGTGGGGCGCGCTCAGCCACGCGCGCGAATCGATCTTCCGACGGTAATTGAGTAGTCTGCGTCACTGAATCGGAATCACCCATCATCGCCGATTTCGTGCCACGCGCGAATCAGACGCATTCGTCCGCGAACTCCCGGTAGCGCGCTGCCTGCCCGCCGGGTGCGGGCGTATCGCGGGCTAAGGCGGGTCCGGCTCGGACTTTCGGCGCCTCGCCGAAACGACCTTCCCTCCCAACCTCCGCATCACGGAAGACTTGCGATGGTTAGTGGGGCCCGTACCGGCCGAGAACCGCAATCAAAGAAACCTCGTCCCCACGCTTTTCAGCCACAAATATCTTTCCATCCAAGGCTTACGATCTTCTTTCCCTTCAATAAACCCGCGAGAAACCCTCGCTGAACTTTTCCCGAGCCGCTGAGTAAAAATTTATCTCTTCAGGAGGTTGTAGACGGCGATGTACGGCCATTTTGTGCCTGCTCCAACCTGGAGGCGACGGTGTTTGAGCACTTCGCGCTAAGCCGAAAGCGCTCACCCGGCACAATTCCGAAACGCCAGCTCCCGAAGTGTTCGGCGACCCCCCAAACCGCTTCGCCGTTCACAGGGCAGCCAGCCCTGCTTGCGTTTCGTATGTTTGGTAGCTAAAAAGCGGTCTCCCGATGCACGCTTCATCCAGTCCTGCCGCAGGTGAGCTCTTCATCGTCGATAATAGCGACGAGCATTGGAAAGGGCTTCAATACCTCCACGACTGGACTGAGATCGCCAGCGCGTTCGACATCGCCACCGGGTTCTTCGAAATAGGGGCTCTGCTAGCGCTCGAACCGGGTTGGCAAAAACTCGACAAGATTCGCATCCTGCTTGGCGACGAGGTGACTGCACGGACACGCCAGGCTCTTCTCGAAGGGCTCCGCGAGCGAACGAAAGCGGTGCTCGACCTGAGTATGGAGAACGAAAAAGAGGCCAACGACTTTCTGCAGGGAGTTCCCCTGATTCTTAACGGCATCCGGAGCGGCAAGATTGAATGCAAGGTTTACGCGAAAAGGAAGTTTCACGCGAAGGCATACATAACTCACCCGCGGGTAGCTGTTATCGGCTCCGTAGCTCTGGTGGGATCAAGCAACTTTACCGTGCCGGGTCTCACTCAGAATGTGGAACTAAATATCCAAGTGCGGGCACCGGGAGACGTGACACAACTACAGGAATGGTTTGAGCGTCACTGGGCCGAGGGTGAAGAGATCACCGAGGACATCATTCGAGTCATTGAGCGACAGGTCGCTGCCTACTCGCCGTTTCAGGTCTACGCCAAGGCACTTCAAGAGCTTTTCAAAAGCCGCGAGCTTCCACCAGAAAGTTGGGAAAAGACCGAGTCGCGTATGTATCCAGCGCTCGATCAATATCAAAAGGAAGCTTACCAAGCTTTGCTCAAGATTTCCCACCAACACGGTGGCGGATTTCTTTGCGATGGCGTCGGCTTGGGCAAGACCTTCGTCGGCTTGCTCCTAATCGAACGATTAGTCGTCCATGACCGGAAGCGCGTCGTTCTACTCGTACCAAAATCGGGCCGCGTAGCCGTATGGGAACGAAGCATCCGAAAATATCTGCCGAATCTACTCCGAGGCTTCAGCAATCTTCGCATGTTCAATCATACGGATTTGATGCGTGGCGGCGACTATCCCGAAGAACTGGAGCGCATGAAAGAGCAAGCCGATGTCATCCTGATTGATGAGGCTCACCATTTTCGGAATCGCGGGTTAGCTAATATCAATGGAGAAATCCGTTCTCGATACTGGAAGCTTTATGATCTCGCCGAGAATAAAATTGTATTCTTGCTGACAGCGACGCCCGTAAATAATCACCTCACCGACTTCCAACATCTCATCGAGTTGTTCTCGCGCGTCGATAAGCCGAACGCATACGCGACCACGCTAGGCATCCATGCGCTACCAGCTTATTTTCAAAAGCTCGAAAAACAGCTGTTGCAGATTGTCACTGGTGCCTCGCTCGGTGAACTTTTCGATCAGAACGAGGTTGAGGCCGAACAAATCCTTTTCGAAGACAAACTTTTTCGCGAGTTAGTTGTCCAGCGCAGTCGCGCCTACGTCAAAGCTAGCCAGGAACAGAACGGCGGACCGGCGGTAACATTCCCCACAAAAGAATCTCCCAAGGTCATCGAGTATTCTGTTAAAAAGACCTATGGCCACCTTCTGGGGAAGATCGAGAAGGCTTTCGCTCGCGAAAAACCTCTCTTCGCGCTAGCTCTCTACTACCCGTTAGCGTATTGGCGCGGCGATCCAACCACGCTTCCGCAATGGGATGTAAACCGTCAAAAGCAACTCGTCCGTCTTATCCGTATCCTATTTTTGAAGCGGTTCGAGAGTTCAATTGTCGCTTTTGAGTCATCGTGCCAGACCCTTCTGTTGAAGCTCCTAGCATTTCTGCGCAAGAACATCGATCCGAAAAGTCCGATCGAAATCCGACGGCTGGAAAAGTGGGAAGCGCAAAACGAAGAATTACTTGCGCACACGCGCAAGCGCCTCGGTGAACTTCACGAAGAAGAAGTTTCCGAGGAAATCGATCTTGGAGAGGAGTTCGAGGAGAACTTCGAAACGCTGCCACGCGATAGCTACAAGATCGACGATATCGTTAACGAAACTTATAGCGACCTTGAGACGGTGGTTGATTTTCTTGAGGAAATTCAACGTTTAGGTCCTGAGAACGACGATAAGCTACAGGCTTTGATCCGGCTCTTGAACAAGGACGCCGTTCTTAAGAAGCATAAGGCGATCATCTTTACCGAGTTTATGTCTACAGCGCGTTACTTGAAGCAAGCGCTTCAAAGCGCAGGCGTCGATGGCCTCGACCAAATCGATAGCGCGAGCAAAAGGGACCGCGCTGAAGTGATCCAGGAATTTGCTCCTTATTACAACGACAGCACGAGTGCCGCGCTCGCGGCAGAAGGGCGAATAGAAATTCGAATTCTTATCTCGACCGACGTGCTCTCGGAGGGGTTGAACCTTCAGGACGCCACGCGATTGATCAATTACGATTTGCATTGGAATCCGGTGCGTTTGATGCAGCGCATCGGCCGAGTTGATCGTCGGCTAAACCCAGCCGTAGAAAAGAAGCTGGTTAGCGATCATCCCGACCAGGAAAAACTTCGCGCGAAAGTTGCTTATTGGAATTTTCTGCCACCAGGCGAGCTGGAGCAGCTATTGCGTCTGTATCAGCGCGTTGCGTTCAAGACGCTGCGAATTTCTAAAGTCTTTGGCATAGAAGGGAAGCAACTCCTGACGCCGAAAGACGACTTTGATGCTATGCGCGACTTCATCCATGCCTACGAAGGAGAAGCAACTCCCATCGAGAAGCTTCATTTGGAGTATCAGGAGCTATTGAAAGAGAATCCGGCCTTGGAAGCATTCCTCGACACGGTTCCGCTTCGCCTGTTTAGCGGCAAGCAGCACCCAAAACCGGGCACGCGCGCAGTGTTCTTTTGCTATGGCCTTCCCGCTGAAGATAAGGCCAGGCCGCCTGAACTCGCGTGGTATGGCGACGCGACTCGAACTGGATGGTATGTCTATAATTTGGACGACTCAGCCATCAACGATGACCCCGCCCGGATCGCAGAGCTGATTCGTAGCATCCCGCACACGCCCCGCGTCACTGCTATCGAACAACCAACCCTCCGCGAGATAAGACTGAAGATCGAGAAGCATATAAAAAACACCTACCTTAAGCAGGTTCAGGCGCCCGTAGGAGTCAGGCCGACCCTGAAATGCTGGATGGAGCTGAATTGAAAAAGCCCCTTGCTCTGAAGTCCGAGAACGTAGCTCACCTGGTCTTCTTCATCCGCGGCGAGAAGGTTATGTTCGATGCCGACCTTGCCCTGCTCTACGGTGTCACTACGAAGGCGCTCAATCAGGCGATCACGCGCAACAAGGCGCGGTTTCCCGAAGACTTCGCTTTCCGCCTCGGTCATGAGGAGCTCGAGGCTTTGAGGTCACAGATTGTGACCACATACGGCGACCGAACTTCTTTGAGGTCACAAATTGTGACCTCAAAACCTGGTCGTGGCGGCCGGCGCTATCTCCCCTACGCCTTCACCGAACAGGGCGTCGCGATGCTTTCTAGCGTGTTGCGCAGCTCACGCGCGGTCGAGGTCAACGTCGCGATCATGCGCACGTTCGTGCAACTCCGGCGCTTGATGGAGAGCAACGCCGATCTCGCCCGCAAGATCGACGGTCTTGAGAAAAAATACGACGAGCAGTTCGCCGTTGTTTTCGAGGCCATCAAGCAACTCGTTGCCCCAGCCGCTCCGGTCAGGAAACAGATCGGTTTCCATCCCTGAAAAACGGTTATGCCTGCGCGCCCAGCCGCTCTTCCGGTTATCAAAGATCAACGCTCTCTCCTCGGGTTTCTCTCCGATTCTCTCGACTGGCCGGTTCCCTTGGATGCCAGCATGGAAGAGCTCACGTTTGACTGGACCGGGAACGATCTGCGCCTTTCTCCCATCGCCTCCGCGAAACTGAATCAGGGAACGATTCGCCAGTTCCAGCCTTTCATCGCCGGCCAGCCTTTCGGGATCTTCCTCGTCGAGTTCAACGATCCGAAACTTTATCGCACTGCCCTCCGCCAGATTCTTCGGGCTCTCGTCCCTTCACGCCGGCGCGATCCGAGTCAGCAATCGTGGAAGCACGACAACCTCCTTTTCATCTGTGTTACCCGCGATTATCAGCGCATCACCTTCGCCAATTTTCGCGGGGATTCCGCCGCCAAGGCGAAACTGAGCACCTTTGGATGGGCTGCCGGCAGTTCCTACCTGCGGACACTTTTCGAGTTCAATCTGCCTCATCTCCGCTGGCCTAAGGATAATGGCGCTGACCGACCCGAATGGATTGCGCAATGGGCTAAAGCTTTCGACAAAGAACCGCTCACAAAAGATTTCTTCAAGCGATTCGATGCCGTTATCGATGTCGCCAAACGCGATCTGGAGAAGTTCCAAAAACTTCCCGCGGCTCAGGCGTACAGTCGCGCGCAACTGCTAATTGAGCGGCTCCTCTTCCTCTACTTCTTGCAGAATCGCGGTTGGCTGAACCAGCAGCGCTCATATCTTCTAACTCACTTTCAGGAACACCGCGCTCAGAAAAGCGCGTTCAGTTACTATGAAGACTTCTTAGAGAAACTTTTCTTCACCCTCGCCACCCCGTCTAACTACAGCGGCCCTGGGTCGGGAGCGCGTCTGGACGGGATACCATTTCTTAACGGCGGCCTTTTCGACGACGACGAGTTTGCCCAAACAACCGCGCGAAAGAAGGACAACCCACCTCTTCGCATTCGCAACGAAACCTTTGCCTTCATTTTCGACCATCTGCTCGAAGCCTTTAATTTCACCGTGCGCGAGGACACGCCACTTAACCAAGACGTGGCCGTTGACCCCGAAATGCTCGGAAAGGTCTTCGAGTCCATCATCCTCCACGCGGAAGCTGCCGATCCCGACGCAAACGCGCCCGACAAGCGTAAAGCTACCGGCTCCTATTACACCCCGCGTATAGTCGTCCACTTTATTTGCCGCGAATCGCTGCGGCTCTTGCTCCTGAACCACGTTCCGTCCGGCGCGGATTGGGGTAAACGACTGCGCAGGCTGCTGGATCTCGATACCTCGGATGGCTTGGATGCCGATGAACTAGCGATCCTCAAGTCGACTCTTTCCGCGAAAGAAGCGGCATCTCTTCTCGCCGTAGTGGAAACCTTCCGCTGTCTCGATCCAGCCGTAGGATCAGGAGCGTTTCCTGTCGGCCTTCTCCACGAACTGGTCAATCTGCGCCGTCTCCTTCGCGCGGTTGCCGATGGCTACGTCGATCCCATCCGCAAACACGGACAGCAATGGATTCACGAGACTAAGGCGCATATCGTCGAGAATTGCCTATATGGCGTGGATATCCAGCAGCAGGCCATCGAGATTTGCCGCCTCCGGCTTTGGCTCTCGCTCATCGTCGATTACGACCTGGGCGTTGATCCGCTTCAGGCCGAGCGCACCCAATTTCTCGCTGCCATTAAGAGCATCTCTCAACTTCCCAACCTGGAAATGAATTTTCGTCGCGGCGATTCTCTTCTCGATACGATCTCAGGCATTCCGGTGCGGGTGGAGGGTGGCGTGGTCACACGCTATCGCAGTCAGGTCGAAAGCATCCAGAAGCGCGGGCACGAACTTCACAAGGCCCGCAAGGCGGAGAAGAAAAAGGAACTGCGCTTGGAAATCCTCCGCCAGCGCTTGTCACTCGCAGAGAGCGTTCTTCACGATCAAATCAGTGACATCGACAAACAGGAGGCCGCGACGGCCAACTGGTTTGGTGAGACCAAAAGCGAAAGTGAGAAACGCCGACAACTTGCTGCCGCTCGAGAAAGCCTGGAACAAGCTCTGGCCAAAATCGAAACAGATCGCAAGGAACGCGAAAGACTCGCGAAGAGTCCACTTGCCGCCGACTTCTACCCTCGCCTTCGCAAGCTAGAAGGAGCGGATTTCGACAGCCCATTCAACTTTGTTTGGAACATCGATTATGCCGAAATCTTCACTCCGAAACCCTTCGCCACGCTGTCGGGAGACATGGCATTCGTAAATGAAGCGCAGAAACAAGGAGAGCTCCTTGTGGTTGGTAAAGCCGAAGTCCGCACTCCACAGATCAAAGGCGGCTTCGATTTGATTGTCGGCAACCCGCCCTTCGTTACGGCGCGCAATCCGATCAAACGCGAACTTTATCGCGAAAGGTGGCCTCGGGTCTGCCATATGAAGTTTCTTCTTATCTGTCCGTTTTTCGAGCTTAGCTTTGGCCTGCTCCGCTCTAGAGGACAGCTTGCCTTCATCGTGTCGAACGCGTTTGCCAAACGCGAGTTTGGAAAGCCACTCATCGAAAAGTTCCTCCCGAGTATCAACCTTCAAAAAATCGTCGACTGCTCAGGGCTCATGTTTCCGGGTCATGGTACTCCAACCTGTATCCTGTTCGGCGGGCCGAATAAGCCAGACCTGAAATCTCCCGTGCTTGTGGCCGCGAACCTGCCAGGAGGCGGGGACCTGCGCACTCCCCCCGAGGAAAGCAAGCTTTGGCATACCCTAGCGCGAGAGCATGAACATCCCGGCTATGCAGATAGCCGTGTCGCCGTCTCATCGCGAGACCGAAAAGAACTTGCTTACTGGCCGTGGAATTTTGATACAGGTCCGCTACCTACCCAGCGACTTATTGAAACGCACTGTCCGGACCGACTCATATCTTTTCTGGGCGGAGCGGTGGGATACGACGCGATCACGGCAGCGAACGACATTTATTATCTCCCAGGAGATATCTTCCGCCGATATAATATTCCCGCCAGCTTTTCCAAGCCATTGCTCGCGGGAGAACTGCTGAGAAATTTCCAGCCAGACGTTACCGCATCCACGCTTTGGCCATATCAAAGTGAAGGTACCAAACCAAAACTTGATGCTACAGTCCGGAGATTTTTGCTGCCGTTTCGCAATTTTCTGGAAGTTCGTTCCCAATTTCACAAGACACAGCTACAGGCTGGGCTCGAGTGGTTTGAGTTTCGTGAATACCACAAGCGGGCCCTTCAAAAGCAAATTACGTACGCTGATATCTCTACGCATTTTCATGCCATCATTTCGTCGGGGAATTCAGTCTTTAATCAGCATGCGCCCGTAATTGAACTTCCGAGGTCTTCCTCGGAAGGTGCTTGGTATTTATTACTTTCCCTCCTTAATTCGTCCTGCGCTCTGTTATGGCTCAAACAAGTCTGCTTTAGCAAACGGGAGTCGGAGGAAGGAGCGCGCGATACCTACTTTGAATTTGCCGGCGGAAAGGTTGAGCAGCTTCCGGTGCCCCCGCTGATTGCTACCGTCTTGCGCGGCAAGATAGGTCCTTCTGCTGATCGCCTTGCAACTTTCGCTGGGCGGTGTTCGGGGCTTGGAACCCAACTTCTCGCCCTTGCGCTTCGCAAGCTGTTCGATAAACGCGGTGAAGCCTACTACGACTGGAACGCGTCGCTACCGGGCTACGTCCCCCCTGCCACGGCGTGCGCTAAACCATTTACTTCTTCAGGATCGCTTCGAGCCATCTTGAAGGATGTCATTGCCGAACGCGAAAGACACCGGTCGGAAATGATCGGCCTCCAGGAAGAGATGGATTGGCTCTGTTACCAAGCCTATGGATTCACTTCCGATCATCACGAACACAAAATCAAAAATGTGAACTTGAGCGAAAGGGAGCGCCCTTTCTGCCTTTGGGGAAAAGCAGAAGGAGATTTCGGGGCAGCGATTGCCTTGATTCCTTCAGACTGGTCCGTGGATCGCAAAAAGCTTTGGCAGGAGCGGCTCGCGCTCATCCGCGATAACGAACATATTCGACGGATTGAAGCGCCGGTCTATAAGCGTCGTTGGGACGAACAATGGAAAGTCGGCAACCGCTGGATGTCGGGCCCTGTCGCGTATGCGCAGGAGCTTATTGATGCATTCACTTGGTGGCTGGCCGAAAAAGCCGAATGGCATCTCGAGCATAAGGCCGGCGGAGGTCCAATCACGCTTGAATCATGGACGGTCGCGCTTTGGAAGGATATTCGCGTTGCCGCTGCCTGGCCCGTCGTTGCCGAAAGCGTCAATGCTGTTGGATCCTGGAAAGCCTCCGCGAAGGACAAAAAGCCTGGGCAACCAATCAGCGCCGATCAATCCAGGTTCGCTAAATTCTTTCGTGAAACAATCGAGGCCGAAACCGTTCCAGATGGAATCCCACCCGGCACTCCTTGGGAGCAATTAGAAAAGAAAGGCATCAAGGCCAGCGCCCAAGCCAAGAAAGTGCGAGGCAAACTCAACGTTCCTCGCGAACGCTTCCGCCGAAAGAAAGACGCGACCTACATTTGGCCAGGTGCAGCATGATTAGTATTTCACAGGCATGATCCAATTCAAAGAAGCCGCTGAGCAAATTAAGGCAAGGGGGCCGAAGGAACTAACTGTCCGGCAGTTACTGGCGCTCTTTGGCCAGCAACGCCGCGGGCGGCGTGTGGCAGCGCAAATTAGGCGTGCGCTCAAGCGCGAAAAACTTGAGACCGTTCCAAGTTTCGAAGTCGTTTACATGGACGCTCCGATTGTTCTCAAATCGAAAACAGCGGAGGTACTGAGGGAGGAGAAGAAAATAGCAGCTGCGTGTGAGGAAATAGTAGCGACGACTGAGGATCGCGAGGTGGTGCTAACGATTGGGCTGTTGGAAAAAGCGAACAAACCGCCATTTCGAGTGACACGACAAGATACGGTGACGAAGGCCATTACTCTGATGATGCAAAATGATACCGCCTACCTTGCTGTCATGAGCGGCGATCGCATCGTCGACGGGATATTAAGTTGGCGAACGCTTGGAAAGGCCGGTGCGGCGAAACGTCCAGCCAACATTGTAGAGCACTATCTCGCTCCTGTCCGAATCGTAGAAGTCGATACGCCGCTATTCGATGCTGTCCGGGAAATTGTGGAGGAAGAAGCTGTTCTTGTACGTGCGAAAGATAGAACGATTTGTGGGTTGGTCAGCGCTCAGGATATCGCGAATCAGTTCGTCACTCTGCTGAACCATTTCTCTTTCTGGAACAGATCGAGAATCACCTTCGCGCAATTCTCGAAAAGGCCAGGCTTTCTTCAATTGCGGTGAAAGAGCTAATTAATCCCGATGACGCCGACCGATTAGATAAGGTCAGCTCCGTCGACGATCTGTCGTTCGGAGAAACCGCACGCGCGTTCGGGAGGCAGGAAATTTGGAATAAGCTCCATCTCCTCTTAGATCGTTATGCCTTCTGCTCTCGCTTGGAGGAAGTTCGTTCTATCCGAAATAAGGTCATGCATTTTCATCCCGATGGTATCCTAGATGAGGAGCGTGAAATCCTTCGCAAGACTCGTCAAATGCTGCAAAGTCTTTAGCATCAGTCCCGAAGTGTTGCTTAAGTTCCGAACCGGGCAGCGTGGCACCGGTCAATCATCGAGGGTTTTATTGTGGCCTCGCGGACAGGTCCCATCAGTGCAGTCGTAGAATCCGGGGTAATCGTCAGCCATTTTCACTTTGGCATTCCAGTGATCGCGACAATAATTTACGGAACAATCGCGGCAGTAACACTGAAGATACTCGGGGTCCAAGCGGAAAAGGGCCTCGGAATTGTCTTCTTCGATGGCGGCTTTTACGTCCGCGAACCTAAGATCATCGAGGGGCCAGCGCATTGAAGACAAAAACCCTTCAACCACGAGGGCTGGTTTGCCGGCATCCGATTTCCTGAAGGAATCAGCGACTGCAAAATCACCCATCTCTTTGGACCCGGAGCGCGGATGGGGAACGCCAGCGGGCAACAACATTAGCTGAATCGCAGGTTTCCCGCAGGCATCGCAGAGGAATGTCTTCTCAATCGGCTTCAACGCGGCCACACTGTACCCCGCGCTAACGAGACGTGCCACTCAGGACAGCGGGTAGGGGCAAATTTAAATTCTTTGACACTTGGATTGTCTTAGAGCCAAAGCCTCCAAGACAGCGCCAACCTTGCTGGATTGAAGGCGCTTAATCCCGCATGCCCTGCTTCCCTAGACACATTCTAAGACTCAGTGCCTCCCGCCGTAAAGCTGGCGCCCTGCCAGCGCTGGGATGCCGACATCATCGCCGCCGAGATTGATTCGCGCCTCCCCACTCGCTCACCCTGCGGGCTTCCGCAATTTGCCATTGCCATTCCAACATAAAAGATTTCCGACTAAAGAAAGACAGCGACTGAATCAGAGGTCAGCGATCAGAAATCGGAGGTCAGTTCAAAAATTACCGCACGTCTCAAAACCGCCACATTCGAAAAATTCGGCCATTCGAGCCTAAGCAGCGAGTAGTAATCGAAGGAATATCCCCTTTGGTTTGTTGAGGTGATGGGCTTTCTTTAATTACTTTGCAGGGATCATCCGACAGTGGTTGCCAACATAGAGAAAGAAAAGGCTTGCTTATCGCTTCAGGCCCGGACAGGATTTTTCTCGGCAACGACACATTCAAAATAATACCTGAACAAGCAATGAAAATACCCCATGTTTCGCTTCTGTTTGCAGTTGCACTAAGCGGCAACACACTTCTGGCTCAGCCAATCATTCCCACTTTCAGTTTCCATGAGAACGGCCAGGGCCAACTCGAGCTTCCCATTCCCGTAGTCATTCCCTTTCCTGGCGCGCTCACATCCGATCCCGGACCGGGCGGTCTGATGAGTGCTCTGGCTTTTACAGCACACCCTCAGGTAAACCCCTTTCCAGTAGGCGATGTGGTGCTACTCGACGCGAGTGGCCACGTCTCCGACATCCTGCGGTTCAATCCGGCCACAAGAAGTGACTCTGGGTTGACGCAACTAATCTTCTTCTACTCGAACGATCACGGCGGGCTGCTGGCTGACACGGGCCTTCCTTCGCTGATGTATGGCAACACGGTCAGCATTCAGGAAAGCCAGTCCGGTCCGACCATTTATACCCCAATTGCGGGGCAGCCGGGCTTCAGTTCCGATACTCCCCTGGGAGACACGTTCCATATATTTTCGACACCTGACACTGGCTCGACGCTGTTGATGTTTGGCGCGGGCGTCGGCTTCCTCGCGCTTGTCCGGCGCAAGATTTTGGCGGCAGCAAACTAAATCGCAAACGAAAACGTTGGCCGCCGATGGGCGAGGCGCCGGGGTCAGTCCTCACTTTCGACACAAACACGAGCAGGCGCTTCGCGATGCCTTTACCGGCAACGAGGACTGCTGAGGTCGCCGCTCCCGCGGTGGCGCCCGAAGTGGCGGCTGTTCCTGCGAACGGCAGCCGCAACGGACACGCGCTATAGCAGAGCGCCCGCGCGTAAACTGTAGCCGGGGTCGCGAACCAGGTTGCACATCGCCGAAGCAAGCGGAGTTACGTGGTTTCCTAGTAACGCCTGTAACCAGGGCCGCAAATAAACGGGTCGCCTGACCAATACATTTGAGCCGTTCTAAAAAGCCAAAGCTTGTTAGTCGATACCTAGAAAACATTTCAAGTGAGGCGTCAAAATGCATGTTGACGTCATCCGCAAATTCGTCCGGGCACGAAGACGGGGTCGGTCCTCACTTTCAACAGAGGCGAAGGATAACATCGTGAGGGTCGCCGCAGTATGGAAGCGCTAGAAACACCGTGTTTTTGTCTTGTAATCTGAAGAATACTTGTACCTCATTGTTTCACGCAAAAATTACAATACAAACAGTCAAGAAGAGGCGAAAGGTGTGCGCGAGGGCTCTCACGCATAACTCTGGCAGCGACTTTGCTTGTGATTTTCTCGCTCGATGCATCACCTCGATCGAGCCGGACGCGCATGGTTCACTTTGTGTGGAAACCTCCGGCCGAATCATCGGACCACCGAATCGTCGGCTATAAGATTTACTGGGGAACTGGAAGCAGGAACTATCAGCAGGTGCGCGAATTGAAACCAGCCCATAAGACGTCGCTGGAGCTCGCGCGGCGTACTACTTATTACGTAGCCGTCAGCGCTTCGAATCTATTTGGTGAAAGTGTGTTAAGCAACGAAGTGATCGTCCCCGCAGAAGGCACGGTAACAGCAGTAGCGCTGCTGGGTTCACATTCAGTAAATCCGCGAAAACGTGAGAGCTGGAGTTGGGAGTTGGGGTCGGTCCTTTAAGGTTCCACCGGATACGGAGCTTGCCAGGTTGAGTCAAGGGCTTCATCGGTGCGGCTACAGACTGAAGCGCGCGGATTAATATTCTTGTTAGTAGTGCCGGTAACCAGGGCCGCAATAAACGGGTCGCCGAACGAAGCGGTGAAAGCCCAAGATGCGGACTACCGGCGCGTAAGCGGGGTAGACGACGACCCGCACCGGCGGCGGCGGAACATAGTAGACGGGCGGCGGAGGTGCCGGCGCGTCGCTGTAGGTTGGTGCCGGCGCTTGTGCGCTGTAATCTCTGACGATTTCCGTGCCGGCATGACACGGTATCGCAGATGTGAAACCGAGCGCGACTATTGCAGTGATGACAAGTTGTTTTCCCATTTCCAGCCCTCCTGTTGTTTCTGCATTTAACCGATGATCTCGCGGTAAAGTTGCAGAAGACCGCGTGATTGTCTTAGACCAATGGTCTAAAGACAGGGACAACTGAACCAGAGGTCGGATGTCAGAGGTCAGAGGTTGGATATCGCCGAAAGACCGAGAAGGCGTCCTCGAACAGTTCGCGGAGATCGCCTCTGATCTGAAGTCGCAGCGGTAGCGTCTTTCGTCCTGATGCAAGCGTCGATGGGAAAGAATTCTTGCGTTCGAGGGTCAGGAAAGGGAAAGTAGTTCTGTATGAAAAATAGGATTCTTTTTTCTCTTCTGGCGGCAGTGATGTGCACGACCGCTTTCGCGGCAGACAAGCCGAGCTGTCACAAGACTGGCAAGGATTGTCCGATGAACGACAACAAGAAGTGTAACTGCGGCAAAGATTGCAGTTGTTAGCACCGCGGACGAGTTAAGCTTGTTCTCGCGGCGCGAGCGGACCTGGTCGCCGGCGCGATCCTGGGAAATAAAAGGGTCGTCCCCCTCCCGCGATTTGCATTGTAGAAAGACCTCCGAGCCCTGGTCGCCTAGTTCGCCGCTCATTTTACGATGGCGTCTGGATCGAAGTCCCCGGTCTTGCGCGCAACTGGCACGATGGGACTGATCCATAACGTGCTACCGGGGCAGACGGCGCAGATCATCGTGCAAGCGGTGAATGGGCAGGCGCAAGGTGTGGCGAGCGCGCCAATCCAGTTCACGATGCCTTTAACGGCAACGAGAACTGCGGAGGTCGCCGCTCCGGCGGTGGCGCCCGAAGTGGCGGCTGTTCCTACGAACGGCAGCCGCAATGGACACGCGCTAGTAGCAGAGCGGGCTTAGTAACTCCCGCGCGTAAGTGAACTGTAGCCGGGGTCGCGAACCCGGTTGCAGATCGCGGCGGAGCGGCTGGCGCCGCGGTTATTGGTTATTAGCTATCAGTTAATAGTTAATCGAATCAGCCGGGCCGGCAGCAATTCGCTGAAATCGTAGCGGATCTGAGGCGCTAGACCTCGTGCAGCTTTACGCAAACCGTAGCGGCGTTTAGGCCCGGACATCTTGTAACGAAGCCGGTGCTGAGAGGCAATAACCTCGCAGCCGGGAAGCGTACCGTCTTTGGGGTCGACATGTCTGGTCTATCACGGCACGATTCGCCTCAGGCAGATTAGAATTCTCGGAGGAAGGCTATGCGGATATATCAACACCGGGCCGTAGCGGGCAATTGCGGCTGTTGCCTGGTTCCGTTTGTTATTCTGCTGATCGCCTTTATTGCCGCAGTGGTCGTGACGTCACTGGTGTGGCACACGGCCATGCCGAACATCTTTGGCTGGGAACCCGCGCGTCATTATCATTTCGACCCCTACCGTGCTGGTTTTCAGGAGGGCAATAGAAAGGGTGTGGAGTATGCCGCGCGAGGTCAGCCGGAACCAACTATAGAGGCTCTCGATGATCTGGCGCATCGTGAGGCCGAAGGGTTAAACATCCGGCGGGACCGGCGACGCTGGATGGAAGGTTTCCGGGATGGCTTTAAACAGGGGTTCGAGAGCGCGAACAAACAGGCTTCTACTTCGTCTCCAGAAGCGGGTTGACGCCGTTCTTTCCGGTGATATGCGCGCAGTAACAGGTCAAGCCGGCGACATGCTTAAAAGCAAGTTCGGCGGTATCGGAAGACAGCTCGCGCGCTTCTCTGCAATGGTTGCTAAACACGTGCAAATCGTTGAACCCACTGATTTGCAAACCAGCAAGCGAATCTTCTTGACCGTCGAAAGACCGCCGCTCACGCTCCGGCAAATACCGAAGGCAAAGTAAACGCTTTCCAGTTCGTCCAGGTGGGCATCGGGGATTCCGGACGAATTTTCGCTTCAACCAAAGGAATTAACCATGAAAATTGCTCTCACTGTCCTACTCGCCACCGCTGGCCTAACCTCACTTGCGTACGCGCAAAGCACCACTCCGGCTGCTTCCGCCTCCACCAGCAGCACCTCGCCGGCCGCACGCACCGACATCTACCACGTGCACATGGCTAAGGCCGCACTTGGTAAGGCTGCGGAATACGGTGAGTCGTTCAAGAAACAGGCGCCTGATGCACCCATGCCAGGGCATTACATTGTCCTGCGCCATGAGGATGGCGACTCCTGGGATTACTGCGTGATCGAGCATCTCGGCACTAAGATGACGCTTGATGCCGCCCGCCCCTCGCCATCTCCTGCTCAGACAGGTTTAAGCGATTGGCACACCGATACTCTTTGCAACGGACCATCCTGGACGCAGTTCGCCAAGGAAATGGGCCTCGACGATCCTTCGAAAAGCGGCGGCTCGGCTTACGTCGTCTCAATGTACCGACCGGCGCCCGGGATGCGCGAGGAACTAGATAAGTTCGTGAATCAGGCCCCGGACCGTGCGACCGATTCCACCACTGGCAACGTCGTCTTACAGCATATGGAAGGGGCCGCCTGGACCTTCCTGAAAATCGCACGCAACAATTCCTGGAACGACTTTGCCAAGGACCAGATCGCCGGCATCGCCCAGATGAATAAAGCCGACAGCGGCTGGTTCAAGCTGCGCAATCTCGTGTCGTTCCATACCGATACTCTCTGCGATCGTATGACGCCCTGACCCGGCGATCCGTTTGGGCAAACTGCAGCAGCAAAGAGGCGAACTCTAGAGGTCGGGAGACTTGACGTCAGAGATCAGAGATCCTGCCCAAGCCGAACTGCTTTCTGGCAATTTGGCTGCCTAAGAGGTCAGTCGCTCTGTTAGCTCGGGATTAGACTTTTCTCCCGCGAACGAAGTGGAGAATAAACATGATCACGGCAATCACGATCAAGATGTGAATGAGACCGCCGGCGATGTGAAAGGCAAAGCCGCCGACCCAGAACAGTAACAGGAGAACCGCGATGACGAGTAGCATACCTGAGAATCGCCTCTCGGCGGGTCGTTGCGCGTTTTGGTCGCTCTGCTGAATTTGCCAGCAGGCGAGATCGGTTTACCAGGAAGCGAAAAAAACAGGGGTTCGATGCTCACTTTTGACACTCCATTAATTGATAGCGGGCCGGGCAGCCCAATTCGCAAAGATTGCGACTGATCTAACCGGTAGCAACGCGGGATGGCGTCCGGTTCGCCAAACCGGCAGACGCCCGTCTTTAGATCTGTATTCGCAAAGTAGTAGGTCTTACCGTCGGCCCGGAGGCGAGCGAGTTCGAAACTTGCGAAGGTCACAAAGGGATTTCAACCCGGCTCATCTCGCACTGCCTAATTCAGTCGTGCATTCCGGACAGCGGCTCGCCTTGATCGGGATCGTCATCGTGCAGGCCGGGCATTCTTTCGACACCTTCTCGGCACCCAACGCCGGTCGCTTCATTTTGTTCGCGGCTTTTACGATCAGGAAGATGGCAAACGCGACGATGATGAAACTGATCAGCAAGGTAAGAAAATTTCCGTAGTTCCAGGTGATTGCTCCCGCCTTCGCCGCATCCGCCGGCGTTGCGAACGTGGCGCCATTGGGTGCGCTTTTCAGGACAAGGAACTGGTTAGAAAAATCAAGTCCGCCCGTCAAAAGCCCGATCGGCGGCATAATGATGTCTTTTACTAACGACGCGATTAATCCTCCAAACGCCGCCCCGATGATCACACCTACGGCAAGGTCGAGCGCGTTGCCTTTTACTGCGAACTCTTTGAATTCTTTCCACATAATGTGACTAGTCGGCATCCCGGACAAGGTAATGGCAAGCTCATTCGGAAGGGGCCTCTCGGTTCTCTGCAGCCAAGCTCATGGAACAGCGCCGCCGCCCAACTGGGAAAAGCGGTTGTTTCACCCGGCAAAAGGCGTATTTATGTGAATGCAACAACTCATCGATATCATCGTGCAGAAAACCGGCATAAGTCAGGAAAACGCGCAGAAAGCCGCTCAAGCGGCCATTGATTTCATCAAGGGCAAACTGCCCGCTCCGGTAGCTAGCCAGGTTGACGCGGTTCTTTCCGGTGATATGAGCGGAGTAGCAGGTCAAGCCGGCGACATGCTGAAAGGCAAGTTCGGCGGTATCGGAGGATAGGTCGCCCTCACGCATCTCCGCTCCAATAGTCACGTACACGCGATCAAAGCCTTAGGCTTGATTTGAAGCAGTAACGTTGGCGACTCGTTAGTTCGTGCTCTCACGCCGAATCGCCGCCGACGCATCTGTCGTAAAGCGGTGCATGCGGAACAGGGCGCACGATGGGCCAAGCCCCGGGCAAACGCCGGTCTTTAGATCGTGTTATCTGTCCGGTCCGACCCGAGTTGCTTGACCAGTTTGTTGTAAACACCCAACAGGAGGAAGGTCGGCGCCCATTGACCGACGAAAAGTGCGTCCTTCCCGCGCCCGAGAATCTTGAGAGTGAGGGAAGCGGCGATTGATGCGGTGGCCGCCCACAGGAATGTGTCGGAAGGCAGCTTCGCCGTCTGTTCTTCCATGGTGCGGGCGAGAACCCCTTCGCGGTGGTTGTTTCGGCGATCTACTGTCGTGGTGGTAGTCATGTACCTCTTCTACGCGGGCCGAAGCAGTATTGAGTGTTGCAATCGTTCTCTGCAGCCGTCCCGCCGGTGCCGCGAGTAATCCCGTGGGTTCCTGACTAAAGAATTGCTGAAAGGCGAAAGCATCGACGACGAGCGGCTGGCGCCAAGGATGCTGGTGTTAGTTGTTCGTTAATTGGGTAAACCGGGTCGGCAGTCCAATTAGCCGAAGCGCTGCTGATCTGAAACGCGAGGATGTGCTCGATCTGCCGCGCTTGGCTGACGCCGCGGCTGTTTACATTCCAGGCACTCAGAATATATTCCCCACATGAGCACGCTGGCGGAAATCCAGAGCGCTATTACCCAACTCTCGGCTACGGAACAGCGACGGCTTATTCGCTGGTTCGAGGAAGAGCTGGAGGGTGCATGGGATGCTCAGATCGAGGAAGATGTTAAGTCCGGCAAAGCGGATCACCAGATCGCGGAAGCCGAGGCTGACATCGCGGCTGGTCCGGTGAAGCCGCTCGATGAACGTTCGTCCTGACGATCCGAAAGTTCGTGCCGTTCGACAGCGGGCATCCTGAGAAGACGACTCCAAAATCAGAGACGCTGGCTGCGCGCGCCTTACCGGCCGCAGCTAAATCGTTGCCTCGTGCGACCTCTGCAAGCCGAGCACTTCAAGTGCGCGCAACATTGCCGTGCCGCGATTTTCCACGCCGAGCTTCCTGAGTATTGCATTTACATGTTGATGGATGGTGTGATGGCTCGCGCCAAGAATCGTCCCGATTTCCGCATTCGTTTTTCCCTGGGCAATCCAGTAGAGCACCTGCGCCTGGCGGGGAGTCAAGCCCATCTCGGTGAGTCGCGAATGGGACGGAGGCGCGGCGGATTCGCATAACAGCAGCATCAGACCATCACCTTCGCGGCGCGCCTGCACCTCCAGCCGGTGAGCGCCGCGTTCAATCAGTAGTGGCGCAACAGGTTCTCTGAGGCATCCCTCGCTGGCCAGAAGACGTTCACGGTGTCCGAGCCAGCGGCTAATCTCGTCAGGCAAATGGGCTGTTTTGCCAAAGTATTTCTCCATCAGACTAACAGCACTCGCTGTGAAATAACGAACCCGGCCTTTAGCGCTGATCAACACGGCGCCGCGAGAAGGATCGGCACATTGCTCAAGCGCGTTGAGTTCCAGCTGCATTCGCATCGCCCGGTAGCCGGCGGCGATATGTGGCCGCAGCAGTTCAAGGACGGCGCGGTCTCGCTCCGAAAAATCTTTGTCGGCACGATTCAATGCGATGGCGAAGCAAACGTCGCGTGGCGCAGGAAGCGTAAACTCGATTTGAAAATGCGAATCGAACCGGCGGTAATACTCGTTGTAGATGGCGAGGCGCTCGAACTGCCGCTGGCTCATCAAATCACTCGTCCGCACCGCTCCGAACCCACCGATCTGCCGGTAAAGGGAGACAAATGGATGTTGATCCTGGAATTGAAGGAAGCTCTTGCGCGATTCCTCAGTCAAAGGTTCGAGTGTTCTCTTGGGATACATTTGGCAGAGCAATCGAACGGGTCGCATCTCCAGGCGATTGAAACTGGCGCCCTTCGCTGGCACGAGACCGAGGAGCATTGCTAAGACCTCAAACGCGAACGCGTCCGGTTTATCACAGGCGTGCAGCTGCTGGATGGACGTAAGGATACAACTCAGGTCGCGCCGCGTGAGCGATCGCATGGCGGACCCTTCGCCGCGAAGTTTTCGCACGGCCCTCTGCGATCGTAGCGCCAGCTTCACTCAACAAAAGCTTACGCCTTTCGCGTGGTATAGACAAGGTTGGCTATATCCAGCGATAAGCTGCGGGACCTATTCTTGGAGCGTGGGAGCTGTCCGCCTTCGCAGTTTCAGTGAGCAGCAGGTGAAAACCGTGAATCGATTTGGCTATGGATCAGAGAGTCCGCGCTGCCATTACTCATATGCGAGATAATTTGCACCGGACACTCTCGCTCGACGAGATCGCGCGTGTCGCACAGCTTTCCCCCGGGCATCTCCGGCGCCTCTTTAAGCGCGAAACCAGCGTGTCGCCGGTGCAGTACCTCAGCCGGCTGCGGATACAACGCGCGAAGGAGCTGCTCAAGGGTTCACCATTAAGCGTTAAGGAAATCGCAGCGGCAATTGGAATGGGCGATGTGAGTCACTTCGTCCGCAATTTCAAGAAAGCCTCGGGAACGACGCCGACTGCTCATCGCGCACTTCGTCGTCGTAATCCGAAGAAACACAATCGAAAGAAATGAATCTAGTTAATGCAATGATCGTTTCGGCTAACGAACTCTTCTTCCATAATTGTTTAGAAAAGCGCAAACTGCTCCTTGTGAAAATAACGTGCTTATGAATTCTCTTTATTCCCTGTTTTTGCCCCATCTAAGCCTGCGATGGCCGGTGGCGATCGTTTCCTTTGTCATGGCTACCATTTGCGATGCTCAGCCGCTTTTGAGTTCGTCTGCTTCGCCGGGTAACATTCTCACCGATGGGTGTCTCGTCCCTGGTTTCGATGATCATTGTGAGCGCTGGGTAAGCGTATACGACAACGCAAACGGGCATAGCAAACATTTCTTTGATCCGTTCACCGGACTAGAAGAGGCGAGAGCGGAAGTCATCAGCCCTCAGGGAGACCGAGTCTATGTTACCGGCTATAGCTGGGAGAACACAACACAAGCGCAGCAGTTCGCGACCGTAGCCTTAAATGTCAACACGGGGGCGCGGCTGTGGGTTAGCCGATTCGGCGGCCAAGACATTACCTCTTACGCCTATGATATTGCGGTAAGTCCAGACGGAAAGCGCCTCTATGTTGTCGGTCAGCAATACCGGTTTCAGCAGGGGCAGTTTTTCTCTGAAGGCACGACAATTGCCTACGATTCAGCCAACGGGAACCAGCTCTGGGTGGCACGCGCTAAAGAGCCCTTCACCGGCACCTCTGTCGAGCATGTCGCGGTCAGTCCGGATGGTAATCGAGTCTATGCCTCTGGCCTGGACGAAGCCGGTGGCGATTTCGGCAGGAATGAGAGTCGGTACGCCTTACACGCTTACTCGGCGGCTAGCGGTAAAGAGGAATGGGTAGTCTTTCATGATAATCCGCAGGTCCACGATGGCCTCCTCTCGATGGTCTTAGATCCAACTGGTGAACGTATCTACCTCGGCGGGTATGGCGGCGTGGTAGCGTATGACGCGCTCACCGGTGCCCAAATATGGGACAACACCGATTACACCTATTCCCTCGCCGTAGTGGCAGATGGCTCACGTCTGTTTGCGACCAGACAGCGCG
The DNA here is from genome assembly GCA_038207045.1 of Chthoniobacterales bacterium. Classification (GTDB taxonomy): domain Bacteria; phylum Verrucomicrobiota; class Verrucomicrobiia; order Chthoniobacterales; family UBA10450; genus AV69. The sequence continues at coordinate 54,853 of JBBRAF010000017.1, forward strand.
ACATCTTCGACAACAAGGATCTTGTCGCTTATGCTGCTGCGACAGGTAAATTGTCTTGGAGTGTCTCACTCCCGCCCTCCTTCGATGCGACGCCGCCGCTAGCGGTTGATCCTGGAGGTGCTCGCGTTTACATCGCAACAACACAGGACGTAACAGGGCCGAACGACCTGTTTCAGAACCTCGACGTTGTAGCCAGGGCATTTGAGGCGAGATCTGGAAATCTCGCCTGGACCACTCACTACGACGACCCACGCTTCATCCCGAGTGAGCAGGACGCTCTCAGACTGGCTATAAGCCCCGACGGCAAGCGGCTCTACGTGGCGGCACAGACGATTCGCTTGGGCGCCAACGAAAGGCTGGTTTCGGACATCAGTACGATCGCTTACGATGCTGATAACGGCTCACAGAAGTGGGTCGGGCGCTATAGTGCGTCTCCGGAAGAATTTGATCTTCCGTTCGCCGGTATAGGAGCCACGCCTGATGGGAGCAAGGTCATCGTCTCCGGTATTCTCAATCACCACCCGTTCGGCCAACCTAACGATCTGTACCCCGTTAACGCGGAGGATTACGTAGTTATCGCTTACAATAGTGATGCCGAACCAGGAGTCCGCGCCCTCAAAGCTGTCTCCCGCCAGGTGCACGGAGCCGCGGGCGCTTTCGACCTGCAAGGCATTGAATGCCGCAGCGGCGGTCCAGACAACCGTTACCAAATGATCGTGACCTTTCCCCAGCCTGTGACCTTTCGGCGTGCGGCCATTACTTCCGGAACTGGTACCGTAGCAAACACCAGCAGCAAAGGCGCTGAGATCACAGTTAATCTCAGCGGAGTTACAGACGCGCAAACAATTACGTTGACGTTGTTTGGCGTCAGTGACGGAGTCCATACCAATGACGTGGCTACCAAGTTAAGCATTTTGGTGGGCGACGTGTCAGCCAGCGGTTCCGTAACCGATTACGATCTCTTTCTGGTCCAAAGTCAGGCTGGTCAGCCGGTGACGTCGGCAAACTTTCGCGAAGATGTCAGGGCTAATGGCGCTATCGGCCCAGCCGACGCTTCGCTAGTTCGATTGAAGATAGGTACGGTCCTGCCAGCGAGGTAGAAATCAAAGGAACCAAAAATATGAACTTCAAGCTAAGCTCACTACTACAGCGTAGGATTCGGTCATTGGTGTCCGTAGCAGTTTTAGTATTGAGCGGCCTCATCGCTTGTCGACTGCCCGGAGCACCACTTCCCACCAACCTTGGTGGTGGGCTACGCGATATTGTCGAGAAAGAATTAGCAGCCAAACAAGCGGCGCCAGGCGCGGCCACCGCGCCGAGTGCACCGCAGCGGTCATCGGTAATCAGTTACGATAAGCTCAAGATAACCGATACCGAGAAACGCATCATGGTGAATATCGTGCTCGATGGCACGGTGCCGCTTGCCACGGTAGAGGCACGGATAACGGCTCTTGGGAGTAATGTCGTAGCCAGAACCGCTCGCTATCACGCCGGAATCCTCGAAGCGTTTGTTTCATCAGAACAGGCGGTCGCGATCGCCAAGATGTCAGGTGTTTCCGCTGTCCACCTTGTGCCGAAGCCAATGACCAATATCGGGAAAGCAACTACTCAGGGAATCATCCAGCATCGAATCGATAAAGTTCCCGCTGGGATTAATGGCACCGGTATCACCATCGGAGTGCTCTCCGATAGCTATAATCTATCCGGTTTATTTAAAATTCCTCCGACAGCGGGGGATGACACAGCCTCGGGTGATCTTCCAGGTCGGACCAACCCATTCGGTCATACCCAGCCGGTTGTTGTTTTTCGCGAAGGACCTTTTGGTAATGATGAAGGCCGCGCCATGCTGCAAATCGTCCACGACATCGCTCCGGAAGCACGGTTGGGATTCGCGACCGCGTTCGAAGGCGAAGTCCAGTTCGCAGATAACATCCGATCGCTCGCGGGTTTGCCCACCGGCCCCTTATCCAAGCCTAATTTCAAGGCAGATGTCATCATTGACGACGTGATTTACTTCGATGAACCGATGTTTCAGGATGGCATCATCGCCCAAGCAGTCGATGAAGTCGCCGCTGCTGGAGTCGCCTATTTTTCTTCCGCTGGTAACCGGCCAGGATCGCAGGCCTATGACGCTCCTTTCAGATTAGTGCCAGCAAATAGCTCAGCCACTGCCGGCACCAATCTAGATTTTACCGGAGTTGATCCGGCTCTTTATAAGGGTGGCTTCCATAATTTCGCCTCCGGAGCCGCTCAGGACATAGCGCAGAATATTCACATCGATGAAGACGGCGTAGTTATTTTCCAATGGAACGAACCGTACGACGCGACCCCACCCAAGCTAGGTAAAACTCTTCAGTCCGGCGCAGGCACACTGACGGACACTATGTTGACCAAGATCTTCCCTTTTGCGGGCACGGCCGGGCAACATATCGGTATAACCGTCGATGCCGCTCCGCAAAGTTCCAACCCTTTACCTTATGTCACTATCAGCCTCATTGATCCGCGCGGAAATGAGATCGCTTTTCTGGAGACCACCCCTGTTCCCGGAACTCTAATTTCATTTCTGCCGGTCACTGGAACGTACAACATTGTCATTGGCGGTCAGGGGACAACCGGAGACTTTATCTACAAAGTTCGTCAAGCTAGTGGCGACCAGTTAGTCGAGACGGACTTCAATCTATTGTTTTTTGACGCGAGTGGCGCCTTCATCGGCGCCGTAATGGATAACAATCGCGCCACCGGGCGACCCATTGAAATAGCCGAGCTTGTTGGGAACCTGGACGTGCAAATGGTGATTGCTCGCGCGAACAAACCGCCAGGCATTCCGGTTGCCGATCACATTCGCTATGTCTGGTTCAATGGCGGCCAACCGCGGGAATTTGTCGATTATACCACCCCGGCGACCTATGGGCATAATAGCGCCGCTGGTGGAAATGGTGTCGCTGCCTATGGCTTCTATCCACCTTTCATCCCAGAGTCATTTACCTCTCCCGGGCCGGTCACGATTTATTTCGACAAGAACAACAAGCCGTTGCCTCAACCGGACCGGCGCCTTAAGCCTGACATGGCGGCGATGGACGGCGCTAATACCACGTTTTTTGTCCAAGACGCGCCACAGGACCATGACGGTTTGCCGAATTTCTTCGGCACCAGTGCTGCCGCTCCGCATGCTGGTGGCATCGCGGCTTTGATGTTGCAGGCCGCCGGAGGTCCGCATTCGCTCGCTCCTGGTGCGGTTCGCCAGACGCTACAGGCATCTGCCTTCCTGCATGATTTAAATCCGTACCGCGCCCAGGCTAGCGCACAACGAGGAAAGGATGTCGTAGTGGTCTCCGCCGACGGAGATAGAAACCTAACGAGTTCTATCGATCCAAACTTCTTTACCGTGAGCTATTCCGGCCCGAACAGCCTGACCTCCCTGACACTGAATCTCTCAAATGCGAATCCGACGGAGAGACCGACGCAAGGACTGGTGTTTGATCCTACCGAAGGCTCAGGTTTTCCCTTTACATTGGGTAATCTCACCGGTGTCTCTTCATACGCCATTACCACGGCGTTTACGTCACCGGCTCCTCCACCTGCGACAGCCACCCAGTATCGCCGATTAACACTTTCAATTAAGCCAGGCGCGATGACCAGCGGCGACGTGATTCACTTCGGAGTTGATCGCGACGAAGCGGATGTCTTCGGACCACTGGGCGCGGTCGGCGGCAACAGCGCCGATCTGTTCGGGGCAGGCGTGCTGATTCCCCAAGGCACATTCGCGCCCGGTGGGGCGACATTCAGCGCCACCCTTTCTGATGGAAGCACGCTGCAAGGCGTTTTCAGTAATAACATCGGCCACGGCTACTCGCCGCTGGACGGCTTCGGCTTCGTTAACGCGCAGGCAGCCGTCCAGGCGGTGCAGAAGTAGTAGCGGCCCAGAACTTCCAGACCTGGGGCAAAGGGAGTCGCGAACCTGGTTGCAGCTTCGGACGTGCCGCCTAACGAGCTTTAGAGTGGGGAAGGGCCCGATCGATTTCGGGGATGACTTGGTGGTAGCGCTGGAGAATGGCGGGCTCGCGTTGGTTGATGTCGACGAGATAGAATTCGATCGCGGGGGCCAGACCTTTGAGGTTGCCGGTCGACAAGTTGGTCGGAGTAAAAGCGGCGGCGAGAAAGCTGTTTTCCAGCGTCTGGAAGGCGCTTTGATCGGTGTAAACTTTCGAGATGTCGAAAGCCAGCTCGGGTTTGAGGTAGGATAAGGCCTGGGTCGCCAGCGCCAGGTCCCAGGCTGTGTGCTCGAATGTGACCGGGCGGACTCCCTCAAAATGGACGTTCTTTTGGAACTGCTCTTCGGTCTGCGGTTCGTCGTTGGCGAGGAATTTGTGGAGCTCGCGCGCCAGCGTTTCGTGGTATTGGCGGTTTTTTTGCATGGCTTCCTGGTTCGTGCGCATTTCGCTCGCGAAATTACGCAAGGCGGAAACGGCCAGCGCGCGGTGTTCGCGGTCCTCGTGCCAGTTGTTAACCCAAAGGGCAAGAAAAACGCCTGCGCTCACGAGAACCGCTTCCAGGACAAGATTGAGAAGGGAATTTTCGTGTTTTCGATTACGTAAGCTCATCGCGGGGGTATCATTCGCCAGTCTGGGTCCGCTTTTCAAGCCAGCGAGAGGAGGGCTTGCCGCAGCAGCCGGGGTTCCACCCCAATGCGTTGCCCCAATGCCTCTCTTGCGGTTTGCGATGTTGGCGTTTCGCGCGAACGTTTCAGGCTCACATCATGGAGCAGAATCCGACCTTTCCCACACCGGAAGAATTGAAATCGAAGCTGTCCGAGTTCATGAAGACGAACTTCGGCGACAAGGTGGCCTTTACCACCATGATGCAGCCGGATGCGGTAGAGACGGGAGCGGAGGAAAAGAAGGAGCCGGAAGGCGAAGGGAATTTCGAGTTCGATTTTCTGCCGCGCGAGATCAAGGCGCATCTCGACCGGTTCGTCATCAAACAGGATGAGGCGAAGAAGGTTCTGTCGATCGCGGTGTGCGATCATTACAATCATGTGAAGCACGTGCGCGCGCTCGAGAGAGATGATCCGGCGCTGGCGGAGAAGACGGAATACGCCAAGCAGAATGTGATCCTGGTCGGGCCCACCGGCGTTGGGAAGACGTATCTGATCAAGCACATCGCGGAGCTGATCAAGGTGCCGTTCGTGAAAGCGGACGCGACCAAGTTTAGCGAGACCGGTTATGTGGGGGGCGACGTGGAGGACCTGGTGCGTGAGCTGGTGCACAAGGCCGATGGCGACGTGAAGCGGGCGCAGTTCGGCATTATTTATATAGATGAGATCGATAAGATCGCGTCGGCCTCGAATCTGGCCGGGCGCGACGTGAGCGGCCGCGGAGTGCAGACGACGCTGCTGAAGTTAATGGAGGAAACGGAGGTGCCGTTGCGCAGTGCGATGGATTTGCAGGGGCAACTGCAGGCCGCGCTCGAATTTCAGCGGCGCGGGAAAGCAAGCCGGCAAACGATCAGCACGCGCGACATCCTGTTTGTGGTGAGCGGCGCATTCGAGCGG
>JBBRAF010000018.1:0-56978 GCA_038207045.1 Chthoniobacterales bacterium
GCCTCGATCTGCTTCTGCTGCTGTGCGACTGTCGCCTGAAACTCTTTCTGCTGTTTGGCAACCGTCGTTTTCAGTTCCCGCACGGTGATATGCTCTTTCAGGAACTCGTTTAGTAACATCGCGTTTACCGCTTCGTAGCGCACCGTGGTGACCCTGCCGTCTTCATCACGCACCACCAGGTTGGGATCGACCTTTTCCACTTGCTCGGCTATCAGGCCGAACTGCGGGATGCTGTCAGGATCGAGGTCGTGCTTGTAACGGAATGTCACCGGCTCGAGCGCAAGCAGCGCCTCGCTCGCCTTATCCATCGGCTTAATCCGGTCTTTGAAACGGGCGGAGGACTGCACCGTGCCGAGCTGACCATTGGCATTGATGATTACTCCCACCCCGCTCGCCACGGTTTTGCCAGAGATTCCCGCGATGAAGGTGGCAGTCTGTGTTCCTTTGGTGCCGATGCGGATCTTGGCCGACTCGCCCGTCACGCCAGAGTTGCCGATATCGATGTTGTTGCTACCGGTGGTGAGGTTGAAGCCAGCCTGATTGCCCAGTGCGATGTTGTTAGTGCCCGTGGTGTTGGAATAGAGCGCGTCGAAACCGCTCGCCGTATTATCATTGCCGTTATTGGCTTGGAGCGCCTGAAAACCTGTGGCCGTGTTCTCTTTGCCAGTGGTGTTGTAAAACATCGCGTTGACCCCATTCGCGGTGTTGTTGTTGCCCGAGGTGTTACTGTAGAGGGCCGACACTCCGGTGGCTGTGTTGTAGCCGCCGGTGATGTTCGAGCGCAGTGCAAGGGCACCGGTGGCCGTGTTGACTACCCCGCTGTCGTTGCTAAGCAGTGTCTCAAAGCCGCTCGCTGTGTTGTCGTAGCCAGCCCCGTTGCTAAGGAGTGCCTCAGAGCCGCTCGCTGTGTTGTTGTAGCCAATCGTGTTAAACTGCAGTGCCCCATAGCCGCTGGCGGTGTTGTCGCTACCGGTGTTGGTCTCGAGCGCATATGAACCGCTGGCCGTGTTGTTGCTGCCGGTGCGGTTGTTATAGAGCGCATGGTAACCGGTGGCCGTGTTGTCGTCGCCGGTGGTGTTTAAAAAAAGCGCTCTGTAACCAAAGGCTGAATCGCCTGCGCCCTCGCTCGTCGTGCTGTAGCCAGCTCCGTCCCCGTAGAAAGTATCAGTGACGTGCGCGGCGGCATAAACTTGCGAGCGCCACATCAGGCTGGCGAGAACCAGCACGATAACAAGAAGCGCCTGACCCATCCGTCCCGGCCGCAGCCGGACCTGCATTGTTTGTTTGCTTGCGGAAGACATAAGTAATTTCCTTTCCTCCCGGTCAGGTTTGATCCTGCCACGACAAACCGCAGATTTGGAAAGAAGCCCACCGGGAATCAAACCCCAGATCGATTCTCGGGACGACCGGTTGATTGAACTTGGTGGGAAGATCGTGTTGTCAGGGGCGAGAGGAGTTGAAGAGTGCATCGTGAATTTATTTGTTTTCATTGGTTATTCGCCTTTGAGCGCCAGGATCGGAGAGGCATTGCGGCCACTCCCGTTTATGAAGGTCAGAAATGTGGGGTTGGCTCCATATAGCGGTCTCGTAAGGTTCTAACGGAATAAAGCAGGCAAGTTCCTGAATAACTCTTGCAACTAGGAAAGTTACGCCCGGAATAAGCTGATGAAGGAAAAAGCCGTAAGCGCCCGGGCGACAGCAATCCCTCTCCGCGGAGGACGAGGAACGATTGCGCGCCGGTGCGCTTCTACTGGCAACACGCCTATGGGTCGCAGTCAGCCCAGGGGGATGACGGGCTCCTCCTAGGCCACTCGTCGGATCGACCGTTTGCGCTGAAGGAGCTAATTGCGACCATAAAGCGTGCGAAGGAAGGTTCTCCGCTATTGCAGACGAGTCGCGGACTCGGTGCCGCAGCCGCTGAAAACGACGTTGCCGTTCGGGTCCAAGCTTTCGAACTTGACGGTGGAGGTATAGCTATCCGCATCGTTATCCAGCAAGATCGTGCGGTGGATCTTCTGGACTCCGGCGAAGCTGCCGTCCGGATTAAACCTGAAGAACTGGAAGGGCGCACGGTACTTCTGGCCACCTACCTGTTGCCACCGTCCAAGACCGGGACCGTGCGCGGTTGGAGGCGCATTGTCGACACTGGTGAGTGTGCCGCCACGAATGAACATCTCGAAGGCGCGAGCAGTAAAGAGAGTATGGCCGTTACAATCTGTCGCTGTCAGATGCGAATCCCATACCCCTTCCAATGGTGCGGCCGGTTGCGGCGGAAAAGCCGAGCTCGAGGCCGGGGCAGTGGCTTGCTGGGCCGAGACCCACCCTGGCGCGACGGCCAGCGCGAGCAGCGCCATTCCCAATATTGGGAGGATTGATTTTAGTATTATCTTTTTCATTTGGTTTCTATTGCTTTGGTTGGTTTGTTGCGTCTTCAGCCGGTGGCGAGACCACCGGTTGATCGAATGGGGCAGAGTTACGTGATTGAGTTGGAATCGAGTAAGACACAGTACCTTTCTGCCATGGTTCTAACGGAACGGAGGAGGCAAGTTCCTGACTAACTTCTGCAAAATGGGAATTTGACCGTCGGGAAACGGAGCTAATCCCTCGTCGCCGACCGATGAATGCGGCTCGAGTGACTGGTTTTTACGCTTGTAAAAGAAGGAGAAATTCACCACCCTGTTCCCTGTGCACACCGAAACGCTGGCCGGCGGTTCAGCCGAGCCGCGCGTGTTCGCTACCACGCGTTGGAGCCTGATCCTTTCCGCGGCAGACTCTGCCAGTAATGAGCCGAACGCGCGCGAGGCGCTGGGCGAGCTTTGCCGAATTTATTGGCGGCCCATTTTCTCCTTCGTCTGCCGACGAGGTTATTCGACCGAGGACGCGCAGGACCTGACGCAGGATTTTTTCATGATGATGCTCCATGACGACTGGCTGCATCACGCCGATGAAGCTCGCGGACGTTTTCGCTCGCTCCTGCTCAAGTCGCTCCAGAATTTTTTGAACCACGCTACCGAAAGAAAACGGACGCAAAAACGGGGTGGCGACGTCCAGTTTGTTTCGTGGGATGACTGGATGGCGGAAGCGCCTTCACAATTATCGATCTCCGCGCAAGCTTTCGAATCCCTGCCAGCGGAGCGACTCTTCGATCTGCGCTGGGCGGCCACGGTGGTCGAGCAAGCGCTGCTACGTCTGCGGGAGGAATGCGAGGCTCACGGCCGGCTCCGCCTGTTCGAAACCTTGCGCGGTCATCTAACGGCGGAACGTGCTGATGTGTCGTATGCCAGTCTTGCAAACGCCCTGGGCATCGCGGAGACAGCGGTAAAGAAGCAACTGCACAACCTCCGGCAGCGTTACCGCTGGCTCTTGCGCAATGAAGTCGCTCATACGGTGGACAACCCAGCGGATGTGGATGACGAGATCCGGCATTTGTGCGGCGTGCTCGCGGCTGGAGAAAAGATATAAGGTAGAGTTCCCGGCTCGGCTGGCGGCGTTTCAGCCAGTCAACCGCGCAATCTCCAGCATCCGATGAACCTCTGCGGCCTCTCCGACTCGCTTGCCGGTGTGGTCGATAGTCCGGTGGAATGTGGCGAGTGCGGCGGCACCGCCCAGCTTGGCCAGGGCACTTGCGTGAGTTGCCTCCTCAAGGAGGGATTGGAAGCCAAGGGTGAAGCTTCCACGGAAGTTTTTCAGAGCGTGCTCGCCGAAGTGGACGTGCCGGACAGGCAGTGGCGGCTTGGCAATTACGAGATCCTCGAAGAGATAGGGCGTGGCGGCATGGGCGTGATATACCGCGCCCGGCAGCGGCACTCGCGGCGGATCGTCGCGCTCAAGCGGGTGCTCACCTATCAAGCGGAGTCACAGGAGACACTGACGCGTTTCCGCCGCGAAGCGGAGGCCGCCGCGAGCCTCGATCATCCCAACGTCCTTCCCATTTACGAAGTGAGCGAGAGCGACGACGGCGTTCCCTTTTTCAGCATGAAGCTGGCGACCGCTGGAAGCTTGCGCACGGCTGAGTCTGCCCTCCGGCGCGACCCTCGCGAGTGTGTGCGGCTGATGGCCGAGGTGGCGCGCGCGATCGAGTACGCGCACACGCAGGGAATTCTCCACCGGGATCTCCAGCCGGGAAATGTGCTGCTCGATGGCCGGGGCGAACCGATGGTGAGCGATTTCGGCCTGGCCAAATGGATCGGGCAAGAAAGCGATCTTACCCGCACCCTGACCACGTTCGGGACACCCGGATATATCGCGCCGGAACAAGCGGAAGGCGGCAATGCGGCGCTCACCCCCGCCGCGGATATCTACAGTCTCGGGGCCATGCTGTTTAATCTGCTCGCGGGCCGTCCGCCATTTATTGGTGCAAATGCTCTCTCGGTTATCCGCCAGGCCGGGGCGACTCAGGCTCCGAAGTTACGTTCATTCGCGTCCTCGCTCAGTCGTGACTTGGAAACAATTTGCGCGCGTTGCCTCGAGCGCGATCCGAAAGCGCGATACCAATCCGCGGGCGATCTGGCCGAGGATCTCGAGCGCTCGCTGGATGGCCGCCCGATCGTCGCCCGTCCAGTCTCGCCGCCCGTCAAAATCTGGCGCTGGTCGCGGCACAATCCGGTTTTGGCGGGCGCCGCCACGGCTTGTCTTCTCCTGGCTGCTACCGTTGTCTGGCTGCTGCACGACCAAGTTCTCCTAGTGGCGAGGGTTCCGGCCCCGGAAAAAAGCATCGCCGTTTTGCCGTTTCAAAACCTGAGTAAAGAAAAAGAGAGCGCCTACTTTACCGAAGGCATCCAGGATGAGATTTTGACGCGCTTATCGAAAATCGCCGATCTGAAGGTGATCTCGCGCACATCCACGCTGCATTATCAAAGCGCGCCTGAAAATCTGCCTGAGATCGCCCGGCAACTTGGTGTTGCGCACATCCTGGAAGGAAAAGTGCAGAAGAGCGGCGACGACGTGCGCGTGAACGTGCAGTTGATAAAGGCGGCCAATCATTCCCATCTTTGGGCTGATACCTTTGACCGTAAACTAACCGACGTCTTTTCGGTCGAGAGTGAAGTCGCAAAAGCGATCGCCGATCAGTTGCGAGCCCATCTCACCGGGCGGGAAGAGCAGGTCATCGCCGCGAGACCGACGGAGAATGCTGACGCTTACGATGCCTACCTGCGCGGCCTAGCTTATAATCTGAAATCCCAAACCTCCCCTGCCAACTCCCTTGGCGCACAAAAATACCTTAGAGAAGCAATCAGGCTGGACCCAAAGTTCGCCCTTGGTTGGGCGCTGCTCTCCTACGTGGATGCGGTTGGCTATATCACAGTGAATCTTCAACCAACGACTGCCCTCTTCGAGGAGACACGGCAGGCAGCCGAAACCGCACTGACTCTTCAGCCCAATCTAGGTGAGGCGCTACATGCCAAAGGATTTTACCAATACGCCTGCCTGAAGGATTACGACACCGCGGAACGCTACTTTGAGCAAGCACGCTCCTACCTGCCCAACAGCAGCCAGATTCCCGAGTCCCTCGCCTACGTCGCCCGGAGGCGGGGCGATTGGGAGCGGAGCGACTCCTACTTCAACCAAGCCGAACGGCTGGACCCGCGCAACGTCAGTCTACTAACCCAGCACGCGGGCTCCTATATCAACCTTCGGCGTTTTCCAGAAGCGCTGCGCAAGCTTGACCAGGTTCTAAATATCACGCCGGACAATCTTGATACGGTTGTGGCCAAGGCGAGTATTGCACAAGCTGAAGGCGACCTTCCGCGCGCCGCCGCTCTTCTTGCTCCGCTCCACCCACCGGGGGATGACACCCAAGCTTGGGAAACACAAGCTTACCAGGCGATCCTGGAGCGCCACCCCGAGCCAATCATCGCTCCGCTAAAGGAAATACTAGCGAAGGCCGACCCGGCACTCGGCTTCTACAATGGCGAATTGCGCTTTTGGTTAGGTTGGGCACAAGAGATCGCCGGCGAGCATGCGGCCGCCGACGAAAGTTGGCGACAGGCGCGTACCGAACTGGAATCCTTCCTCAAAGAAGAGCCCGAAAATTACGTCCTCCTTGGCGATCTCGCGCTAACCAATATGTGTCTTGGTGACAAAGCCGCCGCCTTGGCTCTCACGAAACGTGCTATGATTGCGCTTCCGAGCGAGAAAGACGCGCTGGCTGGTGCCAGTCCGATCGAGATCCTTGCCCGGGTCGCGGCGCGAGTGGGCGATCCTGACCGTGCCATCGCCGCTTTACAGAAACTACTTTCGATACCGTACAATGGCGCGCTGGCCTCACAAGTACCGCTCACTCCAGCGCTCCTCAGGCTGGATCCCATGTTTGATCCGCTTCGAAATGATCCGCGCTTCGAGAAGATTGTCGCCTCCTTCGCGCCCGAGCCAAATTTCAACCGCCTCGCCGCTTCCGCTTCTACTCCGGCTTCCCTCCCGGAGAAATCAATCGCGGTCCTGCCGTTCGAGAATCTCAGCGATGATAAGCAAAACGCTTATTTCGCGGATGGCGTGCAGACGAAATTCTCACCGACCTGGCGAAAGTCGCCGACCTTAAAGTCATCAGTCGAATGAGTGTGATGCAATATAGAAATGCGCCGACGCGCAATTCGCGCGAGATCGCGCAGCAACTCGGCGTGGCACACTTGCTCGACGGGAGCGTGCGACGAGCGGGCAACCACGTCCTCGTCAGCGTGCAGCTAATCGACGCACGCGACGACCGGCATCTGTGGGCGGAGCGCTACGACCGCACCGTGGCCGATGCGATCGGCCTGCAAGGTGAACTGGCCACCCAGATCGCAGTAGCGTTGAAAGCGACGCTCGCTCCGGAGGAAAAGGCGCGTCTGGGTGTCAAACCTACCGCTAACTCAGAGGCCTATGTGCTATACCTGGCAGCACTCGGAAAAAAAGATGAGATCGCGGCAGAGGAGCTTTGCGTGCAGGCCACGACGATCGATCCTACGTTCGCCTTGGCTTACGCGCGAGCTTCTCTTCTCAACAGTGAGATCGCGAGCTCCGACCAGCCGCGCGCGCGGAAAGCGAAAGCGCGCGCCCAGGCGGAAGAAGCTTTGCGTTTGTCCCCAACCTTGGGCGACGCGCATATGGCTTTAGGTCTTTGCCTCTATTGGGGAGATCGACTGGCCGGCCGCTGCCGCCGGTTTCACTCACGTGTTGGAGATCAAGCCAGATGCGCCTAATACCAAACTAGCCCTTGCTTACCTCGAAGTGTACCGAAACGGCAGTCCCGCGGCCGCCAAAAAGATTCTGGCCGGATTTGATCCAAAGGGTGTGGCGGTCTTGCCGCGCTGGGACCTGACTATGCTGGAGCGGGACTATGTCACCGCAGAAAAAATCTTGGGCGAGCTTACCTCGAAGGATTTCAAAATGGATGATTTCCCGAAAACATTTTACCAGGGCCGGACCGCTCTCGCCCGCGGCGAAGTCGAATTGGCCCAGGGTTACTTTGCCGCAGCGATGCCGGCATTCGAAGGTCGAGTGAGCGAAGACCCGGACGATCCGGATGCTCACGTCGACCTGGGATTACTCTATGCCTACATGCACAGAAAGGAAGAGGCCATTCGAGAAGGTCGTCGGGCAGTTGAGCTCGGGCCGGAAAGCGAGGACGCATTTCATGGCGCTCTTTGGGCGGCTAATTTGGCGCTGGTGTATGCACTTGTCGGCGAACCCGACCAGGCGATCACGCTGATCGAGCGTCTCCTTATTACTCCCGGTGCGGTCGGTAGCCGCGCGCCGGCTACCCAGCTGAACATCACGCTGGCAGAGCTGCGTCTGCGCTGGGAATGGGACTCGCTGCGAAGCAACCCGCGTTTCCAGAAGATTCTCGCAGGGCCCGAGCCTGCGACTGTTTTGCCAGAGAGTCGCTAGAGTGTTTCGGAAGATCGATGGAATTGTAGCGGCGCTCTGTGAGCGCCGAGGGCTTGCGTGGGAAAGTGTAGGGCGGCAAGTCGGCGGTCGCAGACCGCCGCTACAGGCTCCCGGTAATTTCTAACGAGAACTATTTCTCAGGCCGGCACTGCTACGACCGACGTTCCGTTTGGCGTGATGATCGGGTGAGACTGCAGGTGCGCGGCGACAGTCGCCGCAAGGCGATCGGGCAAGTATGGCTTGGGCAGGAAGGCGTGTTGTTTTTCTCGCTCGAAATCGGTGCCGATGAGTTCGGCGCTGTAGCCGCTGGTGAAGATGACCTTGAGATCAGGCTTGTCCATGATCAGCGTATGCGCGAGCTCTCGCCCCGAAATGGATTCGGGCATGACCACATCGGTCAGAAGCAGGTCGATGTCGTTGCGATGCTCGGCCCAGATCTGAAGTGCAGCACGTCCATTTTCCGCCGAGAGAACCTGGTAGCCGAGGGAACCCAAGGCATCGCCGACGAACTCGCGCAGCATTTCCTCGTCCTCTACGACAAGGATGGTAATGGCATTGTTAGGGGTGTGATCGGCGATAGGTTCTTCCGGCTTGACCAATTCCACCACCAGACTATCGGTGCTGAGGGGGAAAAAAACGCGCACGGTGGTGCCTCGACGCGGCGCGCTCTCGACCTCGATCCAGCCCCCGTGCTGTTTGAGCACGCCGTAAACGGTGGCGAGACCCATCCCTGTCCCCTTACCCGGATCTTTCGTGGTGAAGAACGGCTCGAAGATGCGCGCGACCGTGGCGGCGTCCATGCCATTGCCGGTGTCTTTCACGGCCAGACAGATGTGCGGGCCGAGCTGCGCCTCCGGGTTACGGGCGCGGGCAGTGTCGTCGATCTCGACCTGGACGGTGGCGAGAGTGAGCTTGCCGCCGTCCATCATGGCGTCACGCGCATTCAAGGCGAGGTTCATGATGACCTGGTCGACGCTGCTCGGGTCGGCAAAGATGGGCGGCAAATCAGGCGCGAGCTGCATGTCGAGCGCGATGTGCTCGCCAATGATACGGCGCAACATGGCAAGCGTTTGTTCGACGATTTCATTGAGTGAAAGCGCCCGGCGTTGAATGATTTGTTTGCGGCTGTAGGCCAGTAGCTGCCGCGTGAGCGCGGTGGCACGTTCGGCGGCGCGCTCGACCTGCTGCAAAGAGGCGCAAAGCTTTTCGTCGAGATGCGGATTGCGCAGCTGCATCGAGGTATTGCCGAGAATGACGGTGAGGATATTGTTGAAATCGTGCGCGACGCCGGCGGCGAGGCGCCCGACGGCTTCCATTTTTTGCGCCTGGCGGAGTTCGTTTTCCAATCTGACCCGGTCGGTGATGTCCTGCAGAATGAGGAGATGATAAACTGTGCCGCCTAGCTCGAGCGCCTCGCCCGCAACAAGGACTTCGCGCGTTTCGCCACTGCTGGTGCGGATGGTGGCGGCGAGATTGCGCACGGCACTCCGCGCTTCGAGCTTCTGGCGCACGACGCTGGCCGTTTCTTCATCAGCCCACAACCTTGCGTCTCCGAGCAGAACGGCATCGCGCTCGGCGCCGATCAATTCCAGAAAACTGCAGTTGGCATCGAGGCAGCCTTTTCCATCAGGTTTCTGAATTACCATCGGGACAGGGCTGCTGTGAAAAGCCTTGGAGAAGCGTTCCTCGGAGCGACGTAACGCCTCTTCGGCGGCGGTGCGCTCGGCTACTTCACCGGTGAGCCGCTCATTGGCCGCACGCAGTTCGACGGTGCGCTGATTCACCAGCGCGTCGAGTTCTTCCATTTGCCGGCGCGCGATTTGAGTGAGCTGCCACTTCTTTGCCAAAGCGTGCGCCATCTGCAGAACCTCGACGTTATCGAACGGTTTTTTCAGCACCAGCATCTGGTCGGTGCTTCCGACCGACTTGGAGATTTCGTCCCAGGAATAGTCGGAGTAAGCGGTGCAGATGACAATTTGCAGATCGGGAAATTCCTTCCAAATGCGCGCGATGGTTTCGATGCCGTCCCATCCCGGCGGCATCCGCACATCGACGAAGGCCAGCGCGTAGGGCTCGTTCCTGGCGAACGCCGCCCGCACTTTTTCCAGACCTTCCTGACCCTGAAAAGCAGAATCGATTTGAAAACTCCACGGTCGCGATCCGGTGGCTTTATCGCCGAAGAGCGCGGCTTCATCCGCGTCGAGTTCCTCGGAAAGTTTGGCGTCGGCGGGACCGAGAATCTTGCGGAAATCTTCGTGAATAGACGGGTTGTCGTCGATGATGAGAATGCGGTGATTCTCCGGCGGCAGGTGCAAGAATGTAGTGCTCATGTATTCGAAGTGACTGAAGCGATGGGAAGCTCGAGAGTGAAGGTGGCGCCCTGTCCGCTGCCAGCGCTGGCGACGGAAAGCGAACCGCCCATGGCGCGCGCGGCCAGTGCGCCGCTGTGCAGACCGAAGCCGTGACCTTCTTCACGCGTGGTAAAACCATGCGCGAAGATGCGCGTGAGGTTTTCCGCGGAAATGCCGATGCCATTATCGGCAACAACGATGTGCACGTGGCGCTCGTTGACCGCGAAAACGGAAATGGTGATCTGCTTGTCGATACGCACGACTTCATCGAGCGCGTATTTGGCATTGCGCAGAAGGTTGATAAGGATTTGTAAAACCTTGTGCCGGTCGACACGCACGGTCGGCACGGGTGAAAAACGGCGCTCGACTTTAACGCCGTGGCGCTCGAAGGCGCCGATGTTCATCGCAATCGCATCTTCCACCAGGCGCTGCGCCGGCAAATTCTCGAAGACGCCGCTGACCTTGGCGTAGCTCTGCTGCATGGCCACGACTTCTTTGATGTGCTCGATGTTACGCCCGAGTTGGTCGACTTCCTGGAGGAGCTCGGCATTTTCCGCGATAAAGAATTCTCCGAGCTTGGACAAATAGCCGGGCAACTTCTGCCCGTTAGGATCATTCGTCAGGAAATCGCCGACGTTGCCATTATGCTGGGTGAGGAGGGCGGCGGCTTTGGCCAGCTTGGGCGCCTTGGAACGACGCAGTTTTTCCACCACCAACCCGGCCGAGACATTCACGCTATTGAGCACGTTGCCGACGTTGTGCAGCACGCCGGTGGCGACTTCGGCCATGCCAGCGAGGCGCGAAGTCTCGAGTAGCTTTTGCTGCGAAATGCGCAACGCTTCCTCCGCCTGTTCGCGCTCGCTGATCTCGCGCTGCAATGCCTCGACCTGTTCCTGCAATTCGTGCTGCGCTCCCTGCAAAGCACTGTCCTGCGATTGGATCTGGTCGAGCATTTGATTGAAGGCATCGGTGAGCACGCCAACTTCGTCACAACAAATTTTGGGAGCGCGGACGGAATAATCGTGATGATCCGCGACAGTGCGGGCGGTACCGGTAAGACGCAGAATCGGGTTAGTGATGAAGCGCTGGAATTGACTGGATAGGACAAAAGCGAAGAGCAGTGAAGCGACAAGAACGAGCGCGAAGATGGAGCCGTAGACTCGAAGCAAGTCCGATGTCATGGCGCGTAAATCGGCCAGGAGGTAGAGCGTGCCTTCGCGTTTGCCATTGAGCAGAACTGGCTGGACGAGAAGAATGCGGTTGCCATCGACGTGAAAACCTGCGCTGAGGCGCGCGGCCTGGATCTCGCCTTCGTCGCGGGCAGCGCCAAAAAACGCCAGCCGCTGCCGATCCATCAGCTCGAGCCGCGCACTAACGATTTGGGGCATCGTCTTCAATCCATTGAGAATTTGGGCGGCGGCATCCTCGTCCTTAAACATGACCGTGGCAGCGCAATTGTGCGCCGTCATTTGACCGGCGACGGCAAGCTCGTGCGCAGACTGTTTCCGCAGCGTGTAGGCCTGAAACCAAAATAACGCCGCGAATGCCAGCAGCAGCACCACGCTGGAGATCAACATGATGATCAGCGTAATTTTTTGCCGGATGGGACGATCGCGCAGATTCAACATGGCAGTGCCGAGTTCGTAAGAGCTACTTTTGAGCCGAGCGGAAAAATTTCGGCGGCGGCGGCAGCAATCATGCTTCTCCCGAAGAAGCTCCGCCCGCGGCATCATTAGTCTTCTTCACCTGAAACCCAGAACTTCGCCGATGAACCCTTCGCCAGTTGAGCTCGTCGAGCCAAAGAGGTCTGCGGCCGGCACGAAGCAGAGAGAATACGTGAACGTGCCTACGGTGCCTCCTCGCAAAAGCGGGCCTGCCTTAACCGTCGCCATCGTGCTTGTGGTTGCGACGGTGCTCGGCCTGGGATTTTGGAACTTGTCACGCCGGCTGGCGCCGGAAGCCGGTACCTCTACTTCGGCGGAGTCGGCTTACGTGGCTTCGTTCCCGGAGAAGACGATTGCCGTTCTTCCGTTTAAGGATCTGAGCGAAACGAAACAGGATGCTTTTCTGGCTGACAGTCTGCAGGACGATATTCTCACGACGCTTTCCAAAGTAGGAGACCTGCGAGTCATCAGCGCCACTTCCGTGAGCACTTACAGTCCGGAAAAGTCGCGCAATTTACGCGAGATCGCGCAAAGCCTCGGAGCTGCCTACCTTTTGGAGGGAACGGTTCGGCGTTATGGCGACAAAGCATCCGTGAACGTCGCACTCACGGATGCTCGTCGTAACATTGGGTCCTGGACACAGAGCTATGATCGCGAGATCGCCGATATTTTCGGCATGCAAGGCGACATCGTGCAGCAGATTGCCTCGCGGATGCAGGCTAACCTTTCGGCCAAAGAAAGAGCCGCGATCGAAGAGCGCCCGACCAACGATGCGACCGTCTACGGTCTCTATCTTCGGGCCAAAACAATCATCGCGAGTTCTTACAACGCTCAGCTCAACAAGCTGCTCCAGGCGGTGCAGTTGCTCGATCAAGCGATCGCCCGCGACCCCAATTTCTATCTTGCCTATTGCCAGCTGGGCGCCGCGCACAATTACCTTTATTTCTTCGGTCTGGATCACACTCCGGCGCGACTGGCCCAGGCTGAGGCCGCGCTGAACACGATAACGCGCCTGCGACCGGAAGCGGGCGAGACCCACCTGGCCAAAGCCACTTTTCTTTACCGTTGTTACCTCGACTACGATCATGCGCGCGCCGAGCTCGCCCTAGCTCGAAGCGCGCTTCCCAGCAACTCCGAAACTTTTGAGCTAACAGGCTACATCGACCGTCGTGAGGGCTTATGGACCGAGTCAGCCCGAAGTTTGCAAAAAGCTTTCGAACTCGATCCACGCAATTCCTTCCTCTTGCAGCAGATCGCGTCCAGTTACCAGGAGCTGCGGCAGTACAAAGCGATGGCTGCTGCGCTCGACCGCTCGCTCACTCTTGTTCCTCGCGATCTGGATACTCGCATCACCCGTGCCTTCGTCGATGTGGAATGGCGCGCCGACACCAGGCCGCTGCATGATACGATTCAAAATCTGCTGCGTGAAAATCCAACTTCGGCGACCGACATGGCCGATCAATGGTTGTACGTTTCCCTGTGCGAACGCGACCCTGCCGCCGCGGCCCAGGCCCTCGCGGCCATTCCTGCATCCGGCATATCGAGCGATTTAAACTTTCCGCATCAGTGGTGCGAAGCGCTCGTTGCTCGATTAAAAGGCGATGAGTCCGGTGCTCACGGCGCTTTCCTCGCCGCCCGCGCCGAGACTGAGAAGATCGTGCGGGAGCAACCAAATTACGGACCCGCCCTATGTGTGCTCGGCTTGATCGACGCAGCTCTAGGCCGCAAAGAAGAAGCGATGAGCGAAGGACGTCGTGCCGTGGAGATGCTGCCGACGACGAAGGACTCCATCGACGGCGCGGAGATCATGAAATATCTTTGCCTCATCTACACCTGGTGTGGGGAAAAGGATCGCGCCCTTGAGCAAATCGCCGCCACCCTGCGCATTCCGAGCACTTTGAGCTACGGCAATCTGAAGCTGCATCCAAACTGGGATTCGCTCCGAGGCGATTCCCGGTTCGAAAAAATCGTCGCGGATCTCGCGCCCAAAAATTCGGAGCGCGACTGACGCCAGTCTTTTCGTCCCGACCACGGCGTTTCTCCTTTCGCCGTAGCGGGACCTTCGTCATTGCGAGTGCAGGCCTTTTCTCTTTGTCATTCCGAGCGGAGTCGAGGAATCTCTGACTGTTTGTCCAAAGCCGGATAATCGGAGATGTCTCGGCTGCGCTCGACATGACAGGAAGCTTCGTTCGGTGCTACCGGCCAATGATTGAAATGCCAGCCCGGTTTGCCGCATGCACAACCGTGTCCTTCTCCAGCAATAGTGTCCGGCCAGACTCAACCGCGATAACAGAAACACGCGCTTCAGCGGCCACGCGAATTGTTTCCGGGCCAAGCGCAGGCACATCGAAGCGCATGTCTTGATTTGGCTTTGTTACCTTGATGACAACTGTCTTGCCGCCGCCCATGGCACCGCCTCGCCGGATCGCTTCGTTCGTTCCCTCGAAAGCTTCCACCGCAAGCACAGTTCCGTCCCTAACAAGAATTGTTTGACCGATGTCGAGCGCCGCAATCTGCCTGGCAATCTCCCAGCCAAATGCGACATCTTGTTCATGACGGCGCGAAAGTCGCGGTCCTGCAATCAGACCCCGGTCTGCTAATTGAGTTTCCAGAAAAGTCGTCGCCGGCAGGAGATGCACGCCGATTTTCTCGAGCTCAGCGCCAATGGCGCTAAAAATCGATTCCGCGTTGCGTTGCTTGAGTTTGGCGAGCAGCAATAATGCGCGCCAATCAGGCCGAAGATCGAAGAGATTTCGCGGCGCGATCTGCCCGGCCATGATCGCGCTGGCGATGTGCCAATCATGCAACGCCGCCAGCATTCGATTCAGTTGGCCGACGCGCAGCCAGGAAATTTCATCCACTAACTCGGCAAGCTGCGGGTCGGTCTCGCCTGAGAAAGCGATGGCTGCGACGCGTTTTACGCCGGCAGCTCGCGCTGCCTTGGCCAGCAATCGCGGATAGATTCCGTTGCCGGCGATGATCGCGAGCTGGTCAATTTGGTTCATCGCGCCGGCGTTCGCCGCAGCGAAGCCTCGATCACGCTACTGTGGACGGCGTCGCTTCACGTGAAGTTGCGCAAGCGCCTTTTGCAGGGAAGCCTGAATGGCGGCAACTTCTTCCGCGCTGTGATCTTCTTTCATCGCGGCCTGCGCGCGCGCGACTGCCTGCGCCGCAGCCGACTCATCGATGCGCTCAGCTTCCAACGCGACATCAGTCAAAACCGAAACTCGCTCGGGCGTAATCTCGATGAAACCCTCACCCACCGCGAGCGAACTTGCGCGCCCGTTCCTAACGACTCGTAACTCGCCCGGCTTCAGCACCGTCAACAGCGGCACGTGATTGGGATACACGCCAAGCTCGCCCTCCGACCCCGGAAGCGTGACCATGTCGACGTCTTCAGAAAACGCCGTGGTCTCCGGGGTGACAATTTCCAGTCGTAATGTGGCCATTAGCCTTCGTTAATCTGATCGATCCCGCCCTTCATATAGAAATTCGTCTCTGGCACTTCGTCGTGTTTGCCATCGAGGATTTCTTTGAAACCGCGAATGGTCTCGGCCACCGGCACATACTGTCCCTTGTGACCGGTGAAAACCTCCGCCACGTGAAATGGCTGGGACAAAAAGCGCTGCATCTTGCGCGCGCGATAAACGGTAAGCTTGTCTTCGGGCGATAACTCATCCATCCCGAGGATGGCGATGATGTCCTGCAAGTCTTTGTAGCGCTGCAAAACTTTCTGCACTCCCCGCGCCACCGCATAGTGCTCTTCGCCCACGACTTCGGGCGCCAGTGCTTTCGAAGTCGAAGCGAGCGGATCGACTGCGGGATAAATTCCCAGCTCGGCAATCGAACGTTCCAAGACAATCGTGGAATCCAAATGCGCGAAGGTATTGGCCGGCGCCGGGTCCGTAAGGTCGTCGGCCGGGACATAAACGGCTTGGAAGGAAGTGATCGAACCTTTGTTCGTGGAGGTAATCCGCTCCTGCAAATCGCCCATCTCCGCCGCCAGCGTCGGCTGATAACCGACCGCGCTCGGCGTGCGACCGAGCAGCGCAGAAACCTCCGAACCGGCCTGGGAAAAGCGAAAGATATTGTCGATAAACAGGAGCACGTCCTGATTCTTCTCGTCCCGGAAGTATTCCGTCATGGCCAGGGCCGACAATGCCACCCGCAAGCGCGCGCCGGGCGGCTCATTCATCTGCCCGTAGACCAACGCCACCTTGGATTTGCTCAAATCCTTTTGATCGATCACGCCCGCTTCGCTCATTTCCGTGTAGAGATCGTTGCCTTCGCGCGTCCGTTCACCCACGCCAGCGAAGACCGAAAATCCACCGTGACCCTTGGCGATGTTGTTGATCAATTCCATGATGACAACGGTCTTGCCAACTCCGGCGCCGCCGAACGCTCCCACTTTGCCGCCCTTGGTGAAAGGACAAATCAGATCGATGACCTTGATTCCGGTCTCGAGCACAGATGCCCTCACATCCTGATCGGTCAATGACGGAGCCGGCCTGTGAATAGGATAGCGACTGGTAAACTCGACCGGGCCACGATTATCCACTGGCTCACCCGTGACATTGAAGACGCGACCCAGCGTCCCCTCGCCCACCGGCACAGTGATGGGATTGCCAGTGTCGTTGACCTTCATCCCGCGCTTCAATCCTTCCGTGGATGACATCGCGATGGAGCGAACCCAATTTTCACCCAGGTGCTGTTGCACTTCGAGAGTGAGCTTGGTTGGGTTGCCGTTGATCTCGTACTCGATCTCAAGCGCGTTATAGATGCGCGGCAGTTGCCCGCCCTCAGAAAATTCCACGTCAACGACGGGACCGATTACCTGGACGATATTACCTGTATTCATAGCGAATGGAACGCCGGGCGGCGCTGCCGCTCCGAAAGCGAGGCCTAAAATAGCGGGGAAGCACTCGGCGACAAGTGGAAATGCAGCGTGGGTCCGGCGGGTGCAGGGCAGCTGCGGACTTTTTGGACAGATAGAACGCGGTGCCCAAGTGCGGGCGTAAAGGCGCATTTGCCGCCGTGGTTTAAGATCGAGATATCACGCTGCCCCCGTTGCCGGCTCGCATAATATCACCGGCCAAGAACGGCGCTTGTCGTTTTCATTCTGAGCCCAGCCGACCGGGCTTGCGCCATTCATCTCCCTGAAAATAAGTGGAGATAGTCGACTGCAGTTCCGCTTTGCTCATAGTGACAAAATGGAGGACCGGACGCACCTGCCGCAGCTTTTGAAATAGCAGCACCGACCAATCGCAGCGGCCCACATATCAGCGGCAGAGTGAACTCTATGAAACCAAATTTGGGGCGAAAAACTTCGACCCCAGATACGCTTAAAGACCTCCAGCAGAGCAGCTATTGAAGGCACGGGCGGGACCAGGGGACGCGGGTGGAGGCGGTTTTAAAAATAAATCTGGTGGTGGCACAACAAACTTATTGACCGTGCGACGCATTTGTGGGCATTCTGGAAATTATAGAAATGCCAAATAAATCATATATGAACCAGTTCCGTTCCCTCATCGTCATCGCGCTCGCTGCCGGCTCTCTCCTGGCCGCCCCAGCCCGCGCCGCCGTCACCACACTCAATTACCAGCCCAATCCGGTCGACCTTTACGACCTCGACCACCACATGGTCTACACCTGGCGCCTGGACAATCTCACCGTGGACACGTCCACGATCACAGGAGCGTCCCTGAGCTTTAACAGCATCCGCAACTGGGATTCCAACGACAACGTCCTTCACCTGCATCTTCTGGACACCGCCATCAATGCGGGCGTCGCTTCCTTCCAGGACGTCGATCAGACGCAGGTGCCGGTCGTTGACCTGACGGACGACTTCGCCAACGCACGTTACCATACCGCCAGCGGTTGGCTGGTGGCCAATGGCACCGCCGATACCTTGCTCGGCAACCCGACGTTCACCACGACTGGGACGAACTTCACCCTCGCATTCAATTCGAGCGAGCTTAGCGCGCTGAAAGCCTACATCGCCAGCGGCCATGACATCGCGTTCGGTCTGGATCCGGATTGCCACTTCTATAACAACGGCATCACCTTCTCCATTCAAAGCACGCCCGTGCCGGAGATGAGCGCTACGCTTCCGATCATCGCGCTCGTGGGTGTGGCTGGAATGCTGGAGATTCGCCGCCGTCGGCGCGTTCTTGCAGTCGCGAAGGTCTAATTGTTCATCATACTGCTGGCGAACGGTCGCTCCGGGTGGGGCGGCCGTTTTGCTTTTGTCGAAGAGTAGCGACGAGATCCGGACGCGAAGCCAGTGACAGCAAAACGACGCTGTCATCCGGAGCGAAGCGAGTGACCTCATATTAATTGATGGCGCGTCCTACCTGAAAGGACGTGACGCACTCTTCAAAGCGAGTTCCCTCACCGTCGGCGCGGCTCGGGATGACAGCCGTGTGTTATCTCGGCCGCGCCATACCCAACTCCGGCAATTACGCCGAACGTGAGCCCGCTAACAATTACTGTCCCAGCGCCATCTGCGCCGTGGCGATCTCAAGCAGCTCAGTAGTGATGCTCGCCTGGCGCATTTTATTGTATTCCAGCGTGAGATCCTTGATGAATTGTTTCGCGTTATCGGTCGCGTTTTTCATCGCCACCATGCGGGCGCTGTGTTCGGAAGCGCGCGCGTCCAGCACCATCTGGAATATTTGAAACTGTACGTAATATGGCAGCATGGCTTCGAGCACGCGCTCGGCTGTCGGCTCGAAAATGTAACCGAGCAACGGATCGCTCGTCCCACCGGCTCCTGGTTGCGGCAAATCGAATGGGCTGATTGGCAGCAACGTCCGCACGGTCGGCTTCTGGTTGATGGTGTTGATGAAATGGGTGAATAGCACCGATACCTTATCCACTTCGCCAGAGAGGAATTTTTCGATGGCGAAATTCGCGATTGGCTTGGTCTCGACAAAGGTCGGCGCGTCCTTCAGCTCGAAATCGGCCAGAAGTTCGCGTTTGGTCCGCGCGAGAAACACCCGCGCTTTTCGGCCGGCTACGACATAGCCCGTCGTGCCTGCTTCGAAGCGCGCCGCTTCACGCAGCAAATTAGTGTTAAGTGCGCCCGCCAGGCCTTTGTCTGTGCTGAGCACGATCACAAGTTCCTTCTTCACTTCGCGCACTTGCAGCAAAGGATGCAGTTTTGCGTCGGTGCGATGTTGCAACGAGACCAGCACTTTGTTCATCAGCTCGGAATACGACCGGCCAGCCAGCGCGTGCGCTTGCGCCTTGCGCATTTTAGATGCCGCCACCATCTGCATCGCTTTCGTGATCTGCGCAGTGTTGCGGATCGATTTGATCCGGCGCCGAATATCCTGGGTGTTCGCCATTTCTTAAGCTGCGCGTTTCTTGTGAATTCGATAACGTGACGGCATTTCCCGCACGTGAAAGCCGATCTCGCGCTTCGGCAGCGTCGCGCTCGGCTGGAGAAGCTCGCGAATGGCGGCGAACAGTTGCGCGATAGCCCCATCATGCGAATCGAGCCGCCGCTCCAACTCCACCAGTTTGGTAGCCAACTGCGCGTTGCCGGAAACCATTTCGCGCAGCTTCACAAACGCCCGCACCACACGGACGCTCGCTTCGACTGCGATATCGCTGTTCAATACGCTCGCAAGCATGATCGCACCGTGCTCGGTAAACGCCACCGGAGGTTGCCTGCGCCCGCCGCGACCTTTCTTTGATATCGCAATTTGCGATACCAAAAGCGCAAACTCCTGTCGCGTAAGCACAAAGGCGAAGTCTGCCGGGAACCGTTTTCGATTTCGACGGAATTGTTCATTGAGCCGCATTGTGCTCGTGCCGTAGATTTCGGCCAGATCAGAGTCGAGCATCACCCGTTGGCCGCGGATGGTGTGAATTCTCGGCTCCGTTATCTGTGCGATTCGTCTTTCCGCCATGTGGTTGAGTATTCTCGCTATCCCACCGGCTTCGTCGCCGCGAATTCTTCCAAAGCCGATTTCAAGGCCCCTTCCACTTCTCCGTCGATCTGTTTTTTGTCGCGAATCGAAGTGAGCACAGCGGCCTTCCGCGTATCGAGATAATCCTGCAGTTTCTCCTGAAATTCTTTCACCCGATCCACCGGCACAGAATCGATGAAGCCGTTTTGCATGGCCCACATGATTGCAACCTGCATTTCCACCGCGATCGGCCTGTATTGCTTTTGTTTGAAAAGCTCAACGATGCGCTGGCCGCGATCGAGGCGTGCTTTCGTTGCCGCATCGAGATCGGAGCCAAACTGCGAGAACGCAGCGAGCTCTCGGAACTGAGCCAGATCGAGCTTCACCTTGCCCGCCACCTGCTTGATCGCTTTGATCTGGGCGGCGGAGCCTACCCGACTGACCGAAAGGCCCACGGAAATCGCCGGTCGCACACCTTGGTAGAACAAATCCGTCTCGAGATAAATCTGCCCGTCGGTAATGGAAATGACGTTGGTCGGGATATACGCCGAGACGTCACCCGCCTGCGTCTCGATGATGGGCAACGCCGTCAATGAACCGCCGCCATATTCCTCGCTCACGCGCGCGCTGCGCTCCAGTAAACGCGAGTGGAGATAGAACACGTCGCCGGGATACGCTTCCCGCCCGGATGGACGTTTCAACACCAGCGACACCTGCCGGTACGCCACGGCGTGCTTCGATAAATCATCGTAGATGATGAGGGCATCCATGCCGTTATCCATGAACCACTCGCCCATGGACGCGCCCGCGAAGGGCGCCAGATATTGATTCGTCGCCGTGTCGGAGGCCGGGGCCGAGATGATCGTCGTGTAAGGCATCGCGCCTTCCTTTTCCAAGATAGCCAGAGCGCGCGCCACATTCGAGTTTTTCTGCCCGATGGCCACGTAGATGCAGTAAAGCGGCCGGTAATCCTTCAGCCCTTCCTCTTCCCCCGCCTTATTCAAGCGCGCCTGGCTAATGATGGTATCGATGCAGATCGTCGTTTTCCCCGTGGCGCGATCGCCGATGATGAGCTCGCGCTGCCCGCGGCCAATGGGAATCATGGCATCGATCGCCATAATGCCGGTCTGCATAGGCTGGTTGACCCCGCGCCGCTTGATAATGCCAGGCGCGATTTTCTCGACGGGATAGAAGGTCTCAGATTTCACCGGGCCTTTGCCATCGAGTGGCTGGCCGAGGGTATTTACCACTCGACCAAGCAAGCCTTTACCAACCGGCACCGAAAGCAATCGTCCGGTTGTACGCGCTTCGTCACCTTCGGCGATTTTCGTCGCGTCGCCGAGAATGATGGCGCCGACTTCCGTTTCCTCGAGGTTAAGGGCGAGACCGGTGACACCGCCGGAGAACTCGATCATCTCATTCAACATCACATCGCTGAGACCCTCGATGCGGGCTACACCATCCCCTGCTTCGCGCACGACACCGACATTACTTTTGGTGGTGGAAGTCTTAAGACCTGCGATCTTCGTTTCGATTTCTTCAAGTATGCTGCTCATAATTCTTGTTAGCTAAAGTTGTTGCTCGAGGCGCTCGAGACGATTGCGCACGCTGCTGTCCCACACGTCACTGCCCACGCGGATACGCATTCCGCCCAGCAGCGCCGGATTCACCAAAAATTCCGTCGTCAAATCGCTGCCGTAACGCCGCGAAAGATTTTGCGCTATTTGCGCGGCAGCCTGCGGGTCCAATTGCGTCGCCGTCTCGATGCGGGCGTGGCGTTTCTCCAACTCGAGCCGGAGCAATCGTCTGTAGTAGTCGAGAATTTTGACGGAATTCCGTGGCTTCTTCTCCAGCACCGAACTGACAATCGAACTGACTCGTCCATTATCCAGTTGCCCATCGGTAAAGCTCGCCCGAATCAGCTCGCGCGCCGTCCGCCGTATCTCTTTCGTGACTCGCATTGAGCTGACTCAAGCCAACTGCCGTGAAGCTTCGTCTTGCAGCCGCCGCTGATCCTCCGAAGTAAGGACCTTACCCGTGACTTTCGCCGTCGTATCCACCACGAGACGGCCGAGTTCACGTTTCAGCTGGGCCATGGTGCGCTCATGTTCCATCGCACTCGCTTCACGCGCTTTCGCCACGATTTGTTCCGCCGCCGCGATTCCTTCCTGCTCTTTCCGTTCCGCCACGACCGAGGCGCTTGACCGCGCTTCATCGATCATCTTCTGCGCCTCAGCGTTCGCCTTGGCGAGAATGTCAGCATGCCGCTGCTCAGCCTCCGCCAACTGCTGCTTGATCTTTTCCGCGTTCAGTTGGGCCTGCGCGATCTGATCACGCCGCTGCTGCAACACGGCGAGGATAGGTTTGTAAGCGAAACGGCGCAGCAACAGCGCGACGATGACGAAACTGATCACCTGCGAAAGGAAAAGCTTCGGACTCCAGCCGAATGTGTCGGCCGTGTCGCGCACGAGATCGCCGAATCCAGCCGCTGCTAAGAACATCAGGCTCATTCTTCGTCTCTAATGAACGAGGAAGAGAGCGTAAAACACGATGGCTTCGGTAAAGGCGATCGCCAGAATCGCCTGCACCAGAATCGGGGTGGCCGCTCCGGGGTTGCGACCAACGGCTGATGCCGCGCCCATGCCGATCAGACCGACGCCAATGGCCGAGCCCAGGGCCGCCAGGCCGACGTGAATGCTTCCGCCAATTTCCGCGAGTAGTGGTAGTATCATATTACTTTCTATTTGGGTTTACTCAGCGACCTCCGCGGGGACCACGGTCATAGCCGCCGAAATTTTTCAGTGGTGCGCTTCGTGTCCCGGTTCGTGTTGCGCGATCAAAAGTGTGAACACCGCAGTCAGCAGCATGAAAACCAGCGCCTGCACGATGCCGACGAGGAGTTCCATAAAGTAAAATGGGATGGGAATGAGCCACCCCAGCGCCGGCACAATGTTCGCCATCGATTCCAACATATTTTCGCCGGCATAAATATTGCCGAACAAACGGAAGCTCAATGAAACGGGACGGAACAAAATCGAGACGACTTCCAAGACACCGACGAGAAAGAAAATGACGATCATCGGAACGAGCATCCAACCGGATGGATTGCCCTTGGGTCCGAACAAGTGTTTGAATACGCCGCCGACACCTTGAGCCTGCACTGCCCAGACGATCCATAGAAGAAAAAAAACCGCCGCCATGGCGAACGTCATATTCAGGTCGGCATTGGCGCCTCGTAGAAGTGGGCGATCGACGTGGAAGACTCCGGTCGCGGGATCGGCGTGGCCCCAGCCAATGGTCCCGACGCCGGGGATGAGCCCCGCCCAGTTAGTAAACAGGATGAAGATGAAGATGGTCGCGAAAAACCAAAACGTTTTGCGAACAAGTTCGCTCCCGATAATCGATTCCAAAAAATTGTAGAGACTTTCCACCAGCCACTCCCAGAAATTTTGCGCGCCGTTCGGCACGGCCTTGATATTTCGGGTTGCGATTTGCGCAAAGACGATAATGGCCGCGGCCACAATCCACGAGACCAGCATCGAATTGGTGATGGTGAAGCCGCCAATTTGGAACAAGCCTGTGGCTTTGAGCGGCAGTGTTTCGTGTTTCGCGGTTTCGGCGCCACGCGCGAGCGAGGGCAGGAACGCGCCTGCCAGCAGAAACAGCGCGCCCAATTTGCAAATATAGCGATGCCGAAACATGACGTTGCGCAAACGAAAACCCGATTTACCTGCGAGGGCGGACCAGCCGTGACGGCCCCTCGGTCTTTGGGCGCTTGCGGCGCTTACCAAACCCGCTTTTGCGAGAATGACAAGGCGGAAAGTTAGGCGCTCTCCGCCACCGCGGCTGGCAGCACGGCCAGATTCTTTTTCCGCTCGGGCGCCATACGCCGCGCGCAAACTTCTTCGTAAACATCTTCTAACGCGCGCACCGTCACCTCCTGGTCGAAATTCTGCGCGACCGCCGCACGGGCCGCTTCACTCATGCGCGAATATTCCCGCGGCGAATCGGCCAGGTTGATAAGCGCCTGGCCGAGGCCCGAAAAATCGCGCTCGGGCGTAAGAAAACCGTTCACATTGTGCGTAACGGCTTCGGGTATTCCGCCATGTCGCGTCGCCACCACCGGCAGCCCAGTCGCCATTGCTTCCAGGATCGAATTGGGCACGCCCTCTTGATTTTCATCCGCCGGCGTCTCGCTCGGATGAATAAAAATGTGCCCGCGCGCGTAAAAATCGCGCAGCCCGCGCTCCCCAAAAAAACCGGCGAAGTGCACCTTCGACGCGACCCCGCGCCGTTGCGCCAGCTCTTCCAGCTCTTCCTGCAGTGGACCCTTACCCGCGATAAAAAATTCCGCCGCCGGATATTTCTTTGCAAAAATAGCGAACGCTTCGATGGCGGATGCGACGCCTTTTTTGTCGATGAGCCGGCACGCTTGTAACACGCGCCACTTGCCGTCGACGGGGAAATCGCGCCGGTGAAAGGCGAAATCAGTCAAGGGAATACCAGTGCGATTGAGGCGAATCTTTTCCGGCGGACAACCGAATTGAATCAGGCGCTGTGCTAGCGACTGCGAGCGGGCGAGCACAACGGGCACTTCACCGAAGAGCTGGCGCAGCTTGCCGGCGTAATTCGCCACCTGAGGGTTGCGGGCAACATCCATGCCGTGAAACGAAACCAGGCATGGTTTATCCCATGCGCGAATGAAGGGCAGCAAGTGCACGCCGGCGTGTCCGAAATAAATGTGCATCATGTCGGCACGCCGCCGCGCCAGAATGGAGACAAGGCGCTGATATTCGCCACGGTAAATCAGCGCCGGCTGCCGCTGGACGATTTTCATCCAGCCATGACGCAGCAGATTCGTGCGCGGTCGCGGGATTTTCTCGATATCGCCGAATGGAAAGCGCTTGGGATGTTCCACCTTCTTCGTCATGACGAACGTCTGCGTGCGACGCAGCGCCGTAACCTGCCGGTAAAGATGCAGCATCTCCGGCTTCAGAAACGTGCTGCAATAACTGGCGACAATCAGTTTACCCATGCGAAAAACACTCGTTCCACCCTCATCTATCTAGCTATTCATCGGTTGGCAGTGAGGATCTGTTGTCTCGATAGGCGATGATTGCAAAATCGATTTTTCGAGCAATCCCTTCAACTCCTCCACGCCGTCGCCTTCCTTTCCAGACAGAGCCGCCACCGTAAGCTGGGGAAAACGCGCGCGAAATGTGCGCAAATTGTCGCTCGCGTCGGGCAAGTCCATTTTATTGGCGACGACGAACCAGGGCCGCTTCGACAAACGCGCATCGTAAAGGTCAACTTCCCGCCGCAGCGATTCCAAGTCGCCAATGGGACTACGGCCTTCGCTTCCTGCCATGTCGAGCACAAACAGGAGTAAACCGCAGCGGGTAATGTGGCGCAAAAAATCGTGCCCCAAACCAAGATTGCGATGCGCACCTTCGATTAAACCGGGAATGTCGGCCACAGTCGCGCGTCGATAATCTCCAAGCTCAACCACGCCGATGACTGGATGCAACGTGGTAAACGGATAAGGCGCGACTTTCGGCTGCGCCGCTGAGAGCTGGCGGAGTAACGTCGATTTGCCTGCATTCGGATAACCAACCAGCGCCGCGTCCGCGATCGTGCGAAGCTCAAGAAAGAAGTAGCCGCTCTCCCCCTCCCCACCCTCTGTGTACTGGCGGGGCGCGCGATTGCGCGAACTTTTGAAATGAACATTGCCCTTTCCACCGGCGCCGCCCCGAGAGAGAAGAAATTTTTCTCCGTCGCGCGTGAGATCGGCGATGAGCTCGCCGGTTTCAAATCGTAGCGCCGGCGCCTCGCTAGCCCAAGCTGAAACGTCAGTTTCTTCCGCCGCACGTTGCCCCTGTTCTTGCATCGCCCGATAAACCATCGTCCCGGCAGGAACCTTTACCACTTTGGCCGCGGCATTTTTTCCATGCATCTTCTTCCCCTGCCCGTGCTCGCCGTTCTTCGCTTTGATAATCGGCTCATAAAAAAGAGCGGAGAGCTGATCGGTATGTTGGTCGGCGCGCAGAATCACATCCCCACCACGCCCGCCATCTCCGCCGTCAGGTCCGCCCTTCGGTACAAATTTTTCGCGCCGAAAACTGACGCACCCGCGTCCACCGTCACCAGCTCGCGCAAAAACCCTGATCCGATCTACAAACATGTGGCCGCAAACTGCCATCGCGTGCCGCGGCTGTCATCCCGAGCGAAGCGAAATCGAGAGATTTCGACGAAGTTCGCTCGAACCGGCAGTTAAGCGCTAATGATATACGTGAGTCAGTATATCATTCCAAGGTTTACGCTGCGGGGTTCTACACATCCGCTGCCATCCGCTCCGGATGACGGTTGGAAAGCAGAAGCTCTGCCTGCATGACGAACCAGACGACAATGCAGGGCACCGCTTTCAAGACCAGCGGCGTCGTGATTGTCTCACGCCAATAACGCGGCACCAGGTCGGTTGAAGCCAGCGATGTCACGAGCAGCACCGTCGCTATGAGAACTGTGCGCGCCGAGCTGCGTTCACTCGTTGAGAACCAGATCGCCACTCCGCTTACCGCCAGAATGAACATGGGTGATTCCGCTTTGTGATTGAAGATGACCAGAAACACCAGGAGCGCTGCCAGAAAATGAAAGCGAAACATCTGGTTGCGGTATTGATCGCGGCGAATCAGCGGGACCAGGAGGAGAGATGCGCCCGCAATCTGCACCGCGCTATCCGGCCACGCGATGCCGAACCACGCATGCAGCCAGCTCATGATCGACAACTTTTCCTGCGCGAAGTAGTCTGCGTGCAAGAGAGCGAACCAGTGGCCGTATTGCCACTGCAACTGCGACGGCGAAGTGAGAAGCAGGGGCAGCGCCATCAATAATACCGCCGCCGCGAGCATCGCCGCGATGAACCGCAGCTTCCGCGGGTAAAACAAAAAAAACAGCGCGGCCGCTCCGCCGAAAATTTTAATCGAAGCTCCCAATGCGACGCAGAGTGCGGCTGCTTCGGGTGAATCGTGCTCGAACGCGACGAGCGTGCCGATGATAAGGCCAGCCACGAGCGAGTTACTCTGGAAATTTTGGATCGATGTCAGCAGCTCAATGAAGACCAGGCCGAACACCAGCGCCTTCTGCTTGCGCGAAATATCCAGAAGAAGAATTGCCGCAAATAACGCAAACGCGTTGCAGAGATTCCAGGCGATGGCGCTGACGGACTCGGGCAACCCGGCAAATGGGGCCATCAAAAGCGCGAAGGTCGGACTGTATTTGAAATAATCGGCGTGTTGCCCGGGGTGCAGCGCATAAAGATCGCGGCCAGCAAGCAGGTTCCAAAAGGACGCCCGGAAAATGCGCAGGTTGTTATCATGACCCGACAGATACTTTGGCCACGTCGCTACCACTGTTGCCACGCCATAGATCGCAGCGATCACGCGCCCGTCGCTCACGAGACGGACGCGTGGGAATGATCTCATCGCGCTGCTAACAATTCGTGATACAGCCGCTCTGTCCGCTGCGCGATCGTGCGCCAACTAAATGTTTCTTCCGCTCGACGTCGTCCAGCCCGACCAAAGCGCTCTCGCAAAGTCTCGTTGCTCATCAGCTCATTGATCCTGCTCGCCAGATCGCGCGCGAACTTCTCCGGATGCAGTGGTTCGAACGGGCTTTCCCTCATTTGCTCTAACGGAACAAGAAAACCGGTCTCGCCATCGACGACAACTTCCTTGATCCCGCCCACGGCGCTGGCCACGACGGCGGTTTCGCAAGCCATGGCTTCGAGATTGATGATGCCAAACGGCTCATAAATAGACGGGCAACAAAAAACCGCTGCGTGCGAGTACAGTTGAATCACCCCCGGTTTGTCGAGCATCTCATCGATCCAAAAAACTTCTTCGCGTGAGCGCTGCGCGCGCTCGACCGCGGTTTGCATTTCGCGCGCGATCTCCGGCGTGTCCGGTGCCCCGGCGCAGAGCACGATTTGAAAATTCTTATCCATAAACTCAATCGCGCGCACGAGATGAATGATTCCTTTCTGCCGGGTGATGCGGCCGACGAAAAGCAGGAACGGTTTTGCCGGATCAACCCCGAACCTTGTCAGCGCATCAATCGCAGTCGTCGATTTGTATTCGTCCAGATCGATTCCGTTGTGGATCACATGCAAACGCTTGGAATCAACACGAAACAGTCGCTCGATATCTGCCTTAGTCTCGTTAGAAACGGCGATTACGGCGTCTGCCATTTCCAGCGCCGTCTTTTCCAGCCAAAGCGTGAAGTCATACCCGCCGCCCAGTTGGTCGCGCTTCCATGGTCGCAACGGTTCAAGCGAGTGCACCGTAATGACGAGCGGAATGCCATAGTTCTTCTGGGCAAGAATTCCGCCCCAGTGGCTATACCAGGTGTGACAATGCACGATTTGCGCGTCGATGCCGGCGGCATTGAAATCGGTGCAGCGCCGCACCGCGCCCAGAGCCGAGCGCAGCGGCTTGGGGCAATCCCACTCCGTCGTGTCCGGCTCGAATCCACGCACGGTCAGATTCCCCGCGCTGAAGTTCTGGTCGCCGAAGCAGCGGACTTCCACCGGCATTAGCTTCGCCAGCTCGCGTGACAAATACTCCACATGGACGCCCGCGCCGCCGTAAGTGTGCGGCGGATATTCGTTGGTGAGGAAGAGCACGTTCACGCAGCTGAGGCTTGATGAAGAGCGCCCGCCGCAGCGAGCGCCTCTGCATGCAGTCCCTTTATTCAGTATCTCACCGAAAGTCCAACGAACGGATTCAGATCGTCCGCGGCACGGTTGAGCCCTATATTTAATCCGGCGTCCAGCTGCACATTCGGAGTCACCGTGTATGTGACGCCGAAGTCAAACGTGCCCATCCATTCCGCACTTGGCTCTCTGCTCACGCTGCTGAAAAACTCGACGTAGCCCGAGAGCTCTCCGAGAATACTGTGGCCGATAGTGATAGAGTTGATGAACTCCTGATGATAGCCAGAGCTGGTTTCGTTCTGCGCGTAGCCCACCGCCGTCTGGGCGCCGAGATCAAATTCGCGCGGCAGTTTAATCGCAAACGGAAAGATGATGCCACCTTCTACTGCATGGTTGCCGAGGTCATGCTGGTTAGTCGGGAACTTCACGAACGGAATCATTCCGAAAGCGGTATCGCCGCCGTCGTTCCCCCAGAAATTTATTTTTAACCTAACGAGTGTATCGCCAAAGCCAGAGATCGTGTCGCGTCTCTTCGCACTGCGATCATCTGTTCGCTGGATGTTGTAGCTCTCCACGATGATCTGGAGATCCACGTTGTTGAGCAAGCCGACTTTGAAATTGGTCGGAGCGATCGCAAACGTATCCACGGTGCGATTGGCGCGCTCGACGTTGTAGCGGTCGAAACTGTAACTCAGCAGATCCAGTTCGATCTGGCAATGCCCCGCGTCCACGGTGTAGGGACTTTCGGTTTTGTCAGGCCGGTCGGTGGTTAGCTCGCGCAGCAAGGTACGCGGTGTGGGATTAAATAGATTATAGGCACTCTTTTCCGCGACCTGGTCACTGGCGGTTGAGTTTTGGCCAAAGGCCGATAGCGAACCAAGCAGTGGCAAAAAGAGCAACGCTGTCGCCCAGTGACTGCGGGAGCGCGCGTGCACGCGATTATTTCTGCACCTTTAGTAGGAGCACGGGAATCTCAACCTGATGTCGCACCTTGTCGGCCGTGGTGCCGTAGAGCAGGTCGCTGATGAGACGATGGCCATGCGTCGTCATGGCAATCAGATCCACCGGTTCGGCACGCGCCAGCTTGATGATTTCGGTCGCCGGATCGCCCATCGCTAACACCGTTCTCACCTTGAAGCCTTCGGCCCGCATTTCCTCTCCCACCGCGTCGAGATATTGCCGGTCTTGCTTCATCTCCTCGCTTTCTTGAAGCTTTAACTGCTCATAATTGCGCGCGACCCAGCCGTCAGCGACGTGAACGAGGACGAGCTTCGCGCCCGTGAGACGCGCGAGGGAGCGGATGTGGCGGAGAATCGTTTGATCGCTTTCGCGGTTTTCCACCGGGACGAGAATCGCTTGATACATAGGATTTAAAACCAACCTCGGAACGTCTGGACGAGCAGCCATGCATTAAGCAGCGCTATGATAATGCCGACCACCCACCCGAGCGTTTTGATCATCGCACCGTTGACGAATTCGCCCATCTTCACTTTATCGCTCGTGAACATGACGAGCGGAAACACCGCGAAGCTCAATTGCAAACTCAAAATCACTTGGCTGAGCACGAGCAGGTTTGTGGTTCCTTTTTCTCCTGAGATAACCGTCACAATAATTGCCGGCACAATCGCAATCCCGCGGGTAAGCAAACGCCGCAGCCAAGGCCGCAGGCGGATATTCAGAAAACCCTCCATCACGATCTGACCAGCGAGCGTGCCGGTGAGTGTGGAATTTTGGCCAGAGGCGAGGAGCGCCAGCGCAAACAGGGTGCTTGCGCCGGTCACGCCGAGCAAAGGCGAGAGGAGCTTGTAAGCGTCTTGAATTTCCGCGACATCGGTGCGGCCGCGCGTGTAAAAGGTCGCGGCCGCCACAATCAAGATCGCGGCGTTAATGAAGAGCGCGAACATGAGCGCCACGGTGGAATCGATCGTGGCGAACTTAATCGCTTCCCGTTTACCGACGGGGGTAAGGTCGTAGCGACGCGTCTGCACGATCGAGGAATGGAGATATAGGTTATGCGGCATTACCGTCGCGCCCAGAATGCCAATTGCGATGTAGAGCATCCCGGCGTCGGAGACGATTTTCGGCGAGGGAATGAACCCACCTGCAATTCCGAGCAGGTTCGGATGGGAGGCGATGATTTCCCAAGTGAAGCAGCCGCCGACCACGGCGATGAGCGTGATGACCAACGCCTCGATGTAGCGGAAGCCTTTGTTTTGTAGAAACAGAACGATGAGCACATCGAGCCCGGTAATGCAGACACCGACCAGCAACGGAATTCCAAAGAGCAGGTTGAATGCGATCGCCGAGCCGATGATTTCCGCCAGGTCACACGCGGCGATCGCCAATTCGCAGATCAACCAGAGCATGAAGGAAACACGCCGGCTGTAATGATCGCGACAGGCCTGCGCCAGATCCCGGCCCGTGGCGATCCCTAATTTCAATGAAAGCGCCTGGAGCAAGATCGCCATCAGATTCGAGATCATGATGACGCTCAGGAGTGAGTAGTTGTATTTCGAGCCGCCGGCCAGGTCGGTGGCCCAGTTTCCCGGATCCATATAACCGACCGCGACCAGAAAGCCGGGCCCGGCAAAAGCGAGTAGCTTGCGAAAAAAACTGGCCGATTGGGGGACAACGAGGCTGCGATGGACTTCCGAAAGGCTGCGCAATGGCGGGACGCCCCGCCAGCCTGCGGTGGTATGAACGACTTTGCTGCCCCCGGGATTAGCCACGTCTAAGTTAATTGCTTAAGACTAAATTTATGTCAATCGGCAAATATTTTTACTTTAATCTATCGCGGAATGCTCTTAGCATCTCGTTGTTATGGCCGCTGCCCAAGCCAATCGCCGCAGCTCCGCCGCGATGGAGGATTATCTCGAGCGTATCCTCGAGCTCATCAATTCAAAGGGCTACGCCCGCGTCGTCGATATCGCGACCAGCCTGAAAATTTCGCAGGCCAGCGTCACCAACATGGTGCAGCGGCTCGATTCCGACGGACTCCTCAAATACGAAAAATACCGCGGACTGGTCCTGACCACGGCTGGCGAAACTCTGGCGCGTAATATCACCCGCCGGCACCAGCTTCTGACTGACTTCCTTAATCTGCTCGGGTTGGATGAGCGCATTGTTTACCACGACGTCGAGGGCATGGAGCACCATATCAGCCCTCCGACACTGCGCGCAATCGAGGCGCTCACGACGCAACTCCGCCGTCGCCCTGCGCTCCTGGCGCGCCTGGCCGGGGCGGCCTCGTAGCTTGAAGGAACACCACTCGTCTTCGTGCTCGGCCTCAGCAGCTCTTCAGTGCAGACAGCACCATTCGACCCCCGCGCACGGCTGGTGCGGCAGACTCGCCCCGGCACAAATATGCGCTCACTTACGCCATCGGTGGCGACAGCGAGCTTGATGCACAAATGCAAGAATCGCCATCAAAGTTGGAAATCACGATGACGGCCAGAAGCGAGCAACCAAATCGGGCGCCGCCCGCCAGATGGGTGGCCCAGTTGCCCGGATCCATGTAACCGACAGCGACGAGAAAACCGGGACCGGAAAAAGCGAGCAGCTTTCGCCAGAATGAAGCACTCGCCGGCACGACTACGCTGCGATGCACTTCTGCGAGCGAAACCTGCGCCGCTTTTCTCCGCCAGCCGCTTTCCATGTCCGCAGTGACGCTGCGCCGATCCGTGTCACTCATAACCTGAAACAAGTTGTCGCTTCACGGCGCGACTTCGTCCAATTTCGAATTTTCCGCCCCGGAAACAGAGCCTGCCATAAATCGCCGTCATTATCCGCATGAACGATAGCACATCGATCTCGTTAGATCCGTCGCCGCAGGAGATTCGGCACTGCGGAAACCTCGCGATCGAGTGGATGGCCGAGTATCTCGAGTCGATACCGCAGCGCGCCATCTACTGGCCGGTTTCCTCGGAGCAAATCCGAGAAAAACTAGATAGCGCATTGCCAGTCGAAGGTGCTGACTTCGCGGAGCTGCTCAAGACATTCAGGGAAGCCATCATTCCCTTCAGCAGGCACAACGCGCACCCGCGCATGTTTGGCTACGTCCAATCGCCCGGCACCGCCGTCGGCGCCTTCGCCGACCTGCTCGCTTCCACGCTCAACGCCAACCTCACTGCCTGGCGCTCCGCTCCCGCCGCCGTCGAGCTCGAGCGGTTGACTCTGGATTGGATCAAACAAATCCTCGGTTTGAAAGCGGATGCCGCTGGCTTGTTCGTCAGCGGCGGCTCGATGGCAAATCTGGCTGCGCTCGCCGCCGCGCGCACGGCAAAACTTCCAGTTACCGCTACTCAAAAAGCGCTGCGCATTTACGCTTCCGAAGAAACTCATCACTCCATCGCCAAAGCCGCGACGTTACTCGGCATCGGCGCGGACAATGTGCGCATGGTCGCGGTCGACTCGCACTTTAAGATTCGCGTCGACGATCTCGTGGCAAAGATCAGCTCCGATCGTCACGCCGGACAGATTCCGTTTTGCGTTGTTGCTAACGCCGGCACCGTCGCCACCGGCGCAATCGATCCGCTTTTCGAAGTTCACGAGATCGCGCGTCGCTTTAATCTTTGGATGCACGTCGATGCCAGTTATGGCGGATTCGTCGCGCTCGCCGAAACGGCGCGACCTCTTTTTAATGGGATTGCGGCAGCAGATTCGGTCGCGCTCGATCCGCATAAATGGCTATATCTCCCGGTCGATTGCGGCTGTGTCTTCTATCGCGATGCCGAGACGGCCCGGGCCGCCTTCGCACACACGGCTGAATACACTAAAGTCTTCGACCTGCAGGACGAAGAAGCTTTCGCCTTTTGGGATTTCGGCCCGGAACTTTCACGCCGTTTCCGCGCCCTCAAAGTATGGATGTTGCTCAAAGGCGTTGGCACTCGAGTGCTCGCTGCGATGATTGAGAAGGATCTCGCCTGTGCCCGGCATCTGGAAAAGCTCGTTCGCGCGAGCGGCGACTTCGAGATGCTGGCGCCGGTCGAGTTATCGATCTTCTGTTTTCGATATCGACCACCTAAGCGGCCGAACAGTTCGTATTCCGCGCAAGACGAAGACCACCTTGATCGTCTGAACGAACGCTTGCTCCTGGCGTTGCAACGCGATGGGAGTTCTTATCTCTCAAACGCGAATGTGCATGGTCGATTCGCGCTGCGTGGTTGCGTTATGAATTACCGCACAACACTTCGCGACATGGAAACCCTCCTCAACGATCTCCGCCGAGTGGCCGCTGACCTGTGACCTCTGATCTTGCAGCGCGACGGCAATTCCATGCTAACTTTTTCGTTCGCTTCGCGCGATTAGCTCAGTGGTAGAGCGCTTGCTTCACACGCAAGAAGTCGCAGGTTCGAACCCTGCATCGCGCACGATATTGGCAATGTCGGCCAGCATTATGGCCCCGGCGGTGATTCCTGGACGCAGGCAAACACCGAACATCGCGTTGACAGAAGCGTAACGGGAACGCTACTGCGGTGCAGTGAAAAGAAACGCGCGCGTTGGGCGGTGGAGCGGCGGGCTGCTGCTCATCGCGCTAATCACGGCCGCTTACGCGCGCGTCTATCACGCCGGTTTCATCTGGGATGACGAGCAGCATCTGACCAATAACCCGGTGATCGTGGGTCCGCTCGGTTTCGCGGACATCTGGACAAGCGCGAGCGCGGTTTATTACCCGCTTGTGCTCACCACGTTTTCTTTCCTGCACAAGCTTTTTGGTCTCACGCCATGGCCCTACCACGCGCTCAACGTCGCCTGGCACATTGCATCCGCCTTGTTGCTCTGGCGTGTGCTCGAGCAGTTGCGCGTGCGCGGCGCATGGGTGGGAGCCGCGCTGTGGGCTCTGCATCCAGTCATGGTGCAATCGGTGGCATGGATCACTGAAATGAAGAACACGCAGTCAGCTTTTTTCTACATGCTGGCTGCGTCGCTCTTATTACAGTCGCGACGTTCGAAGCGTCCCACGTCGCTTTACTACTGCGCCCTCCTTAGCTTCATCGCCGCCATCACGAGCAAACCATCCACGGTCATGCTCCCACTTGTCCTTGGCCTCTGTCTCTGGTGGAAACATGGAAGACTCGAACGGCGCAACTTCGTTACCCTGGCGCCGTTCCTTCTCGTCTCTGTGGCTGCAAGCGTTTGGACGGTGTGGGAGCAAAAATACCATGCCGGCGCGACCGGCGCAGAATGGGTCCAAACCCCACTCCAGCGACTGCTCATCTCAGCCGATGCGGTTTGGTTCTATCTCCTCAAGTTAGTATGGCCGCACCCGCTCATCTTCATATACCCACGCTGGAATATCGATCCATCCGTCTGGTTGAACTACCTGCCGATCGCCGCGCTGATAGTTGGCGCGACTGTTCTTTACAGCAAAAGACGAAGGCTTCACGCCGTTGTCTTCGCGATGAGCTACTTCGTCATCACACTTTTTCCCGTACTTGATTTTTTCGATGTTTATTTCTTCCGCTATTCATTTGTGAGCGATCACTTCCAGTATCTAGCCAGCATGGGCCCCCTCAGCCTTCTTGGCGCTGCGCTCTCTCGCACCTCGGAGCATTTCGGCGCACCACGGTTTATCAGATTACTTGGCGCAACAGCTTGTTTAGCGATACTTGGCACGCTTAGTTTTCATCAAACAAACAACTACCGCGACCTTGTCACGCTCTACCAAGCCACCTTGGCGGAGAATCCACGTTGCTGGATGGCGGATTATAATCTCGGGCTGGCTCTGCGAAACCGAGGCGACCTTGCAGGTGCGATCGCTCATTATCGCCGTGCGATTGAATCTCACCCCGACTACGT
Source organism: Chthoniobacterales bacterium (assembly GCA_038207045.1). GTDB lineage: Bacteria > Verrucomicrobiota > Verrucomicrobiia > Chthoniobacterales > UBA10450 > AV69. The sequence goes on from JBBRAF010000018.1 coordinate 35,303, forward strand.
CGAAGCCCATTACAATCTTGGGGGAGCGCTCATCGAAAAAGGAGAAATGGCTGAAGCGCTAACCCACTATCGTCGCGCCATCGAGCTCAAGCCGGACGACGCTGATTCCCACAACAACTACGGAGCGGCGTTGCGACAACTGGGCCGGACCAACGAAGCCAAAGAGGAGTTTCGGAGCGCCCTAAGTTTGAGACCTGATTACCTTGATGCGAGTCTCAATCTCGCGTCGCTTCTGCTGCGAGCGGGTCGTGCTGAAGAAGCCACTGCACAGTTGCGCGAAAGCGCGCTGCTCCAGCCGAACAATGCGGTCGTGCACAGCGCGCTCGGAAATGCCTTGATGAAAACAGGCAAAGCGCGCGAAGCGGCTGCGGAGTTTACTCGTACACTCGCTCTCGATCCCAATAACACATCAGCCCTCAACAGCTTTGCCTGGCTGCTCGCGACCGCGTCCGATGATACCCTGCGTGACGGCCGGAGAGCAGTCGAGCTAGCGCAACGCGCCAGCGAAATCGGGGGCGACGCGGACCCTGTTCTTCTTCATAGCCTCGCCGCAGCTTACGCCGAGGAAGGGCGCTTCAGCGACGCGATCGCGACAGCGCAACGCGCGACGCAGTTGGCGGAACAGCGATACGATCAGGGGCTCGTTCACGCGCTCCGCGATGAGCTATCGCTCTATGAGCTTGGGTTTCCCTATCGACAGAGCGCATCGGTGCGATAGTGAATCCTCGCATGCGCTTCGCCGCTCTTTACGATATCCACGGCAACTTGCCCGCGCTCGAAGCTGTCCTGCACGAGGTTCTCGCGGCCAATGTAGAACACATTGTCGTAGGTGGCGATGTCGTGCCGGGTCCGATGCCGCGAGAGACTATCGCATGTCTCTTGAGCCTTGAAATTCCCGTGGAGTTCATTCGCGGCAACGGCGAGAGCGCGGTGCTCGCGGAAATGTCAGGCCAGCATCCGGGCGTGCCGCCGCCATTTCGCGAAGTCATCCGCTGGAACGCACAACAACTGCAATCCTCCCATCAGAAATTGTTAACTGCCTGGCCCCTAACCCTGCGGTTGGAGAGACACCGTCTCGGCCAGGTTCTGTTTTGTCATGCTACTCCGCGTGACGATAACGAGGTATTCACTCGTTTAACGCTGGAAGAGCGCCTGCGGCCGATCTTCGATGGCGTCGACGCCGATCTAGTCGTTTGCGGTCACACTCACATGCAATTCGACCGAATGATTGGAACAACTCGCATAGTGAATGCCGGGAGTGTCGGCATGCCCTTCGGCAAACCGGGCGCTTACTGGCTATTACTCGACGATATGATTGAGCTTCGATGCACTGCTTACGACTTTGTCAGTGCCAGCGAACGCATTCGTTCCACCGATTATCCGCAAGCTCAAGACTTCGCCGCGCGAAACGTGCTGCAACCTCCCTCTGAAGAGCAAATGCTCGAAGTGTTCGAACAAGCGCGATCAGCCCGCGATTGGACGAGAGTAGATTAAACCACCTCTCGTCAAATCATTCCCAGTTTCATCCTGCCCGCCTCGCTGATCATGTGCTGGTTCCACGGCGGATCCCAAACGAGTTGGACGTCGGCTTCATCGACGCCGTCAATTGAGAGAATTTTGCTCTGGGCATCATGCGCGATGGCGGGACCCATTCCGCATCCCGGCGCGGTCAGGGTCATCTTCACGTCCACGCGCGTGCCGCCGTCATCTTTTTTTGTTAGTTGGCAATCATACACCAGTCCCAGGTCGACAATATTTACTGGAATCTCCGGGTCAAAGCATTGCTTCAACTGATTCCAGACATCTTCTTCGGAAACCTCGCCGTTCGGCGCGCCATTGGCAGCTTGCGGCGCGACCGGCTCCCCTTTTTCTAAACCCAGCGCGTCGCCGTCCTTCTCCGCCACACGGGCGAGGCCGTGGTAAGTCGCGACCGTGTAACTGCCACCAAGTGATTGTGTAATTACACCTGCTGTTCCCGCGGGAATAGTAAACTTGGTTCCACTCGGGATGGCGATAGCCTCGACATCGCGACTGGTGCTGAATTCCGTGTTCTCGTGCATTTGTGATTCTAGTCCTAACTACTCGCGCATCACAATCCTGACCGGAGTGTTTCCCGTTCGCTGCAATTGCTCCGCTAAAGTAGGCGCAGCGTGCGACTCATCGCTGACGGTCTCAGATTCCATCCCCAAAGCATTACGCAGCGCTCCTTCGACCAGTTGCGCGCAATGAATCTTCACCGGCGGAAGCGCACCCAGCGGAGCGGCTAATTCTTCGCCGCTCATCGTTTTTGCTTCCTCCGCCGTTTTCCCTTTCAATAATTCAGTCGCCACACTCGCGACCGCGATGGCCGTCTGGCAGCCAAACGATTGAAATGTGGCGCGATCGATCACTTTTCTTCCGCCTTCGTCTTTAAACTTGATCCACATCCGTAACATGTCGCCACAATCAGCGCTGCCCACGGTACCGACGGCGTCGGCATCACTCATCTCGCCGAGGTTTTGCGGGTGATCAATGGCATCGGCGATTTTCGACTCAAGATCGTTCATGTTCGTTCCAGATCGTATCGCGGCACTTTCGGATCAACCTCGACACTCCAGGCATCGATCCCCCCGCGCAGCACCTTCACATTCTCGAATCCGTGTCCCTCAAAGTACGCCGCGGCGTCAAGAGCGCGTTCGCCGGTATGGTCGTAAACAACAACCAAATTCTGCCGCGGCCATTCGCTCATAACGTTCTGCATTGATTCCTGAGTGAAAAACGTGGCGCCGTCGATCTTTACCGCTTCGAATTCTTCACGCGTCCGGACGTCGAGTAGGTTCACGCGCTCGCCGCTGGTAATCTTCTCCGCCACGTCGCGCGGTGCGATTTGCATGGCGCGATCCGCCGCGTCCGCCGTTTCAATTTCGTGGATAACTTCCTCCACCGGAAGATTGCCGTTCCGCGCGCAAACACCGGCGATCGTTTCGTCTATGGCAAACCCGCAACTGCTGCAACCCCCAATGTGATACTTGCGGAATATCGCCCGTTGCGCGCCGGGAAATTGCCGGAGCAACTCTCCCATGGTGAGGGATGGGTCAAGCGCGGTTTGCATCGGGATAGAAAGTACGGGCGTGTAGGCAGGGCTGCAAGTGGCCCCTCTTACGCGCGCGGATGAGCTTCCGTGTATGCTTTCTTCAAACGCTCGACCGTGACGTGGGTGTAGATTTGCGTGGTCGATAGACTGGCATGGCCAAGCAACGCCTGCACACTGCGTAAATCTGCACCGCGATCGAGCAGGTGGGTGGCGAAACTGTGCCGCAACTTATGCGGACTGATCGTGATCGGGATGGTGGTGTGACGAAGGTAGCGGCGCACGATCAGCCAGATCGAGCGCGCGGAGATTCGTCGTCGCGATTTGTTGATGAAAAGTGGTCCGGTGTGAACGCTGGCCGCTGCGCGATATCGCTGCACCGCCTCGAGCGCGGGGAGGCCGACCGGGCAGACCCGTTCTTTTTTTCCTTTACCGAGGACGCGGAGCGACTCGGTGTAAAGATCCACGTCGGCCACGTCGAGGGCCGTGAGTTCGCTTAAACGCAAACCGCTGCTGTAAAAAAGCTCGAGCACGGCGGCATCGCGTAGGGGCATCCACTCCGGCGCGGCCCGAAGTTTTGCAACCTGCAATGGAGCTTGTAACAACTCCTCGATTTGCGTTTTCGTGAGCACAATCGGCAATCTCTTGTTCACCTTGGGCAACCGCACTTCCGCGGCCGGATTGCGCGGATACTTTTTTCTCGCGCGCAACCATTTGTAAAACGCCCGCAGTGCCGAGAATTGCAGCCGCATGTAAGTGCGCGCGGCGTTCGTTTTCGATAGATGGTAAAGATACTGGCGGAAATCCTCTGCGGTGTATTTCTTCCATCCCTTCCCGCCGACCTGCTCGCGGAATTTTCCCAAGGCGCTGGCGTAGGCCCGCAGGGTGTGGCTGGAGGCGTTGCGCTCGGTTTCGAGATACCTCAGGAATTCGCCCGCCAGCGCGTCTCTTTTCTTCGCGTCAGAGCTGCGGCTTTTCAATCACGTAGCGCGAAGTCTCGGCCTGCGCTCGACCGGAGTACTGACTGGCAAATATCGGGACCGGATTCGTGGAAACGAGCTCATAGTTTTTCAGGATAAACTCCGGGTAGATGCCATTGCTGGCTGGCTCGTAAACCTTTTCGCCGGTAAAGCTGCCGTAAAGCTTGTATTCGTAATTATTGTCGCTGCCGAAATCGAGCCGCTCGCGGTCCGGCGCGAGCTTTTGTTTTTCATTCAACATGACGAGCTGCGCTTCACTCCACGGCTGTCCCGGCTTTCGCACGTAGCCCCAGAATTTGAAATCCGGTTTGTAATAGCGGCGGCCGATGAAATAATCGCCCGGCGTTTCCGCTGCGTAACGCTGCGCCATCTCGATCTTCGCCTGCTGAATGCCTTGCGGCACAGTCTCGCAGGCGGCCAGCAAGAGAAGCAGGCTGAGCCACGGAAGAGCGTGTTTCATCGCTTGAATCTCTTAGTCAGCACGTCGCGCAAAGCAATGCGCTTTTCTGCTTGGGCCCAACTTCGCAAATTACGCCGTCCAATCTTTCACCTAACGACCTCGCCGCCATTGCGCAAATCATCGTCATTTCGTAAACTCCCGCAATGATCGAGCTGGAAGTTTACGCGGCCGGGTTGCGCAACCTCGACACCATCCTCGAGCTCGACCGGCAGCTCGAAGCCATTCCCGGCTTGCGCTACAAGGTCGATCGCAATCACGACCTGGTTTATTTCGAGTTGGAAGAAGCGAGGGTCACTCTGCGCGAATTGCGCGCCATCTTCCGCAAGATCGGCCTCGAGGCGCGTTTCATCGGTGCCGTGCCGGACGAACTGCGCGACAAAAACAAGACGGAACTACTCGCCTCCTGATCACAATCGGCTGAGATAGGCTTCGCTGATGACGCGGCGATTTTTCATTTGGCTGGGCGCTCCCGCTGTCGCATTTGCGCATGGCCTGGGCGAAGTGGTCATGCTTGCCGCCGACACGGTGCGCTCGATCTTTACTCATCGGCTACGCTGGCGGCTGTTTCTGGGACAGGTTGTGGAAATCGGGCTGCTCTCGCAATTGGTCGTGGTTGTCACCGGCGGATTCACCGGCGCCGTTTTTGCCACGCAGACCTATTTCCAGTTCAACAAAATCGGAATGGGTTCCGCTGTCGGTGCAGTCGTTTCGGTCGCGATTTGCCGCGAGCTCGGCCCGGTGCTGACCGCGCTCATGGTAGCGGGCCGCGTCGGCGCAGCTATGTCGGCCGAAATCGGCACCATGAAAGTGACCGAGCAGATTGATGCCCTCCGCGCGCTGGCGGTCTACCCGACCGATTATCTCGTCGTGCCCAGAGCGCTCGCCATGATGATCTCGATGCCGCTGCTTACGGCCGAATGCATCGGGTTCGGGATCGTCGCGGGATATTTCGCTGCCATCACCTTGCTTGATATCAACGGAACCTATTATGTCGCCAACATGGTGCGCTGGACTTTGCTGCGCGATCTTTACATGGGACTTTCCAAAGCATTCGTCTTCGGAATTCTGATCGTTTTTATCTCTTGTCACAAAGGACTGACCACGCGCGAAGGCGCCGTGGGCGTTGGCCGGGCCACGACGGAAGCGGTGGTGGTTTCTTCACTGGCCGTGCTGATTGCCAATTTCTTTCTCACAATGGCGCTGAACATTGTTTACCCGGCGGGATACCAGTAATGGCCGGAAGTTGAGAGTTGGTCGTTGAGAGTTGAGAGTCGGTCTTCGAATGATCGATGCGCCAGGGGAGTCGGCTCTCAACTCTCAACCAAGAACTCCCAACTCCTCCATGATCGCGGTGCGCGGGTTGCGCAAAGCTATTGATGGGCAGGAAATCTTGCGCGCCGTCGATCTCGATGTCGCGGCGGGCGAGACGCTCGTCATCATCGGACGAAGTGGTGGAGGAAAATCGGTTCTGCTGAAGAATCTGATCGGCTTGATGCAGCCGGATGCGGGTGAGATTTGGGTCGCGGGCAAAAACATTACGGGTATGAGCGAGCGGCAGCTCGGTCGAATTCGCGAGAAAGTCGGCATTCTCTTCCAGAGTGGCGCGCTTTTTGATTCGATGACGGTGGAAGACAACATCGCGTTTCCGCTGCGCGAAGCGGGAATGCGGGACATGAAAACGGTACGTGCACGCGTTAACGAAGTGCTCGATGTGGTCGAGCTCGAAGGTGAGAACACGAAGATGCCCGAGAGCTTGAGCGGCGGCATGCGCAAACGGGTAGGCCTGGCGCGCGCCATCATCCGCCAACCGTCGTGCGTGCTTTATGATGAACCGACTTCAGGACTCGATCCGGTCGTTTCCGATTCCATCAACCGTTTGATCCGCCGCCTGCAAGAGCGTTTCGGCATGACGAGCGTGGTAGTCACCCACGACATGAAAAGCGCAACGCAGGTGGGCGATCACATTGCCTACCTGCACGAAGGCCGAATTTACTTCTACGGCACCCCGGCGCAGCTGGAGAAGTGTGATGATCCGATCATCCAGGATTTTTTGCTGGGACGATCGAGTTAGACGCGGTCGAAAGCACGATCCTTGACTTTCATCACCGCGAAATCGACATCACGTGTAAACCTCGATGAATCGCGACAGCGCTTTGGAATTCAAAGTCGGCATCTTCGTCGCCATCGGTCTCGCGATGATTGCCGGTTTTGTCGTCGAGTTCGGCCGGCTCGGAGAAGGTTTCAAAACTTATTACGATCTGACGGTTCGCTTCAAGGACGCCAGCGGCTTACTGAAGGGGTCGGACGTTTTGTTCAGCGGCGCGAAGATTGGTAAGGTTGCCGGCCCGCCGCGTCTGATGCGCGAAGGCGAAGGCGTCGCTGTGCCCCTGCGCATTTACGATTACGTCAAAATCCCGAAACAGAGCAAGATCACCGTCGGCAGCTCCGGATTGCTCGGGGATCGTTTCGTTAACGTCATCATGCCGCCCGGCCCGGCGAAAGAATATCTGTCGAACAATGCCACGCTCGACGGCGCGAGAGAGACTGGCATCGATGATTTGACGCGCGAAGGCAATCTGCTCATCGGAGATTTGCGCAATACTGTGCAAAATATCAACGGCACTTTCACGCGGCTGAATAGCGAAGCGCTCTCGCCGGAGACGCTGAAAAGTCTACGCACCAGCATCGATCACTTGAACGAAACGACGAGTGCGCTGGCCGAATCATCGAAGAAGCTCGATGGCGTGATCGCAAAGGCAGACGATACGATGGCATCGGCAAAAAAAGATGCGGATGATTTGCAGGGAACAATCGCCGAAGCGCGCAAGACATTTTCCTCGGCCACACAACTGGTGCGCGAGGCTACCAATGGCAAGGGTTTGCTCGGGACGCTGGTCAACGATTCCACTCTTGCCGGAGATTTACGCGCTCTCATTGGCAACCTGCGGGCGCACGGCGTGCTCTTCTATCGCGACAGTGCCGCTAAAACCCAACCGTCGCCTCCACCTCCTCGCCGCCGATGACACCGCTTTTAACCGTTAATCTACTGCGCGTTCTTTTCGTCACATTCTGCGCGGCGATTGGGGCGCTTATTTCCTCGGCGGCGCAAGGACAGACCGTTCCGGGGTTGCTCATCGGCATTGTCGCCGGACTGGTGGTGGTGCTGGCCGATCGTCTGCTCAAAGGGATTTCGCTGCGCGCATTTTCCTCGGCCACCCTCGGCCTGCTCCTCGGGTTGATTTTTGCCAATCTGTTAAGCGCCTCGGATGTGTTGCGCTTTCAGCCCGACACCGTGCAATGGGCGGTGCGTCTCATCGTTTTTTCCGTTTTCGGTTATCTCGGCATGATGCTGGCCATGCGCAGCAATCGCGATGAGTTCTCCCTCATTATTCCCTACGTGCGGTTCGCGCGCGAGGCAACCCAGCACGAGCCGCTCATCGTCGACACCAGCATTATCATTGATGGTCGCATCGCCGAGCTTTGCGCGTCCGGCTTCATCAGCCGTGCGCTCATTGTGCCGCGCTATGTTCTGGGAGAGCTGCAGTCGCTGGCTGATTCGCGCGAGCCGACCAAGCGCGAGCGCGGGCGCCGTGGTTTGGAAGTCTTAAATGAGCTGCAGCACTCTCGCGAGATCGATCTCTCTATTCACGAAAGCGAATCAGGTGAGGGATCGGTGGACGAACGCCTCGTCCGCACGGCCAGACTGCTGGGTGCGCGCCTTCTTACCAACGACAGCGCGTTGACGCAGGTGGCGCGATTGCAGCAAGTGGCAACATTAAATTTGAACGAGCTGGCGAAAGCACTCCGGCCCGCGGTCACTTCGGGGGACGAGATTGAATTGCCACTGGTAAAAGAGGGACGCGAGGCGCACCAGGCGGTGGGCTACCTGCCCGATGGAACCATGATCGTAGTCAATCACGCACGATCGCTCATCGGCAACACCGCGAAGATTGTCGTCTCAAGTACATTGCAAACTGCGGGTGGCCGTCTGATTTTCGCGGAGCTTAAGAATGGCGCGGAAGCGACAAGGTAATTTTTCGCTCAGACTTCCGGCGGCTTCTCGCCACGTTCGCGAAAATAACTCCGCAGAAACAGAAGATCATCCGCGTCTTTCGCTCGTCGCGTCGGCTTCTTCGTTCGCCACAACAACCGCGGTGATGCGAAGGGAATCGAAACTCCGTGCACTATCCGAATTACGGTTTCCTTTGCCGCCTCCTCGTATTCGATGCCACAGACTGCTTCCATTAGATCGACCATGATTTCATCGCCCACGCGAACGACACCATAATGAGAAACTTCGCCCGGCTTCAGTTCCAGCACTGCTTTATCCGGCAACACTTCGAGTGCCTTATAGACCAGTGCCTCGTTTTCCAGCGAAGTGTCGATTAACAAATCGACATCGCCGGTGGTTCTGGCGAAACCCGCGACGATAATCGCAAAACCGCCGATTACGATATAACGGGCGCCGAGTTCGTTTAGACGCGGCAAGCGCAACCAGATCTGGCTCTTCGGCTGGCGCGTTGTCAGTTCTTCTTCGGGCGGCGGCGGCTCGTCCATTTCAACAGCCATGCATCTGCTTCTTCGTGCGTCTTGAAACGAAGAACCTCGTGGAATTCCGCTAAGCTCGCTCTGTAACCCGTTAACGGTTTTCTGCAGCTTCATGGCTGCGGCGAAAGCATCGGCAGGTCTTCGCCTTCCGACGGCTTTGACGATTCTTTCGTCATTATTCACGCTTGCTTTCATTTCAGCGATACGGTGGCACACGTATCATCTAAGCGAGCTAAAAGCCGACTGCGCTTCTGATGCGCTTCATCACTTCGTGCGCGATCTCGTTGGCGCGTTTGGCGCCGCGCGCGAGAACGTGATCAATGTAGGATTGATCCGCGAAAATCTCCTCTCGCCGCTTCCGCATCGGGGCAAAGAACTCCCACAGTTTTTCGAAGAGCTCTATCTTGAACTCGCCGTAGCCGACTCCGCCGGCGCGGAATCTCGCCCGCATCTCTTCCGCTTCCGTCGACGAAGCGAATAACGAGTAAAGATAAGTGATCGTTGATTTGTCGGGATCCTTTGGCTCCTCGACGGCCACCGAATCTGTCACGATGCTCATGACGCGTTTTCGCGTTTCTTTTTCCTCGCCGAAGATGTCGATCGTATTGCCGTAGCTCTTGCTCATTTTTTGGCCATCGATTCCTGGCACCACCTCCGTGCGCGCATGAATGCGCGCTTCCGGCAATTTTAGAATTTCCCCGCCCGGCCCGGACCCAAAGGTTTCGTTGATCCGTGTGGCCAGATCACGCGTGATTTCGATATGCTGTTTTTGATCTTTTCCCACCGGCACCACGTCGCTGTCGTAGATCAAAATGTCGGCCGCCATCAGCACCGGATAAGTGAACAATCCGGCGGAAGCCGCCGCGCCGCGCGCGATCTTGTCTTTATAAGAATGGGCCAGCTCGAGCCGTGACACCGGCGCGACCGTCGAAAGAATCCACGCCAGTTCCGTCACCTGCGGCACATCACTTTGCAAAAAGAGCAACGCTTTTTCCGGATCCAGACCGCAGGCCAGAAAATCGAGCGCGACGCGCCGGCTGTTTTCGCGGAGCGCTTTGGGATCACGAAGACTCGTCAGAGCATGGTAGTTGGCAATGAAATAAAGTGCTTCACCTTCATCCTGCAACGCGATGGCTGGCCGCATCATCCCAAAATAATTGCCGATGTGCAGAACGCCGCTGGGCTGGATGCCGGAGAGAATGCGCATGGGTTTCGCCGGCGGTTAGCGTTTGCTCAGCCGATAGAAGAGATAGGCCCCGAGCGCGATGAAGAGCGCGTTCGGAAACCAGACCAGATACTCCGGGTGCACCTTGGGGTTGTTGCGCAGCGTGTCCGCGATGATGACAAAGAGAAAATAAGAAATGGCGATGACGAGGCTAAGGAGAAAACCAATGGTCGTTTCTCGGCGGTGCGCGGTTACGCCGAGCGGCACACCGACAAGCGCAAAAGCCACGCACGAGAACGGAAAGGAAAAGCGTTTGTTCAATTCCGTGCGGCTGGCGCTGCGTTCTCGTTTATCGCCGCTTTTTAGCTGATCGACCAGCTGCGCAATGGACAAGGCGGAACGGTTTGGCCGCTTTTTCTGCTTCTCATAAAGTTCGTCGAGACTGATCGGGAGCGTGCCTTCGGCCATATTGATGCCATCGCGAATCTTGCGCAGATCGAGCGGATCCTTTTCGTCGCGCTGCTGGTAACGCGCCTCGTAAAGATGCATGAGAATGCGTTTGTTTGGCAGATCGGCCTCGAGCATGCCCGTGCGCGCGTAGGTCACGCGCATGGGTAGCGCTTTGTCATTCAATTCGAAGACGGTGATGTTCTCCAGCTTGTTCCCTTCTTTTTTGCCGACGTAGATTTTACGCCCGGGAAACTCGTCGATGACCTGATCGCTGCCGAAAAGAGCCATGGGATTGCGCGTGGCGAGATCAAAAAGACTGGAACGCAATTTTTCCTGCGCTGCCGGCGCGACCTGCACGTTGAGCCAGAGCGAGATCCCGGTGCAGACCATCGCGAGCAACGCCAGGGTGACGCAGACGCGCGGGACGCTCATGCCGTTGGCGCGAAGCGCGACGAGCTCATTGTCGGCAGAGAGCCGGCCGAAGACGAGGAGAATGGCAGTGAGCAATCCCCACGGAATGGTAAAGATGAGCGAGAAGGGCAGTACGTAAGCAATGAAGCTGATAAGATATTCCACCGGCACATCGTGATTCACGAGCAAAGGCAGGAGCTTGCGAAAAATGTTCCCGATGACGAGCACGAGGCTGAGCACGAAAATAGCGAAAAGCAGATTAGTGATCAGCTCGCGGCTGACGAAACGATCGACCAACTTCATGGCAGGAATTGGTTAGCGTGCTTTAGGTGCGGTGACAACCGTGGCCGTGCACTGGCCTGCTCGTCGCGTGGGGCGGGACACAGGTCTGGGACCTATGTTACTCAGAACGATCGCGAAATACCCACCAACCCGCCGAGCGCGTTGATGCCGACATTACGCGTTTGCGTGTCGGCATTGGAGACATGTTCGAAAAAAATCTCGGCATCGAGAGACCAGCCGTGACAGATGAAAAACTTCGTGCCGACACCCGCCCTGAGATCCGCCTCGATAGTTCCGCCGACATCCTCCTGCCTTCGGTTGTCAGAGATATTGGAAATGAAAGCGCCCGCGCCGCCCTGGAAATATGGAACTACCCGCGCCGAAGGCTGCACGAAATTATAGCGCAACATCCCGCCGACTGATCCAAAGGCACTTCCCGGTCCTTCAAAAACGCCGCCGCCGCCGATGTTTGCCAGCAGCTCGAGATTGCCGCGCAAAAATCCAGACCAATGCGGAGAATAAAGCATCCAACCGAGCCGCAGCTCCGTGTCGGTGTAGTGGTAGCTGGTGTGATCGCCGACGATGGGCGCACCGACAACGCCACTCATGAGTTCGAGCTCGATGTTGCCGCCATCAAACCAACCTTTGCGCGGCACGGCCGTTAAATCATTTTGAAAACTGTCGCCGGCGCGCAGAGCCGCAGGCAAAAAGGCAACGATCGCTGCCAGAATAAGGAATCGTTTCATCAAAGCCGTCACTGGTTAGCGGCCGGCAACGGCGGAGACAAGGAGTTTTCCATGCGACGGCAACGCCAGCTTTTCGCCATCGATCGGCGTTTTGCTTGGCCGCGAAGCTGGCTACCTTCTGCGCCGTGGAAAAGTATGATGTGGCGATCATCGGTGGCGGACCCGCTGGAAGCACGGCGGCAACGCTGCTGGCCAAAGCTGGCCGCAAGGTGATCGTGCTCGAGCGCGACAAGTTTCCGCGTTTCCATATTGGCGAGTCGCTTTTGCCTTTCAGCATGGCCACTTTCGCTCGCCTCGGTCTGGAAGAAAAATTGCGCGCTGGCTTCGTCGAAAAATATGGCGGCGAAATCGCGGAAGCGGGCGGCGAGAAAGCGGCGAAGTTTTATTTCAAGGATGGCTTTGGCGCGCAAACCGATCGTTCTTATCAGGTCACGCGCGCCGAGTTCGACAAAATGCTGCTCGATCACGCGCGCGAAAACGGCGCCGAGGTCCATGAAGAGAGTTCCGTCGATGAAATCGCGTTCAGCGATGAAGATTCCAGATTGCAAGTCAACGGACGCGAGCTGGAGGCGAAGTTTGTCATCGATGCCAGTGGACGCAATTCCGTGATCGGGACGAAGTTCGGCCTGAAAAAAAGCTACGAACACTTGAAGAAGCTTTCGCTCTTCGCGCATTTCGAAGGCGTTGAGCGCGAGAGCGGCATCGACGGAACGCTCACGCGCATGGTGCGCACGCTGCAAAGCTGGTTCTGGATCATTCCGCTCAAGGATGATCGCACTAGTATTGGCATCGTGCTGGACAAGGAGGAATTCAAGAAGTCCGGGCTCGCGCCGGAAGAGTTTTTCGAGCACGCGCTCTCACAGCAGCCGCTGGTGCGCGATCGTATCGGTCATGGCCGGCGCGTCTCGGAAGTTTACACGGCGGCTGATTATTCCTACCGGAATGAGCGGCTGGTCGGCGATCGCTGGCTACTGGCGGGCGATGCCGCCGGTTTTATCGATCCGGTTTTCAGCAGCGGAGTTTTTCTCGCTGTCTTCGCCGGGGAAAAGGCTGCGGACGTTCTGAACGAAGTGCTCGATCGTCCGAAACGGCGCCGACGTTTGTTTGCGCGCTACGAGCGCTCGGTAAATCGCGCCATGGATGTCTATCTGCGCTTCGTCGACTCGTGGTATTCAGGTAAAGAATTCATCGAGGTGTTCCTGACGCCGACAGAGCTGTTGCAAATTCCGCCGGCGGTGAACGCAGTGCTCGGGGGCAACATCGGCAACCGTTTCGCCATTCGCTGGCGCATGGAACTTTTTTATCTCATCGTACGCCTGCAGAAACGTTGGACACTCTGCCCGCGCTTGTCGCTCGAGCCAAAGCCCGCGCCGACCACGCCCACGCCGCTGGAGACAGGGAAGCCGGCTACGGCGGTGACATCTGGTTAGCATGAGGAGATGTGCGTCTGTCATTCTGGCGCTGCTGCTGAGCGGCTGCGCCATTCACCAGTTCGCGCAACCGAGCCGCGAGTGGACCACGCGCAGCGGCCAGCTTTCGTACCACGGGGAAAAACGAGCGATCATCGGAGAAGTGCTGGTGCGTTTTTCGAACCGGGGCGATTTCGAGCTGACCTTTTCGAAAGGACCCGGCGTAAGTATGCTCACCATGCACACCGATGAGCAGTTCGCGCGGGTGCAGGGATTGCTCGTCGGGCTGCCGTGGTCGGGGCCGATCGCGCAGCCTCCGACGCGCGCAAGCGGCTGGCTGGCATTGCGCCAGGAAATCCTGCGCAGCCCGCACGGCGATGCGTTCCGTACGAAAACTGGCGACGAAACCCTGGTCGCGCGGTTCTGAGCTTGCGTTTTGCTCATGCGATTTAGCGATTCAATTGCCCGTCTTGTTACGCAACGGCGCGCCGTCATGTGGACGGCCGTCGCGCTGCTCACGGCGGCTTGCGTCGCCATTCTCGTCACGCAACTGCGACTCGATACCGAAGTTCTCAATCTCCTCCCGCGCGGTTTCCCATCGGTCGAAGGCCTGAAAGCCTACAACACCGACTTCGCGCAGACACGCGAGCTGACCTTCGCGCTTCTTTCCCAGCCCGACGATGTCGACCGGCTCGAAGAATTTGCGCCGAAGTTCGCGGAAAAGTTGCGCGCGCAACCGTGGTGTGTGCGTGTTCTTGCCGGCTCACCCCTGGAAACGCCGGAGGGAATCCACGATCTGCAACGCATCGCATTGCCGCTCCTTCTCAACCTCGAGCCGGCGGAATTCGACAGCGCCATTTCCATTCTTCAACCGCAAAAGATCCAGGAACGGCTCGGGCAGTTACGGCGCGAGATCGAGGGCGGCTCGCCCAAACCGGAAATGGAACTTACGCTCGACCCGCTCGGTTTGATTGCGCCATCACTTAAGCCGTTCGCCGGCAGCGCCGCCATGGAAAGCGATGAGCCGTTCACCTCACCTGATGGAACGATGCGAATTTTCCCGGTCGTCACCAATCAGCCGAGCATCAGCGCATTCGATTGCCAGAAATTGATGAAGGAAGTAAACAGCTTTCGCGCATCCGCCCTCGAAGGCTGGGAAGGGGGCAAACTCGAAGTCCTCATCACCGGGCGCTCCGCTTACGTGGCGGAAATTTCGTTGAGCATGCGGCACGACATCGTCGCCACCGTGCTCAGTTCCATTGCACTCGTCGGAGCGGTATTTTTCATTGGGTTTCGGCGCTGGCTGCCGCTGTTGGGAATGGGTTTCGCTTTGCTTTTGTGCTGTCTGGTAGGGCTTGCGGCCGGCCTTCTCATTTTTCACCGGCTTAATATGGTGACTGTCGGATTTTGCGCGATCCTCGTCGGGCTCGGCGTCGACTTCGCCATTCTCATCTACGGGCGTTATCAACAGGCGCGCGGTGAAGGCGCCGATCATCCCCGCGCGATTGCTGACGCCATTCACAATCTTGGCCGCGCGATTTTTTTTGGCGCTCTCACGACCGCCGTTGGATTCCTCGCGCTTGTGCTGAGCAATTCCTCCGGTTTCATCCAGCTAGGCGTCCTCATCGCCATCGGTATTTCCGCCGCGGCGTTGTTGATGACGACCATTTTCTTTTTGTTTGTGCCCGCGCGAAACCGTCCTCTCGGTCGCGATTGGATTCTGGCGACAGTGCAAAACTACGTGCAGCGCATCTTGCGCAGACCCCTCTCTGTTCTCGCATTCAGCGCGCCAATTCTCGTCGCGCTCCTTATCGTCGCCATTCTGCCGCAAGTGCCGCTGACTTTCGATTCTAGCGCGCGCTCCATGGAACCGAAGAACAGCCGCGCCGGCACGGCCCTGAGCTTGATCATGCAAAAAATGCCGGTGCGGTGGGAGCCGGTGCTCGGGATCGTGCGTGCCGCTAACGAGCAACAGCTGCACGATTCTTGGAAAGCGCTCTCGCAACACTGGGCGGAGTTACAGCGCGCCGGAACTATCAAGGGCTTTTCTACGCCCAGCGCGCTCGCGCTCTCTCCTCGGGATACCGAACGCAATCGCGCCCGGCTCGTCGCTATCGATTTCGATGCTGCGCGACTCGCCCTCCGCAATTCGCTTACGGAAAACAAATTCAGCACTGCTGCGTTCGCCTCTGCCTTTCAGTTACTGGATCAATTGCAGGCGGCCACCGTCGCCGCCTTTCAAATTCCATCGTGGCGTGGGCAACTTCCACCCACTTCCGCCTGGTGGTTCCTGATCGATCGCTATTTTGGTCACGACCCGCTTCTTACCACCGGCTTCGTCACCACCAACGCGCCCGTTGCCACCCAGCAGCAGAAAAATCAGCTCGCACGCGATCTTCCGGTGCCAGGTATTCCTCTCACCTTGTCCGGCTGGAGTTACACCCTCACCGATCTTGTGCCCTGGTCGCATCGGCAGCTTTTACTCATTAGCGCGCTCATGGCCATCTTCGACGCTTCACTCTTGGCCGTTTTGTATCGCGATGCGCGGCTTTGGGTCGTGCAAGTCCTCACCCTCGCCCTGGCAGTTTCGGCCATGATCGCGTCGATGAAACTCATGCAGGTGCCGCTAAATTTGTTAAACGTGCTCGCGTTTCGTCTCGTCCTCGCCATCGGCGTGGATTACGGCATTTACGTTCTGCTTGTCTGGCAGCGAAGCGACCAGGTCTCGCGCGATCTCGCTGGCGTTATCAAACCGGTCGCACTCGCCGGTCTCACCGCAATCGCCGGCTTCGGCTCTCTCGGTTGGGCGCACAACCCAACCCTCAGCGGTCTCGGCATTGCCTGCGCCATCGGCTTGTTCTGGAGCCTGGTCGCGACAATATTCTTCACCTTACCCGCGGCCGTGGCGGTGAAACCGAAATTGAAGCTTTCCGGCGAACCGCGCTTACAACACCAGCATGCGTACCAATAGCGTTGTCATTCTGAGCGGAGCGAAACGCAGTCGAAGAATCCCGTTGCACGACCGATCCATCCCGCCACGGGATCCCTCGACTTCGCTCGGGATGACCGCTTTACGGAGAGCGTCTCGATTCTTCCTTGTCGCACTGGCCGTCTTCTGTGCCGCTGACATGCGCGCTCAAACGATGTCGCCGGTTGACGTCAAAACCCTGCTTGGGCGCATTCGCGAGCAGCGCGCTGCTTCTCCCAACATGCAGGCGGATTTCGAGGAACAGCGCAAGATCCACTTGCTGGACGAGCCGATCAGCAGCAGCGGAAAAGTTTGGTTTCAGGCACCGAACAAGTTTCGGCTCGAACGCAAAGGCAACTCTCCCAGCGTCACCGTGAGCGATAGCCAGCTGCTCTGGATCTATTATCCGAAGTTTAAATCAGCTGAGCGTTATTCGCTTGGCAAACGCTCGCCGCTCGACGCCGCCATAACCGCCGTTACCACGGCGTTGAATCTGCAGGATGTCGAAAACACCTTCCATATTGCCGGCACCAAAACAGATGCCGGCTACGACCTCGAGCTGACACCGCGCAATCCATCGATGAAGCGCATCTTTCAGAAACTATCGCTTCGTTTAAACAAAGATCTCTTCGCCGAGCGCACCGACATGCTCCAGCCGAACGGCGATCGGATTGTTACGATTTACACAAATCCCGCGCACGCCGCGTTGCCGGCGAGCACATTCGAATTCAATCCACCGGCCGGCACCGACATCAGCACGCCGCTCGGCAGGTGACTTCATTGGGTCGACCCCCCGGATTTGCTCATCCATCGCCGCGCGTTTCCGTGCGGGTGGTGGCACTGTTACCGTAAGGGCGGAGACGGTGAAGCTCGCCTTGCCGCGCCAGCTTTGCTAACTTTGTCTTCACATCGCGGCATATTCTCTCGCTTACGCCAGATGAGTGACGGTGGACAATCGCTTACGCTGATATGCCCCACCCCTCCAAACGGTGGGCGTCTGATTAACAAGAACGACGATGAGCGCAACCCAAAAGACATTGCCCCATGCACTCCAAAAAGACGTGTGCTTATCCAGTGGCAGAGCGAAGAACCAGGGGAATCCTCCGGAGGCTGTGGATTGATAAAAGGCAAACAGGAAAATCGACGAGGCAATTGTTAGGAAGGCATACCATGAGGCCGAAAGCAGCAAAACGAAGGGAGCAAGCCAGACAGCGTATTGCGGCCCGAGACCCGGGAGGAAAACGAACAGAAAAATCCATGACCAAGCCAGCGTATGAAAAATTTCCTTCGATCCGCAGCGGCGGCGTACCCATGCCAGCGCGCAAATGCCAGCCACCGCGACCACCTTAAGGACTTGCGCGATCAATAACTGGGAGAAGGTAAAATCGTGTAAGCTGATGGTTTGTAACGTCCTCCAACCTGTTTGGCGCAACCAATAAGGAATGCCCCACACTCCCCAATTACTATTATATCCGTAGACGTTATGCAGATAGACCAGTGGGTAGCGCCATAGTGGTAACGCTGCGCCAGCAAGCAGCAGTGAAGCAGCTGCAATGGTAAACTTCGCTGCTTGCTTTCGCCCAAGCCAAAAGAAAAAGAACACCGGCGCCAGAATCAACGGCACTACTTTAATGTTACTGGCCAGCGCGAAAAGCACCCCGCACCATAACGGTTGACCAAAGACACACGCGCACGCGGCCAAAAAAAGCAGCAAGGTCATGAGCGGGTCAATGTTTCCGTGAAAACCTGAGATCATGAGCGAGACCGGGCTGGCAGCGAACAGACCTAAGACCCACCACGGCGGCATTCCGAGCCGATGGCGCCATCGAACCAGCGCCACAACGAGGACGACGTCTGCCAGGATGGAGATGCAACGGAGTAGGAAAGCGAACCTGAGGATCGAATCTCCCGACAAAGCGTAAACACCCGACACAAGTGCCGCAGTCAACGGCGTATGGTTAAATAAAGCGCTGTGCAAATAGAGATGGTGCAGGCTGTCGGTGTGCAGGGCGCGCGCAAAGTTGAAAAAGAGAACGACGTCCACCGTCCCTCCGCTATTAGCTGCCCAAATAAGTTTTAGCCCGGTCGCGGCGAAGAGGATGAGAAAGATCGCAGTTTCGGGCCGAACGCGTTTCGCGATGGTCATGGAAAACAGAAAGCTTTAGCACATTCCAAGCCGACCATTCAAACACTGGCTGCCCGGTCTTAATCTGCGCGTGGGCAACGAGTCGCGTTTTGAGTAGGTGCGCCAGGACGACCTCTTCTACCTCCTCGATCTGTTCCAGCAGATCGTGGGTCAGCCCGCAGTTCCACATACTTCTAAAAACACCTTGCTCATTTCTTCCAAGCCGCCGAAGAAACGAGCTCTTGCGCCGAGTTACCCCCGACCCACGCTTCTCTCAGCTTGTCCCCGCGCTCGTCTCGCGCGCAAAGCACACTTGTACTTCTTGTGAATATAGATCCCAACGTAGTTCATGAGCAGTTCCTTCCTTTCGCTAACGGTACTCGCGCGTAAAACTACCTTCATGTTACCTGACACCAGCTGCTTCCCCCAATTTCCTTCTTCTACCGGGGCCTCACTTCTTTTCAAAGTTTGGGTGCTTGGAAACCGCGCTTGTCTCTGGATATTTTCTCATTTGCTGTTCGATAGCATACTCATCGAGTCGTCGAAGGACCTCCTGTTTTACAGACTTGGCCTC
Organism: Chthoniobacterales bacterium; assembly: GCA_038207045.1. Taxonomy (GTDB): domain Bacteria; phylum Verrucomicrobiota; class Verrucomicrobiia; order Chthoniobacterales; family UBA10450; genus AV69. Next base: position 54,491 of record JBBRAF010000018.1, read on the forward strand.
CGTGCGGAGGGTACTGGCGAAAGGGCGATCTCCCCAGGTCTTGAGCAGCTTGGCCAGGCGCGCATTGTAAGCCTCCGGAACCCGCGCCATCGAAAATGTTCTGGTCTGCTAATTGAAAAACGACCCTCAACGCTTCTTTATCTTTTCTGAGAGCGGCGGCAAGGTCCGTGCCGTAATGGTGTAATCCCACCGCTTCTGCTTGATCCACATCTTCACCCGCAATCCTCGCACCCGCCGCAGGCAGATCGCGTCGACACAAAAGTGAAATTAATAACACCGACATCAGTTGAAGGTACTTCCGCTTCATTGACTCAGACTCAGCGGCTGCTACTTTAAACAGCAATTGACCTCGATTATTTCAAGGTGCATGCCGCCGGTATCGCGATTTCGATTCATTGTGTTCTCGATATCACGATAATTTCCACAGGTAATGCATCCATTTGACGGGCCGGGCATATGAATTCGTGTCTGGCGAGACGACGGCAGCTAGCCGTTCAACTGACGAGCTGTTTCCCGCCGTGCCGGTTCCCACTCGAGCCGCGGCGCGTCTCCCCACAAATCTTCCAGACTGTAAAAGTCCCGCTTGGCCTGGTGGAAAACGTGCACGATGACCTGCAGATAATCGAGCACCATCCACTGGCTGGCAGGAAATCCGTCCACTGCCACCGCGCGCACACCGTGCTCCTGTTTTAACTTCGTCTCGATTTCACTGCCGATCGCTTTTAGATGCGGCTCCGATGTTCCCGAGCAAATGACGAAAAAATCTGTGAAAGTCGAAATGCCGCGCAGATCGAGAACGACAATGTCTTCAGCCTTCTTGTTATCGGCGAACTCGGCACAAAGTTTCGCTAAAGTTTCGGGTTCGATTTTGATACCTCCTGATACAAACAACTCGACCGTATGAACTCCTCCACCGCTTCGGGAACAAGATAGCGAATCGCCTCGCCGCGCTTTACGCGCTCGCGAATTTCCGTCGCGGAAATATCGATGCGACGCTTCACACTTAGGTATTCGTGCCTCACTTCGGTTTTTGCTCGTGGCAAAACAATAAACGTCACCATTTCGCGCAGCTCATCGAAGCGTCGCCAGCTCGGCAGATCGGCGAGGTTATCGTCGCCGAGCAGGAGGAACAATTGGGCGCGGGAAAATTTCACGCGCATGAGCTCGATCGTGTCGATGGTGTAAGAGGGCGGCGGACGACGCAATTCGCACTCGTCGATCTCGAAGAGCGATTCGCCGGCGATAGCCGCGCGCAACATGTGCAAACGCGCCTCAGCCGATGCTTCCGGCGCTTCTTTGTGCGGCGAAATAGCCGCGGGAACTAATATGACTTTGGCCAACTGAAACCGCTCCGCCGCTTCGCGCGCGAGAATCAGGTGTGCCTGATGCACCGGATCGAACGTGCCGCCGTAAACGCCGATCTTTTCCAAATTAGTAAAGCAGATACTGGCCGCGTTCGGCTCGGAATCGCACCACGTCACCCGCCCAGCCAGTTACAATTGCCGCCGGCCCATTGCCGCGCGCGAACTGTGAATCGATGGAAGTGCTGCCGTAGCATTTGAAGAACATCTCGCGTTTTCCACGGCTGCTCCGTGCGATCAGATTGGTGCGCAGCTCGCGATTCATTTCCGCCAGCGCGTAAACATTGATCGCGGTCAGGTTTCCCGCCGCATCGGGTTCGATGTGAAGATACGAGCCGCTACGATTTCCGCTGTGGTATTCACTAAACGACACGCCGTCGAGATGCTGCGAGCTCATGTAGGAGGTGAAGGTCCTGGCGTTCAAGCCGTGCGCGGAAAGAATCTCGAATGGTCGCGCGCCTCCCACCCCGGTTTCCGGCCCATGCAGCTCGCCGATCAATCCCGTCGCGACGTAATAGAGCGGCGAATTCCAGCGCGGAATATTCGGCGAAGTGGCGACCCAACGCAGACCAGTATCGTTCCAGGTGAAGTTTCGCGCCCATCCCCGCATCGGCACGACCTGGAGATCGCAGCGCCCGTTGGCCCAGCCTTTGCCGTTGATCATGCGCGCGAGTTCGCCGCACGTCATCCCATGCACATACGGCACCGGAAATTGACTGACAAAGGAAATCCAGCGCGGCTCTACCAGCGGCCCTTCCACGCGCGATCCGCCGAGTGGATTTGGCCGATCGAGCACGATGAACTGGATGTGATTTTCCGCGGCCGCTTCCATGCATTTTCCCATCGTGCTGATGTAGGTGTAACTGCGGCAGCCGATATCCTGCAGATCGAAGACCAGCACATCCACCCCGCGCAGCATCGCCGGTGTCGGCTTGCGCGTGGGACCGTAGAGCGAATGCGCGATCAGGCCGGTGAGGGGATCGCGTCGCGACGAAACGTAACGGCCGGCTTTCTCCGTCCCGTCGAGCCCATGTTCCGGCGTGTAAAGCGCGACCAGATTCACGTTCTTTTTCAAGAGCACGCGCGTCTTCGCCCCGTTCGCATTCACTCCGGTCTGGTTCGTGATC
>JBBRAF010000019.1:0-56648 GCA_038207045.1 Chthoniobacterales bacterium
GGCAAGCGACTGCTAACCGTTGGGACGGATTGCGCACTGGGCAAAAAATATACCGCCCTCGCGCTCGCGCGCGCGTTCGTTAGGCGTGGCATCGCTGCCGATTTCCGCGCAACCGGCCAAACCGGCATTCTTATCGCCGGAGGCGGCATACCAATCGACGCAGTGATCGCAGATTTTGCGGCCGGCGCAGCAGAAATGCTCAGTCCTGACGCGGCTGACGATCACTGGGACATTATCGAAGGTCAGGGATCCTTATCGCATCCGGCCTACGCTGGTGTGTCACTGGCGCTGTTACACGGCAGCCAACCCGACATCGTTGTCATTTGTCATGAACCCGGTCGCGATTGCATCCTCGGCCATCCCGAATACGCGCTCCCCAGCATTGAGGAAACCATCGACCTGGCGCTGCGCCTGGGCCGACGCACTAATCCCGCCATCCGCTGCGCCGGCGTCTCCCTCAATACTTCAAAACTGGATGCGGACTCGGCCGAGAATTTGTTAGGCGCGGAAAGTGAGCGCTTGGGACTCGTCGTCGCCGATCCAATGCGGGACGGTGCTGCCTTCGAGCGGCTGGTCGATGCGTGTCTTGCTTAGCCTAACGAATATGAAACTCGTTGTCCTCGTGATCGCCCTGGCCTTCGGCGCGCCGCTTTTGGCCGCCCCGCCGGCGGACTTCGATGCTCGCGTCGAATCCCTGCGCAATCAAGTTGGCGTGCCGGGAATGGCGATCGTAATCGTGGAAAGCGGCAAGGTCACGCTCGCCAAAGGTTACGGCCTGAGAAAGCTCGGATCGTCCGAGCCGGTCGATGCCGACACCATCTTCCCGACGGGATCGACCGGCAAAGCCTTTACCGTCGCCGACCTCGCCATCCTCGTCGATCAAGGCCGGATCGGCTGGGACGATAAGGTGATAGATCTTCTTCCCGGCTTTCGAATGCACGACGCCTGGGTGACGCGCGAGATGACGATTCGCGATCTGCTCGTGCACAGAAGCGGTTTGGGGCTTGGCGCCGGTGATCTGCTCTTCGTGCCGCGCAGCAATCTCAGCCGGGCCGAGGCGGTCAAACGTCTGCGTTACATCAAACCCGAGACTAGTTTCCGCTACGCTTTCGCTTACGACAATGTTCTCTACATGGTCGCCGGGCAGTTGATCGAAGCTGTGACCGGCCAGACTTGGGAAACATTTACCGCTGAGCAACTCCTTAAGCCCGCGGGAATGCTTCATTCGACCAGCGCCGACGATGTTCGCTTTCGCACGCCAAATCGCGCCTTCCCGCACGCCCGCATTAATGGCGCGTTGCGTGGCTTGGGCGATCAGCAAGTTCTCGACGAACGCGATGACCTTGCGCGCAACGCCGCCCCGGCCGGCGGCCTCGCCATTAGCGCTAACGACATGGCGAGGTGGCTATTGGTCCAGCTCGCGCGCGGCAAATTTCCAGAAGGCGACCAGCGTCTCTTCAGCAAGGAAGCGCACGAGCAGATGTGGAAACCGGTTCTGCTCCAACCGAACGATCCGTTACCGCCGGAACTCAGCATCACCCAGCCGATGTTCGATACCTATGCGCTGGGCTGGGACGTGCGCGACTATCGCGGCGCCAAACTCGTCTAGCATGGCGGTGCAGTGTTTGGTTTTTTGACTGCGGTGGTGATGCTTCCCGAGAAAAACATCGGTTTCTCGATCGAGATCAACAGCGAGGATGGCGGCATCACTCGCGGCCTGATGTACGAACTGCTCGACCATTATCTCGGCCTGCCAAAAGGCGATTGGCCCGAGAAGCTCATCGCTCATTCGCATAAAAATATCACCGACGGCCTCCAGAAGTATCAGGCGAGTACCGCCAAACCTGCGCCGGTCGGACCCTCACTACCTTTGCCTCGTTACGCCGGGATTTATGCCGATCCATGGTACGGCAACATCGAAGTTGGACAGCCAAATGGGAAACTAACGATCGACTTCAAGTCCACGCCCCGCATGGCCGGCGCGCTCGACCATTGGCAATACGACACCTTCATCACCCGTTTCACTGACAAAACAATCGAACCCGCCTACGTGACCTTTAGTCTTGACGCCGACGGCAAGGTCGACCGCGTCACGATGAAGCCTGCCTCGCCCCTGGCCGATTTCAGCTGGGACTACCAGGACTTGCTTTTCCGGCCAGTGGAAGGAAAAAAATGACCCGGTTCTTAAACAGCTGTCGGGCGGCGGCGCTTATTTGTCTTGCTAGTCTTGGTCGCGAAGGTCGGCGCGCAGGAGACTACTCCGTCACTCTCGCCAAAGTTCGATGTCATTATCAAAGGCGGGACGGTTTATGATGGAACTGGATCGCCCGGGAGTCGACCACAGCTAGGGCTGTTTCGCCGGGAGGGGATAGCACTGCCGGTAGACAAGACAGGATTGAGATCAAGGATCTCGCATTCAATCCCCCCGCCTTAACTCTGAAGTCCGGAGATAAGATCACCTGGATTAAATCGCGACGAAGAACCGCACACGATAGTGAGCGTGGAGAAGCAGTTTAAGAAATCGACGCCCTTGACACGGATCAGGAATTTACCGTCACGGCAGGTGCTCCCGGCACTTACACTTACTTTTGCTCAGTCCATCCAAAAATGACTGGGACAATCGTCGTCGAGAAATAGCAGAGCTATCGATAGCTGATGAAGTGGCAGTCTCCGGAATTGATAAGACTATTCTTCGCCCATACCACGCTGCAAGCGCGCTCGATCTCAAGGCGGCGTTTCTCGCTAGACACGCGCAGCACCCGGTCATCATTCATTTTCCGATTGCTCTCTTCATCGCGAGCGCTCTTTTCGACCTCATGGAGACATGGCGCAAGCAGCCGATTTTGGCGTCGGTTGCCTATTACAATCTCGTGGGCGAAGCCATGACAGCGCCGCTGGCTATCGTCACTGGCCTGGCAGCCTGGCGATGACAGCTCGAAGGCACGAGCCGGAAGGGCACTTTACTACTCACTTGATCTACGCAGTAACTTCTGCATCGCTCATTTTCGTTCTTTTCGGGATGCGCTCGCGCCTTCGCAGAAGAAGTGTTCCGCCCGGAATTGCCTACGGCGCAGTAACTCTATTTGCGCTCATGGCGATCACTCTAACAGGTCATCTCGGCGGAATTCTTAGCGGCGTGGAAATGCCGTGAGTTATCAGCAAGTAAGACAACGGGAGATGAAACAGAACGCCGCTTACCGCAACTACTTTGCCGACGTGGAAAACAACTCTACATCATCGCTGAACCCGTTTTCATCGACGCCGTCGGGTGCCGTGAAAAGAAGCGTATTCCCAAGCGGCATAAGGTTGTTAATAGAATAGCCGTAGCTGACACCGGGTTCCTGATAGACTAACTTCGTCCCAGCGGTTGTTCCATCAGTCACCCAAAGCTGCGTCCGCACTGTGAACTGTGCGTCATCCGGCACAATGGCGACGAAAAAGAGTCGATCGCCGACGACCGTGAATGATTGCGGGCCAGAACGCAATTTGCCACGGTTGAGGTCGACGAAGAGCCGCGTGCCTTCCTCAGTTCCGTCAGTCGTCCACACCTCATTTCCGTGTCGGCCATCATCAGCGCTGAAGTAGGCGCGCCCTTTGTAAGCCGTCGTGCCTAACGGTATTGAATCGCCAGTAGGATTGATGTCCTTAATCAAGCGCGTGCCGGGTGCCGTTCCATCGCTCCGAAACAATTCCAGACCGTGAGTTCCATCATCGGCGAGAAAGACGAGCACCGGACGGGTTTCGGCCCCGAAGTTTACACTGACGGGGTATTGCGGGTCCGAACCAGCCCGGCCGGGATTGAGATCGACCACTTGCATGGTGCCAGCCTCCGTCCCATCGGTCGACCAAAGCTCAGTGCCGTGAATCTTGTCGTCGGCTCTAAAAAAGACGCGCTCGCGAAATCGGATGAAGTCAGTCGGAGTAGATGGTCGAGGGCCGGGATAGATATCCTTGACCCGATAGGTCCCTTCCGCCGTTCCGTTCGTGCGAAAGAGCTCACGGTTGAAAGTGGCGGTGCCATCAGAATGGTGGACAGCGGAATCGTCGGCCGCGAAATAAGCGACGTTATGCAAAGGCGTGAATGCAATTGGAATAGACCATTCCGGCCCTGGATGAAGATCAATGATTCGTTTCGTACCGGGTTTAGTGCGATCCGTTTTCCAAGGCTCGAGACCGGCTACCGGATCCCAGAGCGGTGAAAAGGACGGTGTGGGCATCGAGCGCGGTGAAGTTTCCAGGCAAAGGCGGGCCAAACGTTCCTCCGCCTCTCAACCCAGGAAAGGTATCGACTAGGATACCTGTGCCGGTGGCCGTGCCATCACTGCTCCATACTTTAGAACCCGAAAAGCCCAGATCATTGAAAGCAGTGAAATAGAGGCTGCCGTTCACGACGGTGATATTGTCGGGAAACCCATTAACCCCGCCCGGATTGAGATCGCTCACCAACTGCGTGCCCGCCTTCGTGCCGTCGCTACGCCACAGCTCGAAGCCATGGGATCCGTCGTCGGCGCGGAAATAAGCCACACCGTTCAAGGTAACAAAATTAGCTGGATCGGATCCGTTTGTCCCTGGATTGATATCCTTAACGAGGCGCACGATTTCTGAAGTCTGGGCGAAAGCGGCGCGTTCTGAAGCGAGTGTAAGAATGGCCGCCACCACACCAATCGAACCTCGATAAACCCGTGAGAATGGAAGAGACATTATATCTGGTATGAGCAGCGCGCCGACCGGTCAAATGCCACTTCGACACCAGCGCGCACTCCAAAATTCTGCAGCTCCGCCGCCTTCGGTGACCTCCAGGCCTATTTTTAGTTTTCTGGAGTGGCGCGGCCGGCCCATGTAAACTGCACTGTGTCCGAACGCCGCCAGAGCACCAGCGATGTGTTGATGATCCGGCCCTGTCGGTTTTTTCCAAATCCGGAGACAGCCGCCGATAACGCATTTCAGCAAAGCGCGGCCACGGCCGATCGAGAAATGCTCAGCGAGTGCGCCCGCCGCGAATTTGATAAGGCGGTTGAGTTGCTACGCTTTCACGGTGTGACAGTCCGCACAGTGGAGGATACCGTTTCTCCGGAAAAGCCCGACGCCGTTTTCCCGAACAATTGGATTTCTACACATGACGATGGGCGCGTCGCGCTTTACCCGATGTTATCGGCGGCGCGGCGCTGGGAGCGACGGACTGATGTTGTGAACGAGCTGCGTCAACACTACCAGGTCACTAAAGTTGTTGATTACTCTGTCTATGAAGACGCGGAACAATTTCTCGAAGGTACCGGCAGCCTCGTTCTCGATCATATCGCACGTGTCGCCTATGTCTCGACCTCACAACGATCTCACGCCCAACCGCTGCAGCAATTTTGCGCCGATTTCGATTTTGAACCGGTCACATTTCGGAGCGTCGACGAAAGTGGTCGGGCCATATACCACACCAACGTCATGATGTGCGTCGGGACAAACTTCGCACTTGTCGGGCTGCGTTCGATCCCAGATGCGGTGGAGCGCGAGCAGGTGCGCGATCGCTTAAGAAGTTCGGGCAGGCAAATCATCGAGCTTGCGCCCGAGCAGATCGCGAACTTTGCCGGTAACGCCATCGAGCTGCACAACAAACATAAACAACTGCTTGTTCTCTCCACGCACGCGCGCGCGGCGTTAACCGGCGAACAAATCCGTGCGCTCGAACGGTATGTGCGCATTGTTCCCCTCGATTTGCCTACGATCGAACTAGCTGGCGGAAGTGCACGTTGCATGATCGCGACCATTCACCTGCCGTCGCGATGAGTTTTTCCCTCCGCGGTCATCGAACATTCGCCCGGAAGAAGGGAAGGCAGGAGCTTTTAAATAAAAATCGTTAGGCGATCAAATTAAGATCCCGAATTCGTGCCAGAGATACCTTTCTCGTCGGTTTACTTCGGAATCACGCGGTGACGGCGAGCTTCTCCAGTTTTTCCACGATCGATTTCTTGGGCGCGAACCCGACAATCTGGTCGCGCAATTCTCCGCCACTAAAGAACAAAAGTGTGGGGACGCCGCGGACGCTGAAGCGGTGCTGTAACGCGGGCTCATCGTCGATGTTGACCTTCGTCACGCGAAAGCGATCGCCATTTTCCCTGGCGATTTCGTCGAGGACGGGCACAATCATCTTGCATGGTCCGCACCACGCCGCCCAGAAATCGACAACGGTCGGCAACGGCGATTTAAGGACAGCTTTCTCGAAGCTGGCCTCGTTGATGTTGATCGGTTCGTTCATGGTGTGCGTTGAGTGGTTGGCTGAAAATCCGGAAGCTCGCGCGGGACTACGAGGCGGAAAAGCTTATCCGTCCCGCGCAGGATCATTATGGGTGAGGGCACGCCGATTTCCGATGCGACGAGTCGCTTGTGCAGATCGTCGATGGTGCCGATCGGCTGACCTTTGAAGCCGACGATAGTATCGCCCTTTTGCAAACCGGCGACTGCGGCGGGACTTCCAGATTCCACATCGGCGATGAGCACGCCACGTTCGTTCGGTAGTTTGTAGAAGCGCACGACGCGCGGATGCAACGACACGTTTTGTCCAGCCACGCCGATTGAGCTGCGACGGATCCGGCCGTCTTTAATCAACCAGCCAGCGACCAGATGTGCGGTATTGCTGGCGATAGCGAAGCAGATGCCTTGCGCGGGAAGAATCACGGCGGTGTTCACACCAATCACTTCGCCCGCGCTGTTGAGCAATGGCCCGCCCGAGTTACCCGGATTCAGGGCGGCGTCAGTTTGAATAATGTCGTCCATCAGACGACCGGACTCCGCTCGCATGGAGCGGCCAAGCGCACTCACGATTCCTGCGGTTACTGTTTGTTGGAATCCATAGGGAGAGCCCACCGCGACCGCGATCTGCCCGACGCGAATAACTGAAGAATCGGCCAGGCGCGCGTGCTGCAAATCCGCCGCGTCAATGCGAACCACGCCGAGATCGGTTTCGGGATCGCTGCCGATCAGTCGAGCGGGATAAACGCGACCATCATGCAAGGTCGCTTCCAGTTCGCGCGCGCCCTGCACGACATGGCTGTTGGTAAGGATGAAACCATCGCGCGCGATGATGAAGCCAGAGCCGCCGCCGGGCCGGCCGTCACGACTAACGACGCGAATGTTCACCACGCTGGAGGCCACGCGACTGACGACAGCGGCGATCGTCCTGGAATAAGCGTCCAGCAGTTCCCCGTCGGCAGGCACAGGCGACTGGTTGCGCTCCACCGGGGCGCGAGATATCGATAACGGCAGGTTCGCCGTGCCAGTGTCGATCCCGTCTGACAACACATCGCTCATCCTTCTCCCCGATGGTTGCGGAAAAGTCTCATTCATTCCAATGCCGACGCTGAAAGACTGCGGAATATTATTCACGGCTTCAATGATTGTTTGGTTGTTCAAAACTGAAATGTAACTTAAACAATTACAGTATAGCACAATGGTCAACCAGCAATTCACCTTTGCCGTCCACATTATGACGGTGCTGGCTTTTTGTGATGGAATGATGGATTCAGGCGCCCTGGCGGCCAGCGTCAACACCAACCCCGTCGTCGTGCGCCGGCTGTTGCTGGCCTTGCGCCGGGCCAGGTTAATCGAGACCTACGCCGGAAAATATGGCGGCGCGCGATTGCGCAAAAAGGCGGGCCGCATCTCGCTGCTCGACATTTACAACGCCGTCGAGACGCGCCCTGTCATCGCGATCAACAAGCGCAAAGCATCCAGGCACTGCCCGGTCAGTTGTAACATGAAACAGATAATGGGGGCGGTGGCGGAGAGCGCGGATAACGCAGTGAGAAAACACCTGCGCGGCATTACCCTGCAACATCTGGTGCGCAAAGTCGCCGCGTAGCGTTCCGTATCCGGATTCATGACCTTGCTCGCACCTGAGCCTTGCGCCGAAGGAGTCGTGCGCGCAGCCGGCCCCACTTCGCCCTGCCGCAAAACCGCCCAGCGCTGGGTCCTTGTCGCCACCATTCTTGGCTCAAGCATGGCGTTCATCGACGGCACGGTCGTGAATGTCGCGCTGCCCGCGTTGCAAACGGCGTTCAATGCCAGTGTGGCCGATGTGCAATGGGTTGTCTAATCCTACTCGCTTCTCCTGGCTGCGCTTCTGCTCGTGGGCGGCTCCTTAGGCGACCATTATGGACGACGGCGCATTTTCATCGTCGGTGTCGCGATTTTCGCCGGTGCCTCCGCATGGTGTGGTCTGACCGCGGGAATAGAACAGCTAATCGCGGCTCGCGCTGTGCAAGGTCTCGGCGCGGCGCTGCTCGTGCCCGGCAGTCTTGCTATCATCAGCAGTTCGTTTGCCGAGGAAGATCGAGGACGCGCCATCGGGACCTGGTCCGGTTTCAGCGCGATAACTGCGGCGATTGGTCCCGTTCTCGGCGGCTGGCTGGTGGAACATGTTTCCTGGCGGGCAGTATTTTTTCTCAACCTCCCACTCGCGATTATTGTCGTCGCGATTTCGGTCTGGCGTGTGCCGGAAAGTTCGAGCGAGAACAAAGCGCCGCTGGATTATCTCGGGGCGGCGCTGGCCGCCGTTGGTTTGGGCGCGCTTGTGTATGGCTTGATCGAGTCATCTCTGCTTGGCTTCACGCATTGGCGTGTCCTCCTTTGCCTTGTTAGCGCCGGCATTTTATTGCTCGCGTTCGTCTTTTGCGAAAGCCGGAGCGCGCATCCCATGGTGCCGCTGGAGCTTTTCCGTTCGCGCACCTTTACCGGTGCAAATCTGCTCACGCTCCTCCTCTACAGTGCGCTTGGCGGCACGTTGTTCTTCCTGCCGCTCAATCTCATTCAGGTGCAACATTATTCGCCCACTGCCGCGGGCGCTGCACTGTTACCGCTCATTTTGATTATCTTTTTGTTATCGCGCTGGGCGGGCGGCTTGGTGCATCGGTATGGCGCGAAAATTCCGCTGATGGTAGGGCCGATGATCGCGGCAGTCGGGTTCGCGCTTTTCATCCTGCCAGACATTGCAGGCAGCTATTGGAAGGGATTCTTTCCCGCAATTGTCTGTCTCGGAATCGGAATGGCGATCAGTGTCGCACCCCTTACCACCACGGTCATGAACTCTGTTCCCGAAAGTTATGCCGGCATCGCATCGGGAATAAACAACGCCGTCTCGCGCGCCGCCGGTTTGCTCGCCATCGCTGTGCTCGGGATCGTAATGCTGCAAACTTTCGATCGCCATCTCGAACAAGGTTTGCCTGAGCTCAACCTCTCACTGGAAATTCGCCACGCACTCGACGGACAACGCGGAAAACTCGCTGGTGCCGAAATTCCGCACGATGCTCCCGCGCGCGTGCGCGATTCGCTCCGCCATCTCATCGATTTTTCCTTCGTGGCGGCTTTTCGGCGCGTGATGGCGATTGGCGCAGGTCTGGCCGCGATCAGTGCGCTGACTGCGACGGTACTAATCGAAAGATCGCCGCGATCACGCCGCCGCTCCGAGGATTAGCGGGATTGCTTTGCCGATCTAGCACTTTTCGCCATCTCGAGTTGTGGCAACGGGGCCATCGTGCCGCGGCGATTTGCTTTGCCGGAACTTACGTCTCTCGGCGCGAATAGGCCGAGAGCGGACCGGCTGTTTCGAGATTCTTGATCACAGTGCTGAGATAAACCGACTCCGGATAAAACGCCCGATATTTTGTGATCTCCGCCCGGTTCAGGACCCTGAATCCGTAGCGCTCGAAGAGCTTTTCTCCACGCCGGCTTTCGAAAGTCACGATCTGGCCGTAAACGCGGCGCTCGCCGCAATGGTAAAGATAACGAAAGTAGGCGCTAAAAAGAGCGCGTGTGGTGGAAATCTTACGCGCTTCCGGCAGGAGGTTGGTATGAAAATGCGGTGTCAAACGCGGCGCCGCCGGCACTTCGCGCCATCCATACCAAATCACCCAGCGGATGAATTTGCGTGATCGCGCGTTATAGCGCGGATACCGCGACAGGGCACGGAAGAAGAGGACGACGTTTTGCGCAAAGGCGTAGATCTGATTGCGGAGCGGCTTGCGTGAGCCAAGCAGATATCCACGAATCTCGCCCTCAATTTCCAGGACAAACGAGGATTCCGGCTCGTGATCGGTGTAATAAGTGGTGAGAAAATCCGCGAACAATTCCTGGTCTTCAAAGACCGGATCGATGGGATCCCCCAGGAACCCGGTGGCGCAACAGAGCGCACGCACGGCCGCGCGATCAGACCGACGATACGGACGAATCGTGTAAGCTCGATTTTTTGTTCGATCCATTTGGCGTTCTGTACTTAGAGCAAATTTCCTCGTAAATGTAAAACAGGCGCTCGAAAACGCGCGGCCAGGCAAACTCGGCGGTCACAAGCGCAGCCGCACCCCTTCCAATCTCGCGCAGATTGCAGGCGCAGGCGAGTCCGATTGCTCGGGCGAGCGATTCCGGTGTCTCATCTTCCGACCACCAGCTTTGATCGTGCCGAATAGCCTCATCCATGTAACTTCCGCGAATGCCGACGACGGGAGTGCCGCAGGCCTGACTTTCCAGAGCGACAAGCCCGAATGTTTCCTGTCTTCCCGGATGAACGAACAAATCGGCGGCGCGGTAGTAACGCGCGAGCTCGGTCGCTTCGTTGCAATATTGCAACCAACTCACATTTCCGGAGCGCGGCTGGAGTTCGCGCAAGTGTGCTCGCTCCCTTCCATCGCCGATGACTAAAAGGTGGAACTGGTCGGGCGCACGCTTGTTCAGAATCTCGAAGGCGCGAAAAAGCAGGCGCGTGTTTTTCTCTGGTGACAACCGACCGACGTAAAGCAGGAGGGTGCGGGACGGGGGGAGGCCAAGTTCTGAGCGGGTCGCGTTCATGTCCTCGGATGGGAGGGAAAAAACGTCTGTGTTCACCCCAAGGCCGGCAGTATTCACGTTTTGCACGCCCCAATTGCTGAGCAGGGCAGCGAGCCTTGCCGAAGGCACAAGCGTCGCGGCAAAGGAATTGTAGAGCTTGCACACATAACCGCGCGCCATTCGTGAAAGCGCGTCGCCCACGAATCGCGCGGCCACGCGAAGATGCGCCTCCGCGAAATGCGAATGATAAAATCCGATTACGGGAATGCGCAGAGCGTGACCGATGCGGATTGCTCGCCAGCCAACCTGATACGGGTCGCCGGATTCGATCAGGTCAGGCCGTTCGCGCTCGATGATTTCGTCGAGCGCGCGCAAGTCGAGCAGAAGCCGGTAACGCGAGGTACGCGAAATCAGGGGCGAACGAATGGTGTAGGTGCGCGAGCGCTCCGATTCGATGCATTCGGTCTTGGCGCCAGGCACGATGAGCACGTGTTCGTGCCGGGTCGCGTTTTGCATGTAAGCGATTTTCTCGTGCAGGTATCGCTTCACTCCGCCGCTCACCGGCGAGTAGAACTGCGTCAGGTCGCAAAGCTTCACTTCTTGGCACTGTCATTCTGAGCGAAGTGAAACGAAGTCGAAGAATGTCTAATCAGAATAGCTGACCGCAGCCGGAAGATTAGAGACGCTTCGACTCCGCTCAGCATGACAAAATAAGAAACGCGCGAATCACTCGAGCCCGCTCAAGTATTTCTCCGCTTCCATCGCCGCAGCGCAACCTGCGCCGGCGGCCGTGACCGCCTGTTTGTAAACGCGATCAGCCACGTCGCCCGCGATGAAGACGCCGGCGTGTTTACTTTCCACCAGCCGTTTGGTGACGAGATAACCTTCGCCGTCCATTTCGAGTTTGCCGGCGTACGGCTTCGCATTCGGTTCGTGACCAATGGCGACAAAAACGCACGCGACTGGCAGCCGGCGCTCCTGGTGTGCTTTGACATCGCGCAAATCCACCGCGCTCATTTCGCCTTTCTCGTCCGGAACGTAGCGCGCGATCACATGATTCCAGATCGGCTCGATCTTCGGATGCGCGAGCAAGCGTTCAGCCATGATTTTCGACGCGCGCAATTTATCGCGCCGATGAATCAGATAAACCTTGGAAGCGAAGCGCGTGAGGAAAAGCGCTTCCTCCGCGGCGGAGTCACCTCCGCCGACCACCGCCACCGGCACATTACGATAAAACGCGCCGTCACAAGTCGCGCATGAGGTCAGCCCATGGCCGATCATTTTCTCTTCATTCTCCAACCCGAGCCATTTCGCCGCAGCGCCGCTGGCAATGATGAGCGCCTGCGTTTCCATCCATTTGTCGTCGTCCACTTGCAGGCGCACGTGCGAATTGAGAGGTTCGAATGCCGTCGCTTCCGAATAGGAAAAACGCGCGCCGAATTTCTCCGCCTGCGCGTGCATGTTCATGACCAACTGCGGTCCATCAATGCCTTCAGGGAATCCGGGGAAATTTTCCACCAGTGTGGTCGTGGAAAGCTGTCCGCCCGGTTGGCCGCCCTCAAGCACGAGCGGGCTCAGATTGGCGCGCGCCGCATAGATCGCCGCCGTCAACCCCGCGCAGCCGCTGCCCACGATGATTACTTTTTCCATCATGCTAGACTAGCACGCTGCAACCCTGCGTTCCTGCTATGTTCCGCGCATGCCTGAGCTCGCGGAAGTGGAATATTTTCGGCGGCAGTGGGCTGCCGCTATTGGCCACCGGGTGATCAAGGTTGCCCTGCACTCACGCAAACGAATTTTCCGTGGAACAAATGCGCGCGCTTTACAGCGCGAATTGACCGGCGCCCGGCTGCTCAGTTCGGCCGCGCGCGGCAAGCGCATGCTCTTTCGTTTTTCTAACGAGAATTGGCTGGGTCTTCATCTTGGCATGACCGGGAGAATGGAGGTCACGCCCCCTGATTTCCGTCCGCAGAAACACGATCACCTCGTCTTGTTCCAACGTGAACGGACTCTCCTGTTTCGCGATTCCCGACAGTTCGGCCGGGTGCAGTTTCATCATGGAAAAATGCCGCCATCCTGGTGGAACGATACTGTTCCCGAGATCGCATCGCTCAAGTTTACCCGACGCTTTTTTGATGGGTTTCTCGACCGACATGGCAAAGCTCCGATCAAAGCGGTTCTTCTGATGCAGTCAGGTTTTTCCGGAATCGGCAACTGGATGGCCGATGAAATTCTCTGGCGCGCAAAAATTCTGCCGGCAGGACGCGCCCGCGAACTAAACGAGACCGAGCGAGCGCAGCTTTTCCGCGCCACAAAATTCGTCGCGCGCGAATCGCTGCGAATCATTGGCCTGAATGATTCCGAGTTGCCACGCGGGTGGTTCATCCACGAACGTTGGCGGGCAAGCGGCAAGTGCCCGCGTCACAGAACGATTCTTCGCCGCGAAACGATCGGTGGACGCACGACGGCGTGGTGCCCAAAATGTCAGCCTGGTCATCCCGAGCCGCGCAGACGCCGAGGGACCTCACGAGGGTCGAAAACGGTTGAAGTTTCGAGAGGTCCTTCGCTCCGCTCAGGATGACCGCGACTCTCCAACAAAACTCCCCAGGTCCCGCCGCCCCACCGCAGCCTGGACAAATTTCCCCCAGCTCAAATTGTCCCGGCCGGCCTTGTGCTCACGCGCTTTGCGGATGGCCATATCGGAAACAGCATCGACCACCCAATCGAAATTCGCCTGACCCACCGACGTGACTTCGGCATCTGGCGCGGGGTTACAGAAATCAATGGCCACCGGCACGCCATCGCGCACGGCAAACTCCACCGTGTTCAGATCGTAACCGAGATATTCGTTGAGCTGGCGCACTCCCCACTCAACCTGCTCGAGGATCTTCTTCGGCGCCTGCCAGTCAGTTTGATAACGCAGGTGATAGGGGTGCCGCGGCTCATACGGCATGATGCGCACGTTGTGTTGATCGATCGAGTAACAGCGAAAGTACATCTCGAACTTTACTTCCTCCTGCAACATCATAACGAGCTGGCCGGTCTCGCTGTAAGCGCGGTAAAATTCTTCCGGGTTATGCAGGCGGTAGACATTTTTCCATCCTCCGCCAGCGAACGGTTTGAAGAACGCGGGCCAGCCGACATAGTGGAAGATCGATTCCCAATCGAGCGGGTAAGCCAGGTTGCGGAAAGAATTCGCGTTCGTGTCCTGCGGCACTTCGTGCGAGGGCAGCAGCACGGTCTTAGGGACGGCGACATCGATTTTCGTGGCGAGCGCGTTGTTGAAAAACTTTTCATCAGCGCTCCACCAGAACGGATTGTTTACCACCGCGGTTCCGGTGAGGGCGGCGTTTTTCAAAAAGGCGCGATAGAAGGGAACGTCCTGCGAAATGCGATCGACGATGACTTCGTAACCGCACGGCTCGCCTTGAATCACTTTGTCGATCCGAACCGGCTCGGCCATGATGTCCTTGCCACCGGTTTTGTTGTTGACCCGATCGATGAAGGCCCACGGAAACGAATTTTCCTGGCCGAATAAGATGCCGATTTTTTTCATCAGAATAGAAACCGCGGATTACGCGGATGACACGGATATATAGAAATGAGAGGCGTAGCCAGGAATTCTTTTCTCTTCATCAGCGCTATCCGCGAAATCCGCGGCTAAATCTTCGACAAATAATACGGCAGCATGTCGCGCCAGTAGTTCCAGTCGTGCCCGCACCATCTGCGGTCGTCCAGCCAGTGCCGCACTCCCTTGCCGTTTAAGATGGCGGACATGCGCATCGATTCGTGCCGGGTATTGTCCTATTCGCCGGTGCCGAAGATGATGTTTATGTGCCCAAGTTTCCAGGGATCGGGCATGTTTGGCAGGTATTCGTAAGGACTGTTGAAGTAAACATTATCGTCGTGATAACCCCCGAAGAAGTCGCTGATGTCGAATGCGCCGCTGAGGCTGATGAGGTGGCTGACGGTGTCGGCGTGTCTGAATGCGATATTGGCGGCGTGGTAAGCGCCCAGGCTGGCGCCACAGACGCCCACGCGGTGCGCGCCTCCTTCGCGCCGCACGAAATCGAATACATCGTGCACGATGACATTCTCGAAAGCGAGATGAGTGCGGATGCGGTCGGCGGGATGAATCGCTTTATTGTAGAAGCTGTCGAGATCGATTGAATCCGGGCAGTAGACAGTAACTTTGCCGCTATCGACGAAGGCCGCGACGGCGTCGACCAAATCGAAGTCTTTGGTCTGATGATAGCGGCCGAACGATGTGGGAAAAAGAATCAGCGGCAACCCGCCGCCATGGCCGAAAACAAGCATCTCGAACTCGCGGCTTAAGTGCGGCGTCCACCAGCGAATGTGACTTCCCTGCATGGAAGTCAGACAGGATTAACAGGATTGGATGGTGAAATAGAAAGAATTCGCCGAGGTTGCTTCTGAACAATCCTGTATAATCCTGTAAATCCTCTCCTGTTTGTTTGCGTCCAGTGCGCGCGACAAGCGCGATTTCCGCAGACGTATCTCCAATGCCTCAGCACACGCTCACGGGAAATATTCAGCGACACAAAGGTTTTGAATCGCGCACGCTCGGGAACCGGCGTGATGTGCTCGTTTATCTGCCTACCGGTTACCGCCGTTTCATGCGCCGCCGCTACCCGGTGTTCTATCTCCAGGACGGTCAAAATGTTTTCGACGCCGCCACCGCGTTCGGTGGAGTAGAATGGAACGTCGATGAAACAGCGCAGCGACTGGTCCGCAAACGATTGATCGAGCCGGTCATCATCGTGGCGGTGGCCAACACCGGCAACGATCGCATTCACGAATACACGCCGACGCGAGCAGTGGCCGAGGCAGGCATACAGCGAAACAAACGCAGCCGCGGTCTGGCGCGGAAATATGGCAAATTTCTTAGCCAAGAATTGAAGCCGTTCATCGACGCGACATATCGCACGCGTCCGGAAGCGGAGTTTACCGGTCTCGGCGGATCGTCGCTGGGTGGGCTGTTGACGATGGCGCTTGGACTCTGGTATTCCGGCGTCTTTTCCCGTCTCGCCGTGATGTCTCCCTCGGTTTGGTGGGACGATCAGGTCATCGCGCGCATGGTGGAGGCGCTGGATGGCAAATTGCCGCTGCGTATTTGGCTCGACACCGGAACGCACGAACCCGGCTGGCAGGAGACACGCGCGTTGCGCGACGCGCTCGTGGAAAAAGGGTGGCGGCTACACGACGATTTGCAATACACCGAAACCGAAGGTGCGGGTCACACCGAAAGCGCCTGGGCCGCGCGCGTGGATCCGATGTTGCGATATCTGTTTCCGCTCATTGCGCAGGAGGCGGCGATCAAATCGATGCCGCAGCTGAGCACCGCGCTAGCGTTACGCCGGTAGGATCGCCCCGAGTGACGACTGGGGAAGCCCGTGGAAGTTACCCGTAACGAGGGACTGCGTCTTTCTACTGAAACGCTTTGCCGTAGACCTGATAAACGCGCACATCGCCGCCGACGAAATCCCAGTCTTTCTGATATGAAAACGAGCGGGTGTCGTCTGACCAGTCGAGCTCGCGCGGGCCTTCCGGATGATTGGAATCGTAAACGAGGTAATGCTCTCCACCGCCGGGCGTTGATGTTTTTCGCTTATAGACCAGCACCGCGTGATTGATGCTCATGTGGGGCAGCGTTGTGAGATAAGCGACAAAGAAATCGTTCCGCGCCAAGGCCGCGTCCAGACTGCGATGCGTCTGCTCCTGATAATGCCGGCTCTGGGCGAAGAAAGCGCGATAGTTCCCCGTTCGCCAGTAAGTCGGCCAACCTTTGCCCACGTTCTCCTGCAGAACGCGGCCGCGCTTCTGGCTCATCTCGCGCAGGTCGGCGTAGGGAAATACTGTTTGCTCGTTTTCCGGTAACGCGGATTTCCAGGCCTGACGCCTCGTCACGGTTTTGATCCGCGCTAATAACACGCGATCGTCGATGGCCGGCGCCCGCGGATCGAAGCGGGCGAATTTCCGAAACTGCCACACCGCGCGGCTCAGCACGAAACAGCGCCGGGTGTAACGGTCCTGCTTGGCCGCTTCGCCGCGGCGCAAATGCGCAACGCCATCCTGGTATTCAAACACGGTCATATTGGCAAAGCCGAATGTGTCGCGATCGAACCGGAAGGGACGCTCTGCATTCGCGGAAGCAATGCACGCCAGGAACGTGACAATAAAAGCCGAGCCCGTTTTTACCCTCATCAGCTTAGAAGTCGCGTGCGCTCAGACGCTCGCGCCGTCAGGCGCAGCCGCGGAAACTTCAGCGAAATTTCCGAGACGCCGGAATTTCGCATATCGCGCGTCGAGCAATTGGTCGATCGGCACCTTCAAGAGCCGGTCCAGATTCGCACGCAAAGCTTCGCCCAGCGCATGCGCTGCCCGTTCATGATCGCGATGCGCCCCACCCTCGGGCTCGGCGATGATCTCGTCGACGACCCTGAGTTTGATCAGATCTTGCGCGGTGAGCTTGAGAGCTTCGGCAGCTTCGGGCGCGTGCCGACGGTCCTTCCATAAAATCGCCGAACAAGCTTCCGGGCTGATGACTGAATAATAAGCGTTTTCCAAAATCATGACGTGATCCGCGACGCCGATGCCGAGCGCGCCACCGCTGCCACCTTCGCCGATAACAGCGGCAAGGATAGGCACGCGCAGAGTCATCATTTCGCGCAGGTTCACCGCGATTGCTTCCGCGATGTGGCGTTCCTCCGAGCCGATACCGGGGAAGGCGCCGGGCGTATCGATGAGCGCGATGATCGGCAAAGAAAACTTTTGGCCGAGCTTCATCAAACGCAGCGCTTTGCGATAGCCCTCGGGATGAGCGCAACCAAAATTGCGCATCACATTTTCCTTCGTGTTGCGGCCTTTTTGGTTGGTGATAACGACGCAGCGCTGTTCCCCCAGTATGGCGACACCGCATGGCATCGCCTTGTCGTCGGCAAACAATCGGTCGCCATGCAATTCATTCCAATTCGTGAAACACCGCTCGACGTAATCCAGCGCAAAAGGCCGCTGCGTGTGCCGCGCGATCTGCACCCGTTGCCAGGCGCTGAGATTGCCGTAAATGTCACGCCGCGTCGTGGCGATCTTCGCCTCCATCGCTTCGACTTCGGCGTCGAAATCGAACGCGTGCTCGTTCGAATGAGCGCGAATTTCCTGCAGGCGGCGTTGCAACTCCACGATCGGTTTTTCGAAATCGAGCGGCTGCGGTTCCATCATCGCGATGTTGCAACGGTGATGCGTCGAAGGGTTGAAGCGGCAAAGCGTTGCCGCGAATACAAGTTCTCTCCGCCGTCAACGTTTCTCACTCTCACTCCGTAATGGTGACAGGCGTCTTTCCGTTGACAAGGCTGCTCAATTCCTCGGCATCGCTCGCGGCCACGCCCAAACCGAGCGGAGGCGGTGTCTGGTTAGCCGCGGGATGAAACGCGTCCGGGATCGCGTAAATGGTGTAGGCGGGATTGGCCAGACGAATCCAGCGCGTGCTGACCTGGTATTCACGCGTGCCGAAACCGACGCGCTTGCCATCTTTCCAAGCCATGATTTCAGAGACTTTGGTGACGACGCGGGCGGCCTGTTTCGGCGGAAGCTTCAACTCCTGGATATGGTATTGCTTGAAGAAATTGCCGTGGTTCAGCAGTATGATCAGCTTCGGCGTTGTCTGGATAAAAAGCGAAAACTCGGGAGTCGAGATCAATAATTTCTCGCCGATGCGCAGCATGGTGCTGTTGAGGTTATTTGTGCGCATGATCAGTTCCGGCGTAGTTCTCATCCTCTGCGCCACACGCGCGATGACGTCGCCTTTTTTCACGACGTATTCCTGTTTTTCCGGCGACGGCACGGGCGCAAACAGAATATCGGTGTTGATCGCACCGAGCATGTCCTTGGCCTCCTCAAAATGCTGTCCGTTAGGATACCGCTGAACGAAGGCGGTAAGCGCATCGCGTGCCTCAATAAGCTTTCCATCCTGACGCAATTTCGCCGCCGCCTGGAATTCCGGCAGGCTAATATCAGGCGCAGGCGTCGATTGGGTTTCTCCGCGTTGTTCCTTCTGAACGGCAATGTCCTGTTTAAAAAGGACGTTGTAGCTGAAGTAATAAGCGCCGCCGAAAATGCCAAGAGCGAGCAGGAGCGCGAAGAGCCACTTCATGAGCGAGGGAAGATGCGCAATTTCGGGAGGGTGTCAGGCGAGCAACTGTGTCAGCGAGCAAGGTGTCATCCCGAGCGGAGCGCACCGGAGTCGAGGGATCCCGTTGTGCAAGCTTTAAGGCAACTTCCTTCGCGGGATCCTTCGACTCCGCTGCGCTCCGCTCAGGATGACAGCGTGCGAACGCGCCTTGTCGTCTAAGTCACTGCCACCATTGTTCCGCGACCTTTTCCTCTCGCAGGGGCCAGGTGTAATGGCAGGACTGACAATAAAATTCCTTCGGAAAAACCTTTAGCGCGAAAAGAATGCCGGCCAGAGCGGGCGTGAGAAATTTGCGGGTGAGTTGCGGAAACTCGATCTCGGCCGAACCGCACTGAGGGCAACGTAATGCCGACCCGATTTCAGGGTCGGCCGCCTCCCATTCGCGCATGAGCGTCTGCGCTTTCGCGAAATCGCTTTCCTCTACTTTCACTTTTACGTTCGCCTGCGGTTTGGACATGAAAGCGACCCGTTGGATCGCGCCTTCGCCGATGATATCGGCCTGCACCCCGGCCTGCTCCAGACGTTCCCGCAGATGTTTGGCTTTGGTTTGTTCGTTGAAGGTCGCGATCGTTACCATGCTATAAAAAGACAGGTTAGCGCGAAGTGAGCAAACAACATTCAGCGCGGCAGCGCAACACTGGAGCGGCGCTCACCCATCCTGTGCGGCGTTTGCGGCGGGAACCATTTGTAGAGCATGAAGTAAACAAGCACGCCGGTCACCGAAACGTAAAGCCAGATCGGCATCGTCCAGCGCCCCAGCCGCCGATGCTTATCCCACCGGCGCTGAAAAACCGGCACGAGCGTGAGGATGACCAATGGCAGCGTGACGAATGCGAGCAAGACGTGCGTCGCCAGCATCGGAAAATAAACCGCTGCGATCCAGCCGGTGTAGCCGGAGGATTTCTCGCCCGCGTGCACATGGTAAACAACGTAGCCGACCAGAAATAGTGTGGACGAAATGATGGCGGCGATCATGCACGGCACATGCCGTTGCCAGACATTACGGCGGATATAAAACCATCCCGCGGCAATGAAGATAGTACTGATGGC
Organism: Chthoniobacterales bacterium; assembly: GCA_038207045.1. Taxonomy (GTDB): domain Bacteria; phylum Verrucomicrobiota; class Verrucomicrobiia; order Chthoniobacterales; family UBA10450; genus AV69. Next base: position 20,066 of record JBBRAF010000019.1, read on the forward strand.
ATTCAGCGAAGCGTTAAGAGCGGGAAGGTCGTTAATACTCAAGGCGAAGTTTGTTGGAGTGGTGGCGTGATGGTGCGAAGACCATAGACCAGTATATTGGCGCACGATCTCCTAACGCGCACGGCTCAGCGACTATTCCACTACTCCATCACGCCCGCACTCCATCGCCATGCCCGTCGCTGAACTTCCTGAGCTTGACCGGGTCGAGTCTGAACCGGCTCCGTCACTGCGCCGGCGTGTTCTCGTTAGCGGGCGTCGTTTCCTGATCGTCCTCGCGCTCGGAGCGCTGGCCGCCGGCGGTTGGTATCTGGCTCAGCGAGGCTTTGGCCGTTCCTGGCGCGCTCTCGTCGTCGCGGAATTGCACAAACACGGCGTCGAAGCTTCCGTGCGCCGCCTCACCCTCGATCCCTTCCGCGGGCTGGTCGCCCGGGATGTGCGCATCTTCGATTATAAACATCGCGAGAACACCATTGCGCAGATCAGCCGGCTTTCGCTCGACGTTAACTACGGCGCGCTCATGCAGCGACAGCCTTTTCTCAACGCCGTCGATATTCGTGATGCGCAGGTGACGCTGCCGTTACCGGCCGGCGCCGATCCGAAATCACCTCGCGCCGACATTCGCAATCTGCACGCGCATATTTATTTCCCGCCAGAGCAAATCTATCTGAGTCAGGCGGACGGAATTTTTTGTGGGGTTCACATTTCCGCGTCGGGTCAACTGATCAAGCGCAGCAATTACCAACCGTCGCCACAAATGTCGGACAAAGAATGGCAGGAACGCCTGACGCTGTTTCAACGCGCCGTTTCCGAGTTGAATAAATTCCAATTCGAAACCGAGCCGCATCTTCAGCTCAAGTTCAGCGGCGATGTCGCACACCTGGAGGACGCGCGCGTAACTGCTACTTTGCGGGCGGAGCGTTTCCGGCGCGGCGGTTACGAGTGGCGCGCTCTGCGGCTGGCCGCTGAATTCGTCGAGCAAACACTCAGCCTCACTCAATGCGAATGGCAGGACAATCTCGGAAATGTCAAAGCGACTGGAGCGGTTCATCGCCCGGACGGGCGTCTTGAATGGCAAGCGCGCAGCAGTCTCGATCTGCACGGATTGCTCAATGCCTTTGCTGCTGACAACATTCTAAGCGACTTCAATTTTCTGGCCCCGCCGCGGCTGGAAATCTCTGCCAACGCCCGTCTGGGCGAAGGACCGCCGCAGTGGCAGGTAATCGGTCACGCCGCTTTCGAGGCACTTACTTACAAAGCGATCCCCTTTACCGGCGCGGCCGCGGAGTTCTCGTGGGACGGCGAACGCACGATGCTGCGCGATATTCATGTGCGTCACCAAAGCGGCGAACTAACCGCGCAATTACTCGACGCACCGGAAGATTTCCGAATCGATCTCTTCAGCGCGATTGATGCCAATGCCCTGCGCTCACTCTCCCCAGTCGGATTGCGCGATTTTGTAAACGATTGGGATTGGCCGCATGTCTCAAAGGTGCGGCTTGTCATCCGCGGAACGAGCCGCGATCCGGACACTTGGAAAGGCGACGGTCGCCTGCAACTCGAACGCGGCCGTTTTCGTAACGTCGCCTTCAACAGCGCCTCGGCCGATGTTCATTTCGCAAACGGCGCTGTCACTTACCAAAACTTTCGTGTGTCGCGCGACGAAGGCGTCGCCACCGGCACGTTTATCTACGATTTCACCCATCACGAGACGCGCGTGACGAATGTCCGCTCCACCCTGCGTCCGCTGGAGGCAATTTACTGGATCGATCCCAAGCTGCTCAAGGTGGTGACGCCATACAAATTTAGCGCCCCACCGGTGATCACGGCCAATGGCGTTTACCAGTTCCGTGGCGGCAAGAACACGCGTCTTGAGATCAACATCGATTCTCCGGCGAAGATGCAATACGTCTTCCTTGGCAAAACAGTCACGTTGGATCGTGTCGCGGCCAAGCTGCTCCTGACTGACGATCGTCTTCAGATCACGGACCTGCGCGGCTCGGTTCTTTCCGGCACCATCCGCGGTCACGCCGACATCTCGCTCGCAAAAAATGATCAACTTTATTCTGCCGGCATCGTTGCGGAAGGAGTTGATTTTCCGCGCCTGACTGATCTCTACTTCGGTTACAAAACGGCGCACGGCGCCATGAACGGTCGCTACGAATGGAGTGGCCGGGGCAGCGATCCGCGTTCAATGAACGGCCGTGGCGATATCGACGTGCGCAATGGCGATGTCTTCGCCATCCCGCTTTTCGGTCCGCTCTCCGATTTGCTCAACGGCGTTCTGCCTGGTGTGGGCTATCGCGTGGCGCGCAAAGCCACCATGTCATTTGCAACCAAGGACGGCATCATTCGCACGTCCGACTTTCACGTCGACGGCGGGACATTTGGCATGGTCGGCCACGGCGATTCGCATTTCCTCGACGACAAAATCGATTTCGACGTGCGAGTGGATGCGGGTGGACCGGGTTTCGTCCTCACTCCGCTCTACAAGTTTTTCGAGTACCGCGCCGAAGGAAGTTTGAGTCATCCGACGTGGCGCGCGAAACATTTGTGAGTTCTCTCGTGTCAAGCGAAGTCGAGACATCTCTAACCAGGAACGGAATTTAGAGATCCCTCGACTTCGCTCGGAATGACAAAAACGCCGCTCCGAATGACGAAGCTCCTTCTCGGCGCACACATGTCGATTGCCGGTGGCGTCCACGCTGCCATCGAGCGCGCCTGTTCCATCAACTGCAACGCGATGCAGATTTTCGTGAAGAACAATATGCAATGGTTTGCGCGTTCGCTGACACGCGAGGAAATTCGCGCGTTTCTGGAGCACGCGCAGCGCTGTCAGCTCGCTTCTGTTTTTGCCCACGCCAATTACCTGATTAACCTCGCCGCCAGCAACCCGCAGTTTCACGCCAACTCAATTCGAGCACTGAGCGAAGAACTGACACGCGCCCATCAGCTCGAATTGCCGTTCCTCGTAATGCATCCCGGTGCGCACATGGGCGCTGGTGAAGAAGCCGGCTTGCGCAAAGTCGTGTCATCAATCGATCGGGTTTTCGCCGGAATCCCAAACGCAAAAACGAAGATCGCGCTCGAAACTACGGCCGGCCAGGGCTCATGTCTCGGTCACACTTTCGAGCAACTTGCGTTCATCATCGATAACGTGTCTGAGCCGGAGCGGCTCTGCGTTTGTCTCGACACGGCGCATGTTTTTGCCGCGGGCTACGACATCACTTCCGATGCCGCAGTGAGGAAGACGTTTCGCGAGTTCGACCGCTTGATTGGAAGCGAACGACTTGTCGCCCTTCATATCAACGATTCCAAAACCGGGCGCGGCTCGCGCGTGGATCGCCATGCGCATATCGGTCAAGGCCAGATCGGGCTCGCCGCATTTCGCTTCATCATGAACGCGCCGAGATTTGACAGGATTCCGAAAGTTCTTGAGACGCCCAAGGGAAAGGACCTGAAGGAAGACGTGGTCAATATGATAGCGCTGCGAAAGCTGTCTTCGAAGCGCCACCTGGTGCGTAATCGGCGGTCAATAATCGCCGCTTGAGAGTGACGGTTGCCGCGAGCAATTCGTGAGGTGAGTTTGCCCGATGACGAAATCAGGTAAAATCGCGCTGGTTACTGGCGCGAACAAAGGAATCGGTTTCGAAGTTGCCCGACAGTTAGCGGAAAAGGAGTTTCGCGTTTTTGCAGCGGCGCGCAATGAACGAGCCGGCCGGCAGGCGGCAGGCAAAATAGGGCAAGCCGCAGAATTCCTGAAAGTCGATGTCTCCGACCCGGCAAGCATTCGCAATGCTGTGGCGGAGTTTGCCAAACGCGCCGATCACCTCGACGTGCTCGTAAATAACGCCGGCATCATCGTCGAAGGCGACGAGGCCATCCTGAAAATCACTGCGGAACAATTCGAGGCGACGGCGCGCACCAATGCACTCGGGCCACTCCTCATGGCGCAGGGATTCCGATCGATGCTCTCAAAGTCACCCGCCCCCCGCATCATCAACGTCTCGAGCAGCGGCGGGCAGTTGGCGGATGGCGCCGATGGATGGGCGCCCGCTTACTGCATTTCCAAGACGACGTTGAACGGGGTCACCGTGCAGCTCGCCGCCGCGCTACCGAAGTTTGCCGTTAACTCCGTTTGTCCGGGTTGGGTGCGCACGGATATGGGTGGAGCAAACGCCACCAGCTCGGTGGAAGAAGGCGCCGCTGGAATCGTCTGGCTCGCCCTAGATGCGCCGCAAAAGCTTACCGGTAAATTCGTCAAACACCGGAAGGTGATCCCATGGTGAGAACGCGCGCGACAGCGCGCGGCTTGTAGGGCGGGCGCTCCCGCCTGCCCAGTTCGTGATGGATCGAGGAGCTCAAAGCTCGGCGCGGCGCGAATAATTTACGCTGCAAAAACCGGGCAAGCGAAGCGCTCGCCCTACAATTCAAACACTCTCCCGCTGCGGCATAAACATGGTGAGACATTTGCAAGCGCCGCCGGCTTTGAGAAACTCCGACATCGGCAACTGGTGACAGCGATAGCCACGCTTCGTTAGCTGACTAACTAATTTCGGCGCCCCTTCCGGCAGCACGATCTCGCGCTCGAGCACCACCGCATTGCAGCAAAACGTTTTCGCTTCGTCTTCCTCGACGTCGATCAACTCCGGCACGTGCGCGCGAATGGCGCGCTGACCGTATTCGTCGAATGCCGCCGGGAACCAGACCGCGCGCCCATCGGGCAACGGACAAAAGCAGGTATCAAGGTGATAGAAACGCCCATCGACCAGCTCGACTGAGACGACCAAACAGCGCAGCATATCGGCGACGGCGGAATGGGCCTGAATGTCACTGCGAAATTTATAACCACAAAAAAGCGCTTCACCGACAAAGAGCGCGTCGCCCTCGCCTTCGAAATACAGATTCTTCGGCAACCAGAGAACTTCGTACCCGTGCTCTTCCATCCAGTTCGCGAAATGGGGCGCTTCGCCCGCGCGTTCCTGGTGGCGAAAATTGCTGGGAATGAATTTGCGCCCCACGGCGAGCCCGGCATTGGCGGTGAAGACCATGTCGGGTAATTTCGGCTGCGGCGGCACGAGCGCGATGGTTGCCTGCAATGAACCGAGCTTTTCATACAACCCGCGCCACTGCGATTTCGCCAGCTCGACGTTCGCGCCGCGCTCACGGCTCATCCATGGATTGATCTCGTACTCGATGCCGTAGTGGTCCGGCGCGCAGAGCAGCAGGTCGCGCATGATATTTTTACTTTTTCTTGCTCCGCAAAACTTCGAGGCAACTGACCAGCTCGCGCAGGAACGGCTCAACGTCGGTAACCAGACCGAGCGCCTGGAACGTTTGTTGATCAGTCAGCTTGGCCACAGCGGCCGGATTGATGTCGACGACCAGTGTCTTCACGCTGGCTGGCAGGAAATTGGCTACGGCGAAGGATTGCAGCATGGTGCCGAGCAGCAGCGCAAGCGTCGTTCCTTTCACCTTTTCACGAATGAGTTGCTGCGCTTGCAGCGAGTCGGTGATCACTTCCGGCAGTGGCCCGTCATCGCGAATGGAACCGGTGAGGAGAAACTCCGTTCCCTTTTTCACACAGGCGTACATGATTCCGCTTGTCAGGATATTTCGCTCAACCGCGCGCGAAATGCCGCCAGCGGAACGCACCATGTTGATGGCACGCATGTGATTTTCGTGGCCGCCGTCGGCCAGCGCGCCGCGTTCGAGATGCACGCCTAACGCCGTGCCGAAAAGCGCACTCTCGATGTCGTAAACGGCAAGCGCGTTCCCCGCGATCAGAAGATCGATGTAACCCCAGCGAATCAATTGCTCGATGTACTCAGCTGCGCCCGTGTGCACGGCGGACGCACCGGCCACCAGCAACACTTTGCCCTTCGCTTTCCTCGTCGCGTCGAACTCGTGCGCGATCTCGCGAATCATCGCCACTTTCGGGCGCTCCGGTGAAAGCGTTGTATTGAGAAATTGAAAGACATCTGTGCGCGAGGTCGCCCGCTGCACCGGCACCACGCGTACGCCACGATGTCCCACCACGATCGAGTCGCCTTTCCGCACATCGGCAAATTTGACCGTGCGCGCCTTTTTTTTCGCACGGTCGAATAGGATGGCGCTGTCCATCATCGGGCGTTGGACTTCGTGCTCTTTGCCAGTGATGCGAACAAACGTTTGCCGATTGGTCGTGACGTAAAAGTCAGCCGGGAAAATTCCGTCGGCCGGCGCCGCTGCCAGTTCCGCATTTGCTTTCTCCGCCACTTCGGCGCCGTGCTGCCGCAAGCGCAACATCAATTCATCCATTTCTTCCTCGCTTCCGGAGCTCACCTCGATGCGGGCGAAACTTTGATCGGCGCGCTGCTCGCCAATTTTCACCTCCGAAATTTTGAAATGCGCCCCGCGCGAGAGAATTTCATCGAGCACCTTCGGCAGGGTGAGGGAGTCGATAATGTGGCCGCGCAGCTCGATGGTTTCAGACGCCATCGGCGGAATCTAGTCAAACGCGTATCTCGCGCCAGTAGCCAGCGCATGGATTACGGCTCCGGCAAATAGTGGGAGGGAGGGACGGAGCGTGCCTGCGCCGAAAGTTCTTTTCTGCTCCCGCCGACGCGAGGTAGTTTCCTGCCGTGGAAAAACCGAACGCACGTGGACCATCGCCTTCACGCAAGTCTCATCTTGCACTCGGCCGTAATCTCAATCGACCACCGAAAACTCCACCGCCACCTCCGCCATTGCGTACGCCGGTGAATTCGCGCGGCCGCAAGCGCCACCGATGATTTCGTCGAACCTCGCCGCGATGGGAAAGAAGATCGCTTCGGTTCTGTCGACTCGGCCGGAATGCTTCATCACTCATCCGGCCGAGCTTGCGGCGTTAAAACCGCTCTCAGCCAACGAGCTGGAAAAATTCGCCATCGACCGTGGCTGGCGCGTCGTGTCGCGCCTCGGTGGACGCCAGATCGAATTTTACAACGACGCGGCCGCCTCGGAGCGATAATTCCGTCATCCTGAGCGCAGCGCAGCCAAAAGGACCCGCTGCGCTAACTTTAAGGTAACTTCCCGGGATCCCTCGACTCCGTTGCGCCGCACCCGGGATGACTAGAGTTTTTCCTCAGCGAAAAACGCGCTCACCGGGCTTGTCGCCGACGCGCCATGTTGTTTCTCGGCGAGCCCGATTTCGCGAGCTGCGCGGCCGGCTTCGACTGCAAGCCGAAACGCCCGCGCCATCCGGTTCGGATCGGACGCAATCGCAATGGCGGTGTTGACCAACACCGCATCCGCGCCCATTTCCATTGCTTCCGCCGCCTGACTCGGCGCGCCTAACCCGGCGTCCACCACCACCGGCACCGTCGCCTGCTCAATGATGATCTCGATCTGCGCCCGCGTTTCGATTCCGCGATTGCTGCCAATGGGAGAGCCGAGCGGCATCACCGTCGCTGCGCCCACGTCCTGCAAACGTTTCGCCAGCACCGGATCGGCATTGATGTAGGGCAGAACGGTGAAGCCTTCTTTCACCAGAATTTCCGCCGCGGCCAGAGTCTCCACCGGATCCGGCAGGAGGTAGTGCGGGTCGGGATGAATCTCGAGTTTGATCCAGGCGGGCAAACCCGCCGCCGCCGCCAGTCGCGCCAATCGCACTGCATCGTTTGCATCGCGCGCCCCACTCGTATTCGGCAAAAGCAGAAACTTTTTCGAGTCGATGAAATCGAGAATATCGGCAAACGGATCGTGCTTGCCGGAAAGATTGGCCCGACGAAGCGCTACCGTCACGATCTCCGTCCCGCTCGCTTCCAGCGCGTCGCGCATTGCTTCGTTTGATGAAAATTTGCCGGTGCCAAGCAGCAACCGCGAAGTGAACTCGCGATCAGCGATCTTCAATTTCGATGGCTTGTCCGACATGGCGAAAACATAAGCGAGATCGGTGCGAATGCACTTGTACGCGCAGCGAACAAACCTATGGTCGCGTGGTGCGCCCCGTGATCCCGAGCGAAGTCGAGGGATCCCGCGAAGTTACCTTAAAGGTCGCCCACCGGGGATTCCTCGAATTTGCTCGGGATGACGAGTTTTGATCTTCACCACAACGATTGCATGCGCGGCATGGAAAGATTGCGCGCCGACTCGATCGATCTCGTCGTGACCTCGCCGCCCTACAATCTCGGTGTGCGTTACTCGAAATTTTCCGATTGCGCCGGCCGCGGCGATTATTTGCGCTGGTGCAAAGATTGGGCCAGGCAGATCAAGCGGCTCCTGAAAAGGAACGGTTCGTTTTTTCTTAACGTCGGCGCCTCGCCATCCAATCCCATGTTGCCGCACGAAATGGTACTCGAGCTGCGTGATTTGTTTGTCCTGCAAAACACGATTCACTGGATCAAATCGATCAGCATCGAGGAGGAGGACGGCGCTTTTGTTTCCCGCGGCCATTTCAAGCCGATCAGCTCCCGGCGTTTTCTGAACGATTGTCAGGAATACATCTTTCATCTCACGCCCGAAGGAAAGACGCCGGTCGATCGACTCGCGCTCGGCGTGCCTTATGCGGACAAGAGTAACATCGCGCGCTGGGCTCACACGAGTGGACGCGACCGGCGCTGCCGTGGGAACACGTGGTTTATTCCTTATCAAACCATTCAACGACGTGAAAAAGAGCGGCCGCATCCGGCGACGTTCCCGGTACAGCTGGCGGTGAATTGTATCCGCTTACACGGAGTGGCGCGCGTCGAGAGGATGCTCGATCCGTTTCTTGGAATCGGTAACTCTGCCGTCGCGGCGCAACGTTGTGGCGTGGCGAAATTCGTTGGCTTTGAAATCGACGAGACATATCTCGCCGAAGCGCAACGCCGCATCGGCCAGTAGGGGTCGTCGCGGGGACGCGCGGCTACCCCGTCCCGCGGCCGAAATCGGCTGAGTTTTGAAACTTCTCCAACGGCTTCACCAGATTTCCAGGTAATGGCCGCACCCGATCGAAAATACGCGCGGCGATCGGCTTGGCGGTGAGATAGCCGGCGGCAAACATCTCCAAACGCGCGTCGAGATTGTCGATGTAATGCAGCGCCATCGCTTCCGGAGTTTTCGGCGTGACCGGCGAACCGAATTCCATCTCGCCATGATGTGCGCCGATCAGATGCAGCAGATGTAACCGGCAATCGTCTGATGCCGGTTGCAAAGATTGCCAGGCGCGCGTGTTTTCTTCCGTTTGTAATCTGCGCCAGAGCGAGTTCACCAACTCGAGTCCGATGGCAATGTGGCCCACGAGCTCGCCCCGCTCATCGAAATCCATGGTGAATCCATCCTCGGGCAAATGGTTTTCCCAAAGTTTACCCGAATCGTGAAACAAGATGCCGGCGATGAGCAGATCAGCGTTAAGCTGCGGATAAAGTGGCGCCAGCGCTGCCGCCACTCGCATCATCTGCGCGGTGTGCTCGACCAATCCGCCTCGGCGCGCGTGATGATAATTGCGCGCCGCCGCCGAACGTCGAAATCGCTCGCTGAATTCACTCAGGAATAACTGCGATAATTCGCGTAACCGCGGATCGCCGATCGCACCTGTCGTCGCGACGATAAACTCGAGATCCGCTTTCTGTTTCTCGCGCAGCTCGGGCGGACCAGCGAGCAGGTCTGCGATTTCCTGTCCCGCGAGTGCACGCGCATTCCACTTCTTCGCCTCCAGACCGAACTGCTGATGCTGCGCGAACTCACCGGTCACCTCCACGAAATCGCCGTCCGCCAGAGCGCCGCAGATTTTGTAATCGGGATGATCGCTCCAGACGCGTAACGTCATGCGATCGCACGCGTCGGCCAGATTGATCTCGCAATACGGTTTGCCTTCGCGCGTCATTTTCGCCGACGCGCTCTCGGCTTGCGCCTGCACGCGCGCGGTGACAAAACCTTCCTGGGCGCGACGGCGAATCTCGCTAATGGTGAGCAGCTCGATCATTCTTTCGCCACGCCGATGACACCGCAGGCGAGGCGACCGCCGGCGTCGCCGGTCGGCTGCGTTTTCAGATCGTCGGCTTTCTCATGCACGATGACGGCGTGCCCGATGATCGTATCGCCACCGCTCAATTTCATCACGCTATCGGTCAATTCCAGATGTGCTTTGCCAGACGCGTCCGCTTCGATGTTGCCGAGATCTCCGGCATGACGCTCACTTGCATCGGGCGCGCCGTGTTGCTTGTGCGCCGGATTGAAGTGGCCGCCGGCTGAAGCCGCTTTCGGATCGGAGCAATCGCCAAACTCATGAATATGGAATCCGTGTTTACCGGGAGTGAGGCCGGTGATGTCGGCCACCACTTTCACCGCATCGCCCGAAGAGGTAAATGTGACTGTTCCACCGACGTTGCTTCCGGCGGTGGGATGGAGAACGGCGATGGCTTTCGCGGCGTCACTCGCGAGGGCGCCAACGCAGCTGACAAGAAGAAACAGGAGAGCTGAAGGAATCGATTTCATGGATAACGCTACAACCGTTGCCGTGGAGATGTAAACTGCGGCGCGGTCACGGTGGTTTATTTGCTCTCATCCCGGCCGAAGCGCTTCGTTCGGGATGAAGTGTCAATCGATCAGCCGCTCCTGAATCCCACCGTAAGCGTCAATGCGCCGGTCGCGCAGGAATGGCCAGTGCGTACGCTGCGCGTTCACTCGCTCCCATTCGATCTCAGCGGAAATGATTTCTTCGCCGTCGACTGAGCCTTGCGCGAGGACTTCGCCGCTCGGCGCGCAAATGAAACTCTGTCCCCAAAATTCGATTCCATCTCCGCCGGCCGGCGCCTCGTGTCCGACTCGATTGATCGCCGCGACGAAGCAGCCATTGGCAATGGCATGGCTGCGCTGCATCGTCTGCCAGGCCGAGACCTGGGCCGCGCCATATTTCTCCTTCTCGCGCGGGTGCCAACCGATGGCCGTCGGATAAAACAAAATGTCGGCGCCGCGCAGCGCCGTGAGCCGCGCCGCTTCCGGATACCACTGGTCCCAGCACACACAGACGCCGACGTTGCCGCGTTGTGTTTTCCAATTTAGGAATCCCAAATCACCGGGCGTGAAATAAAACTTTTCATAAAACGCCGGATCATCCGGGATGTGCATTTTGCGATATTTGCCCAGTAACTTCCCGTCGGCATCGATCACCACCGCGGTGTTATGATAAACGCCTGGGGCGCGCCTCTCAAACAACGATGCGATGACGACAATGGATTTCTCGCGTGCGGTTTCGGAAAGCGCGTCCGTTGAGGGACCGGGAATTGTCTCCGCTAGCGCGAAGTTGTCGTGATCTTCGCTCTGGCAAAAATACTGCGAGCGGAACAACTCCGGCAGGCAAATGATCTCCGCACCGCCTGCGGCAGCGCTGCGAATGAAGTCGATGGCATGCGCAAAATTCGTGTCCGGCGCGGCGTCGCAGCGCATCTGCACCAGCGCGACTTTCGTGCTGTTCGATTGAGCCACAATCGCCGTTAGTATTTGCTTGAGCTGGCCGGTGCGATCTCGATCCGCTCAATCGTCATCCTTCTCACCGGTTTGCTGCGGGCCCCATCCGAACCCATCACCGTCGGAGTGTCCCCGATCTTATCCAAAACATCCTGGCCTTTAATCACTTTGCCAAAGGTCGTGTACTTATGATCGAGCCGATGCGTGGGTGCGAGACAGATGAAAAATTGGCAACTCGCCGTATCAGGCGCGTTTTCGCGTGCCATTGAAATCACGCCGCGATCGTGCAGGTGATCGTTGAACTCCGCTTTAATGGTGTAGCCGGCGGTGCCTTGGCCGTAACTATTTTCCTTGGCCGGATCTTTCGTGTTCGGATCGCCGCCTTGAATCATGAAGTCCTTCACGACGCGATGGAAAATCGTGCCGTTATAAAATCCGGCGCGGGCAAGTTTCTTAAAGTTCGCGATCGTCTCCGGCGCGGCGTCGTTCCAAAACTGCACCGTCATTTCGCCTTCGCTTGTTTTGATCACGGCGACTTCGGCATTGTTCATCGGCTTGTTCTCATCAGCGAATGCGTTCGTCGGCGCAATGGCGAAAAGAAGAGCGCCGCAAAGGATTGTCAGCTTCATGGACAAACAGTTCACGTTCACGTCCATTCTATCCATCTCAAATTCATCCCATTTTGCCCAGGCGCTCGGATCATCCGCGCGCCAATTCCGCGCCGAGCCTGGCGTGATATTCCTGTAACGAGCGCACGCGCAACTTGTTCTTTTGCAACGAGCGAATCCCGTAAACGCTCGCCTGCGCCGCACGCAGCGTCGTCATGATTGGTATTTTTTGCGCAATGGCGGCGTTGCGAATTGTCACTTCGTCTTCGCGCGGGATTTTTCCACTCGGGGTGTTGATGATGAAATTGATCTCTCCGTTTTTCACCCGGTCGAGCACGTTTGGCCGACCTTCGCGTAATTTGAACACGCGCGACACCGGTACCCGCGCCGCTTCCAAGGCTGCGGCCGTTCCCGCCGTCGCAATGATTCCGAAACCGAGCATGACAAATTCCCGCACGACCGAGACGACCGCGGCCTTGTCCGAATCCTTCACGCTGACAAAGATGTTTCCGGACTGCGGCAGCGGCGGTGGCGCCGCCATTTGCGATTTCGCATAGGCAAGGCCGAGGTCGGCATCGATACCCATCACTTCGCCGGTCGATTTCATTTCCGGCCCAAGCGCGATATCGATCCCTTCGTAGCGCAGGAAGGGGAAGACGGCCTCCTTGACCGAAAAATGCTTTGGCATGACTTCGCGGGTGAAGCCGAGTTCACGCAGAGTATTCCCCGCCATCACTTTCGCCGCCAGCTTGGCCAGCGGAACTCCGATGGCTTTGCTGACGAAGGGAACGGTGCGGGAAGCACGCGGGTTCACTTCAAGCACGTAGACATCCTTACCCTTGACCGCGAACTGCACGTTCATAAGCCCGCGCACGTTTAGTTCCCGCGCCATTGCTTTGGTGGCGTTGGAAATTTCAGCCAGAACATCTCTCGTTAGCGAAAATGTCGGGATGACGCAGGCGCTGTCGCCGCTGTGAATGCCGGCTTGTTCGATGTGCTCCATGATCGCCCCGATGACGGTCGTCTCGCCGTCACTAATACAATCGACATCAACCTCCATGGCATCTTCCAGAAAGCGATCGATGAGCACCGGCCGTAACTCAGGCATCCCGCCTGATCTGTCGATCAGGCTTCCAGCCTGGTCCAGCTTCACGGTTGTCCTCCCCTCGCGCGCGAAATCAAGGGCCGCTCCGACGTAACGCCGCAAATCAGTTTCATTGTAAACCAACTCCATCCCGCGACCGCCGAGGACAAAGCTCGGCCTAACGAGAACTGGATAGCCGATTCGAAGGGCGATCTCGACCGCCCGGTCCACGTTCGTAGCCGAGCCGCCTGGCGTCTGGCGCAAGCCCAGCTTGTCAAGCATGGCGGCGAAGAGCTTGCGGTCTTCCGCGATCTCGATGCTCGCCGGCTGCGTGCCCAGAATTGGAACACCCGCGGCCTTTAATCCATCGGCGAGATTGAGCGGCGTCTGCCCGCCGAATTGCACAACCACACCTTCCGGCTTCTCCTGCTCGTAAATGTTGAGCACATCCTCGAGCGTGAGGGGCTCGAAGTAGAGCTTATCACTCGTGTCGTAATCGGTCGAAACCGTCTCGGGATTCGAGTTCACCATGATGGTTTCGAAACCAAGCTCGCGCAGCGCAAAGGCGGCGTGCACACAGCAATAGTCGAATTCGATTCCCTGACCGATACGATTTGGTCCTCCCCCAAGAATCATGATCTTGCGCTTACCGCTTTCGCGGCGCTCGTTTTCGCTGCCGTAGGTCGAGTAATAGTAAGGCGTGTAAGCTTCGAATTCGGCAGCGCAGGTATCGACAAGGCGATAGGTGGGGGTTACCCCCAGTGACTTTCGCACCGCGCGCACTTCGTCTTCGCTTGTCTTGTGCGCGATCGCGAGCTGGCGGTCAGAGAAGCCGAGCTTTTTCGCGCGACGCAGAGACTGAATGCCCGGTTTCCCGTCATCAAGTTGCTTCAGGGATTGCGCCTCCTGCACAATCTGCTCCACGTTGCGCAAGAACCAGGGATCAATTCTCGTTAGCTGAAAAATATCGTCAATCGACATGCCTCCTGCAATCGCCTGCGCGATGTAGAAAACTCTTTCCGCATTCGGAATGGCCAGTTTCACCCGCAGCGTTTCATCGCCCACCGCCAGCTCATTACCATCGCCGATAATCCCGAAGCGCTTGATCTCGAGACTACGCAGCGCTTTTTGGAGCGCCTCCTTGAACGTGCGCCCGATGGCCATTGCTTCACCCACGCTTTTCATGCGCGTCGTCAGCGTCGCATCGGCCTGCGGGAATTTTTCAAACGTGAAACGCGGCACTTTCACCACGCAATAATCGATCGTGGGCTCGAAGCTCGCCGGCGTCTCTCGCGTGATGTCGTTTGGGATTTCATCCAGGGTGTAACCGACCGCGAGCTTGGCTGCGATTTTCGCAATCGGAAATCCGGTGGCTTTCGAAGCGAGCGCGCTCGAACGCGACACGCGCGGATTCATTTCAATGACAACCATGCGGCCATTCTCCGGATTGACGGCAAACTGGATGTTCGAGCCGCCCGTCTCGACCCCGATCTCGCGGATGACGGCGAAAGCGGCATCGCGCATCTGTTGATATTCGCGATCGCTGAGAGTTTGTACGGGCGCGACCGTGATCGAGTCGCCCGTGTGCACGCCCATCGGGTCAAAGTTCTCGATCGAGCAAACGACAACGCAGTTGTCGGCGCGGTCGCGCATTACTTCCATCTCAAATTCCTTCCAGCCAACTAACGATTCCTCGATCAACACTTCGCTCACGGGCGAAAGCGCGAGACCGCGCCCGGCAATTTCCTCCAGCTCATCGCCGTTGTAGGCAATTCCGCCACCCGCGCCACCGAGGGTGAAGGCGGGACGAACGATGAGCGGGAAACTGCCGATGCTGCCGGCAATTTTCCCGGCGTCGTCGATCGTATGCGCCACACCCGAGCGCGGAACGTCGAGTCCGATCCGCAACATCGCTTCCTTAAAAAGCTGTCGATCCTCCCCCTTGGCGATGGCCTGCGCATTAGCGCCAATCAACTTCACACCATGCCGTGAAAGAGCGCCGTTGCGATAAAGCTCCATCGCGACGTTAAGCGCCGTCTGCCCGCCCATGGTCGGTAAAATCGCTTCCGGCTTTTCCCGATCGATAATTGCCTCAATGACCTCGGCCGTGATTGGCTCGATGTAAGTGCGATCGGCAAATTCCGGATCGGTCATAATCGTGGCCGGATTAGAGTTCACCAGCACGACGGCATAACCTTCCTCGCGCAATGCCTTGCACGCCTGCACACCGGAATAATCAAATTCGCAACCTTGCCCGATCACGATAGGACCGGAGCCGATGAGCAAAATGGTTTTGAGCTCGTGATTCCGCGGCATCTGCGCGGCGGGACGATAGGTGAAATCAGCCGAAGTTCACGCGACAACTCGCGGAGCACAGGCGTCTCGCTTGCGGTAAGTGAGCTACGCGACCGCCATGCGCCTCTTATCGAGCCAAACTTTGCAAATGCCTTTGATCCGCTGGAGAACGTAATACGTGGTCTGACTTCGCACCCTCACCAGCTCCGTACCCACGATGCGCGTCACGAAATCCGCCGGCACATCGAGAATCTCCTGCGGCGTGGCGCCTTCGAGGCCTTTGCAAAGGATCGCCGTCATGGCGCGGGTGAGCGTTTGCACCTCCGCTCCAAGCGTCATGCGGATGTGCGCCTTGCCATCCTGGGTTACGTGCAGGTAAACGCCCACTGTGTCGGCGCATTCCTCATCTTTGCGCACATCCTCCAGGTCGAACCGTTCGTCCGTTCGCGGCTCCTGTTTTTTCGCCGCATCCGCATACGAGACGAGCGTTTCGCGGCGCTCATCTTCGGGCAGGTGTTCGAAAAGATTGATTATGTTATCGAGTTTCGGGGGATACATCGCAGCTAGTTTATCTAGAATTTCGCCCCGCGCACCACCCCGCCGCGGCCGGCAACCGCGGCGACAACTCAATCCCGGCGGCGACCTCAGCGAGAAGTCGGTGAGGCCGGCGCCGATGGGCTCCGGCTGGGAGAAGGTACGGGCGTCGGCACCGGCGGCAACGCCTCCAGTCGTTTTCTAATCTGAACACCGAGCTCGCGCGCTTTTTTCTGGTCTTTGCCCATCCGCGTCGCTTTCTGGAATGCCGCCATCTCCGCCCGCGCTTTGGTAAATTTCTCCTCGGTCAGAGCCTTGATTTTCTCGTCCAGGTTCGTCCGTGCCGCCTGGAAAGTGTCGCCCTGTCCGGAAGGAAGCTGTTCCGGAGAGAGGGCGGCAAGCTCGCGCGCGGGAATTTCCGCGAGATCGAATAATCCCTGCAGATAAGGCAACTGCGCTTTTACATCGCGCACATTGCTCTTGCGCACGGTCTCGTTTTTATCGAGCCCGGAAAAAATCACCCAATCAGTCACATAAGTATAAACGGTTCCATCCTCCGACATTTTCTCGACATAGCGATAATGCGGATCAATGAAGGTCTGCACCCAGCAATCGCCTTCGGGATGTTTCGAATCGTCGACGCGAAAATCATCCACCGTTAATTGATGATAAGGAACAAGCCTCCTGGCGATCTGATCCTGCCACGTCGGCGCCTTGGAATCGGTTTGCGCGAGCGTATTAGTAACGAGGAGCGCAGCAAACGTTGCGCCCAGTATCTGTCTTCGGCCGTTTGAAGACTCCAGACGCATCACGGGATCTCTTAACCTCCGCGCCCGAGCGCTGCTACCAACCGGAAGGATGGCGCGCCTGAAATCCATGTGTGTCCCTTCCATCAATATACCATCGCGGCCCGATGTCGCCGCCGTAGCGCAAGTCGGTCGTATCGAGGCGGAGTCCGGCGATGACGGCGAAAGTGTGACCGCGCCGGGAATATACCGTGATCCAGCGACCACGTCCGCGTTCACCATAGCGAAGGAAGTCGCTAGACGGCACCGGCGTTGCCAAAAGACCGGCGGAATGCAGCGCGAAAGAAACCGTGCCGGAACAATCGTAACCGTGATCGTAAAACGTGCCATGGCCTCCGCCCCAGACGTATGGCTTACGTCGCAACGTATTTACGGCCCAAATCGCGTTCTGGACATTAGCGGGCGCGCGCGTGGGCGCGTACGCGACGCCATTGCGAAGCACGGCGTGGCTTCCCGAAATGAGAGGGCGCGAGCCTGACGATATAACTGCGGGCGGTGCATGATTTTCCTCGTCTCCCAGCGGGGGGCGAACGGGAGCGAGCGATTGCGCACGAGGCGCGTAATACGCGACGCGCACAGCCGGGGCGCGCTCTGTTCGCCTGGGTTCGTCAGGCGAAAATGGCTGGAGATGGACGCCGAATTCACCGCGCGTTTTTGTTTCTTGCGCGCGCGCGAGGCAAGCTGCGCCTGCGGTAACAAGCGCAATGCCCCACGTCGTCGCCCTGCCCCAAAGCTTCGACACGGCACAAGAAAAAGCTGATCTCAGGCCAGAATAGCAACCTTTTTCTTTCGGGGAGTGTGTGTTAGCGTGGTTAGAATTATGTCGCGAACCGAGGCCGACAATCAAACTTCCGCCATTTTCGAACGTGCTTTAGCCGACGCCGCAGCCACCCTCAAATCGCTGGCAACTTTTACTCCCAGCCTGGAAAAAGCAGCTCACCTCATCTCCGATTCACTTCGGCAAAATCGGAAATTGCTCGCTTGCGGCAATGGTGGCAGCGCCGCCGACGCGGCCGATTTCACCACCGAATTCGCCTGCCGCTTCGTTGACGATCGACGCCCCTATCCCGCGCTCAATCTCTCCGCCGGGGGCAGTTTGATGACGGCGACGGCAAACGATTATGCGTTCGAAGAAGTTTTCGCCCGCCCGGTGCGCGCCTTTGGTCAAAGCGGAGATACGCTGGTTGCAATCAGCACCAGTGGTAAATCGAAAAACATTCGCCGGGCTCTCGAGCAGGCGAAGGCCGGTCAGCTAAATTCAATTGCCCTCCTCGGACGGGATGGCGGCGAATGCGCCAATATCGCTGATGTCGATTTTATCGTGCCGGGGAATGCGAGCGCGCGCATCCAGGAAGCGCACAAGTTTTTACTGCACGTCTTATGTGAAATCGTCGAGCCGCGTTTGTCGCGCGAGTGATCAGGACTTCGCTGGCACGTAAGTCGTGCCCGTCACATCGGCGCGCGCCGGCTCATTAACGTAGCGGCCTTTTTCCGGCACGGCGATTTGCTCAAAAATTTCCGCCAGATGATGCAGCGCCCGCAGCATCTCTTCGCCTTGCATGGCACGACCGTGTCCGGTGATCACCAGCGTCGGCTCGAGGCCCGCCAACTTTCGGACCGAAGCGCCAGCGCTCACCCAATCCGGCGTGTAACACATCGGCGGTCCATGCATCTCGGCTTTTTGCGTCATGACGGCGTAAGCAGATTCCTGATCCGTCGTGATGAATGCGTCGCCCGCGATGACAGCACGATCGCTCTCGCGCCAAAATGAAACGTGGCCCGGAGTATGACCTGGCGTGTGAATCCATCGCCAGCCGACCATGTGCGGCACGTCGCCCGACTCTGGCAAAATGCGAAGACGATTCCCCACATCGATCGGTGTCGGCGGGAACGTAGACGAAGCCAGGGTCATCAACCCGCCGCCGACACTTGGATCGGGCGGCGGATAAGATGAGCGACCATCGAGATAAGGCTGCTCTAATTCGTGCGCATAAATCGGTGCATCCCATTCATCGGCCAATTTTTTCAACGACCCAACGTGATCTGCATGCCCGTGCGTCATGATGATGGCAGCCGGCCGCGAATTTTCGCCAAAGCGCTTGCCGGCTGCGCGAGCGATCGCACCAGCGAACCCGGGAATGCCAGTGTCGATCAGAACCCACTTGCGATCGCCTGCGCCGGGCGCGCCGACGTAGACGACGTTAACGACGGCCAGTCGCTTGTAAGCGATATCGGGTGCAATTTCCTGCGTGTTGTCGTCCTGCTCCGCGTTTGTACGGACGTCAGTCGCACGTGCGTTTTCATCGAGTGGAATTTGCTCAGCCATCCCTGTGATATCGCTCGCGGTGCCGGCCGCAGATGGAGGAATCGCCCTAGTTAAGAACGATCTTTCAGATCGCTCACACCGGCGCGCTCCGCGCAATGCACGCAGCAAAAAATCTTACCTTCGCCTTCCACGCCGTGGCCGATCACTTTGCAGCCGCATTGCGGACAGTCCGGCGCGAGCTTGTGAATCGCGCACTCGAATGAATCAAAGGTGTGCGTTTTTCCCTCGTAACGCACCTCGAACGCCTTGTCGTAGTCGTTCCCGCAACAATCACACTTCGCCATCACCTGTGTCCTTCGGCATTATATCGTGAACGGTGACGCTTTCGCGCGTCAAACCAGTGATCCCGAGCGAAGTTGAGGAATCTAGCGAAACTAACTTAAAGCTTCCGTCACGGGATCCCTCACTCCGCTCGGGATGACGGGCCGAAGACGAGTGCTGCGGTAACGCCAAACGGCAAACCCGACAAAGAGCAAATCGGCGATGACAAAACTTGCCACGTAGGTTTCCCCGCCAATGCCGAAGCCGTACGAGTGCAATCCTTTTCCAAGAACGAAATTCACACCGTACCACGCCATTAACACAGCCAGAAAACAAACGACGCTAGCAACCACCAATCCGAATTGCGTCCACCAGCCGGCGAGTTTGCCGTGCAGAGTCGTGATGTAGCAAAGTAGCGCGATCAGGGCCCAGGTTTCCTTCGGATCCCAGCCCCAGAACCGGCCCCACGAATAATTCGCCCACACTCCGCCTAGAATCGTGCCCGCCGCCAGCAGCAAAACGCCCAGCTGAAGCACCCGATATAGCCAGAAATGCATCGGCGCGTCAGCCCGCGTTTCTCGCGGATGGCGTGCGTAGCGGAAGAGCAGAATATGGCCGAATCCCATCGCCAGCGCGAAGGCCGCGTAGCTCAGAGTGATAGTGAGAACATGAATCGCTAGCCAGAAATTGTCGCGCAAGACCGGCACCAACGGATCGATGCTGGCCGGCATAGCGATTGGCATTTGATGCACGAGCAAGAGCGCGATCAATGTGACCGGCAGGGCCGCGAGAAGATAGATCGGCGTGCGGTAACGTGCGAAGAAGGCCATTCCAAAAAACGAAACTGCGAACGAAACCCAGATGATCGATTCGTACATGTTCGTCACCGGGGGACGACCGGCGATGAGGCAGCGCAAAACGATTCCGGTGGCGTGAAAACCAAGCGCACCCAGCGCCAGAACAATTCCCATCGCGCGCAAACCTGCCCCGCCCCGCCGCAAATGCGCGATCAGCAATAGAACGAAAGCAGAGCCGTAGAGCCAGATCGCGCGGTAAAACCCGTCGAAATGGTTGTAGAAATATTCCAGCCGCAGCTTCGACTCCGGCGGGTAGATCGCAGGGCTGAGCGCTCGCAGGTTCTCCCGCGCTTCATGCGACGCGGCGCTGAATGCGAATGGATCCGCGGCGCGGTAGGCTTGCAGCATTTTCGCCAGCGCGCTCATCGCGGGCGCGAATTGTTTTTCACTGTAACTGGATGCCACGCTGGCTGGTTCCGGCACGAACCATGCATCGGCCGCATTTTTCGCCGCAGGCACGACGAGCAGCGCGCTTCCATCCATGACGTGCGCAAAAAGCGCCAATCGATCGCTCACGCTGAGCGCTTCCTGCTGCGTGCGATCGAGCGGCTTCTCTGCGCGCTTCAGCGCGTGCGCTTCGTTTGCGATGCGCTCCAGCCCCGACGAGCCGGTCAATTGAGCGAAGGCGAAACGCCGTTGCGCTTTTGCCAGACCGAGGGCCTCGATCAAACTTCCGCGCGAAACGAGAATCATCGGTTCGCTTTTCCAGTCCCGTGTTTCCAGCAAGGCGGAAAGGAGAAAATCGCCCGGCGCCCAGCTTCGTCCGTTTTTATCCATATAACTCGACCGGCCAGTGAGCTGGATCAGTGTTTGTTTGGCGAAAGTATCGATCGGTTTTCGCCGGCCGTTGTCCTGGATGGCGAGCAAACCGAACTCACGGAATTCCAACCTGCGCGAGTCTTCTGGTTTCTGCCCGCGCGCAATTCCGCTACCTAAGCCAAGCATGAGCGCGATGGCGATAATTGATCTCACACCACAGACTACTCGCGCTCTCCCTCCGAGCAACGGTCCCGCCATGCCTGCACATCCACCGCTGAATCCAGATCGAAGGCTCCCCCGGCGAAATCGACGTGCGCAACCCGCGTCGCCTCAGCAACGATTAGAGTTTTCGCGCCGCTCTCGTCGGGCAAGCTTTGTAATTCCCCGAAACAGGTGCGGTCGAACAGGGCAGGAATACCTAGTGTGCCGGCGTAGCGCGACGCGATGATGGCGCAGCCGGTTTTTTTGTATTTCGCGATCAGCGCGTGGACGATTGCGGCGTCGACCTCCGGTTGATCGCAGGCGAGCAACACCAGGGCGGAGAAATCGCTTTCCGCGAGCTGCTCAACACCGTGGCGAATAGAGCTCCCGATTCCCCGCGCCCAAGTGTCATTCAGAATGACTCTCGGATGCAAATCGGCCACCGCCCGCGCAACTCTCTCGCCTTCTTCACCGGTGACAACGCCGACAATCTTACAGCCGGCCTCCTGCGCCGCGCGCACAGCCGCATGCACGAGCGTTTCGCCCGCAGCCGAGACGAGCAGTTGCTTCGGTCGGCCGAGCCGACGCGAACCGCCCGCGGCCAGAACTATCGCGCCGATGTCGCCCATCCCGCCGCAGCGACTTCGTGGATCGGAGCTTTGCGATCGCGCAAGCGTTGGGCGGTAGCGTTGGTAAACACGCTTTGAATTTCCGCCACAATCGCCAAAGCGATTTCCTCGGGCGAATCCGCAGCCAGATGCAATCCGGCCGGCGCGAAAAGTTGCGAGCGAAACTCGGCCCCGCTGTCGATTACATCGAGTAAAATTTCATCGCGCCGGCGCCGCGGGCCGATCAGTCCGACGTAACGCAAACCCTGCGGCAAAAAAAAACGCAGCGCGGCACAATCGCGACCAAAATTATGAGTGGCGATAACAACCGCAGTCCGTCCATCGAGTGTGCCAGACAACTGCGTGATCCCTTCGATGACGATCACTTCCCAGCCGAGCAGCGCGGCCTGCGTGCGCAAGGCGAAGGCGTCCGGCCCCGCGCCGACAACGATCAGACGCACGGGGGCCTCGATCGTTTGCACGAACGCGCCCGGTTCGACAAAGCTGCCGGCAATATGGGTGCCAAACGTTTCGCCGTTCTCGAAGGTTGTCCTGATTTCGCAAGATTCCCGGGCGGTGAAATGCTTTTGCAGCCACGCCATCAAAGCGTCAGGAAGGTGCTCGACAAAAATTTCGATGCTGCCGTTGCAGCCGAAGCGTCGTCGCGTGTCGAACGACATCAGCTTTGGTTCCCGGCTTTGAATCACTTCGCGCGCGCACGCGCTGACTTCGTCTTCGATGCAGCCGGCACTAAGAGAACCGACGCTTTCACCGCCCGCACTGATCAACATCCGCGCACCGGGCCGGCGATAACTGGAGCCGCGCGCGCGCACCAAGGTGGCCAGCGCCAGCGGTTCGTCACGACGCAACTCCCAGAACCGGATTATTTCGCGAATTTCTTTCACGCTACCCTGTCATCCCGAGCGAAGTCGAGGGATCCCGCTGAAGTTACCTTTAAGTGACGCCACGGGATCCTTCGACTTCGCTGCGCTTCGCTCAGGATGACAGGAAAAGGGTGTGCTCCGCCCAGGGTGACAGAAAAGGCCTGCACTTCGCTCAGGATGACGCTCTTTTTGCTCACGCCACCTCCATCAGCTTGTCCGGCGTAATCGGAAGATCGCGCACACGCTTGCCCGTCGCGTGATACACCGCATTCGCCACCGCCGCGGCCGCGCCCGTAATACCTATTTCACCGATGCCGCGGCAACCGATTGGATTAAATTCGAAATCAGGCTTGCCGACGAATGAGACGTCGATGACGGGCGCGTCGGCATTCGTTACCACATGGTAATCAGCGAGGTTGCGAATTACCGGCAGCCCTGTCTGCCCGTCGTATTCGGTCGCCTCCATCAGAGCCATGCCGATGCCCATATTGATGCCGCCGATGATTTGATTGCGCGCGGGTTTGAAGGTCACGACGCGACCGCAATTGATCACGCTCACCACCCGCGTCACCTGCACCCGCGGCAGCAGCGGATCGATTTTCACTTCCACGAAGTCCGCGCCGAATGATTGGAAGGCGAACTTTTTGTTCTCCTCAGGCGGCTTCAATTCACTTTGCACTTCGATCGACTCGCGACCAGCCCGCCGTAAGACATCGCTGTAGGAATCGGACTTGCCGTCTTTCGAACCGATGCGGCCCGGCGCGACCATCGCGATCTCTTCTGTCTTCAGCTGGTAGAGGGGCGAGTTGGAGTCTTTCACCGCCAGCTCGGCGAGCGCTTTGTGAAGTAATCCGGCAACTTCGTGAAGGGCGGTGCCGACGGTGCCAGTCGAGTTTGAACCGCCCGCGACCGGCCCGAATGGGAAATCTGATTTGCCCAATTCGAAGGTCACTTTCTCGAAGGGGACGCCGAGTTGTTCTGATGAAATCTGGGTGAAGGCAGTGTAAGCGCCGGTGCCGAGATCATGCGTGGCGCATTGCACGAGGGCACTTCCGTCCCCGCGCAGGATCACTTTCGCGGCCGCGTTCATCTTGTGCGCCGGATAAGTTTTCGTCGCCATACCCCAACCGACGAGGAGATCACCGTCGCGCATCGAGCCCGGCTTTGGATTTCGTTTGGCCCAGCCAAATTTATTCGCTCCCTGCTTATAACATTCCTTCAGATGCTTCGCGCTGAAGGGCGCGTCTTTGGTGGGATGTTTGTCTGCGTGATTCTCGAGGCGCAGCACCAGCGGATCCATCTTCAATGCCACCGCCAGCTCATCCATCGCGCACTCGAGCGCATACGTTCCAGGGCATTCGCCGGGCGCGCGCATAAACGTCGGCGTAGCCACATTCACGGGAAACACTGTTTCTTCGATGCGGATGGCTGGACTGTCGTAGAGGATGCCGGTAGAACGCGCGCCGCACGATTCCGTGAACTGGCCAACGGTGGAAGTAAGCGTGTCACTCACGTGCCGCATGGCCTGGAGTTTGCCGTCGCGGGTGGCCGCGAGCGCGATCGTCTGGCGGGTGGGGGTGCGATGTCCCGTGCCGGTAAACATGAATTTGCGCGGGACATGAAACTTCACCGGCACACCGGTCGCTTTCGCCGCCATCGTTGCCAAAATGACATGCGGCCAGACCGCGCCTTTGCAGCCGAAGGCGCCGCCGACGAATGGGCAAATCACGCGCACGTTTTCCGCCGGCAAACCCCACGCTCGCGCGATTACGCTCTGCACGCCCTTCACAAATTGCGTCGCATCCCAAAGCGTCAGCTTGTCGTCGCCGTCCCACGCCGCGATTGTGCCCGACATTTCGATCGGATTGTGCGTTTGCGTCGGTGTGATGTAGGTTTGCTCAATTCTCGTTAGCGATGAATCATTAAGGGCAGTTTCGGCGTCGCCCTTTTTGATTTGCACGGCCTGATCATTATTTTGCTTCGGCTGTTTCGCCCGCTGCCGGGCCGCTTCCATCGTTAGCAACGGTTCTTCCGCTGTGTAACTCACCCGCACAAGCGCGGCCGCGTGTTGCGCCTGTTCGATTGTCTGGGCGACGGCGAGCGCGACATATTGCCCAGCGTAATAGACGCCATCATCGCTCAGCGGAATGCGCTCTTCGTTGCGAATGCCGTGACCCTGATTTCGCTCCTTTTTCGCGGCCGGTTCCTTCGGTTTGGGCGCGTTTGCGTGCGTGATGATGGCGATCACGCCGGGCGCCGCTTGCGCCGCGCCGGTATCAATCGAGGTGATTTTTCCTTTCGCGATATTGCTCTCGACCGGCCACGCGTAGGCACACTTCGGCACTTCAAATTCAACCGCGTATTTTGCCGCACCCGTGACTTTGGCCCGGCCGTCGACGCGATTCCGTGTTGGTCCAAGAATATTTGTCTCAGCCATGTCGAGAGTGAGATCCGGGTAGCGAATGCATCACGTCATTGCCGCCACGGTGCTGAGCGCGCGCACGATCGCGCGTTTCGCCAGCTCGATTTTGAATGAATTGTATTTGTAAGCTTTGGCGCCCGCGAGCTCGGCCGCGGCGGCGGCGCGAAAGGTTTGCTCGTCTGCATTTTTCCCCGTGAGCTCCGCTTCCGCTTTTTGCGCGCGCCATGGTTTATGCGCCACTCCGCCGAGCGCAACTCGCGCGGATTTGATCTGGCCGCCTTCCATCTCCACTGCGGCCGCGACGCTGACCAGCGCGAAGGCGTAACTGGCGCGATCGCGCACTTTCAAATAATGCGAGCGCGTCGCAAGCGGAATCGCCGGCAGATCGACGGCCGTAATTAATTCATCCGCGTGCAAGTTCGTATCGACGTTCGGCGTTGTACCCGGCAAACGATGAAAATCGGCAATCGGAATCGATCGCGCACCTTTCGCGCCCTGCACTTGCACGACCGCGTCCAGCGCGGCGAGCGCGACATTCATATCGCTCGGATTGGTGGCGATGCATTGCTCGCTCTGCCCGAGAATGGCGTGAATGCGGTTATAGCCATTGAGCGCGCCGCAACCGCTGCCGGGATTGCGTTTGTTGCACTGCGGAAAAGCCGGATCGTAAAAATAATAGCAGCGCGTCCGTTGCAGAAGATTGCCGCCGGTAGTAGCGAGGTTTCGTAGCTGCGGACTGGCTCCGGCCAGAAGGGCTTCGCTCAACACCGGATAGCGCGATTTGATCAGTTCGTGCCCGGCCAGGTCCGAATTGCGCACGAGCGCGCCGATGCGAACACCGCCGCCATTTGGCAATTCTTCCACCTGCGTCAGCGGGAGACGATTGATGTCGATCAATTCTGTTGGCGCTTCCACGCCCATCTTCATCAGGTCGATTAAATTTGTGCCGCCGCCGAGAAATTTGGCGTGCACATTTCCCGCCACACCGTTGAGCGCCTGCTGCGGATCGGCCGCGCGCGTATAGGTAAACGGATTCATGCGCTCGTTTTTCCGGCCGCCTCTCTGACCGCATCGACGATGTTCGGGTAGGCGCCGCAACGGCAGAGATTACCGCTCATCCATTCGCGAATTTCGTCGTCGCTTTTGGCGTGGCCTTCCTTGATGCAGGCGACCGCCGAACAAATTTGGCCCGGCGTGCAGTAACCGCATTGAAAACCGTCATGCTCGACGAATGCGGCTTGCACCGGGTGCAATTGTTCCCCGTTGGCCAGCCCTTCGATGGTCGTGATCTCGTCGCCATCATGCACAACAGCGAGACTGAGGCAGGAATTGACGCGGCGGCCGTTCACCAAAACGGTGCACGCGCCGCATTGCCCATGGTCGCAACCTTTTTTCGAACCGGTGAGATGGAGTTGTTCGCGCAGCAAATCGAGAAGGGAAACGCGGGGGTCCAGCTCCAACGCGTGCTCGGTGCCGTTGATCTTTAATGTGACGGCGACATTTTCTACCCCGGCCGCAACGACCGACCGCGGCGCGGAAGGGGTTTGCGCGAGCAGCTTCAGTTTCGGCCCGAGTGCGAGTGCCGCGCTCGTGCCCGCGACCTGTTTCAAAAATTTCCGGCGCGTGGCCGGACTCATGAACTCGAGAGTTTCCGCCCATTGACAGGGCGGGGCGTCATCCGGCCACGACTTTGGAGAATCGCTTTCCACGTTTCCAGCTTCCAGTTTTTAGTAAGCTATTATCTATCGCACGCCAACGGTTCGTAGTCGTGTCGCACGGCCGAATTTAGTTTTTATCTGATATGCCCCGGCGGGTGACGAGATAAACGGCAAAGCTTCCAAGCCAGTGCCCGCCTTCATAATGTTCGCCGGTAACCGCAGCGAGACCGGCGCGGCGATGCGCCTCGGCGGTGGCAGTGAGAGCAGGTCGTCGCGCATCATCCGTCGGCAATCCTGAGAGAATTCCTTCCAACATCCAGGCGCGACTGAGATTGAGACCATCGAGATGCGCGAGCTTCGGATCGCTCCGATCGGGCGAGACGACCACCGGCAGCCAATCTGTGCTGGGACTTTGGGGAACTTGTGGAAGAAAATTGCTCAGCCATTTCGCGAATTCCGCTGGGCTCAGAACACGCCGCATCGCGTCTGCTTCGCCCAAGATTGGTGAGAGAAAATCTTCGCCCGAAGGCTCGTAGGCAAACGGAGCGTTCCTGTCCGCGCTGAAAAATTCTTTCGTTTTCTTTTCAATCAACGCGCCGAATTCGCTGTTCTTGGTTGCGCGCCCGTAATCAAGCATCAACCCAAGCGCGAAGGCGGTCTGATCGTGCTCGCCTATGCGCACCGGATGGCTCAATTTCGGCAGCCATGTTTTTAGCCGGTCGACCGCCGCTTCTTCTAGCGGTCGCAGGTTCGTCGCCATTTCCCGCGCTTGCGCATTGTCCCACTCGCGTAACTCCACGCACAACTGCAATAGCCACGACAATCCGTAAGGCCGTTCGAAACTGGCGCGCCCGGTCCCGCGCAAATAAGCCGCTTCCTGTTTCAAATTTTCCGCGGTGAGACTTTGGCGCAACGCGTCCCGCGCAGGCGCGGCGAACGATGCATCGGGAAACGTGCGTGCTAATCGCGCGAGCAGCCAATGCCCATGCACGGATGAATGCCAGTCATAGCAACCGTAAAAGGCGGGCGTGAGCTTTCGCGGGGGCGCCACATCAGCGTCGCTGTTCATGAGGTGGCTGATCTTGTTCGGATACTCTTTGGCGACGCAGGCGAGTGCCAGCTTGGCAAACCGCTGAGCCGCGGCGGCATAAAACTCGGGTGCGTCCCCCGCTAAGGCCGTCGATGTTAGCAGCAGGAGGAGCGCGACGATTCTCATCGATCCGAATCCTAGCCGGATAATGAAAAGTCGCGACCGCGTGATCGCGTCCTCATGCGCGCGGCGAAGGCGAACCCGCGACCAAAGCTTCAAAACCTGGATCGCCGCGCAAAGGATCCCAGGCGGGATCGACCCGCAAGTAGCCCTTCGTGAGATAACCAGGAATGGTAACGAGAGAATGGAGAATGTTTAGCGCACGCTCCTTCTGATTCGTCCAGATGTAGACTTGAGCTAAGCCTTGTAATACCAACGGCGCGTCGTAGGCATCGCGACTCATTGGCATCAATTCGGCGGCGCGAGTTCCTTCGGCAATCGCTTCTTCTTTTTTATCGAGACCAGCATCAACTTGCGCGAGCACGGCGAGCGTGCGCGGGTCGTCCGGTTTTTCTTTCAGTCGCACGGCAAGGATCTCGCGCGCTCGCGCGAAGGCAAGCTGTGCCCGAGGCCGATCACCTTCGGCGCGCGCAATGATTGCCTCGTACCAAGAACGCGGGTAATAAAAGCTGAAATCTACTTCTTGAAAGTCTGTGCGCGGAGAAGCCGCTAGCGCCTTTCTCGCGGCTCCGAAGTCGTGTGAAATCATCGCGAGCATTATGCGTAAGGGTGTTTCGCCTCCGCCGACATCCAAATCCGGGGGCGCGTCCGCCAGGGCCTTGTGCAACGCCATTGTGTCTCCAGCCGCGGCGAACTCGATGGCCGCTTTGCGGACGAAGATGACAGGCACTTGCAGCCCGGCAGAAATGGCGCGGTCGTAGGTACCTATCCCGTCCGAAAATCTGCGCATCAGCACATAGGTGTCGGCCAGCAGGTTAACAGCATTGGCGTTGCGCGGATCGAGTTCCACCGCCCGCGCGATGTCCTTTTCGGCCTCGGCCCAGCGGCCTTGTCTCCGATCAAGATAGGCGCTTAGAAAGAGAAACGGTATGCTGTTTGGCAAACCAGGTCTGGCAATGGTGAGTTCCTGTTGCGCGCGGCCGTAATCGCGATGACAACGGAACCAATAATCGGCGCTGGCCAGATGAGCTTCCGCTGACTCGGGATCGAGTTTTAGCGCCGTTTCGACGGCGGTTTGTGCCTGGAGCCGACGGCCGCGACTTGGATCGAGATCAAGGAAGTAAAGAAGGGCGTGTGCCCGGGCGGAGTAGCAATAGGCGAGCGCGAAATTCGCGTCGCGGCTGGTCGCCTCATCGAGAAGGCGCACTGCTTGGAGGAGCGAGCGTCCTGGGGTCTTCCGCGTCCAGGTAGCTATTCACGATGTCTTTGGCCTGGAGATAAAGATCATAGGCAGCCAAATCCCTCGTCGGTCGCGCTTCCATCTCCGCTTTTTCCTGCGGCGAAAGTTGGGCTTTTAGTTGGCCTACGATGTTCTGAGCGATCTCGGTCTGAATCTGGAAAACATCGGCCAGATCGCGATCGTAGCGTTCCGCCCACATCTGCGAATCGGTGCGGGCGTCAATCAATTGCACGTTGACCCGGACGTGATTGCCATTGCGCTGGACTGTTCCCTCCAGCACGTGAGCGACCCCAAGTTGCTGCGCGATCTCGCGCAGATTGCGCGTTACCCCCGTGCGATATTGCAAAACCGAAGTGCGGCTGATGACTTTGAGGTCCGCGATTTTCGAGAGGTCGTTGCGAATCTCGTCCTGCACGCCGTCGATGAAGTAGGCATTCTCCTTCTCGGCCGACAGATTTTCAAAAGGCAGAACGGCGATGCTTTTTTCAGGAATCGAGCGCCCGAAGTCCGCGCCAGAAGAGTGCATTTCATCACTGCGCCAGGGATGCCACGCCCAATAGCCAGCCGAGATAATTGCGGCAGAGGCCAGTCCCGCCAGACCGAGAATCCAGAGCCGGCGCCGATTGGCCGGTGAACGGCTTCCGCCGCGGGTGGGCGTTCGGCGAATGGCGCCGTCTTTGACTTCGAAAACCCAGGAGAGGACAAGCGCGGGCGGAAAGCCGAGCGCGAGCAAGACGAGCAGGACCTGCTGCACCCAGTCGCGCACGTGGAACGCCGGAAGCGCGGTGCCGGCCACCTGCACAATGGCCGAGGCAGCGACGGCGTAGGCAATCGCGACGCGATAGACGCGCCGTTTCTTCAACTCTTCGAAAAATGTCTTCACATTCTTCCTTCTTGAAGCGTTGAGATCATTGCGTGACCGAAATAATTTAGTCGGGTCACGTTTGCCGGCGAACTTTCCGCGATCATGCTCCATCTCTGTTACCTCGTGATACTCTGCGTTCCCGGTTACCGTGAAGGAGAGCTAAAAATGAAGGCAGCTATTCGAACTTTGGCTGTAGTCCTCAGCGCGCTCGCAGCAATCGGAAGCCTGGCCGCGCAATATCCCGAGCCGGCCGAGCACGACTACGTTATCCGCGATTTTAAATTCGTTGATGGCGAAAGTTTGCCAGAGTTACGTTTCCATTACCGCACTCTCGGGACCGCGCAAAAAGATGCGCAGGGGAAAACGATCAACGCCGTCCTTATCATGCACGGAACGACCGGCAGCGGCGCGCAATTTATCCGGCCCGAATTCGCCGGAGAGCTCTTCGGCAAAGATCAGCCGCTTGATGCAACGAAGTTTTTCATCGTGCTGCCCGATGGAATCGGCCACGGCAAATCGAGCAAGCCGAGTGATGGACTGCATGCGAAGTTTCCATGCTATGGCTATCGCGACATGGTCGAGGCGCAGTATCGCCTTCTTACCGACGGACTCGGGGTGAACCATTCCCGCTTGATCATGGGCACATCGATGGGTGGAATGCACACCTGGCTTTGGGGTGAGACTCACCCCGAATTTATGGATGCGCTCATGCCGCTGGCGAGTTTGCCGACGCAGATTTCCGGCCGCAACCGCGCCTGGCGTAAAATGGTCATTGATGCGATTCGCAACGATCCGGCCTGGGAGAACGGCGAATACAAAACCGCGCCGCCCAGCCTTCGCACCGCGGCCGGGATGCTTTGGTTCATGAGCAGCAATCCTATCTTGCGCCAGACCGAAGCGGCGACGCTGGCGAAGACGGACGAAGTCCTCGATACGTTCGCGAGCGAGATCGTGAAAGCGGATGACACCAATGATGTCCTCTACGCGATCGAGGCATCCCGCGATTATGATCCCGGTCCGGATCTGGAAAAAATCCGAGCGCCGCTGCTCGCGATCAATTCCGCGGACGATCTCATCAATCCGCCCGAGCTTGGAATCCTCGAACGCGAGATCAAGCGTGTGCCCCGCGGTCGCACTATTGTTATTCCCCTAAGCGAGAAGACACGTGGACACGGCAGCCATACGCTGGCAAATTTATGGAAAGAGGACCTGACCAAGCTGCTGCAGAGCAGCGAATCAAAATGAATCGCCTGAAAAACTTTGGGCGCGCTATCCCGCTTATGTTCGCACTCGTTCTCCTTTCGAGCTGCGCCGCCACCAATCCGAACTCAGAGATCATGGTCGACACTTCGTCCAAGACGAAGCAGACCGTGGTCGGTGAATCGCCGCGCACGGTGCAGCCATCGCAGCTGGGCGATCCTTCCGCCATCGGCCCGGCGCAGTAATCCAGTTTCTGGCTCGACCACTCCCCTTTTGGTGACATAAACGTCCGGAATGCGAGCCCTTCTTTTTTCTCTTGTCGCGCTTCTCAGTTGGATTGAAGCAACCTCAGCCGAAGAACGCTTCGACATCGTCATCAAAGGCGGCACGGTTTACGACGGCAGCGGTGGCGAAGGACGCGTGGCTGATGTCGCCATTCGCAGCAATCGCATCGCTGGTATTGGCGACTTTGCCAACGCGCCCGCGAAAAGCGTGGTCGATGCCAAGGGCCTCGCGGTCGCGCCCGGATTCATCAACATGCTTTCATGGTCGACCGAGTCGCTCATCCAGGATGGGCGCTCGCAAAGTGAGATTCGCCAGGGCGTGACGACGGAGATCATGGGCGAAGGCGAATCGATGGGGCCGCTGAATGAGGAGATGAAAAAGCGGCGACTCAAGCAGCAGGGCGACATCAAGTACGAGATCAAATGGAACACGCTGGCGGAATATTTGCGCTACCTGGAGACACGCGGCGTCTCCTGCAATGTCGCGTCGTATGTCGGGGCCACCACCATTCGCGAATACATCATTGGGCTCGAAGACAAACAGCCCACGCCGCCGCAACTCGCGCAAATGCGCGAGCTCGTGCGCAAAGAAATGGAAGCGGGCGCGCTTGGCGTCGGCACGTCGATAATCTATCCGCCGGCTTTTTATGCCAAGACCGAAGAGTTGATCGAGCTGTGCAAAGTGGCCGCAAAATACCAGGGAAAATACATCTCGCACATGCGCAGTGAGGGAAATCAGCTGCTTCGGGCGCTGGAAGAATTGATCCGCATCAGCCGGGAAGCCGGACTTCCGGCCGAGGTTTACCACATCAAAGCATCGGGGGAGAAGAACTGGCCGCTGGAAGACAAACTGCTGGGGCGGATCGAAACCGCGCAAAAGGAGGGATTGAAGATCACCGCCAACATGTACACCTACACCGCGGCCGGAACGGGTTTGGATGCATGTCTGCCGCCGTGGACGGAAGACGGAGGTTATCCGGCCTTGTTCAAGCGACTGCGCGATCCGGAAATGCGCGCGAAGATCGCCGCCGAGGTTAAGGTGGATAGCGACGCCTGGGAAAACCTGTACCTCGCCGCAGGATCACCCGAGAAAATTCTGCTCGCCGGATTCAAGACGGAAAAATTGAAGCCGCTTACGGGCAAAACACTCGCCGAAGTCGCTAAAATGCGGGACAAGGATCCGATCGAGACAATCATGGACCTAATCGCGGAAGACGAATCGCGCATTGATTCCATCTATTTTCTCATGTCGGAAGAGAACGTGAAGAAAGAGCTGGCCAGACCCTGGATTTCCTTCGGATCGGACGAAGCATCCCAGGCGCCAGAGGGACCATTCCTCAAGTCTCACCCACATCCGCGCGCTTACGGAAATTTCGCACGCGTGCTCGGAAAATATTGCCGCGATGAAAAGGTGATCACGCTACCCGAGGCTGTCCGTCGCCTGAGCGCGTTACCCGCGACGAATCTGGGTCTCGATCATCGCGGATTCCTCAAGGAAGGCATGTTCGCCGACGTCGTGGTGTTCGATCCGGCTACGATCAGCGATCATGCCACCTTCGATACACCGCAACAGTATGCTACTGGAATGAAACACGTTTTTGTGAACGGCGCGCAGGTGTTGAAAGATGGCGAACATACCGGGGCAAAACCAGGGCGGGCGCTTTGGGGACCGGGGAAGACGCTGCCGTAAAAATCGGCCTCTCTTTCACCGCTGGAATTAGTGGAGCGTTTGTTATCTATTCGCTCTGTGAAAGCAGCACGGGCACTTTTCCTCCTGGCCGCGACACTGATCGGCGCGGCTGCCTGTGGTTCGTTGGATAGCGATACGACAAGTGATAGTGGCCAGACAAAAGCCGCAGCCGTCCCCGGTGAAGTCAATCCTGATGCGCCCGGGTCCCAACCCGTCCGGACTTCGCCCGGAGTTAGTTTCTAGCTGGATGCGAAAGCTGGGACTTGCGTGATACTTGTCCGGTTCTGACACGCGAACTCGAAACATTTTTTCACGCGGAGATTCCGCTAACCCGCGCCATGGGAGTGCGAGTCGTCGCGCTCGACCCACTCACGCTTGAGGCTCCGGTATCGTTGAACTCCAATCATCTTCGGACTGGGTTTGGCGGCAGCATCAACTCCGTCGCCACACTCGCTGCTTACGGTTTGCTCTGGCTCGAACTGCGGGAGCGCAAATCGTGGCACGTCGTCGTCGTGGAAAGCTCGATTCGTTTCCTGCGGCCTGTACGTCAGACCATTCGCGCAATCTGCCCGAGGCCGGATGGCTTGGATGAATTGATGCGGGCGGTTTTCGCCGAAAAGCGCGGGCGCATTTCGCTTCCAGTGAGAGTGGAAGACAACGGCGCCGTCGCGGCCGAGTTTCACGGCATATTTGTCGCGCGGCAATCCGCCTGAGCGTCGCCATGGTGAACCGACTCTTTCTCAGCTTTATCGCGCTTACCTTTTCGGTGGTTGCTACGTTAGCTGATGCCTCGCGCCATGTCGTTCTCATCGTCTGGGACGGAATGCGACCCGATTTTGTGACGGAGAAATATGCGCCCACGCTAGACAAGCTCGCGCGTGACGGCGTGCGCTTCCGTAACCATCACTCCGTTTATCCTACCGCCACCGACGTAAACGGCGCCGCCCTTGCCACCGGCTCTTATCCGAATCGCAACGGTCTTTGCGCCAACCTCGAGTTCCGCCCCGACATCGATTCGCATCAGCCGATCGACACGAGCGATCCGGAAGCAATTAAACGCGGCGACGAAACTTCCCATGGGAAATATCTTTCAGTTCCGACTTTTCCAGAATTGCTCCGCCAGGCAGGCAAAAGTGTCGCGCTCGTCGGGACCAAATCCGTCGCCCTGCTGTTCGATCGCCACAATGACTGGATTGTGGTGCAAATGCAGAATCGGCCGATCACGATTTTCGCTGGCGCACCGATGAGCGTTAAACAGCGTGACGAGCTCACCAAACTAATCGGTCCATTCTTCGATGAAACGAAGGCGACCGCCGCGCAGCGTAACGATTTCGCCACCCGCGCGTTGACGGAATTCTTCTGGCGCGACGGCGTGCCCGATTTTTCCCTTTTGTGGTTGAGCGAGCCTGATCTTGCGCAGCACAATTTCGCACCCGGTTCCCCGCAGGCTCTCGCCGCGATTAAAGCCGTCGACGACGACCTCGCCACCGTGCTGGGCGCGCTCGATAAAAACCACGTGCGCGATTCCACCGACGTACTCGTCGTTTCCGATCACGGCTTTTCCACCATCGGTCGTTCCATCGACCTTATCGCGCTGCTTAATTCCGCCGGCTTCCACGCTGCCACACAACTTTTCGAATCACCCAAGCCTGGCGATATCGTGGTCGCGGGAAATGGGGGAACAGTGCTGTTCTATGTGCAGAATCATGACCGCGAGACAACGCAGCGCCTCGTCGATTGGTTACAACGAAGCGATTTCGCCGGCGTAATTCTCACCGGCGGCCGGTTGGATGGTACCTTCCCATTAAGTGCCGCTCGCATGGACACTTCGAATGCCGCAGACGTGGTCATGTCTTTTCGCTGGAACAAGAGCGAAAATGAGTTCCAAGTTTGCGGCAAAATTGATGCGGATTGGAACCGCAAAGCCGGCGAAGGCAGTCACGCCACGCTCAGTCCCTTCGATCTCCACAACACGCTAATCGCAAGCGGCCGGGATTTTATTAAAAACAAGGAGAGCGACATTCCGACAGGAAACGTGGACATTGCGCCCACCATCCTCCGTCTCCTTCGAGTGAAATCTCCGGACGTAATTGAGGGACGAACACTATCGGAAGCAATGGTCGATGGCGAAAAGGTGCCATGGCGACTCCGGACCAGGACAGCTGAAACAAATCGGATTCTCGAGCGACGACTCTACGAGGCGTATCTCGAGACGCTCACCGTTGGAGAGTATTCTTATCTGAAGGAAGGAAATGGCAGCTTCCCCGACGCTCCCCGCATGACAATGCCTGCCAAATAGTGCCAGGGACAGGACTCGAACCTGCACGCCTTTCGGCACCAGATCCTAAGTCTGGCGCGTCTGCCAATTCCGCCACCCTGGCTTCGTTTAACCACAGCTACTTATGAATAAATAAACATAGCAAAATTCCCGTCGGAGGAAACATCACATCGCAGTTGCCTTGCGCCGAAAGACGACAGCCTCGAAGACAGCGCCAACCTTCCGGACCCCGACATCATCGCCGCGGAGATCGTAGAAGACCTTCAAGCCGCGCTAGCCCAATTCGCCGAAATTGCCGCTGATCTAAACCAGAACGTTTAACAGCGCCCTCGCCAAACTAGCACAATTCCTAGCACAATCGGCGCAGACGAGCGTCTAGTTCTAGGCAGCCTGCTGTTCGGAAGCGCCAGACTTACACTAGCCAGGTTAATTCTGTCCACGCAATCGAGTCGCTTTCCGTTGGGTTCGCCTGTGATCTCGAATAACAAGGAGATTTGGTCATTCCTTTTCAATTTGCTTTGGCTTCACACTGGCCCTTTTTTCCAATGTCTTGACGAGGGCGGAGGCGTTTTCTTTTCCGAAGCCAAGCGCGACGGCTTCTTCGAGGTTTCTTTGAACTACGCGCGGCGCCGGTAGAGGCGAATTGACACTTTCACTAAATTGCTGAATAAGGTTTGCATCCTTGAGCATCAGCTGCAGCGCGAAATAAGTGGAGAAATCGCGCTTCAAAATGTTGTCAGCATGCTGACGAGTAGAGGCGATCGGAAGTCAGCCACTTTCACCGCTTCCATAACGGTCTTCAAATTCAGGCCGGCCTTTTGCGCGAGAACAAGAGCTTCTCCGAGCGCTTCCATTTCCAAAGCAACGATCAGGTTTCCCACCAGCTTCATGGCGGTGGCGTTTCCGGTCTTGCCAAAGTAATGAATGCTTTGGCCTAGGTGCTCCAAGACGGGTCTTACCTTTTCGCGTTGTCGGGATAACTTGCTCATTCTCTGGGCCGACGAAGCTCAGCGCTTCGTTACCCCCAGCGAGGAAGGAATGAACGATTATAACTGCATCGATG
This sequence comes from Chthoniobacterales bacterium, assembly GCA_038207045.1. Lineage (GTDB taxonomy): Bacteria > Verrucomicrobiota > Verrucomicrobiia > Chthoniobacterales > UBA10450 > AV69. The sequence continues at coordinate 56,605 of JBBRAF010000019.1, forward strand.
CTCTGATCGGTGCGCTGCAGCAATACGAAGGCACGCTCATTTCA
>JBBRAF010000020.1:0-56498 GCA_038207045.1 Chthoniobacterales bacterium
AGACCCGGGTCATATCTTTTGGTACGAACAATATGCCAATGCCGCGGCCTTCGATACGCACGTCACCTCGGCCTATTCCAAAGCGTGGGTCGCAATGTTAGAACCGCTTTCCACCAAACCGATCGTGATCCATTTTCTGAACAAGATCGAACACGTGGAAGAGAAGTGATGAGTGAAGTGATGACGGCCGAGGAACTAAGCAAAGAATTACGCACCGGATCGCGAGATTTTCTGGAGGAGCGCCGCGGGGTGATCGCGCTTTTGCTGACTGCGATTGGCTGCATGGTTTGATCGCGCTCTATCAAACCGGAATCATTCGGCGGCTGCCGGATTTGCCGTTGCCGTTAGTGGACGCCGATAAAGTGGACGCATCCGACGAAGCGTACTCGCACCTGCAAATGGGTGACGCGATCATCGGCCTCGGCAGTTACGCGGCCGCGATGGGTCCGAAAGATCGCGCGCAGAAACAGCCGTGAATTCCGCTCGCGCTGGCCGCAAAGCATCCGCCGGCGCAAGCCGATGCATTCCCTCGGCGCACCGTTCAGCCGCCAGCCATCCCGACCCGTTCTCGGGCCCGGTGTTAAGTCGCCGCTCAGCGTCCCCCGCCGTGATCGCCGCCGCCTCCGACGCCGCCCGCGGTTCCGTTGCCCACGCCGGGACCTCCGAAACCGGCGCCCCCGGCGCCCGTGCTTCCGAAGCCAGCACCGGTGCTGCCAGCACTGCTGTTGTTAAGATTTCCACTTTGACCAGTTGCCGCACCTTGGTTGGTATCCGCGCAGCCGGAAATTACGAAACCCGCGGCGCACACTGCGAACAAGGTGAGGTGTTTGATTATGTTTTTCATTGTGTTTTTCATATGAACGGCACCAGATCCCTGGCTGGTGAGTAGGCAATTTGAATTTCACTTTCGCCGCTTCTGCGGCGCAAATTCGAGAGTGAGAGCGGTGGCCGGCCGGTTTATTCCGTTCTCGGCCGCAGACGAAGCAAGGACCGGTACAAGCGCTCGTTTGACTTTGCCTGCCTCAATCCTTCCACCGCCAGACTTGGCCTTGAATGAGGACCACCTTCTCGCGCCTTATTCCAAGCCGATTGAGATCTGTCTGGGAATACATTGCTCAATCACGACTCTTAGAAGTTCCCCATCAGCTTCCGCTCGACTGAGCCTACGAGAGTGGCGCCGGATTCACCAAACACATGCCCGAATTTTTTTGCAAATTGTCTGATCCCGCCACGCCGCTGCCCCATTTCTGGGAACACACCCTCGGCAGCGGGCACGCGACCCTAGCGCTGCGCGCCGATTGGCAGAGACAACTAAAACGCTGTCATGATGAGTTAGGCATTCGTCATGTGCGTTTTCACGGCCTTTTGTCGGATGATGTCGGGACCTTCACCGCGCAAAACAAAAAGCCACTCTACTCGTTTTTTAACGCCGATCAGATTTTCGATTTTCTCCTCTCCATCGGGATGAAACCATTCGTCGAACTGAGTTTCATGCCGGAAGCTTTGGCTTCGGGACACAAGACGGTTTTTCATTATCGCGGGAACGTCACGCCGCCGAAAGACTACAAGGAATGGGCGACGCTCATTTGCAAACTGGTTAGGCATTGGGTCGATCGTTACGGCATCGGCGAAGTGCGCGAGTGGTTCTTCGAAGTCTGGAACGAACCCAACTTGAAGGCGTTCTGGCCGAAGGGACAGAAAGAGTATTTCAAACTCTATCGCTCCACCGTCGAAGCCATCAAAGCCGTGGACGCATCGCTCCAGGTCGGCGGCCCCGCCACGGCGAAGAATGAATGGATCGACGAGTTTGTTGATTTCTGCGCGAAGAATAAATTGCCGGCTGATTTTATCAGCACTCATCACTACCCGACAGACGCCCTCGGCAACGAAAGCGACGATACCCTGACTCAGCTCGCCCACAGCCGGCGCAGCATTTTGCGCGAACAGGCACAGGACACCTTTCGTCGCGCGCAGGGCAAGCCGGTTTACTACACGGAATGGAATGCGACTTCGAATCCGCGCGATCCGCTCCATGACGAGCCCTACGCGGCCGCGTTCCTCGTCAAAACAATTCTGGAAATGAACGGGCTGGTCGAAGGTTACAGCTTCTGGACGTTCACCGATATTTTCGAGGAAAACTATTTTCCATCGGTCCCGTTTCATGGTGGTTTCGGTCTGCTGAATTTGCACGGCATTCCCAAGCCGTCTTATCGGGCCTTCGAGTTGCTCCATCGGCTCGGGACTAAGCAACTGCTGGTGGACGGAATCCACGCGACCGTGGATGCGTGGATCATTCCGCAAGGGAACAAGCTGACCGTCATGCTGACGAATCATGCCCTCCCGCGTCACTCGATTGCGACCGAGAAGGTGCGGGTGCGACTCGCGGACGCCGCCCGGCCGCGCGCCGTGTCAGTCGAGCGGATCGATGAAACGCATGCGAACCCGCGCCGCCTCTGGCGCGCGATGAAGGAACCAAACTATCTCAGCCCGGCGCAGGTGGAAAAGTTGCAGGACGCCTCGCGCACGATCGGTCAGGCGCACCGGTGGAAATACCGCGAAGGCGTGATTGAAATAGAGATCAAACTGCCGCCGCACAGTGTCGCCGCGATCACGGTCGAGTTCACGTGAAACGGCCTGACAAAATGAAGACGGAAGTTGCACAGCTCTCGTTAGGCAAAGCCAAGTTAACCCAAATTCAGAAGAGCACGTTTGGGTATTTCCTGAAGGAGACAAATCCCGCCAACGGGATGGTGCCCGACAGCACGCGCGAAAATTCTGCCGCCAGCATCGCCGCCATCGGCTTTGCGCTGACTGCTTATCCGATCGGCGTTGAACGCGGTTATCTCAGCCGCGCCGAGGCGGCCAGCCGCACTCTCACGACACTGCGTTTCTTTCGCGAAAGCGAGCAATCGACCTCTCCGAACGCCACCGGGTATCACGGGTTCTACTACCATTTTCTCGATATGGGAAGCGGGACCCGCGCGCTTAACTCCGAGCTTTCCACGATTGATTCCGCTTTTCTTTTCGCCGGGATGCTGACGGCCGCGATGTATTTCAACCGCGACACCGCGCCCGAGCGAGAGATCCGCAGACACGCCGCCGCGCTTTACGCGCGCGCCAATTGGCAATGGGCGCTGAACGGAAAACTCAAAGTCTCCCATGGCTGGAAGCCGGACGAAGGATTCTTGGAATCCGTCTGGGAAGGTTACAGCGAAGGACTGATTCTTTACCCTGCTGGGCCTCGGCGCGCCTAACTTTCCTCTCACCCCGGAAAGCTATGACGCGTGGACGAAGAGTTACGAATGGAAGTCGCTTTGCGGCCTGGAATTTCTCTACGCCGGGCCGTTGTTCACCCATCAACTTTCCCACGTCTGGGTGGACTTTCGCGGCATCCAGGATGAGTTCATGCGGGCGAAGGGAATTACTTATTTTGAAAACAGCCGGCGCGCCACCTATATCCAGCAGGAATACGCGGTGCGCAATCCGAACAAGTTTGCTGGTTACGGAAAACACTGTTGGGGAATAACAGCGAGCGATGGTCCCGGGCCTGCGACGCGCAAAATCAACGGCGTCACGCGAAAATTTTTCGACTATACCGCGCGCGGCATTCCAGATGGCCCCGATGACGGCACGCTGGCGCCCTGGGCAATGCTCGCCTCGCTCCCGTTTGCCCCGGAAATCGTCCTGCCGTCGATCAAGCATTTTGATGACACTTACCCGGAAATGACCAGCAAATACGGTTTCAAGTGCAGTTACAATCCGACTTTCTCGAACAGTGCGCAGAAAGAAAAGAAAGGTTGGATTTCGCAGGGTTACTACGGGCTCGATCAAGGTCCTATCGTGATGATGATTGAGAATTATTGTTCTGGATTTCTCTGGCGCTTGATGCGCGACTGTCCCGAGATTAAGCGCGGTTTGCGGCGCGCCGGTTTTCGCAACGGCTGGCTCGCAGCGAAATAGGGTCTGCCGTCGCTAGCTCCGGGGAATAGATCGCACTCGTCCGACCTCTCAGGGCTTGCATGATTACACCGATCTCCGATTCCATCACCGCGGCGCACGACCCTCCCGCGCCTGAATCGAAACTCCAGCGCGTCGGTGAAAAAATCTGGCGCAAACTTAGCGGCCAGGCGCTCGGCGGGGCATTCGGTGCGCCGGGCCTGGAACCGCGCTGGACGCGCAGCGCGAAGGATGGGATCGGGACGGCTTACAATTCGAGCTGCCGGCTTTGGTTCACCATTTCGCATGGGATCATTAACGAAATCTATTATCCGCATGTCGATCAGCCAAACACACGCGACCTGCAATTTCTCATTACCGATGGTGAAACGTTCTGCCACGAAGCGTTCTGCCACGAAGAACGGCGCGATCTCGAGCATAAGGTCGAGTATCCGGAGGATGGCGCGCTTCTTTATCGCCTAACAAATACTGAACGCGCAGGGCGCTATCGCATCATCAAGGAAATCGCCACCGATCCGCATTCCTCGGTTCTGCTCATGCACGCGCGCGTGGAAATCCTCGACAGGACGTTAGGCAAAAAACTCCGCGTCTTTGCATTGCTCGCGCCGCATCTCAAGCGCGGCGGCTATCACAATTCCGCCGCGATCTGCAATAACGGCGGCCGCAGCCTGGTGCGCGCCTGGCGCGACGATCTGCATCTGGTCATGGGTTGTGCGCCAGAATTTACCCGGCGCTCGGTCGGTTATGTGGGCGCGAGTGATGGCTGGCAGGACCTGCGAAATTTCGAGATGGATTGGGAATTTCCCGAAGCACGCGATGGGAATCTCGCCCTTACCGCCGAGCTCGATCTGAGCCATGACGGTGAATGCACAATCGCGGTTGCGTTTGGCAAAACGGAGCAAAGCGCAACGGCCAAGCTCGTGCAGTCGTTCGCCGCACCCTTTGCGCAACATCGAGCGACCTACATCGAGCAATGGAGTCGAGCGACCACCGAGCTCGATTTGAGCGAACACACCGGCGATGGCGGCACGTTGCACCGGCTCAGTCGCAGCGTGCTGCTCGCGCATGAAGATAAAACTTTTCGCGGCGCGATGGTGGCCTCGATGAGCATCCCGTGGGGTGAGACGAAGGGGGATGATGAGATGGGCGGTTATCATTTGGTCTGGCCGCGCGATCTAGCACAAAGCGCCGTCGGTTTGCTCGCGGCCGGTCAGCTCGATACTCCGCGCTCCGCGCTCATCTGGCTGGCCTGTTTGCAGGACTCGGATGGCGAGCTGCCGCAGAATTCCTGGATTCATGGCGAAGCCTTTTGGATGGGGCTGCAAATGGATGAAGTGGCTGCTCCCATTTTGCTCGCCTGGCGATTGCACGAAGCAAATGCACTTGGACTTTTCGACCCCTGGGCGTTGATCTCGCGCGCCACAAGTTACTTGATTCGCTACGGTCCGAAAACGAGGCAGGAACGCTGGGAGGAAGCGGCTGGCTATTCTCCCGCGACCCTCGCCGCGATGCTGGCCAGTTACATCATCGTGGCTGAGTTCGCACGCGCCCGGGGCGACGAGAACGCAGCACAGTTCGCGCTTGATTACGCCGATTGGATGAACGCGCATCTCGAGGAATGGACGGTGACGACCAAGGGCGAACTGGTTCCAGGCAAAGCGCGGCATTATTTGCGGATCACACCGGCGGATTGCCATGATCCACACCAGTTCGCGGAGCCTGACACCGCGATTCTCAAAATCGCTAACGGCGGTGGCGAACAGCCGGCGCGCAACGTCGTGGGAGGAGAATTTCTCCATCTCGTTCGGCTGGGTCTGCGCGACCCGCACGATCCGCTCATGGTCGATTCACTCACGGTGCTCGACGCCGCGATCAAGCACGACCTGCCCCAAGGTCCGTGCTGGCAGCGTTACAATCACGATCACTACGGCCAGCATGCGGACGGCGCAGCCTTCAATGGCGACGGCGTCGGCGGTGCATGGCCGTTGCTCACAGGCGAACGCGGTCATTACGAATTGGCGGCAGGACGCGATGCGATGCCGTTCATCAAAGCGATGGAAAATTTTGCAAACGAGGGCGGGATGTTGCCGGAACAAGTCTGGTTCGGTGAAGCTTTGCCGGGCACACCGTTCAAACCTGGCACGCCCACCGGCTCAGCCATGCCGCTCTGTTGGACGCACGCGGAATATCTCACGCTTGTCCGCAGCCGCGCCGACGGCGTGCCGTTCGATCGCGTCGACCCCGCATATCAACGTTACGTCAAACAAAAAACCGGTTCCACGATCGAGATGTGGACCTGCGCGCATCGCATCCCGCGCATTGCCGTCGGGAAAACCCTGCGCGTTATCACGCCAATGCCCGCGGAGATTCATTGGAGTACTGGCGACGGCGCGTCCGGCAACATAACGGCGAGTGAAACCGCGTTCGGACTTTGGTATGCCGATTTGCCGACGACGGAACTGCCCGCCGGCGCAGCGGTCGAGTTCTTCCTGGACGGCGAAAATAAAGAGGAACGCCATCGGGTTGAGATCGGGAAACGCGTCATCGGGTAAAAACTGAATCGCGATCAAACTAATCAACCGCACCCCAAAAACGCGCGCTTGTGATAAACACTCCCATGAATGAATCCAATCGAATCCCTGTCGTGCTGCTTCTCCTGCGGCTGAGTGTCTTCCTCGTCATGTTCATGTGGACGATCGATAAGTTCGTTCGCCCGCAACACGCCATCTCGATCCTCGAGCATTTCTATTTTCTCAAAGGCGCAGGCGCGGTCGTGATTTATGCGCTGGCGGTAGCAGAGTTGCTTTTGCTGCTCGCGTTCCTCGTCGGTCTGGCGCGCCGTCTCACTTACGGGTTGGTGTTTTTACTGCACGCTCTGTCCACCTTTTCCTCTTACTCGCAGTACATTCACGCTTTCGAGAAGGTGAATCTGCTCTTCTTTGCGGCGTGGCCGATGCTGGCAGCTTGTTTCGCCCTCTACTATCTGCGCGACCTCGACACGCTCTGGACATTTGCCGGCCCGAATCGCATTAAGATAGAGTGACACGCGCGCCGGTCTCTTTGTGAGGGAGCAGGGAAGCATGAGTTGGATCGAAACCATCTCCTACGAAAAATCTTCCGGCCGATTGCGAGCCCTTTACGACCGATTGAAAGCGCCGGGCCATCCGGTGGACCAGATTCTGCAATCGCACGGTCTGCGTCCGCACACGCTCGAAGGCCACATGGCGCTGTACAAAAACGTGCTGCACCATTCCGGCAACCGGTTGCCCAAGTGGATCTTGGAAACGATCGGCGTTTATGTCAGCCTTCTGAACGGTTCCGCCTACTGCGTGGAGCATCACTTCGCCGGTTTGCAGAAATTGCTCAGGAACGCGGAGCGAGCCAGCGAACTGCGCCGCATCCTCGAGCGCAACGCTCTGGAGGATATCGCGACCTTTGATGCGCGCCTCGAAGCGATTCTGATGTATGCACGCCGGCTGACGGAAACTCCGGCGGCGATCGATGAAGGCGAGATCAACCGATTACGCGCGATAGGTTTGGATGATGGCGAGATTCTGGAGATCAATCAGGTGGCAAGCTATTTCGCATATGCGAATCGCACCGTTCTCGGTCTAGGCGTGACGACGAAAGGAGATGTGCTCGGTCTTTCCCCGAACGATTCGGATGACCCCGAAAATTGGCGGCATTCCTAAGATCTGCGCGCGCAGATCCCAACTCGTGCGCTCACTGTTCGGCCTTGAGTTGCTTCCGCTGCTCGGACGTGAGCCATTCCAACGCTTTGGCGGGATTCTGACGCGCGAAGGCGTTCACTTTCGTCGCTTGTTCGGGACTGAGTTGCAGACGGGAAAAGAGCGTATCCTCGATCTGCTTTTTCTGATCGCTCGCCGGTGCAGGACGATAACTTTTGTCGAGCTTTTGTCCGTTCGTAATTCCCGCGGGCTGGGCTCCGGCATCAAGGTAAATGGCGTCAGCCACGCCGGCTTTCTTGGCCTGGCGCGCGAGGTCTTCGAGTTCGATCCGCTCCGGCGCATATTCAACCAGCGTCACTTCGCGTCCCTTAAAATATCCGGCCTCGGTGCGAACGACGCCCTCGATCTGCCCCAGTTTCATTTCGCCCGTCCAGAAACAACTCTGCGCAAACGCCACGCGTTTGGTTGCGCTCTTATTCTTCGCGACCGCCTTTTCCTGCGCGGCAAGACTTGCGGCTTGGACAAAAATAGCGGCGATAAGAAATATCGTTTTCATAACAGAAAGGTCTGCAGCAAAAGTTGGATGGACAATATTCTGAGATGACAAAGGCCATGTTTATTCCGCAAGCGAACCGGGACGTAATCCGGCGGCGCTCTTCTTTCGTCGTTTGGGCTTTGTCATTCTTTCGGATTTCGTCGTTCGACCCTCATCATTAAGAGCGTTCCATGCCTGATCCAATTTCCGTTGCGATCATCCAACACCGTCCGGTGTTCCTGGACTTGGAAGCGAGCGTGGCAAAGGCCATCTCGCTAACCGAAGAAGCGGCGCGAAAGGGAGCACGCGTGATCTCATTCGGCGAGACCTGGCTGCCAGGTTATCCGGCCTGGCTCGATTTTTGCCCCGATGTCGCGCTCTGGGATCACGCGCCAAGCAAAGAAGTTTTCGCGCGACTGCGGCAGAACAGCGTCGTCGTTCCCGGCAAGGAAACGCAGCAATTGGCCCAACTGGCGGCCGATCATAAGTTGACGCTCGTCATCGGTGTAAACGAGCGCGTCGAAGTCGGCCCGGGGAACGGAACACTTTACAACAGCCTTCTCACCTTCACGGCTGAGGGCGGACTCACGAGCCATCATCGCAAGCTCGTGCCGACTTACACCGAGCGCATGATCTGGGGACAAGGCGATGGCCGTGGACTCGAAACAGTGAACACGCCGCATGGCCACATCGGCGGTTTGATTTGCTGGGAACATTGGATGCCGCTCGCGCGCCAGGCGCTGCACAATTCCGGCGAGCACATCCATGTCGCCGTCTGGCCGACGGTGCACGAGATGCATCAGATCGCGAGCCGGCACTACGCCTTCGAGGCGCGCTGTTTCGTTCTCGCCGCGGGTTTGATCATGCAGGTAAAGGATCTCCCGGTCGAGTTGCGCGCGTCGCCGGAACTTGCGGCAAGGCCAGACAATTTCGTGCTGCGCGGTGGCAGCGCCATCATCGGACCTGATGGGAAATATGTCGCCGAACCGGTCTTCGAGCAGGAGACTATCGTCGCTGCCGAACTGGATATGGCCGCGGTCGATCGCGAGAAGATGACACTCGACGTTTCCGGGCACTACAGCCGCCCCGATATCTTCCAGTTCCAAATCGACCTAAGGGATGGTCGAGCGCGCGACGTAAAAGGGTAAGCAGATGTCGCTTCGCATCATAATCGTCGGCGCTGGTGGGGTCGGCGGCTCTTTCGGCGCGCGCCTGGCGCGCGGCGGCTGCGATGTCGCGTTCGTTGCGCGCGGCGCACAACTCGCGGCTTTGCGCGAGCATGGCCTGCGCGTGGAAAGCGATCTCGGCGACATCTACCTGCCGCAAGTCCGGGCGAGTGATGATGCGGCTGCGCTTGGACCCGCCGATGTGGTGTTGATCTGCGTGAAACTGTGGGACACGGAGATGGCCACGCGCGCGGTCCAATCGATCGTCGGACCCGAGACAGCTGTGATCTCGCTGCAAAATGGCGTGCGCAAGGAGGAAGTGCTGCGGCAAATCTTGGGTGACTGTGCCGTGCTCGGCGGAGTCTCTTATGTCGCGGCGAAAATCCTTCGGCCGGGAGTAATTTTGCAGACGGGAAAAATGCAGCGCCTCGTTTTTGGCGAAGCAGATGGCTCCTTCTCCGCGCGCGTCCAGCGTTTTCTCGAAGCCTGCCAGCGGGGCGGGATCGAGGCCGAGATTAGCAGGGATATCAAACGCGCGATTTGGGAGAAATTTGTTTTTGTGACGGGCACATCAGCCACCACCACCTCGATGCGCGCGACCATCGGTCCAATCCGCGCCAATCCGCGAACACGCGCATTTCTGCTCGGAGTGATGCGTGAAGCAGTGGCGGTGGGCCGGGCGCACGACGTTCGCCTGGACGAACAGTTTGCGGAGAACCGCCTCGCGTTCGTCGATGGTTTGCCCGAGACGATGACGTCGTCGATGCATAATGATTTGCAAGAAGGACGCCGTCTTGAGCTCGAGTGGTTGAGCGGCAGTGTGGTTGAGCTCGGTGAAGCCGCGAGCGTGCCCACGCCGCTGAACCGCGCGGTTCGCGACATCTTGGAACTGCACGCGCGCGGACCTGATGGGAAATAGGAACGACCCTGTCTTTGATCGGGAAACCATCGTGACCGCGACGGTGGATATCTGGATGCGGTCGAATCGCAGGAAGATGCCCTCGACCTCTCCATGCCGGCCAAGTCAAAACGCGCCGGCATCAATAATGTTCGGAATAAGGTTGCCCCCGTGAGATTCTTAATCTCCGAACGGTCGAACCACCTCCAGAAATCCTGGAGGCGCGCTCGGCCCAACAACAGAAAGAAAAAAATGAAAAGTTATTACAACACCAAAGCTCTCCTCGCGGGCGCAGCCTTGGCCGGAATCATGTCCGGCGGCGCTGTTTCCACTGTGAGCGCGGCCAACGTCGGCCAATCCGGCAAGCCTAATATCAACACCAGCCCAGGCACGCTCGCCGACGAGAAGAAGGGCGAGACGCACGATTGCAAGGGCAAGAACTCGTGTAAGGGCAAGGGCGGCTGCAAAACCGGCGATAACGGTTGCGCCGGCAAAAACTCCTGCAAAGGCAAGGGCGGCTGCGCCGTGAAAGACGGCAAGCCGGTCGAGAAAGACAACGACGAAAAGCATTAGTTGATTGCCGCGCGCCGGGCTCTGGCATTTGGTGCTAGGCCCGGCGACGCTGTCTCCAAAATTCCTGTGGCATCCTCGCGCTTTAACGCTTTCACCGATTACGGCATCGGTATCGGCCTGCGCATCCCGCATTACCAGCACATCCTCGAAAAGAAACCGGTGGTGGATTGGTTCGAGATTATCTCGGAAAATTACATGGTCGATGCGGGCCGTCCGCTCCATGTGCTCGACCAAATTCTCGAGCAATACCGCGTGGTGCAGCACGGCGTCTCGATGTATTTTGGCAACGCCAGCCGGCCGAATCGCGATCATTTGCGCAAGCTGAAGAAGCTGGTCAAACGCACCGGCACGCCCTGGCTTTCCGATCATCTTTGCTGGGGCAGCGTCGATGGTCGCTACACGCACGATCTCTTGCCGATGCCGTACACCTGGGAAGCAATCGAAACCACGGCGGCCAACATTCGCGAGGTGCGCGATTTCGTCGAAGTGCCGATCGCGGTCGAAAACGTGAGCAGCTACGCCGAGTTCCATATGTCGGAGATGAGCGAGTGGGAGTTCCTGAACGAAGTCGTCGAGCGCGCCGACTGCGGAATCCTCCTCGACGTGAACAACATTTACGTCTCCTCAAAAAATCACGGATTCGATCCGCAGGTGTATGTCGATGCCGTGCCCGCCGAGCGCGTCGCGCAAATTCACGTCGCGGGTCATTCGAAGTTCGAAAAATACATTTTGGATACGCACGATCATCCGGTGCTCGATCCGGTCTGGAAACTTTACGCCCACGCCATTGGCCGCGCCGGCCGCACCGCCACGCTTCTGGAATGGGACGATCGCATTCCCTCCTTCAAGGATGTCCACCGCGAAGCGCTCAAAGCCGCACGCTTTTTGCCCAATGATCAAGCCGTCGCCGCCTAATCATCTTGCCGATCTCCAGGCTTTGATGGCAAGGGCCGTGATGCGGCCACTCACGGACGATGAAGGCATGCAGCGCACCTGGAGCGACGGCAGGGCGACCGCTGAGATCGCAGAACAATTTATCAAACCTAACGACCGGTTGGATTCGTTCGACCGGCTGCAAATTTACAATCAGCAATATTGGTGGCGTTTGCTCGGCAATTTCGCGGAAGATTTTCGCGGGCTGCGCGCTCTGCTCGGCGAGCGCAAATTCGACAAACTGGCCGTGGCTTATCTCGATCATTGTGGCTCGCAGTCCTGGACACTGCGCAATCTCGGCAGCCGGCTGGAAGAATTTCTCCGCGCGCATCCGGAGCTGACCGCGCCGCAAACGGCCGTCGCGCTCGACATGGTGCGGGTGGAATGGGCGCGCACGGTCGCTTTCGACGAGGTGGAGAAACCGCCGCTGCCGCCGGATAAAGTTCGCGACGTTCCGCCGGAATTGCTTCGGCTTGGGCTGCAACCTTATATTGTCCTTCTCGAGCTAGGTCATCCGATCGATCGCTTGTTGGGCAAACTGAAACGGCAATCCGAAATCGAGACTGGCACCTTGAGCAACGCCGTCTCCAGCGGCCGCCCGCGCGCCCGCCGCCGCCTTAACGTCCGTCCGAGTCGCAAACCAATTTACCTCGCGGTCCATCGGCACAAGTTTTCCGTTTACTACAAACGTCTCGACGGGGAAGCCTGGCTTCTGCTGCGCGCTTTGCGGGAAGACAAGCCGCTCGACGCCGCGTGCAGCCTGGCATTTGCGGATTCGACCGACTCACCAGAAGTCATGGCGGAAAAGATTCACTCATGGTTCGCCGCTTGGATGAGTTTCGGCTGGCTCACCCGCCCCGGCGCAATCTGAGATGCAAACTCTCAACGCGGGGAAGGTTCTGGCTATCCAACTCCGTTTCGGGACGACGTTTTTTCTTTCCGCGACGCTGAAGTGGTCGGGCGGCGTGCCCGCGTGGTTCATTCAACAGTTTCAGGCAACGTGGCTGTCCCGGAGCCCAGGCGGATTGCCGGCGGTTTTTTATTTTCTGGCGGTGCTGGAAACGGTCGGTGTCCTCGGTTGCGGCGCGAGTATTGTGCGACTGGAGTTCTTGCGTCCGAGCAAAACGATTTTGCAGTGCACCCTTACCTTCGCTCTCTTCGTTTTTGTCGTGCTCGCTTACGGCGCACGGCTCACCGGAAAATTCGACGTCGCCGCGTACAACCTGATGTATTTCATCGGCGCACTCCTTTGCCTTCGGGAAATTTCTCATGAGGCGGACGCAAACGACCCATCGAAAATCTCAGCATTCGTTTTTAGGCGAAAGAAATGAAGCGCGATCTCGCGCTCGTTTTGACGATCATTGGGCTGGCGTTTTCTTCATTCGCTCACGCGCAGGAGGTGGAGGCGTTACAGGTTGGCGGAGGCAAAATCGAAGTCGCGTTTAGTTCCCCGCCTACCGCAACGCAGCGGAAGCTGGTGCTCGATTGGGTGAGCGCAGCCGCGCACGCGGTGACGGTTTACTACGAGCAGTTCCCGGTCGCGCACGTTCTCATTCGCGTGCGCTTCTTCGAGGGACGCGGCGTGCGCTCGGGACAGACTTTCGGCTGGAATGGCGCATTCATTAAAATCGCCGTCGGCCAATCCAGCACGGTTGCCGACTTCGTTCGCGACTGGATGATGACACACGAAATGGTACATCTCGCGTTTCCTTCCGTCGCCGAACGGCACCATTGGATGGAGGAAGGTTTGTCCACTTACGTCGAGTCGGTGGCGCGAGCACGCGCGGGAGATTTGACGCCGGAAAAAGCGTGGGGCGATCTGGTCGATGACCTCCCGCAAGGTTTACCGAAAAATGGTGATCGCGGTTTGGATTTCACGCCCACGTGGGGCCGGACGTATTGGGGCGGCGCGTTGTTTTGTCTGCTCGCCGACATCGAAATCCGCAAGCGTACCGGAAATCAAAAAGGTCTTGAGGACGCCTTACGCGCGATTGTGAAAGCGGGCGGAACGATTGAATCGGAGTGGGAGCTGACGCACGCGTTGGCGACCGGCGATTGCGCGACGGGCGTTCCGGTGTTGTCGGAGCTTTACCGCAAAATGAAATCAGCGCCTGCACCCGTCGATCTCGATACGTTCTGGAAGGAACTCGGAGTGAAACGACAAGATGGCAGAACCGAGTTTGACGATGCGGCTCCACTCGCTCCGATTTGCCGGGCGATTATGCAAACGAATTGACTGGCCTAAACAGTCGCGGATCCGGCGCGGGGAATCGCGCCGCCGTTTCGGAGTCGCTCCTCGTACAGTTCGCTCCAGCGGTTTTGATTCATCGCGCACATCGGGACGGCTTCCCATTCGCCAGTGGCGCGATTTTTGACCGCGCCTTTGAAGACGCACGCATAGAGACGACTCCGCGTTACCGGGTCGCTGGCGGCATCGGCGACGCGGGCCGCGTCCATGAAGTTATGCGTGCCAATATTGACGGTATGCGCCTGGCCAAGCGCCAGTGCACGAACGAACTCGAATGGAATTTTCCGTGAAGCAACCAGCGAAATCACGCGCGCGAAAATGCGAAAAGCCAATCTGGGATTTTTTGCGAACGCCCCTGAGACTCGATAAGGAACGAGCGCCCCAGTGCGCGCGTCTCCGTCAGTGGTCATGGTCGAGATCGCGCCCATTTTTTCCAGGATTTCGCCAAAGAGCTCGCGCGTTTTTTCATTCGGAGAGAGCAGCGGCAAAAGATGACCATTCCTTTCCGAGATCAATAATGAGGCGCCTTGATTGCAATCGGGATGCCCGCCAATGAAGGCGCTCCCATTGATAGGCAGACCGATTCCACGGCAAATCATTTCCCAAACCAGCGACGGCGTCGCCGGATGCTTAGAAAAAATCGTGCGACCCGTGTTCGCTTCGGGTTGGAAGCTCAAGATTCGCCAGATTCGCGTTCGCCGCGGATCGGCGAGAAACCAGCGGACGATCTCCGGGACGAACTCGAGATTGCGTTCCGTGACGGTGCAATTGTGCGCGAGCTCGAGCGGCAGACCGGTGCGAGCACGCAGGCCCAGCGCGAGACGCGTGAAAGATTCTCGGACCGGATGCAGTTCAGCTTCGCTTCTTACATTTTGAATCGGAAAATTTCGACGGCCGGCCTGTGTCATATCGATATGTACCGCCACCTGCCTGAGGCCGCCCGCGATCATCAGTTTTTCAAGAAATTCAGGATGCTCGAGCAGGGTCTGGCCATGTGTCATCAGCATCGGCACAAGTCCAACCCCGACGGCGTGGCGAACAATTTCAACCAGCTCGTCCTGGCGGCCGCTGCGCCAGTACGCATCCGCCACGTCGCCACCGGTGATCTGCAGGCCGCCGCCAGGCCCCTGAAATCGCCGGTTTGCGTCGATCTGCTCCTTCATCTGCGCTAGCGAAGGCATCGGCACCTGATTGGCGTTCTTCGGCAAATAACAATGCGTGCAATGAAACGAGCAATAGCTCGCACCCGTGGTGAAACCACAATGCGTGAGATGCCGGCCGCTCAGTTGATTCGGCGTCCGTAACTCGTCAGGCAAGGAAGCCCAGCGCTCGCGTAGAAGCGCTTCTTTTTCCCGATCCATAGGATGCAGAAAGGCCTGCCAGCGTTCGCGCCAACGGGATTGAGCCAGGCGTTGCAACAGTTCTGTGAGCCGGTTCCGGGCGCGATTATTCCGCGTCGCCTCCCGTATAATCACCTTCCCCTGGAATAAAAGCGGGACTGCGGCCACTTATGGATGCGTGAGAATATTGCTCCTGAGTTTCACCCTGATGACGGCCCTCCTGCTCCGACCCGATCCCGTCGCGGCGCAGGCCACCGCGCCGAGTACCCAAAAAGCAGTTTTCGCGGGCGGCTGTTTCTGGTGCATGCAACCGCCTTTCGATCACACCCCGGGAGTCATCTCGACCAGCGTTGGTTATGCCGGAGGCACGCAGGAAAATCCGACCTACAAGCAAGTCTCGGCCGGTGAGACCACTCACCGCGAATCCATCGAAGTCACGTTCGATCCGGTGAAAATTTCGTACGATAGATTGCTGGAAATCTTCTGGCACAACATTAATCCTACCCAGGCGAACGGGCAGTTCCATGACATTGGCGATCAATATACCAGTGCCATTTTTTATGCGACTGATGAACAGAAAGCGGCTGCCGAAAAATCGAAGGAACAGCTCACGCGATCGGGCAAGTTCAAAAAGCCCATCGCGACAGTGATTCTTCCCGCGGGCAAATTCTGGCCGGCCGAAGAATATCACCAGAAATATTACACGAAGAACCCGCTGGCTTATCGGTTCTATCGCTTCGGTTCCGGGCGGGATAGTTATTTGAAGGAAACGTGGGGCGCGGGTCACTGAAGCGCCGCGTATTCGTCAATGGCCGCAACATTAGCGGCGGTAATTACAATGCCGGCGACAACAACCCAGACAATTCCGCTTCGAATGCGTGAGCCTGGTCTCACGGCACCAATTTATCCGCAAAGGTCGGTTGACGCTCCGGGACCTGCCCATCCGGAAGTTGCCATGGTCGTTGCGCTCGAAATGGGAGAACAAAAAGCCTGCCCACGGTCAACTCCTCTTCGTCGCGATACGAAGCGACACCGATCGTGATCGCATCCTGCGGAATGTCGCGGCGCAATGTTCGATGCAATTGATCCCACCAGCAGAAGACAGTGCCCCAATTCGAGTTCGTCTCTCGTTGCACGATCGAATGATGAATGCCGTGCATGCGCGGCGTGACTAATAGGTGATTCAAAATCCGCTCGAGTGCGATCGGCAGGCGCCAGTTGGAATGTTCGAACAAGTTCGCCGACTCGAACATGAGCTCGAAAACGACAAGCGCCCAGAAATCGATCCCGAGCGCGGCGACCGTGAGCACGCGAAACGGCACGGAAAGAATCACTTCGCCGAGGTGAAAACGCGTGGCGGTGCTCACGTCCATATCCAGGTCGCTATGATGGACGTTATGGAAACGCCACAACGTCGGGACAAGGTGCAGGCCGACATGCCACCACCAGTAGGCGTAATCCATCACGAGAACGCCGACCACGACCCCGAGCCATCTCGGGATTGGCAGCAGGTTCAGCAAGCCAAAGCGATGATCCGCCGCCCACACCGCCGTCATCAGCGGAATGGGAACGAGGGAGATTCGCGCCAAGGCAAACCCTGGGACCGAGAACAGGAGATTTCGGAAAAGCCGGCACAGCTTCGAGAAATGCTGCTGCCGCAAAGGAAATTTCCATTGCACGAGGAGAAGCAAAAGAAAGAGGACCGCAAAAAATGCACCGCCGTAATGATCTAGGATCGGTGTCGTTTTAATCATAACTAGTTCTTCAACGTTGCTGAGGGCGCAGTCGCTGACCGCGAACGTACTCGTTGCCGGAGCGATGCCAGCGTCCAAAAGCGTGTTTCCCTCGAATAACCATCAGGACAGATATTGAGTTGCGGCAGTCATTACAAAAGGACGATATGAGATTGATGAGATTTCTCCGATTTACAGTTATAGCCTTGGTTGCCTTTGGGCAGGCACGATCATTTGCGCAAGGAAGCGGTTGGGTTGAGAGCTACAATCGTCTGCTCAAACAGTACGTCACACCTACTGGCGTAAAGTATGTGGAATGGAAAAAGAATTCTGCCGACATGCAGGCGATCGACACAGTGGTCGATGGCATCTCGAAGGAATCTGTCAGCTCCCTCGGACAGAAGGAACAGCTGGCGTTTTACATCAACGCTTACAACGCTTGGATTCTGCACGGAGCGCTCGCGAAGTATCCGACCAAAAGCGTGAAGGATACCTTCTTTAGATTTTTTACCGCGAACGATATCAAGGTTGCGGGCAAACAGACCAGCTTCAAGAAGCTCGAAGACGAAGTGATTCGCGGCAAGTTCTCCGACCCACATGTGCACTTCGCATTGAACTGCGCCAGCCGCAGTTGCCCGCCGCTCGTGCCGGAAGCATTCGAGGGCGGCAAAGTGGATGCGCAAATGGAGAAGCTGGCCATGGCCTTCATCAACTCGGAGAAAGGCGTCACTTACAACGAGTCGGCTAAGACAGCGCAGCTCTCGAAAATTTTCGATTGGTATAAGAATGACTTCGCCAAGGACGGCGGCGCCCTCGAGTTCATTAACAAACGTCGCTCGGCTCCCATAGCGAAAGACGCCAAGATCAGCTACCAGGATTACAACTGGTCGCTAAACGAAGCCAAGTAGCGCGTGGTTTCTCCCGCCCCAGAACCCACGCCTGAGCGCAGGTCTCGCTGGGGCGAACGCTGGCACGCTTTTCTTCGTCCAGTGCAGGAAGAAAAGGCGCGCGCCTTGCAGGAGCGCTGGGATTCGTTGCCCGCGCACCTGCGGACCAACAATCAGATTTCCGGCCGGCATCTGACTCATTGCGGATTCACTTTGGGCGCAAGTTACTGCTCGTTCCATTGCACGCACTGTTACCTCCCGGAAAAAGCGAACTCCGTTCCGATCCCGTCGCTTGCGCAGGTTAAAGAGCAGATCGACGCCAACCGGCATCTCCAGGGGCCAGGCGGCGGCTTGCAGATCACCGGCGGCGACGTAGCCGATGCTTACTGGCGATCGGGTCGCGCGCAGGAACTCGTCGAGATCATTCGTTACGCCTTCAGCGTTGGCTCCGTTCCCATGCTAATGACGCACGGCCAGACCTTGATCGAGCATCCGGAATTTCTGAAGCAACTCGTAGTCGAAGGCGGTCTCCGGCAAATCTCCGTTCACATTGATATGACGCAGGCCGGCCGGCATGGCTATCCCATTGGTCGGATAAAATGCGAAGCCGATCTTCACCCGGTTCGTCAGGCTTTCACTGATCTGGCCACACGCGTCCGCGCGGAAACCGGATTCCCACTCGAATACGCTCTCAGTTGTACGGTCACGCGCCGAAACATCGACGACGTGCCGGAAGTCATCCGCTGGTATTTGGCTGATCCGGAGCGCAGCCACATCTGGCGCATGCTCAGTTTCCAACCGGAAGCGGATACTGGCCGCACCATTTTTTCGCAGCAGCCGATTATGCCGGCGGATGTGTGGAGTAAAATTTGCGAAGGCGTCGGTCTGCCGTTGCGACGTGACGTTTCTATTTTTGGCCATCCCGATTGCAACAGTTGGGCTTCACTTCTGATCGCGAGACCATCCGGCAAATTTTTCCCGCTCTTGCCCGACGACAAAAAACTGGATCACCTTCTCGGCGAAGTGCTGGAAAAAATCGGCGGCCTTTCGCTGGTGAACGACGATGCGGGCACGCCGCCGTATCGCCTCACCGGTATTTTGTTTCAGCATCCATTGCTCGCCGCGAAAGTTCTCCTGCGCATGACGCGCTATTTATCGTCACGCAATGCGCCGCCGGAGATTCTGCACTCGATTCTGCGCGGTCAGGTCCACACCTTCGGAGTGGGCATGCATAATTTCATGGACGCAAAACAGGTCGCGCGCGCGGCGCACGATCCCGTCGTCAAAGCGCGCCTCGACTCCTGCGTTTTTAAAGGCGCAGTTAAACGCAATGGCGAATGGCACGCGGTGCCGATGTGCTCGATGAACCAGCAGACCTGGTCGGAAGTTTACGATGCGCGTTTGCGCGATTCCGCACTTTTCCAGGAGCCGCAAGTCTTCGCGCCGGGCAAAACGCAGCGGCAATCGACTGAAACTTAGCGTCATCATTCCATCCTGGGGGGACGCGGAGAGTTTGCGCGCGCTTCTGCCCAGGCTCGGAAACAACTCATTAGTCGCGCAAGTCATCGTGGTCGAAGCGTCCGATTGCGCATTGATCGAAGAGTTCGCGCATAAAGCGCGAGCAAACTTCCTTCGTTCTTCGCCACCCAGCCGCGGCCGGCAGATGAATGAAGGCGCGGCCATCGCCGTCGGCGACGTGCTGGTGTTTCTACACGCGGACACTGAAATTTCAGCGGCGCATCTCGATGCGTTGATGAGCGCGATGGCAGACCAGGAAATAATCGGCGGCGCGTTTTACCGGCAGTTTGATGAACGTCATCCGCACCTTCATTCTCTGGAATACGTCGCCCGGTTTCTAACACGCCAGGGCGGGACGTTGTTCGGAGATCAGATGGTTTTCGTTCGGCGCCACGTCTTTGTGCAACTCGGCGGCTTCGCGGAGATTCCATTGATGGAAGACGTGGAGTTTTCGCGTCGTCTCCGCGCGGCGGGCAAAGTGGCCGTGCTCGATCCACCTATTCGAAGCTCGGCGCGCCACCATCTCGCGAAGGGGGCGTGGCGCACAACCATCCGCAACGGACTTTTTCTCCTCTTCTTTAAAGCCGGCATTCCGGCAACGACGCTTCATTCGATTTATTACGGCCGAAAAAACGGCACCGACCATTTCTCCGCCGAAACACCAACTTAGGATCGCGCAACGGCGGGGCAGGAATAAGCTTCCCGGCATCGCCTCGAACAGCAGAATGCCTTCTTCCGATCCAGAGCCGATGGTCTCCGTCATCATTCCCGCGCTGGATGAAGCCGCGTCATTAGGCCAGACCATTGCCGCGGCCCACTGCGAGCATATATCCTGCGAGATTCTCGTCGTCGACGCCGGCAGTTCCGACGAGAGCGTCGCAATCGCCACCGCCGCGGGCGCGCGTGTGCTCGAAAGCCGGCGGCGGCAGCGCGCCCACCAATTGAATCTCGGCGCCATGCATGCGCGCGGCGAGGTGCTTTTATTTCTGCATGCCGACACTTTCCTGCCAAAAAACGCGCTGCGCTTAGTTATCAGCGCGCTCGAAAATCGCGAGGTGGTCGGAGGCGCTTTTGCGCGGCGCTACGCTTCTCCGTCGCGGTTTCTGCGCGTCACCTGTTTTCTCGCTCGCTGCCGCAATCAAACGATCGGCTGGCACCTCGGCGATCAAGCCATATTCGTCCGGCGCGCGGCCTTTTTTCAGCTCGGCGGATTTCGCGAAGTCGATCGCTTCGAAGATCTGGATTTTTCGCGCCGCCTGCGAGCGTTCGGTCGCATCGTGACTTTGCGTCCGCATGTTACTTCATCATCGCGGCGTTTCGATCGCTCCGGACCGGTCAGCCGAACGTTTTGCGATTTCCTTCTCACACTGCGCTATCTCGCGCGCGGGCTGCCGAGCGCCGAGCTGGCCCGCCATCCGCGTAACGTCCGGATATGAGCGCGTCGAAAGGATCGGGAGTTTATAACGCAGTCGTCATTGGCGCGGGCACGGCTGGATTAGTCGCCGCGGCTGGGACGGCGGGACTCGGTGGCAGAGTTGCCCTGATCGAACGCAATAAAATGGGCGGCGATTGCCTGAACTTCGGTTGTGTGCCGAGCAAGGCGTTGATTTCATCGGCGCGCCTGGCGCAACAGATACGCGAAGCGAAGAAGTGGGGACTGCGCGAGCAGGAGCCGGAGTTCGATTTTCACGAGGTGATGGAGCGAATGCGGGCGCGTCGCGCCCAGATCGCGCCTAACGATTCGAAGGAGCGTTTTGAATCGTTAGGGGTGGATGTCTTCTGCGGAGAAGCGCGCTTTATCTCACCGGACGAGTTGGAAGTAGACGGCCGCAAGCTGCGCGCGCGCAGTTTTGTTATCGCCACGGGCAGTCGCGCTGCCATTCCCAAAATCGACGGAATCGATTCTGTCCCCTATTTCACCAATGAAACGATCTTCGATCAACTGAACGAGCGACCGGCGAGCATGATCGTCATCGGCGGCGGCCCGATCGGTTGCGAACTAGGACAGGCTTTCGCGCGGCTTGGCGTGAAGATCACCCTCGTGCAGCGCGCGGCAGAACTTCTGCCAGCGGAGGATCGCGAGGTTGGCGAACTTCTGCGGAAACAGTTCGAAACAGAGGGAATTCAGGTCTTGCTAGAAACAAAAAACTCGCGCGTCGCGCAACGGAACGGCAATGTTGAAATACAATCAGGAAGCCGCGAACCAATTACGGCCGACGCGATGTTGATCGCCGCCGGCCGAACGCCAAATCTGCGTGCGCTCAATCTCGAAGCGGCCGGCGTCGAGTACGACGGGGACGGCGTGAAGGTGAACGAATATCTGCAAACTTCGCAGCGGCACATTTACGCCGCCGGCGACATCACCAATCGTCTGAAGTTTACCCACACTGCCGACTTCACCGCCCGCATTGTGGTTCGCAACATTTTAATGCCACTCCAACTGCTGCGGCAAAAAGTGAACTGGTCTATTGTTCCTTGGTGCACATTTACCGAGCCGGAGATTGCTCACGTTGGTCTCGGCGAAAAAGAAGCGCAGAAACAAGGGATCGCCTGCGACGTCTATCGTGTGCAATTAAAGGAGATTGACCGCGCCGTCGTCGAAAGTAACGAGGTCGGTTTCGCGAAGGTGTTGACCAGGAAAGGGACCGATCAGATTCTCGGCGCGACCATCGCGGGCGCGCAGGCGGGGGATTTAATTCATGAATTTGTAGTGGCGATGAACGCCGGCATCGGCCTCGGCAAGATTGCGGCGATGATTCACGTGTATCCGACGCTGGCCGAACTGGCACGCAAAGCCGGCGACCAGTTCAACAAAACGCGGCTCACGCCCCGGGCAAAAAAAATCTTCACGTGGCTTTACGCCCGGCGTCGCTCATGAATTGGCTAAAGAAATATTGGAAATGGATCGCACTCGGCGCGGCGCTCATTGCCATTTCCATCGCCGTAGCGTTTCTGCCGGTGAAAGATTGGGTGAAAGCTTTTAGCGATTGGGTGCAAACGCTCGGTGCGCTGGGCGTGGTGCTCTTTATCGCGGCCTACGCGCTGGCCACTGTGCTGTTTTTGCCGGGATGGATTTTCACCGTTGCCTCGGGACTGATTTATGGCGTGATTGGCGGAACGGCGGTGGCGCTGACGGGCGCGCTCATCGGCGCGACGCTGGCGTTTTTGTGCGGGCGTTATCTTGTCCGAAAGCGTGTGGAAGCAGCGACCAAGGGCAACCGCAAGTTCTCCGCGATCGATAAAGCGATCGGCGAACAAGGCTGGAAAATTGTCGGGCTGCTGCGACTTAGTCCGCTGATTCCATTTAACCTCAGCAATTATTTCTACGGCATCACCAGCGTGGGTTTCTGGCCTTACGTGCTGGCGTCGGCTATCGGCATGCTACCTGGCACATTGCTTTACGCGTACCTCGGCGGTGCGGGCAAAGCTGGCCTGAGCGGCGGCGGCGGCTCTTCGCTAAAGTATGTTTTCCTTGGAGTTGGCCTTATCGCGACCATCGTTGTCACCATAATCGTGAGCCGCGCTGCCAAAGCAGCTTTAGCGAAGACAGGCGCGACGAGAAAGAAATAGGCGCGGTGAACAATAGCCTGAATAGCGGATTGCGCGCAAGACGGATGCTGCAGTCCGGCATCCATTTAAGGCGTTTATGCGTATTGCTACTGGGAATATTTTCTGCCTGAATCGCTCCAATTCCAGCAAATATGAGCACACTTAACGCCGAAGCTGCTGTCCGGGACCGATATTCTGCCCGCGCCAAAGCGCCAGAATCGAAGCTTTGTTGCCCGGTGGACTACGATACCCAACTGCTCAAGGCGATTCCGCCCGAAGTGATCGAGCGGGATTACGGTTGCGGCGATCCGAGCCACTATTTGCGCGAAGGCGAGACCGTCCTCGACCTCGGGAGCGGCACAGGAAAGATTTGTTTTATCGCGGCGCAAATTGTGGGGGCGCGCGGCAAGGTCATCGGCGTCGACATGACCGATGAAATGCTGGAGGTCGCGCGTCGCAATGCGCCCATCGTGGCCGAGCGCGTCGGCTACGCCAACGTCGAGTTTCGCAAGGGCCGCATCCAGGATCTCGCGCTGGATCTGGAGAATCTTGACGTGGAATTGCAAGCCCGACCGATAACTGACGCGGCTTCGTTCTTGCGCGCGGATGAGCTTGCGCAGGAACTTCGTGTAAAGCATCCGCTGGTTGCGAGCGATTCGGTGGATGTCGTGGTCTCGAATTGCGTGCTGAATCTGGTCGAGCCGAAATCAAAGCGGCAGCTCTTCGAAGAGATTTTCCGGGTGCTGCGCAAAGGCGGGCGCGCCGTCATTTCCGACATCGTGTCGGATGAAGAAGTGCCAGAACATTTGCAGAACGACCCAGAATTATGGAGCGGCTGCATTTCGGGTGCGCTCACCGAAGAGGGATTTCTGCGCGCCTTTAGCGACGCCGGCTTCTATGGTATCCACATTCTCAAACGCGACGAGAAGCCGTGGCAAACTGTGGAAGGAATTGAGTTCCGTTCCGTCACGGTGGAAGCGTTCAAGGGCAAACAAGGACCCTGTTTCGAGCGCAATCAGGCGGTGATTTACCGCGGCCCATTTAAGGAAGTGCTCGATGACGATAATCATCGAATGGAGCGCGGGGTGCGCTACGCCGTTTGCGATAAGACCTACAATCTTTACAAGAAGGCGCCGTATCTGGAGTCGTTCGAGTTCCTCGATCCCATTAACGATGTCCCATTGGCGGAGGCGCAACCGTTCGATTGCTCGCGCACTTCCGTCAGGCATCCGAAGGAAAGCAAAGGTCAGGATTACAAAGTAACGACGGAAGCGAGCAGCTGCTGCGACGGCGGCTCCTGCTAAGCGCTTGTAGCGGCACCGAAAGGTCACCAGCTAGCGAAACATCTACACCGTCATCCCGAGTCGCGCAGACAATGCCAGTCCGGCTCGGACCGAGGCCCCCCAGCGAAGTGTAAGTGCTCGAGCCAAAGGAGAGGTCCTCCGCCGTCTGGGCGGCTCAGGGTGACAACCGCCCGCGCACCCCTCGCCTGCCGATGCATCTCGGTTTTACTGCTACGTGCACACTAGAAGCTGGCTAACGCGGCGCCGCACTGTTCCGCGCAGAAAGCCTTGATGCGGGCGTGAATTTGGTCTCGCACCCGGCGTGTCTGCGCGAGCCGTTCCTCGTCGCTCCCGGTAAATTTCGATGGATCATCAAACGGCCAGTGCAAGCGCGTAGCCGGTCCCGGGAAGATCGGGCAACCTTGTGCGTCTGCTTCGCTGCATACCGTGATGACGTATTGGGAAATCTTTTTCCCACTCTTCCAAACATCAAACACCGCCTGTGTGGTATTTCCGGAGATGTCGATCCCGATCTCCTTTAGTGATTCGACGACGATTGGATTGAGCGTGCCGGGCTCCAATCCCGCGCTCTCCGCCTCAAACTCTCCGCTGCATTCCCGATTCATCAGCGCCGCCGCCATTTGGCTGCGCGCGCTATTGTGGACACAGATGAACAAAATGTTTTTCATCGTTTGCTTGCTCGCGCCGTTCCGTCTCCAACTGCGAGAAGAGGCTCGCAACACCTGACCCCCGATTTTTTCAGCCGCTGCAAGTCACGTTTAAAAACGGGATCTGTGTTCACGCAATCCTGCAGACACTTCAGGTTTCTCTCCAGCTCCGCATCGCGTTTCCTGGCGAGCGAATAAATCATCCAATTGCCGAGGCGTTCCGTTGTCACCAGTTCGCGATCGCGAAGATAAGCGAGATGCTTGGAAATCTTCACCTGCGGCTCATCCAGAATCTCCTGAAAATGGCAGACGCAAAGCGGCCCGTCCGTAAGCAAGTGAAGAATGCGGAGCCGCGTGCGATCGCAGAAGCACTGATAAATTTGGACAAGATCCATCGCGTCCTAGCAGCAACTCGCAGCTGCCCCGGTTTTCTCCCGCGCGCTGCTCCCGCAGCCTTCGTCATTGATGCCGCACTTCTCCTTCGCCAGGCAATCGGTGTGGTGCTCGCCGAGTTGAATCTCGATCGTCTCGCCGGCAAATGCTGCGGCCGTCACAGGGTATTGCGCCACTACGCAACAATCGTATTCGACTTTCACTTGCAGACCGTCGTGCGGCAGCACCTGATCTCCAAGCTGGAGGATTTTTGCGAAAGTGCCGGCATTGAGCCGATGCACAACATCATCCGCCACATACGTCTGGAGCAAGCACACGTCTTCTCTTTCATGCAATGTCCCACCGCAATCGATGAACCGCTTTGCGATATGCCCCACTTCCGTGATGTGGAAATGCTCCGGGATTGAATCGCCACCCGGCAGCATAAAGCGAGGAAGTGCCTGAGGATTCTGCGTGAGAATCGTTTTCAGATCGGCTAACGTCACGCCAAAACTATATTCCTTTTAAGGAATACTATCAAGCGCTTTGTAAAAGAGGTGGCGTCAAAGAGATCGATCGAAGGCGGCGGATTCATGGCGATTCGCACTGACTCAGCCTAAATAATGGCGATGAGGGATGGAAAAAAGGCGCGGTGGCTTAATCGCACGGTGGTCGGGGTGGGACTGGCGTCGCTCTTTAGTGATTTGTCACACGAAATGGCGACGGCGGCGATGCCCGCCTTCCTCGCCACTCTCGGGGTGGCGGCGGCGTGGCTCGGTCTGATTGAAGGCGTCTCGGATGGCTTGTCGAGTTTCGCAAAAATGGCGTCCGGCTATTACACCGATCGGTTGCAGCGGCGGAAGCCCATCGCCGTTGCGGGCTATGTGGTCACTGCCATCGGGACGGCGTCGTTGGTCTTCGCCACCAGCGCCTGGCATGTGCTGATCGCACGAGCAAGCGCATGGCTCGGGCGTGGAGTACGCACGCCCGTGCGCAAGGCGCTCCTCGCAGCCTCCGTCGATCGCGCGTCGTACGGACGCGCCTTTGGCTTCGAGCGGATGATGGACACTCTCGGCGCGATTGTCGGCCCGGCGAGCGCGTTGCTCATTCTACAAATTTCAAACCAAAGTTACCGGCTTCTCTTTGCCGTGACCCTAGTTCCGGGATTGCTGGCCGCTGCGGTCATCGGGTTTCTTGTCAGGGAGCAGCAACGCCTACCGGTTCCGCATATCTCCTTCGGTGAGAGATTGCGGATGCTGCCGCGTCCTTACCGCAGATTCCTGGTGGCGGTCGGGCTGTTTGGCGCGGGAGATTTCGCCCACACCCTCCTTATCTTGCTGGCGACCCAGAGGCTGGCCGCGCCGCTGGGGATAGGAAAAGCTGCAAGCATCGCAGTCTCGCTCTACATTCTGCACAATATCTTTTATGCCAGCTTTTCATTCATCGCGGGCTGGTTTGCGGATCGGATGGCAAAGAATCTCCTCCTGGCGAGCGGCTACGGGTTGGCTGGCGTGATGGCGCTCGCGATTATCTTCCTGCCGGTCACGGTGGCGACATTCGTTCTCATTTTCATTTTTGGCGGAATCTATGTGGCGATTGAAGAGACGCTCGAGGACTCCCTCTGCGCAGAACTGGTTGGAGAAGCTCATCATGGGATGGCCTTCGGCGTGCTCGCGACGGTAAATGGCGTAGGCGACTTTCTTTCGAGTATCGTCGTAGGCGCATTGTGGACGGCGGCTGGAACGACAATTGCATTCACGTATAGCGCAACGCTGTTCTTCGCCGGAGCGCTTTTGGTGGCGAGGTTGCCAACCCGAAAGTGAATGAACTCACGTCTTGTCGGGCTTTGCGGGTGAGCCGGGGCGGCTAGGATGACCAGCGCGCGGCGTCGCGTGCGGCGGGAAAATCCTCGCGTTGCGTCCCGTGCCGCGACAAAGATCAGGATATGGAAAAGCCGATTCGCGCCACTCGTCCCGAACCCCCGCCGCACGTCAGCGCCGATGTCGAAGTCGCGAGCGCACCGATTCCGAAGTGGGTTATAGGTGAATTCTTCGGGACCTTTCTGCTCGTCTTTTTCGGATGCGGGAGCGTTTGCGCGGCCGTGACCCTGGGCGCGCAAGTGGGAGTCTTTCAGGTGGCAATTGTGTGGGGCCTCGGAATTGCGACGGCGATCTACCTCACCGGTTCGCTGAGCAGCGCTCATCTGAACCCGGCGGTGACGATTGCTTCGGCGGCCTGGTCGCGGTTTCCCGCGCGCCTGGTTTTGCCCTACATCGCGATACAGTTGATCGGCGCTTTCACCGCTTCTGCTCTGCTTTTTGGAATTTTTGGAGGCGCAATTCGCTCCTACGAGAGGAAACACGCAATCACGCGAGGAGAGAGCGGAAGCGAAGCAACAGCGATGGTTTTTGGCGAATATTATCCAAATCCGGGTGGCAAAGCATTGACTGACGAAGCGCGCTCGGTCATGACGACGGGAGCGGCCTTTGGTGCCGAAGTCGTCGGCACCGCCATTCTCTTGCTGGTTATTTTCTGTTCCACCGACGAACGAAATGCAAACCGTCCGCAGATCCTGACTGCGGTGACGATCGGTCTGACCGTGACGCTATTGATCTCGCTCCTGGGTCCCTTGACCATGGCTTGTTTTAATCCCGCGCGCGATCTTGGGCCGCGGCTTTTTTCGGCGATGGCGGGGTGGAGAATGGTTCCGTTTACCGCGAACGGAATTGGCTGGCTGACGGTCTACATCATCGCGCCAATTGTCGGCGGATTGCTTGGAGGGGGCATCTACCGGGTCTTTTTCCGCGTAGCCTATCGTGCATGATGCTTATCGCGTTACTCCTGGCCGCGTGCTTTCTGGCCTACTCGAACGGAGCGAACGATAACTTTAAAGGTGTCGCTTCACTTTTCGGCTCGAAGACCACGAACTATCGAAATGCAATCGGTTGGGCGACGATCACCACCTTCGCCGGCTCGATCGCTGCGATCTTTGTCGCGCAGGCGTTATTGAAAAAGTTTTCCGGCAAAGGACTGGTGCCGGATGCGATTGTCGGCACGCCGCAGTTTCTGCTCGCGGTCGCGCTCGGCGCGGCGCTAACCGTGATTTTGGCGACGCGATTCGGATTTCCGATTTCGACTACGCACGCACTCACGGGCGCGATCATCGGGAGTGGGCTTCTCGCGGTGAGCAGTGAGGTCAACTTCACTTCCCTAGGCAAAGGTTTCGTGCTGCCCCTCGTGCTCAGTCCTGTGCTGGCATCCGTACTCGGCGCGCTTCTTTATTTCATCTTTCATAGCGCGCGACTGCTTTTCGGCGTGACGAAGGAATGGTGCGTTTGCATTGGCTGCGAAGAACGTGTCGTCGCGCAGCCGCAACCTTTGTCGGTTCTGGCGATGCGCTCGGTTTCTCCGGCCATAACCCTGAGCGTGGACGAGGTGGAGAATTGCCGGGAACGTTATGCCGGCGAGTTCTTCGGCCTGCGCAGTCAACAAGTGATGGATGGCGCGCATTTCCTGAGCGCGGGTGTGGTTAGCTTCGCCCGCGGACTTAATGATACGCCGAAGATTGTCGCCATGTTGCTCCTGCTCAAATCGCTCGATATTCGCTGGGGTTTTTTCGCTGTGGCGTCAACGATGGCGATCGGTGGCTTGCTGAACTCGCGCCGCATTGCCGAAACGATGAGTCACAAAATCACGGCGATGAATCACGGTCAGGGATTTTCGGCTAATCTTTCCACCGGCATCCTTGTCATTCTGGCCAGCTTCTTTGGCTTGCCCGTCTCTACCACCCATGTCTCAGTGGGCGCGCTCTTCGGCATTGGCCTAACGACGGGTCAGGCCAACGCACGCGTAATGATGAACATCGTGCTTTCCTGGATCGTCACTTTGCCATGCGCGGCTGCGCTGGCAGCTCTCTCCTATAGCCTGTTGCGCCACATATGAATCTGAGCGCAACGGACCGATTCGCGCAGACTTTGGCGGAGCATTCGCTTTCCCTGCGTCACACCGCAACAGAAGTGTTGCAGTTAAATGTCGGGAAGCTCTGCAACCTCACTTGTATTCACTGCCATGTGAATGCGGGACCGAAGCGCAAGGAAATCATGACGCGGGAGACTATCGATCGCATCCTCGATTGGTTGGCGACGACGGATATCCCCACGATCGATCTCACGGGCGGCGCGCCGGAAATGATTCCCGACTTCAAGTATTTGGTAAAGCAATTGAAAGCTTTGACGCCCGCGCGGCACATCATTGATCGATGTAACTTGACCATTCTGCTCGAGCCTGGCTTCGAAGATTACGCGCAA
This sequence comes from Chthoniobacterales bacterium, assembly GCA_038207045.1. GTDB lineage: Bacteria > Verrucomicrobiota > Verrucomicrobiia > Chthoniobacterales > UBA10450 > AV69. The sequence goes on from JBBRAF010000020.1 coordinate 29,657, forward strand.
TTCCTCGCCGACAATGAAGTGGAAGTGATCGCCTCAATGCCGTGCTACACCCCGGAAAATGTAAACGCGCAGCGTGGTGATGGAGTATTCGATGGAAGCATCAAAGGTTTGCAGCTTCTAAACTCGCTACGTTATGGGACAGAATCAAAGCTGCCGTTGCATCTGGTTTACAATCCCAACGGCGCTTTTCTACCCGGACCACAAGCTGAGCTGGAAGCCGACTACAAGCGCGAGCTAAAGGAGCATTTCGGTATTGCTTTCAACAAGCTTTATACCATCACCAACCTGCCGATCGCGCGTTTCGCTTCCTACTTAAAGAACAACAACAAACTGGGCGATTATATGTTGTTGCTAAACGATGCGTTCAACCCTGCGACGGTGGTAGGCCTGATGTGCCGCAACACAATTAATGTGAGCTGGACTGGAGAGGTCTTCGATTGCGACTTCAATCAGATGTTGAAGATGCAATGGCGCGACGGCGAGCGCGGTTTGCACCTGTGGGATATTGATTCTGCGGAAGTCGAGAATCGCGAGATTCTTACCGGCAATCACTGCTTTGGTTGCACCGCCGGCGCCGGCTCAAGCTGCGGGGGCGCATTGCTTGACGAAGCAAGTCCAGGTAATCACCTCCGTCTCGTGACAGATAGCGCGGTCTAACAGATTCGCGGTAGCTGTTCTCCCGAAAGCATGTCCACTACGCGCGTGCCGCCGACGCGTGTCTTCATTGTCACAAAACCCGGATGCTCCGCGACGACGCTGCCAATTACTGCTGCCTGTTTGCCTAACGGGTGAGCATGCATGACCTCGAGAATGCGCTCGGCGTCGGCCGCGGCTACAACCGCGAGCAGCTTTCCTTCGTTCGCGACGTAAAGCGGATCGAGCCCGAGAATTTCGCAGGCACCTTTCACTTCCTCGCTGATCGGTATCGCTGCTTCCTCCAGCAGCATTCCGACTTTCGCCGTCTGCGCGATTTCCGTCAGTGCGCTGGTCACGCCGCCGCGGGTGGGATCGCGCAGCACATGAATGTCCGGCACGGCTTTGAGCACATCTTGCACAAGACTGTGCAAAGGGGCGGTATCGCTCGCGATCTCCGTCTCAAATTCCAAACCTTCCCGCACTGACATGATGGCAATACCGTGCACCGCCATTTCTCCACTGATGATGATTTTATCTCCCGGCTCTGCCCGAGCAGGATGGATATTTATGCCGGCGGGAACTGTGCCGATCCCTGAAGTGTTAATGAAAATCTTATCGGCTTTCCCGCGGTCCACGACCTTCGTATCGCCGGTGACAAGCTGGACGCCGGCAACATCGGCAGCCTCGCGCATCGACTGAACCACGCGCCAAAAATCTTCCATTGGCAGCCCTTCTTCGAGAATGAATCCGATCGAAAGATAAAGGGGGAGCGCTCCGCACATTGCCAGATCGTTGATCGTGCCGTGAACGGCCAATCGGCCAATGTCGCCCCCAGGAAAGAAGATTGGACTCACCACATAAGAGTCGGTGCTGAACGCGACGCGCTCATTCCCCAACGAGAAGGTTGCGCCGTCGTGCAACGGCTCGAGCAGTTCATTGCGGAACTGCGGCAGCACTAACTTCTCGATTAGCTGGTGACTTAACTTCCCGCCACTGCCGTGGGCGAGGACGATCTCTTTGTAGTTAGTTATCGGCAGCGGACAACTCGCGCCGAGCAATCCGACCTCGCCGGCCGCGTCAGATGACATCCTCGGCTCCGAGCGCGATGTGAATCAAATCCCACAACACATGCACGAGCGTGGCGTGCACTTCCTGTATCCGATGAATGCTATACGATGGAACGATAAAACTGTAGTCGGCGATGTCTGGGAAACGCCCGCCGTCCTTCCCGGACCAAGCGATGGTGAGAAGCTTTTTCTCACGCGCCGCCTCCAGCGCGTAGATAAGGTTCGGTGATTTGCCGCTCGTGCTCACGGCCAGTGCCATGTCGCCCGGTTGGCCGAGTAGTCGCAATTGATCGAGAAAGACATGCGAGAAGTCAGCGTCGTTCCCGATCGCCGTCATCGTCGCGATATCGGTCATGAGCGAAACCACGGGGAAAGCGGCGCGCTTTTCAATGATCGGATGGGTAAACTCAACGGCGAAATGGAGCGCGTCGCAAAGGCTACCGCCATTACCCATCGTCAGCAGTTTGTGTCCCTGCGAAAACCGCTCCGCCATATCGCGACTCAGAACTTCGATCTGTTCGGCGTATTTGGTGAAGAATTTCTCCTTCATTTCCACGCTTTCGCCGCATTTCCGGAGAATTTTAGCGCGGAAATCCTCCGCCGTCTTATCGGGCACGACGGGAGCGGTTGCGCTCACGCGAGGGCCTGTTTCGCGGCGTGCTCGGTTGCTTCCAAATGCCGGCCGTAAGCGTAATAGGCCGCGCACGCTCCTTCTGCTGAAACCATCGTAGCGCCGAAGGGATGCTCAGGCGTGCATTCCTTGCCGAAGCAGGCGCAGTCGTGGGGCTTTTTCACTCCCCGCAAGACGAGCCCGCTGATGCAGCGTGCCGGTTCTTGCGTATCGATTTCTTTTACGTCGAAGATGCGCTCGGCGTCGTGCTCCCGGAAATCGTAACGCAGTTTGTATCCGCTCTTGGGAATGGAACCGACACCCCGCCACTTCCGGTCACAGACTTCGAAGACTTTGTTAACCAGATCCTGCGCCACGCGATTACCTTCCCGTTGCACGACTCGCGGATATTGGTTTTCAACTTTCCAGGTGCCAGCTTCGAGCTGCCGAATAGTCATGAGCACACCTTCCATGATGTCGAGCGGTTCGAACCCTGTGATAACGATGGGAACACGAAAGCGCTCCGCCAGCGGCTCGTATTCGCGGTAACCCATAACCGTGCAAACATGGCCGGGACCGAGAAAACCTTGCACGCGATTGAGCGGCGATTGCAGGATCGACGCGATCGATGGCGGCACGAGTACGTGCGAGACGAGAACAGAAAAATTCTTAATTCCCTGCTTGCGCGCCTGGAACACGGCCATGGCGTTGCTGGGCGCCGTCGTCTCAAAACCGATGGCGAAAAAGACAACTTTCTTCTCCGGATTCGCCCGTGCGATTTTCAAACAATCGATTGGCGAGTAAACGATTCGCACGTCGGCGCCGCGTGATTTGAGCACGAGCAAATCGGATTCGGATCCGGGCACGCGCAGCATATCGCCGAAGGAGCAGAAAATGACATCGGGTCGCTGCGCGATGGCGTGCGCCTTGTCGATCATCTCCAGCGAAGTGACGCAGACGGGGCAGCCCGGTCCGTGCACAAGCTCGATTTCGCTCGGCAGTAGCCGATCGATGCCGTACTTCACGATTGAGTGCGTCTGACCGCCGCAAACTTCCATCAGAACCCATGGCCGCGTTGTGATGCGGCGAATTTCTTCGACGATTTTTCCGGCAACTTCTTCGTTGCGATATTCGTCGAGATACTTCATGGAGAAGCGCCGTTGAAAAAGGCGTGATCATCTTCGCTCGGCTCGAGCACGTCGGGTGTGTCGAGTTCGCCCAGCTGATCGAGCTGTTTCAGAGCGTCGTAGGTTCTTTTCGCTTCCTCTTCGTCCACTTTGCTCAACGCGAAGCCGACGTGGACGAGGACGTAATCGCCGGTCTCAACTTCAGGGGTGTATTCGAGGCAGACCTGTTTCACGATACCGCCGAAATTGGCTTTCCCCATTCGGACGCCGTGCGCGTCAGCGCTGATCTCGATCAACTTACCGGGAATCGCGAGGCACATAATTTTTTCTCATTGCGGCGTCGTCATCTACTCGACTAATGGCCACGCCGTCACACAACAGAACTCTATCACCACATTGCACCGCCGTCAGCAGTTCGAGCGGCACTTTTTGAATCGCGCGACCGACACGCACGCGGCCAAGCTGTATTCCATCCTCGAGAGAATCTCAACGATCTCGCCGTAGGTCAGATTCATTCAATTTTCCGCTGTAGTGAATTCGGCGTGCGCTCCGACCGCCACCAGGGCGACACCGCCGATGACGTTCCCGATGAGGGTGGGCAGGAGGAAATGGCCAAACGAGTGCGCAGTCGAGATCGTTCCGCTGGTGAGCAGGTAGAAATTTTCAACGTTGCCTGCGACCACGTGCGGCAGGTCGGCGATACCGACGAGGTAGCCAATGAGAATGATGACCCAGACGCGCGCTGTCTCGGCGAATGGCAGCAACCAGACCATGAGCGCGATCAACCAGCCGGCCAGCGCTCCGCGCAGGACAATGGTGCCGAAGCCTGGCTGTTGAGCGGCGGTCGCGATTTCCACAAACGCCTTCTGCACTTCGTTAGTGACGAGACTCGTATGGACGAGCAACCAGGCGAAGACGAAAGCACCGACGAGATTCGCGAACAGCACGATCGCCCACAGCCGCGCCACGTTTCTGAAAAGCGAGACATTTTTCTCTTTCAGCAGTGGCAGAATGACGGTGAGCGTGTTCTTGGTGAAGAGTTGCTGCCGGCCGAGAATGACGATGAGAAATCCGAGGCTGTAACCAAATTTGGTGATGAGCGGTCGCCATGGTGCGTCAGGAAGGTGGGCGCGCAACAGTCCCTCCGCCAGCAACGAAGTGCCCATCGACAAGCCAGCGGCCAAACCCGAGAGGCCCAACGCGCTCGTGCCGCGTTTCAATTCATGCTCGCCTTCGCGGTAAATGGCTTTGTAAACGACGTCGCCCGGCGGCGCGGTCCGGCTGGCGACATCGGCCTGCTTTCTTTCCGAGGATGATTTGGTCGCCATGCGCGTTTCAGATTTGTGCCGTCGCGCGGCGCCATCGCGCAGCCACGATTTGGCCTAACGAGATGCCACCGTCGTTCGGCGGGATGCGTTGATGCCAGTAGGGCTGGAAATCTTCCGCGCGCAATCGATCGATGGTGCGTTCGGTGAGGTAACGATTTTGAAAACAACCGCCGCTCAGGACAACTTTCCGTTCGCCGATCCGACGCGCCGTCGCGACGATGACTTCGCTCATCATGTTGTGAAATTTCGCCGAGATCATGCCGACCGGTTCCCGCCGCTGCGAATCTTCGACGATTGCCAGAACGGCCGGCGTCCAATCGATGATCGTGGGTGAACCGCCTTCCATTTCGAAAGAATAAGCGTCGGTCGTCTTCGGCCGGAGCGCGAATTCCAATTCCATCGCGGCCTGGCCTTCGAAGCTAACGGATTTTCTCACGCCGATAAGCGCAGCGACGCCGTCGAACAAACGTCCTGCGCTGGAAGTGAGCGGCGCGTGAGTCCCCTTGAGGAACATCTGTCGCAAAACTTTGATCTCGGCGCCTGAGAAATCGCGCAGCAGTTCGTCGCGGCGCCACAACTCCTCGCCGTAGATTTCGTAGAGCAATCCAAGGGCACTTCGCCGCGGTTCTTTGATCGCAGCATCGCCGCCCGGCAGGCGGAATTGGCGCAAATGCGCAACACGGGTGAAACCATCGGAGTTGGTAAGGAGGAACTCGCCTCCCCAAATCGTCCCGTCCGATCCATAGCCGGTGCCGTCCCAGGAGACTCCGAGAGCCGGCCGTTCGATCTCGTTCTCGGCCATGCAGCCGGCGATGTGTGCCCAGTGATGCTGAATCGGCATCAGGGTGAGAGGTGAGAAGTGATTGGTGATTGGTGATTGGTTCTGCTCAAGCTCCGCGGCGTATTTGGTCGAGAGATAATCGGGATGCAGATCGCAAGCGATAGCCTTGATCTGCGAATCGTAAAGCCGCGGGAGATCGGCGGCGGCGGCGCGGAATGCTGCGTAAGCCTCTTGTGTTTGAAGATCGCCGACGTGCTGGCTGACGAAAACATTTCGTCCCACGCTGAGCGCCACCGTATTTTTCAGATGGGCACCGACCGCAAGCATCGGCGGCAGTTTCTCTCGCAAAGTGACCGGCAAAGGCGCGAACCCGCGCGCCCGGCGCAGGACGAGCTCACGTCCACACATTATGCGCACGATCGAATCGTCCATGTGCCGCGCAATAGGGCGGTCATGGATCAGGAAAAGATCGGCGATGCCGCGCAGCCTGACGAGCGCGTCCCGTTCATCGATACAGATCGGCTCATCACTTAAATTTCCGCTCGTGGCGACGACGGGAAAATCGAGCGCACGCATGAGCAGATGGTGCAACGGCGTGTAGGGCAACATCACGCCGAGATTTGGATTGCGCGGTGCGATTGACGGCGCAATTGCGGATCGCTGACTACTGATTGCTAGTTCTCGCTGGAGCAAAACAATCGGCGATTCAGGGGAGAGAAGAAGTCGCTCTTCCAAGTCGGAAATTTCGCAGGACTTTCGAATTTGCGGCAGGGATGGGAACATCACGGCGAATGGTTTTTCTTCTCTGTGCTTGCGTTGACGCAATGTGACAACCGCTTCCTCGTTCCGGGCATCGACCATGAGTTGAAATCCGCCAAGACCTTTGAGGGCGAGGATTTTCCCGGAGCGGATCGCCTCGGCGGCCTGTAGTAATGCTCCGTCGTGTTCCGAAACGACTTCGCCTGACGAGTTCCAAAGCTGGAGTTGCGGCCCGCAACGCGGACAGGCATTCGGTTGCGCGTGAAAACGGCGATCGCGCGGATCGTGATATTCACGGTCGCATTCCGCGCACATCCCAAACTCTTTCATCGAAGTGCTCGCGCGATCGTAGGGCAATCCTTCGATGATCGAGAAACGCGGTCCGCAATTGGTGCAGTTGGTGAATGGATAGCGAAAGCGTCGATCGGCCGGATCGAGGATTTCTCGCAAGCAATCCGCGCAGGTCGCGATGTCGGGTAGAATCAGCGCCGTCTTTTCGCCGTGATTCTCGCTTTCGCGGATTTCGAAGGTGCCGTATCCGCGCGGATCCAGAAAAGAGGATTCAAAACTTTGGATAACCGCCCGCGGCGGCTTCTCTTTCTCGAAGCGAACCAGGAACTCCTGAAGCGAGTCGCCCGGACCTTCAATCTCTATGAAAACGCCTTGCGCAGAATTTGAAATCCAACCGTCGAGTTTGAGGTCGGTCGCGAGACGATAAACGAATGGCCGGAAGCCGACGCCCTGCACAGCGCCGTGCGCGACGATTTTAACGCGCTCGCGTTTCGACACGCGGAAGTTTAGCGCGTGAAGAGTCCGTCGACGAAACCGATCTGGTAAACGAGAAACGCGCCGAAGCAGAGACTGAGCGCGCCCGCGGTCGCGCCGACCCAGCGATTGAAGAATCGAAAGCGTTGCGCGGAATAGGCGACAGGCACGGAAATGGCGGCGGTGATCGACATCATGCCGGCAATAGTGCCGATGCCGAAGATAACGAGGTAGGCCATCGCCCAGACGGGATCACGAATGACTGGCAAAACCAGAAGCGCGATTGCGGCCGAACCGGCGAGTCCGTGCACAATGCCGATGACGACAGGACGCAGCATGCGGTAAAGTTTCAGACGGCCGAACCAGCGATCGAGCCGCGCCGGCGGAACGGCATCTTCAGGGTGACCATGTTCGCCGGCAGCGTGACCATGAGAATGATTGTGCACGTAATCGCCGTGTTGATGAGGATGTTGATGATCGAGCGCATCGCGCACGCCGCGCTTGAAACCGCGCAGATTGAAAAGGCCGAGAACAATGAGCATGAGGGCGACGCAAAACTCCAGGCTCATACCGACGCGCTCGGGAATGACGATCCCGAAAAGGATGATCGCGCCGCCGACGACGATAAGCGTAAGGCTGTGGCCGATGCCCCAAAAAATTCCAGTGAGCGCAGCTTCGCCGATTTTGCGCTGCCGGCTGACGATCGTGGTGACGGCGATGACGTGATCGGAATCGGTTGCGTGCCGCATGCCAAGGAAAAAGCCGAGCAACAAAATGGAGAGAAGCGTCATAAATTTTTCGTCAGAATCCGGCCGGCTCGCTTTGCAGAAATTTCACTGATTTGATCGCGCATTCCTGTCCGCCAACGGCGATCGCGACTTTCCCGCATTGCGGGCACTCGAGCGTCGCCACCGGGATTCCGGAAAGCGCACCGTCCCAGTATTTCGGCTGGCCGTGATAATGGCAATACGAACATTCGACCTCGGCTTCGACTTCTTCGATTTGAAGCGTCGAGCCTTCGAGCGGCGTTCCGGTGATGATCGAGCTATAGGAGAAGCGCAGTTGCTCTTCCTCGATCTGACTCAGCTCGCCAACCTCCAGGCGAACCTCGACGATTTTTTTATCGGGGTTTTCGCCGGCGAATTGCAGGAGTTTCTCGACCAATCCACAGGCGATCGAGAATTCGTGCATCGCCGCGGTCTAGACGGCGAGCAGCGTTTCGGCGACTTCGTCAATTCCGATGCCGCGTTTGCAACTGGTCGGAATGACTTTGATGTCGGGCTTCAAGGTGTGCACGTCCTTGATCAATTGATCGACGCTTACTTCCATCGCCTCCGCCAGATCGGTCTTGTTAATCACCACTATCTGCGCACCGAGGAACATGTGCGGGTGCTTGCGCACCATCCACGGACCTTCCGTCACGCTGACGACGACGACACGTGCCTTCGAGCCGAGCGGAAATTCCGCCGGGCAGATCAGGTTGCCAATGTTCTCGATGAAAATCATTCGGAGATTTCCGAGATCGATTTTCTTTAACCCTTTGCCGACCAGGTTCGCGTCGAGATGACAGCCGTTGATGGTTGCGATTTGCACGACCGGCACATTATGTTTTGAAATTTCATCGGCATCGGAACTGGTGGTCGCATCTCCGTTAAAAACCGCGACGCCCATCTTGTCCTTTAACTTTTCGACGAGCTTAGTGATCAGCGTTGTCTTGCCTGAACCGATTGCACCCATGAAATCGATCGCGGTAATGCCCTGCCGATCGAGCAACGCCCGATTTTCGTCGGCCAATTTCCTATTAGCTTCGAGCAAGCTGTGCTCGAGCTCGATGTCGTAGATTTCGTCCGGTGACGCTTCGAGCATCACCTGCGCGACTCCCTCGTTAGCCATCTCTCAGTGCGCGAGTCCCGCGAACGCCGTCGGGGTGTGCATTTGCTTCACCACTTTGCCGTTGCCGGTGAACATGTGTACGCCGCACGGCAGGCATGGATCGAAACTGCGCACAGTACGCATGATGTCGACGCCCTTGAAGTTGTCCGGTCCGTTCTCTTCGAAAATCGGGCAGCCTTGCACGGCGTCTTCGTACGGTCCTGGCGTGCCGTAGACATCGCGCGGATTCGCGTTCCAGGGCGTGGGCGGATAGGGATGATAATTGGCGATTTTGCCACCGCGGATGACGAGGTGATGCGACAGCACGCCGCGCACGGCTTCGTGAAATCCGCAGCCAATTGCTTCGTCGGGCACTTTGAACGGCGTGAACGTCGCGGTGCGTCCGGCGAACACTTCCGCCATTGCTTTCTCGATAAAATAGTAGGCGGAGGCGGCCGCATACGCCTGGAAGTACGTCCGGGCGCGATCACGTTCGATCGTGTTCGCCCATTTCGGAATGCGCCATGTGAATTCGGTATCGGGTTTCGTGGCAGTCTTCGGCAAGCGAATTTTCACCGTGCCGTCGCCGGGCGCCTTGACATAACCGATATCGACCAAGCCTGAAAGCGCGGTTGCCCACAAGCGCGCGAGCGGCCCGCCGCCGGTATCGAGGGCGAGATGATCGCCGGTGCGTTTGTCGAGCCAGCGTGGCGACATTACCCAGCTGTAGTTATCGGCGAAGTTGCGCTTCTGCGGTTTCGGAATCGTTTTTTGGTTCCACGGATGCCGAATGTCAATCGGGTTGCCGAGAGGATCCTGCTTTACGAAGTATTCGCCGCCGCCGTTTTGATCGGCCCAATCTTCATAATAAGAGGAGCCGAGCAGGATGCGCATATTGACGTTGATATCGACGAGATCGTTCGTGACCAGCTTGCCATCGACGATCACTCCGGGCGTGACATACATGGCGCGACCCCAGTCGCCCATCGTCTTGTAGTTGTAATCGCAAACGTCTGGATCCTGAAACGAACCCCAGCAGCCGAGAAGAACGCGACGATTGCCCACTTCTTCGTAGCCAGGAAGCGCTTCATAAAAGAAATCGAACAGATCATCGTGCAGCGGCACGCACCGTTTCATGAACTCGGCGTACTTCGCCAAGCGGACGAGATAATCGGTGAAGACCTGGATGGATGGAACGGTGCCGACGCCGCCCGGATACAACGTGGAGGGATGAACGTGACGGCCTTCCATCAGGCAGAACATTTCGCGCGTGTAACGACTGACCTGGAGCGTCTCGCGATAAAATTCGCCCTCGAACGGATTGAGCGCATGCATGATGTCGGCGATGGTGCGATAGCCGTGATCCTTGGCGTGCGGCGCTTCCGTCTTCGTAGCTTTTTCCCAGACGCCAGGATTGGTTTCCTTCACCATTGTCTCGCAGAAATCGACGCCGACGAGATTGTCCTGAAAAATATTGTGATCGAACATGTACTCGGCGGCTTCGCCGAGGTTCACAATCCATTCAGCGAGCGGGGGCGGTTTAACCCCGTAAGCCATCTGCTGCGCGTAACAGGAGCAGGTCGCGTGATTGTCACCGCAAATGCCGCAGATGCGACTGGTAATGAAGTGCGAGTCGCGCGGATCCTTGTTCAACATGAAGATGCTGTAGCCACGGAAGATCGAGGAGGTGCTGTAACACTCGACCACTTTCTTGGCGTCGAAATCGATCTTGGTGTAAATGCCGAGGCTGCCGACGATTCGCGTCACCGGATCCCACGACATCTCGACGAGATTGGGGGACTCGACCTCTTTCATTGCTGCGGGTGCGGTTTCAAGTGTTGGCATAGCTTCTCCAGTTTTAGTTGCGACCGTTGTGCGCGTAATGTTTCGGATTGTAGCCGGTGGTCAGCTCAGCGCGCGGATGCCGCCACTTCGGTTCTTTATTGACAGCGTTGTTCGTGATGGCGCGGAGTCCGCGTAGAACGCCACCCCAAATTCCAACAATTTTTGTCGATAAGGCCGAGCCGGGCGGCGCGTCCATGAACGGCATGAACTTGTCGGGAAAGCCGGGCATGGTGCAACCGATGCAGATGCCACCGACGTTTGGACAACCGCCGATCCCATCCATCCATCCGCGTTTGGTGACGTTGCAATTCACCACCGGTCCCCAGCAACCGATCTTCACCAGACATTTGGGCGAACCATATTCCAGCGCGAAGTCCGCTTGCTCGTAATAACCGGCGCGGTCGCAGCCTTCGTGCACAGTTTTGCCGAAGAGCCAGGTCGGCCGCAGTTGATCATCGAGCGGAATCACCGGGGCAAGTCCGGCGACTTGATATAATAGATAAAGTAGCGTCTCCATCATGTTATCCGGCTGCACCGGGCAACCCGGAACGTTGACGATGGGCAGGCCCGCCTTCGATTTCCAATCCCAGCCGAGGTAATCCGCCAGGCCCATCGCGCCGGTGGGGTTTCCTTGCATGGCGTGAATGCCCCCGTAAGTCGCGCAAGTGCCCGCTGCAATTATCGCCGTCGCTTTTGGCGCAAGCCGATCGATCCATTCGTTAGTCGTGATGGGCTGTCCCGTATCGGGATCAGTGCCCAGCGCCGCCCAGTAGCCTTCGCTTTTGATTTTCTCGTTTGGGACCGAGCCTTCCATGACCAAAACGAAGGGCTCGAGCTTGCCAGCGGCGGCATCGAACCACCACTTCATAAAGTCATCGCCGCATTCGTAGGCCAGCACCGGATTATGCAGATGCACTTTGGGTAGTCCGGGAATCGCGCCCATGACCACGTCTTCGATGCTGGGCAACGTTGCCGCCGTCACCGAAACCGAGTCGCCGTCGCAACTCAGTCCCGTCGTCATCCAGACCACATGAATCTCTTTTATGTCGGGCGGCCGGTCTGCGATGATTTTCGGCGATTCTTTCGTCATGGTAGCTGCCATAGATTTACCTCCTGTTACCTTTTCGGCGGGCGCGCCTTTCAAGCTTTCATATTAAAAGTGAGGATAGAAGAGTGACGAAGCGCATTGTTTCAAGTTCGGTCATTCCTCTTCACATACTCTTCAGTTTCAAATAGCGGGCCATTTCCGGAAGCATCGCGACGATTGAGCCAATGATGATGATACTGATAAGGCTGCCAATGATTTTCCATGCCACGAGGGCAAGGTCGCCGCTATCCGGTTGACCCCTGCGGGTCTGCAAAAGACGTTTCGAGTTCATTCCCTTTAATTTCCTTTCGAAAGTCAGTCCTTACATGCTCTTAAGTTTCATGTAGCGGACCATCTCCGGGATCATCATGATCACCATAATGACGATGGTGAGGATCACGATGACGCCGAGAATAATCCAGGCCCACAGAGCCATGCTCATGTTTCTTCCTCCTTTACTGAACTTGTGAAGCAGTAACCGCCGGACTTATTTCCTGCTGGCCGTAAAGGATTTTCCCCGGCGCGCAATTTCTTGAGCAGTCCATCGATCATCTCAAGCGCCGCGGGAATCGCTGCTCGCACAGTCGCGCTTAAGCCGAGTTGACCTTCCGATTCGAGGACCTCCGGTTCGCAGCCCACCACGTAAACTTGGCGAGGATTGCCACCAAGGGAGCGCATCAGCTGGAGCACGCGCAGCGGGTTCATGCTGTGGGCATTTACGACCTCGTCCGCGACGTTGTCCAGTTTATTTAGGTCCGGTTCGATCAAATACACCGTGCCCGGACCAGCGCCTCTGCAGGTGGCATCGACCAAAATGGTCGCGTCGTGATCCATCATCGCATAGGCGAGATCGTAACTGCGAATGCCGAAATCGATCACCTGCACGTCCTCGGGCAGTGAACGTTGCGACAATTCCTTCGCCACTTCGCAGCCGAAGGCATCATCGCCGAAGAAAATATTTCCCACGCCGGCGACGAGGATGCGCATATCTAATAAGTGAACGGTGAGAAGTGAGAGGTAAGAAGTAAGAGGAACCCGTAACTTCTCACCGTTCATCTCTCACCAGTTCCACTTCATCCAATCCATAAAAAAACCTGTGCCCCGGCTGGCGCGCCATGCCCAGCTCGCGCCCGGGATCATCCTCCAGCACGAGCGCGAGATGGACTTGGTCCTGCACATCTTCTTCGATCGCCTCGATGATCGCGATCTTGCCGTTGAGTATGATATCGAATGCATCGGCGCGCCGCTTCGGTCGAATGCGAACGCGATCGCCCGCTTTCAATTCCACACCTTGCACTATCACGCTCTTGCGGCGCTCTGTCGGGTTAAAGAATTCTTCGTTGGAAGCACGACCTTTCCGCATCGCGCCGTGCATCTGCAGCAGGTGATCGTTCGGCATCAGCTCGGTCCGTTCCAGAATGCGCCGCGCGCGTTCGTCCACATTGCGCATCTCTGCCTTCTCTTCGTCCGTCATCGTCTGGATGCGCAAGGTCAGGATCTCGTCGATCTCCGTGCCGTCGAAAAGATCGCCCGCGCTCTCCGGCGCGATCTTCGGGTAATCATACAAAATGATGGGCGAGGAAAGCATCGCGTCGTGTTCGTGTTTGGTTTCATCGCCCACCAGAACCGGCCAGCAGCCGATGTTTCGACACGCTTTGGCCGCGCTCTCGTGTTGCGGCGGGGGATCGAGCAACGACAGACATTGGCCGCCGTCCGCCCACACGATCGTGTGCGCGGAAGCAAATGTGCGCATGACGATTTTCTCCTGATCATCGAGCTCGGCTTCGGGAACCAGTGTGTCGTTCAAAACACGAATCGTTAGCTTCACCACCATGGCGTCGATGAACTCTGCCGTGACTTCGATTCGCCCCCGCAGTTCTTCCAGTCTCCGCACAAACACTGCTGAAATTTTGCCGTCGCCGCCGCGAATGGGCTCCAGCGTTCGCGAAGCCGGGAATTGGAAGTCGTGCGTTCGCGCGAAAGCTTCGACTAACGGGAAACTCGGAAGCGCAATCTGTCGTTCCACAGCTTCATGCCAACTTTGGTAAAGTTTCTCGTCCAGCTGTAGCTCAGGGACGATTTCAAACGCCGGCTCTTCGTCTGCCGCAAGCTGGTCGAGCGGCTTGCCCAATTGTCCAATCTCGCGCGCCATCGGATGTAAAAAACGCATCTCGATGTGCGTGCGCGCGTCCCTCGATTCATCCTGCACCAGACATTGCGTCTGCATCAGGCAAGGCTCACGGCCTTCCTGCGCGATGCTGTAAGCCTCGGGATATATGCGGCCGAAAGTAAAGCGTTGCCGGTTCTTCTTCGATGACGCGCGGTAGGGATAAAGAATATAGCCCTCGTAGAGAACGGCATTGACGATTTTATCAACGAGCTCGCGATTCATGACGGAAATGACGAAATCCGAATGACTACCTTCGTCATTTCTTCGAGCTTCGTCATTCAGGTTTCGTTATTTTTCCGAGCAGTCTCTCGACCACCTGTTCCCACGATACAGCGCCAGCTTCGCGCTTGTACTGATACAACCGCTCAAATGCCTCATGATCGAGCGAAATCCAGGCGCTGTTTGGATAATGATGCTCCATCAGTTGCTTCCATACGGTCGTCGGCATCCGGTAGGTTGATTCGCAGTTCCACGAAATTTGCTGCACCTGCAATCGGCCATCGTCACTGGCATAAAAAATCGTCCCGCTGAACAAGAAAAGTAGCGGCACTTCGCCTCCCTCCAGCGAGTAAAAATATTTCGTCGCGGCAACGTTGAGATCAAACGTGCACGGCACCGGCAAGACCGCTTCGGTTCGGCCGGTGAACGGCCGCACGATCGTGTTCGAGTGCGCCCAGAGCTTGTTGCGCAAAGTTTGTCCCCAATCTTCCGGCCTGCCGAAAAGCTCACGTAACTTTTCTTTTTCGCCCGCATCGTAGCTGCGCTGCGGCGACTGGATCTGAATCTGCGTCTGCAACATGATGCTCTGGATCGGTTCCGTCGCGGGCGCGTTCGTGATTTCGACTTTGAAGTGCAACAGCGGGACCAATCCACGGTTCGCCGGCTCGACGGCAAGAACTTTGAAGCTGAGCTCTGGCATAAGGTGAACTTACGCCGCCCGCTTCATTTTCCACTGCGCGCCGCCGAGCAGCAGCAAAACGAAGAGCTTGGTCAGAATGTCGGTGATTGTGCCCGCCAAAACAGTGAAGAAACATTGAGAATGATCTCCGCCGTGACGGAAATTTTTCTTCGATCTTCTTTGTCCGCCGAAATTGCGGGTCGCGGCTGGAAAGAAAAAACTCTCATCCACCACCAACTTGAGATCGACAAAGATTGCGACCAGCGCGAACAAAGCGCCGGTCAGGGCTAGCATCCACCAATGCGCTCCAATCCGGATTCGCTTTCCACGCATCGGAATCAGATCATCGCAGAGTTGACGCCGCCGGCCAATGCCGCCTTAAGAGGAACACTCAGTTTTGGTATCGCCAGTGCTGAGCAACGAATCCTACCGAGATGCTGATTAAATCGTCGCGCGCTAAAAACTCACCGGCCAAGCTGAGGGCACGGCGTCCACGCACACCTGAGCTTCCTTTGCGGGCCGAGCTATTTGGCGTTGAACAACTCGCACGTCATGCCCGGCTCATCGCCGCGCAACATCAGATCGTGGAAGGCCGCGCTTCCGCTCGATTGCTCACGCGGTTGGATGGGAACGAGAAAGTGCTGCGCGCTTTTAACCGCGCGACCCTGGCCGTGGATCAAAGCCGGCGGGTCACGCCCGCGGCGGAATGGTTGCTCGATAATTTTTATTTAATCGAAGAACAAATTCAGCTGGCCCGCCGCCATTTGCCCGAGCACTACAGCCGCGAATTGCCGCGCCTGGCCAACGGCTCCTCCGCAGGTTTCTTGCGCGTTTACGATATCGTTCTGGAATTGATCGCGCACGTTGATGCGCAGATCGATGCTGATTCGCTGAGCGCGTTTGTGGACGCTTACCAGACGGTCGCACCGCTGAAGCTGGGTGAACTCTGGGCGGTGCCGATCATGCTGCGGCTCGGTTTGATCGAGAATCTCGCTCGTGTCACCACCGGCCTGGCCCAGGGCCGGCGCGAGCGCAATCTGGCCAACCAATGGGTGGAGCGTTTGCAGGCGATGGCGGAAAAAAATCCGTCGCGCATTGTCATCGTGGTGGCGGATATGGCACGGGCGGACCCGCCGTTATCCAGCTCTTTCGTGGCGGAATTTTGTCAGCGCCTCTCGCGTCTAAATCCGGTGCTGCACCTGGCACGTGGCTGGCTTGAGCAACGCACGCTGGAGCAGGGCCTCTCGGTCGAGCAACTGATTCATCAGGAAAGCCAGAGCCAGGCCTCCGATCAGGTTTCGGTCAGCCACAGCATCTCGAGTCTGCGCTTGCTCAGTGCGATTGATTGGAAGGAATTCGTCGAAACCCTCAGCCTGGTCGAGCAAACGCTGCGCGGTGAGCCGGCCGATGTTTACGGCGATATGGATTTCGCGACGCGCGATCGTTATCGCCACGTCGTTGAAACGCTGGCCCGTCAAAGTGCCCTCTCGGAAATCGAGGTCGCGCGCAAAGCGGTCGAGCTGGCGCAGGAAAGCGCGCAACAAGAAAGCCCTGAAGATCGAACCGCGCATGTTGGTTTTTATTTGATCGACAAAGGGCTTCCCCGGCTGGAGAGCGCGGTCGGGGCGCGCTGGCGATGGAAGGGTTTTCCCGAACGGAGTATTCGGAGATTTCCTTTCACTCTCTACGTGGGCGGAATTTCTCTCTTCACGCTCCTGACCACGTTCGGATTTGTGCGGATTGCTGGGACGCGTGGAGTGACGGGGTGGCAGCTCGGATTTTGCGCGGTCACGTTCTTGTTAGGGTTCAGCCAACTGGCGGTGACGTTGTGGAATTGGCTCGCCACTCTTCTGCTCAAACCGCAACTGCTGCCTCGCCTTGGTTACTCGCCTGGCGGCATCGCGCCGGAAAGCCGCGGCGTCGTTGCCGTTCCCACCATCCTGACAAGCGCAGAAAACATCGACGGTCTCCTCCAGAGCCTGGAGATTCATCACCTGGCAAATCGCGATCCGCATTTGCATTTCGCTCTCCTGAGCGACTGGCCGGATGCGACGGAGGAAAATTTGCCGGAGGACGCGGAGCTGCTGGAGCGCGCGCGCGCGGGAATCGAAGAATTGAATCGCAAATACCGCAGCGCCCGGCGGGACATTTTTTTCCTCTTCCATCGGCCGCGGCGCTGGAACGCGAGCGAAGACGTCTGGATGGGTTACGAGCGGAAGCGCGGCAAGCTGATGCAGTTCAACGCCTTTCTCCGAGGAAAGTGCGCGGAATGTTTCGCTGCGGTCGTCGGTGACGAATCAATTCTGCGCGAAATTAATTACGTCATCACGCTCGATACCGACACGCAACTGCCGCGCGAATCGGCTCGCCAGCTCATCGGCACGATGGCGCATCCGCTGAATCGGCCGCAGTTCGATCCAAAGAGCGGGGTTGTGATAGAAGGCTACAGCCTTTTGCAGCCGCGCGTGGATGTTAGCCTGCCGACGGCGGATCGCTCACGATTCGTTAGATTTCACGCGGGCGAAGTCGGGATCGATCCTTACACCCGCACGGTTTCGGACGTTTATCAGGATCTGTTCGGCGAGGGCTCGTTTATCGGCAAAGGCGTTTACGACGTCGATGCCTTCGAACGAGCGTTGGAAGGGCGTTTCCCGGAAAATCGAATCCTAAGCCACGATCTGTTGGAATCGGTCTACGCCCGCTGCGGTCTGGTGAGCGACGTGAAATTCTATGAGGATTATCCGTCGCGCTACGAGATCGATGCCGTGCGGCGGCACCGCTGGATTCGGGGCGACTGGCAAATCTTACCGTGGCTTCTGCCGCGTGCTCCCGGCGCAGAGGGAAAGGTCATTCGCAATCCGATCTCGGCCCTGTCCTGGTGGAAGATTTTCGACAACCTGCGCCGCAGTCTGGTTCCGATCGCGCTCGTCCTTTTTTTTCTTGCCAGCTGGCTGCTCGTTCCGCGGCTTGGTCGATGGGCAACCGGCGCGTTGCTCACCATCCTCGCGCTGCCGGGTTTGCTCTCGCTCGGCCTCGAGCTCATACGCAAGCCGGAGCCCCTGCCGTGGCAACTGCATTTGCGCGGAACCCTGGCGTCGGCAAAACGGACGCTCAGCCAGATCGGACTGACCCTGGCGTTTCTGCCGAACGACGCCTTTCTCAGTATGACGGCGATCGGACGAACGCTCTGGCGCGTGTTCATCACGAAGCGGCATCTGTTGGAATGGGTCACCTCGAGCGAAGCGGCGCGCAGCGCACGAACCGATCTCGCCGGCTCATATGTGGCAATGTGGTTCGCGCCGGCAATCGCCTTCGGGGGCGCGGTCGGCCTGAGTTTGAGGCAACCAGCGAGCTGGGGATTGGCCTTGCCATTCCTTGGCCTTTGGCTGGCCGCGCCCTGGATCGCCTGGTGGATCAGCCTACCCATCGAGCACCCGGCCCCGGAACTGAGCGTCGACCAATTGACCCTGCTTCGCCGCATCGCGCGCAAGACATGGCATTTCTTTGAGACTTTTGTCACCGCGGAGGAGAACTGGCTGCCGCCCGATAATCTACAGGAAGAACCGACGCGGACTATCGCGGCGCGCACCTCGCCGACCAACATCGGCTTGTCATTGCTGGCCAATCTGGCGGCGCGGGATTTTGGCTATCTCTCGTTAGGCCGATTGCTCGAGCGGACAAAAGCGACGGTCGACACCCTGCAGCGTTTGGAACGGCATCGCGGGCATTTTTACAACTGGTATGAGACGCGCACCCTGCGCCCGCTGCTCCCGCTCTACGTTTCCAGCGTCGATAGCGGCAATCTCGCCGGGCATTTGCTGACACTGGCCTGCGGGCTGCGCGGACTGGCGGCGGAGAAAATTTTGGAGCCACAGATATTCGCCGGTTTGCGCGACACGCTCGCTTTGGCGCAACGATCAGCCGGAAGCGAGAACGGACTTTTTTCGCAGCTCGACGCCGAGCTGGCGAAAACGCCATCGGATTTGCACGCAGGCGCAAAGCTACTGCAACGCGCGGCGGAACAGTCTACGAAGATTTCCGACGCGCTGGCGGATCGAGAAGAAGCCGCTTGGGCGCACACGTTGCAACGAAGTTGCGCCGAGCATTTGGAGGAATTGCATTTCCACGCGCCCTGGCTGACGGACGAAAATCTCACGGCCAGGATCGCGCAACTGCACCCGGCTCCTTCTTTGCGGGAAATCGCAAACTTCGATCAGCTCAACGGCCAGTTCCCGAAGGGCTCAGAAATTTTAGGCGAAGCAAGCAAGCGCGCACGCGGGCGGGTGCGTGCTTTGGAAACGCTGGCCGGCCAATGCGACGAGCTGGCGGGGATGGATTTCAGTTTTCTCTTCGACAAGACGCGCAATCTCTTCGCCATCGGATTCAATGTCACCGAAGGCCGACGCGATCTGAGTTTTTACGATCTGCTCGCGTCGGAAGCACGTCTGTGCAGTTATCTGGCCATCGCGGAAGGACAGGTGCCGCAGGATCATTGGTTCGCGCTCGGCCGATTGCTGGTCGCGCCCGGCGGCGAACCGATCCTGGTTTCGTGGAGCGGATCGATGTTCGAGTATTTGATGCCGCTGCTGGTCATGCCGAATTATCGCGGGACGCTGCTCGATCGCGCCTGCAAGACAGCAGTCGAATTGCAAATCGAATATGGCAAGTCGCGCGATGTCCCGTGGGGCATTTCGGAATCGGGATTTAACCAGGGCGATGTCCAGCACACTTATCAATATCGCGCCTTCGGCGTGCCGGGCCTGGGATTGAAACGCGGTCTGGCCGAAGACCTGGTCATCGCGCCCTACGCCACGGTGCTGGCCCTGATGGTAGCACCGCGGGAAGCGAGCGAGAATCTGCAACGCCTGGCCAAGGATGGACGCGAGGGCGCTTTCGGATTTTACGAAGCAGTCGATTACACGCCTTCGCGTCTGCCGCCGGATGAAAGCAGCGCCACCGTCCGTTCCTACATGGCTCATCATCAGGGGATGAGTCTGCTCGCGCTCGTTTCGTTGCTGCGCGATTTGCCAATGCAACGCCGATTCATGTCGCGGCCGTTGCTTAAGGCGGCCGATTTATTGTTGCAGGAACGGCTTCCCAAAACAGAGGCCAGCGTTTTGCCGGAAGACCTTGAACTGGAGGAAGGCCGCCCACGGTTCGGTGAAGGCGAAAACGTCATGCGCGTTTTCAAAAGTCCCACTTCGCGCACGCCGGAGATTCATCTTCTGTCCAATGGCCGCTATCATGTGGCGATCAGCAACGCTGGCGGCGGATACAGCCGCTGGCGCGATCTTGCCGTCACTCGCTGGCGCGAGGATGCGACTTGCGATTGCTGGGGCGCATTCCTCTATCTGCGCGACGTGGCCACAGGAGAATTCTGGTCCGCCACTTATCAACCGACTCTGCGGGCAGCGAAAAATTACGAGGCCATCTTCACCCAGGCGCGCGCCGAGTTCCGCCAGCGCTACGGCAACCTCGAGATTCACACCGAGTTGAGCGTTTCCCCGGAGGACGACGTGGAGCTGCGCCGCGTCACGCTGACCAATCACTCCTCCACCGCGCGCACGATCGAACTAACGAGTTACGCCGAAGTGGCGCTCGCCACCCAGGCCGCAGACGAAGCGCATCAGGCCTTCAGCAATCTGTTCGTGCAATCGGAATTTGTGCGCGACTCGGCCGCCATTCTTTGCACGCGACGCGCGCGCACAGCCGAAGAAAAACCACCCTGGCTGCTGCATCTGTTGGTCGGACAAGGTGGCACGCAGGGCGAAACATCCTGTGAGACCGACCGCGCCCGATTTGTCGGGCGCGATGGAAGTCTGGCGAACCCGGCGGCGCTCCAAAAAGTCGCCCCGCTCTCGAACACCGCCGGTTCGGTGCTCGATCCCATTATCTCGCTGCGGCGCACCGTTACTTTCCAGCCGGATGAGATTGCCGTCCTCGATTTTGTCATCGGCGCGGCCGAAAACCGCGAAATCGCCGACGCGCTCGTGGAAAAATATCAGCATTTCCGCATGGCCGACCGCGCCTTCGATCTCGCCTGGACCCACGGTCAGGTCATCCTGCGCCAGCTCAACGCCACGGAAGCCGAAGCGCAACTTTACGCGCGGCTGGCGGGCGCAATCATTTATGCCGATCCCGCCCGACGCGCGACCTCGCGTATTCTGCTGGAGAATCGACGCGGTCAGAGCGCGCTCTGGACTTACGGTATCTCCGGCGACACTCCGATCGTACTGCTGCGCATTACCGACATCGAGAACATCGATCTCGTTCGCCAGCTAATCCAGGCGCACTCCTATTGGCGCGCGAAAGGTTTGAGCGTCGAACTGGTGATTGTGAACGAGGACGTTTCCGTCTATCGCCAAAATCTGCAGGACCAGATCACGTCGCTCGTTTCCGCCGGCAGTGAAGCGCAAATGCTCGATAAGCCGGGCGGCATTTTCGTCCGTCGCGTCGAGCAAATCCCGAATGACGATCGCGTCCTCCTCCAATCTGCGGCGCGCATTGTTCTCGACGATGAGCACGGCTCGCTCTTGGAACAACTCGAACAACGCAGCGTGCTCGAACCGCTTATCCCCGCCTTCAACGCCCGTCGCGCGCCCTGGGTCGAAACGCCTTCGCCCCCACCGCCGCGCGACCTGATTTTTCACAACGGCCTCGGCGGCTTCACTCCCGACGGCCACGAATACGTCATTACCCTTTCACCCGGCCAGGTCACGCCCGCGCCGTGGGTCAACGTGCTGGCTAATCCATCGTTCGGCACCGTCGTTTCGGAAAACGGCGGCGCCTACACATGGTTTGAAAACGCGCACGAGTTCAGGCTCACGCCCTGGCATAACGATCCCGTGCGCGATCTCACCGGAGAAGCCTTTTACATCCGCGACGAAGAAACCGGCCAGGTCTGGTCGCCCACGCCCGGGCCCGCCCGTGGCGCCACCGCTTATGTGATTCGGCACGGATTCGGTTACACCGTTTTCGAGCATACCGAGCACGGCATCGTTTCTGAATTGTGGATTTACGTGGCGATGGATGCGTCGGTGAAGCTGGCGGTTTTCAAACTGCGCAATGTCTCGGGCGGACCGCGCCGCCTTTCCGTCATCGGCTATTGCGAATGGGTGCTGGGGGATTTGCGGCCCAAAACGTTGCTCAACGTCCAGACTGAGGTCGACCTCAAGACCGGCGCCTTGCTGGCCCACAATTTTTACAACACTGAATTCCCAGACCGCATCGCCTTTCTCGATGTGAACGAGCCGACGCGTACGCTCACCGGTGACCGCAAAGAATTTCTCGGGCGCAACGGAATCCTGCCCCAGCCGGCGGCGCTAAAGCGGGCGCGTCTCTCCGGCAAAGCGGGCGCCGGTTTGGACCCGTGCGGCGCGATGCAGGTCGCGTTCGATCTGGCCGATGAGCAGGAGCGCGAGACTAGTTTTCGTCTCGGGGCCGGTCGCAGCATCGCCGAGGTGCACGATCTGATCTTCCGTTTTCGCCGGGCCGATGCGAGCCGGGATGCGCTTTCCGCGGTGCACGAATTCTGGAATCGCACCCTCGGCGCCATCAACGTCGATACGCCCGATCCGGCCGTGAACACCATGGCCAATGGCTGGTTGCTTTATCAAACCATTGGCTGCCGCCTCTGGGGACGCACCGGCTTCTATCAATCCGGCGGCGCCTACGGATTCCGCGATCAATTGCAGGATGTGATGGCGCTGGTCCACGCCGAGCCAGCTCTCACGCGCGAGCATCTTCTCCGCGCCGCCGCCCATCAATTTCGTGAAGGCGATGTCCAACATTGGTGGCATCCGCCGGTCGGCCGCGGGGTGCGCACGCATTTTTCAGACGACTATCTTTGGCTTCCTTACGTCACCTGCCGCTACGTTTCCTGCGTCGGCGACACGGGTGTGCTCGACGAGTCCATTCCCTTTCTCGACGCGCGCCCGGTCCTGCCGGAAGAGGAATCGTATTACGATTTGCCGAACCGCTCGCAGGAATCGGCCACGCTCTATCAGCATTGCGTGCGCGCGATCGAGCACGGTTTGAGATTCGGCCAGCATGGCCTGCCGCTGATGGGTTCCGGCGATTGGAATGACGGCATGAATCTGGTGGGAAAAGAAGGTCGAGGCGAAAGCGTCTGGTTGGCATTTTTTCTTTACGACGTTCTCACGCAATTCGCTCAGCTGGCGCGCGCGCGGGAGGACGCGCCTTTCGCGGAGCGTTGCCTGGCGGAGGCGAAACAGTTGCAGGAAAACATCGAAAAAAACGCGTGGGACGGCCAATGGTATCGGCGCGCTTATTTTGATAACGGCGAACCGCTCGGGTCGAAGACAAATTCCGAGTGTCAGATTGATTCCATCCCGCAAAGCTGGTCGATCATTAGCGGCGCCGGCCAGCCAGCGCGTTCGCGTGAAGCCATGCAAGCGGTCAACGAACGCCTTGTCCGGCGCGATGCCAAACTCATCGAGCTCTTCACGCCGCCGTTCGACAAATCAACTCTCAATCCCGGCTACATCAAAGGCTACATTCCCGGAGTACGCGAGAACGGCGGCCAGTACACTCACGGCGCCGTCTGGGCGGCGATGGCCTTCGCGCTCATGGGAGAAAACGAACGCGCCTGGGAACTTTTCGCCCTGCTCAATCCCATGCAGCACGGCGCGACACCGGAACAAATCGCCATTTACAAAGTCGAGCCCTACGTCGTCGCGGGCGACGTCTATGCCGCCGCGCCGCACATCGGTCGCGGGGGCTGGACTTGGTACACCGGGTCGGCCGGCTGGATGTATCGGTTTCTCACAGAAACGTTGCTCGGCATCCATCTCGAGGGCAATCGTCTGCGAATCACTCCCCGTTTTCCGGCGAACTGGGCGAGCTACAAGATTCACTACCGTTATCGGCAAACGGTTTATCACGTTACCATCACCCGTCTCGCCGCCGAGGGAACCGACGAATTGTCTCTCGACGGTCACACGCTTGGCGAAAAAACGATTCCGCTGACAGACGATCATCTCGAGCACTTCGTCGAGTTACGAACGCGCTGAAGAGGTTAACGCGTTGCTGCCGGAAATTAAAACCCTGCCATCCCGAGCCGCGTAGAAGAACCTCACGATCTCGGCAAGACGGTTGCGCGGTTTCGTTCGCTTCGCTCAGGATGACGGAAAAGTGCTTGCCGCGCGCTCGTAAACTTTCGTTCGTTTGGTCGCAACGGGCACGGATGGTCCGAATTGTCATGTTTCAAATGTGACCAAGCCCAAATGACGAAAGGAGTGCGCGTCGTTTCGGATTTCGAGCTTTGTCATTGTTTCGGGGTTCGTCATGTCACCTCGCATTCTCCTTCAAGCCGGCGAAAAACTTATCAATCGCGTTCCACACTTCCTCCCCTCCAGACAGTCCACGCCAATGCATCCGGATCGTGCCCACCAGCTCGAAACATTTGTCGATTGGAACGATGAAATGCGCGCGCGTTTCTTTCACGCGATTGATGAGGAGCGCTTCGACATCCGGCTCGAGTGTGCGCAATGCCGGGTTATTCGCGACGAGCGTTTCCCATGAAGTTAATGGCAGAAGCGATTCCGTCGCGCCCGCGGGGCTGGGATACATCGCCACCATTTTTTTGCCAGGCGTGTTGTAGAAAAAAAAGGCGAGACTGATGGGCAGCGCGAGGCTTTCCCATTCCGAATCGCTCATCCGGAAATCGGGCAGAGCACGGGCATCGCGCGGGATGACTTTGAAGCGGCCTTCCACCACCGGCACAAATGTCGTGGTACAGGCGTCGCAGGCGCAGACAATTTTCCGCTTCGCCATCTCCAACATGTGCCGGTGTTCGGGGTGCAGCACGATACCGCAAAGCTCGCAGCGTTCTTCCGGTTTAGTCGCGGGCGGAGCCGCGCCCGAATTTTGCACCGTGCCCGCGAATCGGCGAAGAGTGGTGAAAGCCGAGTCGCGCATAATCCAGTTTAGTCCGCGCGCATCCGAAGCAAAAATAACGAACCAATGACCAGCGTCATCAGTAATTTGCGATTTTATTTTATAGCGCAAGAGTCTACCAATCGCCATGAAGGATCTCTCGATTTATCTGAATGATCATCTCGCCGGTTCCACCGGCGCGGTGGAAATGCTCGACCATCTGAAAGAAACGCACGAGGGAGAACCGATCGAGCAATTCCTGGCAGATTTGCGCGCCGATATCGAAGCCGATCAGCGCGAGCTCAAACAGCTGATGGAACAGTTTGGAATCGGCGAGAGCACCGTGCGTAAAGCCGGTGCGTGGATGGTGGAAAAATTTTCGCGGGCCAAGCTGCGCGTCGGCGATGCCGGCGAGCCCAGCCTGGCGTTGTTGCAGTCGCTGGAAAGTCTTTCGTTAGGCATCAGCGGAAAACGTTCGCTCTGGCGCAGTTTGGGCGCGGCGGCTGGCGCGGCCCCACGATTGCGTGTTTTCGATTTTGCGCGTCTGGAGAAACGCGCTGGCGATCAGTTCGAGCGAGTGGAAGCGCAGGCGCTTGAGCTCGCGCGTAAGATTTTCGGGCGCGAGCTTACCGAGTCCGCGGAGAAGTAATGACTGATGGCGACGGCGTCGCTAATGATTGGCGATTAGTGCCGCTCACTTCTCACCGATTATATCTCACTCAATATCTCGTCAGGCGGGCGGGATATTCGGCATCACCGGCAGAATCGGCTGCCGCTTATCAGCATTGATTCCGGTGGAATCTCGCGCGCTGCGGTAATTCTTTCGATCGGGATCGCGTCCCGGTTCGCGATCGCCAAGTGCCTGCTCTTCACCTTTAGGCGTTCCGCTAACATGGTCGGGTACTGGTTGCTTGCTCATGGTTTTGCTCCTGTTGTTGGTTGAAGTCCGCTCCCATTGGTGGAGGGACACTCTGTAAATTTCGGATTAGCCACGGGGGCCGCGTGTTCTTCCACCAAACCATTCACTTCCAGCGCGGTGATATCGGGCGCAGCGGCATAGAGGGCTTCTTCGATGGAATACTTCAGGGTGACGCGCGACGAAGGGCACCCGTCGCAGTTTCCCTCCAGCTGCAAACGCACGATGCCGTCCGGCGTGACGCCGACCAGTTGCACGCTGCCGCCGTGCGCGCCAAGCCGGGGCTTCACTTCTTCCAATGCCTGGCGCACGCGCGCCTCCAGATCGAGCGGGTGCAATCCATGCAGGAGCAGCAGATTGGAAACAAGATCATCCTGGGCGAGGCGATCGATCAGAGCTTGTCCGCCTTCGGTAGATTCAAAAGTAAGCTCGAGCATGCGGTTCACCCCAGTGGCGTGCAATTGGAGTAATACCTGCACGAGTTCGCGTGCGTGAGTTCGAGCCTTCCCCTCGGGCAACTCTTCCAGTGCCAGGATCAATTCCTCCAGCCGCGTCATGCGGTTTTGGGATTCTCTCTTGGCTGACTTATCCATACTCGCTTCAGCGCTTGCTCGCGCTCAAGACGCGGTCGTTGTTTACAGCGGTTTCGCCGCCGGATCAATTCCCGACGTGCACCAAAAAATACGGAACCCGGTATCTCCGCCGCCACGATTAGGCTACAGCTATGCCGGTGATGTTCTGAGGTCGCTCAAATTCGCGGCGCGCAACGCTTCGCCCGCCGTCCAACAAGCAGCGGCGAGATAAAGCAAGTCTTTCGCGATAAATTGCCCCGGCATGGGCGAGGGAAACGGGAACCCGTAGCCCGGTTGCCAGACGCCTGGAGTCGTGAGCGTGAAGCTGAGGGTAATGGCAAACATAATGATCGCCCCAATGCTGCCGAAGGCCGAAAGCCTGGGCGCGACAGGGCGCAGGGCGATAAGAATGCCGAGGGTAATCTCGATCACGCCGAGGATGGCGGAAAGGGCCCCGACGCTCATGACGCTGTAGGTCCAGGAAAGAAAAGGCGAATGCGCCACGAGAGGCT
>JBBRAF010000021.1:0-52011 GCA_038207045.1 Chthoniobacterales bacterium
CCCGTTGGCCACCCGTTTCCCGCTGGAATAATGGAGTGCCGGAGTAGTGGGTGATGTGGCGGCACTTCCAACACTCCATTACTCCACCACTCCATTTTCCTCGTGCCTGTAGCTCAACTGGATAGAGCTTCTGACTTCGGATCAGAAGGTTGGGGGTTCGAATCCCTCCAGGCACGCGACTTTGCCCGCGGAGTTTAGGGATTGCTTCGCGAAGAACGAAATAGCTACTCTGAACGGAAGCTGATGAGCGCCCGGGAAGAACTAAATACGGTAGTTGTAAACGTCGAGCTCACCCTGGCCAGCATCATTCAGGGAGTAGCGCTGTATTTTCTGACCGATAACGCGCGCGCCAGCCTTTCCTGGCAGCATTGGCCTGCGCTTCTTTACGTCGCTGCCGGCTTGTGCATCATCTTTATCTTTTGGTCGCGCTCTATCATTCACACGCTGACTATGATTAAATGGCCGCTTGAGTTCGGCCATAACTTTTTCTACATCGCCTGCGCCCTTGGGGAGGCCATCCTCTTCACTCGGCTCGACCGACCGGTAGGCTGGTTCCGACTCAGCACAGCCTACGCCGGTGCCGTTTGGCTGCTCTTTATCTATGATATGAGGTTGATCCGCGCCCGCCTGCAGGAAGGGAACAGCGACGAAGATCGTGCTCTCCTTGCGCGGGCGCGGGCTGATCAATGGCTCAACATTGCTATTCTTCTTCCACTTCTCTTCCTCTTCAATTTTGGTTGCTCGTTCGCCATACAAAAGTGGCCCGCTTTCTTTCTCGACCGCGGGGGTCACGTCCTTCTCATCGCTGCGCAACTGATCTCTTTTCTGGCTTATTTGTTATATGTGACGTTGTTTTTTGTGCGATTAGCGCCGCTAATAATGCGGAGCAAAAGCGCAGGTGAGCTGCCGCACTAGGGCTCGGTGAAACTCTCTCGTCCGTCGTCTCAAGACATCATACCATCGCGCGCGGGAAATTCGCGTTGCTGGAATGTACCCGTGGTCGACCAAATCATGGTCGAGGAACGAGCAGGCGCATTTACCAAGCGCAGCATAAAGACAGCCGCCAAACTGGAAGGTTTGAAGTTAGCCCTCTCCATGATGGATCTAACGACACTTGAAGGCAAGGATACGCCGGGAAAGATTGCGTTTCTTTGCCGCAAAGCGATGCAGCCGATCGATCCCCGCTATGGCGCTCCAAGTTGCGCCGCCGTCTGCGTTTATCCAAATCTCGTTAGGTTCGCGAAACGGTCTCTCGGCAAGAGCACCGTCAAAGTGGCCAGCGTAGCCACGGCGTTTCCGACAGGATTGATGCCGCTGAAGTTGAAACTACAGGAGGTTCGCAGTGCCCGCCGGGACGGCGCGGATGAGATCGACATGGTGATCAACCGCAGCGTTTTTCTGGTAGGTGAATTTGACCGCCTTTCTGATGAAATCGCCGCTACCAAAGACGCGTGCGGCGAAGCGCATCTAAAAGTGATCCTGGAAACGGGCGAGCTCCAAACTTACGATAACGTGCGCCGGGCCAGCGAAATCGCCATGCGCGCTGGGGCCGATTTCATCAAGACGTCGACGGGCAAAGTCTCGCCCGCCGCCACCATGCCAGTGACGCTGGTTATGCTGGAAGCGATTCGTGATTACTTCTACGAAACCGGCATTCGTATCGGCATGAAACCAGCCGGAGGAATCAGGACTGCCAAACAAGCGTTGCATTACCTGGTGATGGTGAAGGAAACGCTCGGTGACGACTGGCTCACGCCCGACCTTTTCCGCTTCGGCGCCAGCACGCTGGTGAACGACGTCCTCATGCAAATCGTGAAAACGGTCGACGGCAACTATCAAAGCACGGACTACTTTTCGCTTCCGTAATGGCAACGATCGATTTTTGACGGCTGCGGCTTTGGTGAATTTTTTGGTGCTACCCAACTGGCGGCAGCCTAACATCCCATCATTACAAATGAGACGGACTCTTAAGCGTCAGAGATCTCAATTGTCTTTCCTGCCGCGAAACGGCAAAGGCGAAGATCGACGTCTCCGCGTTCCGGACGAGGAGCGACGATTGCTTTTCGGTGAGCGCTGGAATTACGCCGCCGCACCGGAAGTGAGCGGCTACATCAAATTGCGAGACCGCTATCCCCTTTTCATCGGCGGAAAATTTATTGCGCCCAAGTCAGGCAAGTATTTCGATTCGATCAATCCGGCAACGGAAGAGAAGCTCGCCGAAATCGCGGCGGCGGATGAGCGTGATGTGGATCGCGCGGTAAAATCGGCGCGGCGCGCTTATGAGAAAGTATGGAGCAAATTGCCAGGGCGCGAACGCGGCAAGTATCTCTTTCGCATCGCCCGCATCATCCAGGAAAAGGCGCGCGAGTTGGCAGTGCTCGAGACGATGGATGGAGGCAAGACGATCAAAGAATCGCGCGACATCGATCTCCCGCTGGTCGCGGCGCACTTTTTCTACTATGCCGGCTGGGCGGACAAGCTTCCCTACGCTTTTCCTGGCCGAAAACCGCGCCCCCTTGGCGTCGCCGGGCAGATCATTCCATGGAATTTTCCCCTCTTAATGGCGGCATGGAAACTCGCGCCTGCGCTCGCATGCGGAAATACCTGTGTACTCAAACCAGCCGAGACGACCAGCATTACCGCGCTGCACCTGGCGGAGATTTTTCAGCAGGCGGAGTTGCCCGACGGCGTGGTCAACATCGTCACGGGCGCGGGCGAAACGGGGAGCGTCCTTGTCAATCATTCCGGCGTCGACAAGATCGCATTTACCGGTTCGACAAATGTCGGCAAGCGCATCGCTCGCGCTCTCGCCGGCACGCGGAAAAAGCTGACGCTCGAGCTCGGCGGCAAGGCTGCCAACATTATTTTCGAAGATGCGCCTATCGATCAGGCGGTGGAAGGAATCATCAGCGGAATCTATTTCAATCAGGGCCATGTTTGCTGCGCCGGTTCGCGGTTGCTCGTGCAGGAGGGCGTGTTTCCGCAGGTCATCCGCAAGTTGCGCGACCGCATCGCCACTCTGCGGCTCGGCGATCCGCTGGACAAGAATACCGATGTCGGCGCGATCAATTCGCGGAAACAATTAAAGAAGATTTGCGAGCTGGTGGACAGCGGACTTCAGCAAGGGGCGCAGCTCGTTCAATCCCCGGCGCGTCTTCCGGCGAAAGGTTACTGGTACCCGCCGAGTTTTTTCACCGGTGTGACGGCGTCGCATCGCATTGCGCAGGAAGAAATTTTTGGTCCGGTCCTAAGCGTGATGACGTTTCGTACGCCCGAGGAAGCGGTCGAGCGCGCCAACAACACTATGTACGGCTTGAGCGCGGGTGTGTGGACAGACAAAGGCAGCAAGATTTTCAAGATCGTGAACAAGCTTCGCGCTGGTGTGGTTTGGGCGAACACCTACAACAAATTTGATCCCACCAGCCCCTTCGGTGGCTATAAGGAAAGCGGCTTCGGTCGCGAAGGCGGACGACACGGTTTATTTCCCTACGTCTCGTTAACCTAAGTCATCCCGAGCGGTCGCCCTGCAATGTCGATTCCTGTTGCAACTTTTCCAATTCCCGGTCGCTGAAATCGGCGCGCGCGTCGAAATAAAGCAGAACAAAAGCGATTCCAAACATTGGCCGGAGCAACGTATGCACCAGGCTGGCGACAATCGCGCCCGCGATGAGCATGAGATCGGCCGCAGGAGGCGTGTTGATGGTCTGCAGCATGGTCAGCATTTGCTCAGGCGTGGAGATGTTCTGCACTTTCGACCAAATAAAGGGAACTTCTGCCCCTGAGCTGAGGCCGAGCACAAGTAATAACCAGAACGACGCAAGCAAGGCCCCGCGCCAGAGCGGTCGTTCGATTTTGCGCGCTCGACGCTGGCTCCGTGCCAGCGTTTTGCTTTCGCGAATGGCAGCGGCGCCTTCAAGATTCGAAACGATTGCTGATTGCTGCCAGAAAAGAAAATTGGCGAACAAACGCGCCACCATCATCACCTGCACAGCCAGAAGGATAAGGGCCAGCGCCATCGCGGGAATACCAGGACTGGCGCTAACGAGACTCAGAATGGCGAGGACAGGAATGGCCGTCCACAAAAAATAGCTCCCATAAACAATCAGACTGAGTCGGGCAAACCGCGGGAAATAGTTCACCGCCCGGCGCAGCAGCTCAGAAAGGCGCACCCTACGCCCCTCGAGCACTTCGAGGGAAGCGATCTGAATGGCAGCGAGAAAAACAGGCCAGGCCATGACTAAGGTGGTGAAAGAGAGGAGGGCGGTGACGTTGGCTGGAGTAAAGCCGCTCGTCCCCCGGGGAAAGATTCCGTAAGCCGGCGAAGTTAGCTCGAAGACAAGCGTTGGAAGAGAGACCAGAAGCGTGACGACAATGAACGGGACAAAAGCTGACCGGTAGATGCGGAAGCTCTCGCTAAAAATTTCGGCCAGGGTGCGACGGTGCCCTCGCGATTGGTCGCCGCTCACGGCCGACTGCGGCAATGGAGGCGGCCCGAATAATCCGGGAAGGGTGGTGGCGCTTCCCCATTCGGTCTCCCCGTCGCCCCGAACTTCGTTCGAAGCGAGCAGGCGACCTTCGCGTTTCCACTCCAGCAATGTTTCGAGATCGACAGGCCCGTACTCCGTTCCATCCACACGCACGATCCATCGCTCCGGCATGCGAAGACTTAACGTCATCCCGGGCGAAGTCGAGGGATCGGGTGAAAATCGCCTTTAAGGTAACGCCACGGGATCCTCGACTTCGTTCGGAATGACACAATATCTTCTCTGAAGATGAAATTGCTGCTGATCGACGGTCATTATTACGTTTACCGTTCCTTTTTCGCCATTCAGGGGCTGAGCAACTCCCGCGGTGAGCCGACGAACGCCATCTTCGGTTTCACCAAAACCGTGCGGTTGATGATGAAGCATCTTCAGCCCGAGCTGGGGGCAATATTTTGGGACGAAGGTTTGCCGTTACGCCGCGTCGAACTACAGCCCGCCTACAAGGAAACGCGAAAGGAAATGCCGTCGTCGATGGTTCCGCAGCTTGATTTCATTCGCGCTACGCTCACGCCCCTGCTGGGCTTCGCTAATATCTCGCTGCCAAATACGGAAGCGGATGATCTCATGGGCTGCTACTCCATTGCGGCGTGCAAACAGAATGTCGACGTCGTCCTCGCGACCAACGACAAAGATCTTTACCAGCTCGTCGGCCCATGCGTGAAAGTTTACAGCACGGCCAAGGCCGATCTTGCCTCACCGAAAGATGCGTTCGCTTTGCTCGGCGAAGAAGAGGTCATGAAAAAATGGGATGTTCCGCCGAGTTTGATCGGCGATGTGTTGGCGATCTCCGGGGACACCGTCGACAATATTCCCGGCGTCGGCGTGGGCCGAAAAGTCGCGGCCGGACTGATCCGGGAAAACGGCGGTCTTGATGCGCTGCTGGCGAACCTGAAGGGAGTGAAAAGCGTGAAAACACGCGAGAAGCTGCAAAATGGGCGAGACCAGATCATGCAGAATCGCAAAATGGTGGAACTTGATTGCGCCCTTGATCTGCCCGTAGCTGTCGATCAGTTGCGAATCCGGCCAGATTATCCGCGGTTGATCGAAGCGCTGGAAAAATGCGAATTCAAGTCGCTTTTGCAGGAAGTCCGTGAGGAAGCGAAGCGGCAAACAATCTCCGGTCAGGGCGAGCTGGGATTGTGAATAACTATTCTCGATAAAAGCTCGAAATATTTCGAACGCGCCTGCAACCATGCGTGTCGAACGTGTCAGGTTAAGGCGATTCGGGTAGTTGCACGTTTCTCGGTATTTGCTGTTTCTCCTTGGCGTGCGCTGCCCGAATCTTCTGTACGGCGGGCGCTTCGCCTGCCCAGACTTGTGGGACCTTGTTCTGGTGCCCCCTTTGTCCTCAGACTCAGCGGTAGCGATCGCGCTCCTAGCTAATGGATCTTCGCGTTTGCGCGCGTTTAGTTGTTGCATCCCTTACCGCGCGTGAACGGCCAAGCTTTCGGTCTGCGCGGTCATCTCATCGACGCGCCGGAGTTCGGAACCCTGCGCGCTGAGCCTGATGGCGCGCTCATAATCGCCGAGGGCAAAATCGCCGCTCGCGGAAAGTTCAATGATATGCGCAGGTCATTTACGGCACCGGTGCATTGGAGCGAGCATGGCAATGTCGCCATTTTTCCGGGACTGATCGATTGTCACACGCATCTTCCGCAATATCCCGTCGTCGCGCGCGGAGAAAGCGAACTGCTATCCTGGCTGCGCCACACCATTTTTCCCATCGAACGCGATTTCACTGGCGCCCGGGCGTGGACGCAAGCCCCCCTCTTCTTCACTGAACTGGCGCGCAACGGCACGACCACCGCCGCGATTTACACTGCCATCTACGAAGAGAGTTGCGACGCGGCTTTTGAGGCCGCGCATGCCAGCGGTTTGCGCGCCATCATTGGCAAAATGATGATGGACATCGGCTCCTACGGAAACCTGCAGCCGCACGAAGCGCTTGCCGTTTCGCTGGCCGAAAGCGAACGGCTCTGCCACAAGTGGCATGGCGCCGATGGCGGGCGACTCGAATATGCATTCAGCCCGCGATTTGCCATTACCTGCTCGCACGAACTCATGCGCGAAGCGGGCCGGCTGGCGGCAGCGTTCGGCGCACATGTGCAAACGCACCTGGCCGAAAATCGCGATGAGCTCGCGCAAGTGCGGCAACTTTTTCCGAATGCGAGCGACTACACCGGCGTTTACGAAGAATGCGGACTGTTGACGCCGAGAACAGTGCTCGGTCATTGTCTTCATCTCAGCGAGCGCGAGATCAGCGTTATTGCGAGGGCCGGCGCCAACGTCGCACATTGCCCAACGGCCAATTTTTTTCTCGGCAGCGGGCTGTTCAAACTCGAGCTCTTCATTGCTAACGACATCCCGGTGGGTCTCGGTTCCGATGTCGCGGCCGGGCCCGAGCTGAATATGTGGCGAGTCATGCGCGCCGCCATTGAAACACAAAAAGCGCGTGCCGTTTACGAGCCGAGCGCGCGAGGGCTGCGACCGGCGGAAGCATTTTATCTGGGCACACGCGGAGGCGCGCAAGCGTTGGCAAAAGCGAATATTGTCGGGACGCTGGACGTCGGAAAAGATGGCGATTTGACCTTGGTCGACCTCGATCGAGCGCGGCCCTATTCACGAGATGAAACAAGACACCTCTCTGCCGAAGACGTGATCGCGCTCTGCATTTACCGGGGCGGACCCGAGAGTACAGTCGCCACTTACGTGCGCGGCCGCTGCGTTTATCAGGACAATGACTTTGCGCCCGATGGTTGAATGCGATCTTATCGACGCCGCGCTGCGCGAGGATCTCGGCGAAGGCGCAGATGTCACCAGCGCGCTTTTTGTGCCGGCAAACACGCGCGCGCATGGGCGCATCGTGCCGCGTGAGAAAGCCATCGTGGCGGGCGTGACAACGGCGGCAGAAGTTTTCCGGCGCGTCGATCCTGAACTCAAGGTTTCGATCGAAGCGGCCGACGGCACCGCCGTCTTGGGCGGCGAAACCATTCTCGATATTCGAGGCTCCGCCCACAGCATTCTTACTGCCGAACGCGTAGCCCTCAATTTTCTGCAACACCTTTCCGGCATCGCCACTCTCACGCGCGAATTCGTCGAGGCTGTCGGCAAAAACCCCGCGCGCATCCTGGACACGCGCAAGACCACGCCGGGGTTACGCGCGCTGGAAAAGGCGGCGGTGCTGTCCGGCGGTGGAGTCAATCATCGCTTTGGATTATTCGACAGAATTTTGATCAAAGACAATCATCTGGCGCTCCAGCCGGATCTGAAAAAACTGGCGAGCATTATTCGGGCGGCGAAAAATCAGCAACCGCCGCCGGAAGTAGAAGTAGAAGCCGATACCCTCGAGCAAGTGCGCGCGCTCGTGGAGATTGAAGGAGTCGATGTGATTTTGCTCGATAACATGCCCACGCCTGAAATGCGCGAAGCGGTCGCGCTCGGCCGCAGGCGGAACATCAAGTTTGAAGCCAGCGGCGGGGTGAACTTAAAAACGGTGCGCCGCATCGCCGCCACCGGCGTCGATTATATTTCGGTCGGTGCGCTCACCCATTCGGCGCGCGCGATCGATCTGTCGCTTGAGCTCATGGTGTCGCGTGGATGATCGATTAAGCGCAGCGCAGTTGCGTGCCGGCCTGGGGGATGACGTGATCATCGGTCGCGAAATTATCGTTCGCGAGCAAACGACATCAACTAACGACGAGGTATGGCAGTTGGCGAAAGGCGGGGCGCCGGAAGGGCTCGTCGTTTTCGCGGAATATCAAACGGCCGGTCGCGGCCAGCGCGGCAATGTTTGGGAATCAGCCGCGCACAAAGGTCTTTGGTTTTCCATTCTGCTTCATCCGAAAATCGCCGTGCAGGACTCGTCTCGCCTGACGCAGTGGGCGGCAGGGATGATTTCCTGGACTGTCGAAAAAATCTCTGCACAGAAAGCGTCGATCAAGCTACCTAACGACGTTTATGTCGGCTCGCGCAAGATTGCGGGCGTGCTGGTGGAAATGCGCGCGCAGCCTCGCGCACCGCACATCGCCATTGTCGGCATCGGCCTGAATGTGAATCAGCAACCGCACGATTTTTCCGAGGGCTTGCGTGATGGCGCCGGCTCTCTCGCGATGTTGCGTCAGGGGCTGCTCAACCGAACCGAAGTAGCGATAGACCTGCTCGGCAATCTTGAGCGCACCTATCGTAGTGGCGCGGTTTCGAGAGAATGGGTTGGGTGGGACTCGAACCCACAACCAACGCCTTAAAAGGGCGCTGCTCTACCATTGAGCTACCAACCCGACAATCCATCATTCCTGAGCTTGTCGAGGAATCCCGGCGCGAAATCACTGAGGTAACTTCAACAGAATCCCGCGCTCGGGATGACCGGTGCAGTTTCGATGGCATGGCGGAATTTTCAAGAGTTGCGGGACGGACCACCCGCCTGCCGAGGTTTATTACGCCCACCCATCATTTCTCCCAGATAGGACGCAACATCGAACAGTGAGTTTCTCGGACGCTCGAGCCGGAAAACACGCATTCCGGCTTCGGCCGCTGCCTGCCAGTCGCGCTCTGGATCATCGCCTACGTGCAACGCCTCGGCACCGCTCAATCCGCGGTGCGAGAGAACGCGCCGATAAATTTCCGGGTCCGGTTTATCGGCGCCGAGTTCGCTGGATATGAAAACTTCACAAAAGAATGAGGCGATTCCCAGATGCAGCAGAATCTCGCGCAAACGCCGGTCGAAGTTGGAAATGATGCCGAGGGGAAATTTTCGCGCGAGCAAGCCCAGCACCTCGACTACTTCAGGGTAAAGCGCCCACACACCCGGCTTGGCGAAATGGGCGTAAGCCAATGCAAAAAATTGGGCGCGATCGAAAACAGCGGGCATGTTCGGCAGATCGGAGAGGATCGCGTTCACAAGGTCTCGCCACCACGGCTTGTCATCCTCATCGCGCGCACGTTCGATGGGTTGTCGGCGCGGCGCCTTCGTCCAGGCTCGCGCGAAAGCCTGATCAAGTGCATCGGCGGAAAGATCGACGCCGAGTTCTCGCGCCACGGCGGCGTAATGCTGGCCCACACTGCCGTGCAAATGAAGCAGCGTGCCGGCAGCATCGAAGAAAACCGCTTTTATCATTGAAAAAACGCGCGCCGGGATCCGCGCTGGTTAAGAGGGCGTTTCGCCGCCAAAGTAATACTCATGCTCGCCGCGGACCACAACGATCCCATCAACGAGGGTATTCTCGCCGTCTCCGAGGATAAAATAGAGGGGTTCGTGCGTGAGCCGTTCGAGGAAATCGCGCGCCGCAGCGAAATTGAAGTCGACGTGGTCATGGCGCGCATCGCAGCAATGTTGCGCGCGGGGACGATCCGGCGTGTGCGCCAGACTTTGCTCGCGACGAACCTGGCCAATGGCGCGCTCGTGGCTTGGAAGGTTGCAGACGAAAAAATCGACGGCGCTTTCGATTTTATGTTTCAGCGCGACCCGTTTTCCGGCCACGTCGTTTTGCGATCGACCGACACGGCAACCGCGGGTTCGGACTACAAATTATGGACAACAGTGAAGGTGCCCCGTGAATTTTCCCTGGAGCAGCATTGCCGAATCATCTCCCAAAAAGTTGGCGCGGAGCGATTTCGCATCATGCCCGCAAAAGGCATTTTTACGCTCGGCGTCGGTCACGTGCGGCGGAGAACAATCGAACCGGGAAGTCGCGCGCCTCAGCCCGCGACGATGCTCGAAGTTCGACCGGTCGAACTCGACGATCGCGAATGGAAAGTTTTGCTAGCGCTGAAGCGCGAGTTTGCTCCACAGGAAATCAGGTCAACGCCCTGGCAATCACGCGCAACGGAAGCCGGAATCTCGCTCGATGAATTCTATCGCGTGGCGGAAGAGCTAAACGCCCGCAAAGTCATCGGGCGGTTTTCTACCTTTCTCGAGCACGTAAAACCGAGCGCAACCGGGGTGAGAGTGACTCGCTTCAACGCGCTCTTTCACTGGGCGGTGCCGCGAGGGCGAGAAATCGAAGCCGGCGGCGAGATCGGCCGGCATCACATTCTCACGCATTGTTACTGGCGCGAAGGCGGCCCGGAATTCCGTAACGTCAATATCATGGCCGTAGCGCACGGGACCGACAAAGCGCGCCTGCTCGAACACAAGGCCGCCATTGACGAGCATCTCGCCGATATCCCAGTTTCGTACACCAACGTTTTCTGGGGCGGTCGCAGCGAAATCAAGCCCTCGGAGATCTCACCGGTAGTTTATCAAAAATGGTTAGATCAACATGTAGACGCCGCGACAAAGCGCGGATTTTAGGTAGCTGTGGCTACGGTCCATTTATTCACCTGCGAGAAAACTACGGCGATCTTCGCGGCCCTCCGACGAGTTAGAGAAGCCGGTCGAGCTCGCGGTAACTTAGTTTACCTCCGACGATTCGAGCCGCGGAAGTGAACGGGTGCAACTCGATCTTCTCCCTGTCGATGATATGAATTACCTGGACTCCGCGTTCTTTTAAAAAATCGGAGATCAAGGCGCGATGACAACGCCACCAGAGCGCTTCCGCGCACATCACGGCCAGCGGCTGCGTCCCGAGTTCGGTCAGTCGGGCGATACCTTCGTCAAATTCAGGAGTCTCCATATAATCGGCATATCCGCGGAAACCTTCGTTTCGCCATGCCCTGTTGCGCGAATCCGGCCTTGGTTTACGTCGACCGCCTAGCTCTGGGAAATGAACATAGCGGATGCCAGTTTCGGCTAACGATCTCGCAAGGTTTTCCTTGTTAAATTGTGGGTAGCGCCGTGAACCAGGAAACTGCCGCACATCAGCTATCACTCGGATTCCATGTCCGCGCAGGATCGCAATAAAGTCATCGCTCGTTCGCGTCGAATGACCGATGGTCCAAATTTTCCGGTAATTATTAGAGGAATGACGACGGTCTGGCGCCGTCTGCCGCCCTGGTTCGGTCGTGACATTATTTTGCCTTTTGCCGCGACGCGAATCGCGCTTTGTCTTATCGCCTGGATAGGTTTTCGCCTGTTGCCGCTGCCGAGCGCCTTCCCGCTCTCGTGGGAAATCGGCGCAAATGGGAGTCGTCATTCTACGGGCAGTGGCGTACCCAGCGCACATGACTTCGTCAACATGTGGTCACGCTGGGATTCTGGATGGTATCTCCACATCGCCAGGTTCGGCTATCAATATGATTCGAGTAAACCAAGTAGCACC
Organism: Chthoniobacterales bacterium; assembly: GCA_038207045.1. Lineage (GTDB taxonomy): Bacteria > Verrucomicrobiota > Verrucomicrobiia > Chthoniobacterales > UBA10450 > AV69. The sequence goes on from JBBRAF010000021.1 coordinate 11,741, forward strand.
GCATTTTTTCCGGTCTACCCACTTACTATTCGCCTGCTGCATGCCTCGTTTCTCCTTCCCGATTCCGACTTTTGGTATCTCGTAGCTGCTATCGCCGTGGCAAATATATGCCTGCTAGTTGCCGCGACTTACCTTTATCGCCTGATACAAATCGACTACGCCGCTCCTGTGGCAGCCAGAACCACGCTTCTTCTTTATCTATTTCCCACCAGCTTCTTCCTATCGGCGGGCTATTCCGAGTCAATGTTTCTTATGTTGACGGTGAGCTCGTTCTATTACGCGCGCAAGCAATACTGGTTCAGCGCGTCACTTTTGGCAGCGCTAGCGACAGCCTGTCGCTCGCAGGGAATCATTCTCCTGGCACCTTTGCTGGTCGAATACTTCGGGCAATGCAAACCGCGGCCGGCGAAGTGGAATATCGTCACGTTGTTGTTTATTCCGATCGCGCTGGCTGCTTTAGCGTTTTATTTCAAGGTTGCGTTCGGAAGTTGGACGATATTGTTCGACTCGCAACGACCCTGGGGCCGGCGGTTTCTGGCGCCCTGGTCCACCCTCGACTGGGTGCTCGGCCACGCCTCGGGTCATGACTGGCTGGACTTTTGTTTCCTTGCCTTGCTCGCATTCACTACCGCGGGCGCCGTCCGGTTGCGTCCCTCTTACACGACCTATCTTCTTGCCGCCGTGTTGTTCTTCTCCTGTTGGGGAATGCTTGGATCGGTTCCTCGCTTTGTCGTTGTTATTTTTCCAATGTTCATCGTCCTTTCCCTGGCCATGGAAAAGAGTCGGGCCTTTCAAGTCGCTTATCTGACCATCTCATCCATTCTAGCCGCAACGTTCTTTTTCCTGCATTCGCAATGGAATTGGATAGCTTGATCGATGAAACCAGTCCTCGCAGCAGCTGCTGCTTTATCGCTCATCTCAACTACCATGGCACAAACAATCCCATCCACCGGCGCCGCCGCCCCCGCGGTCAAGCTTACTTCCAACGAAGGCAACCAGGTCAGCCTGGGCGACTACAAAGGGAAATGGATCGTTCTCTACTTTTATCCCAAGGACTTCACCAGCGGCTGCACTCTGGAAGCGCACAACTTCCAGCGCGACCTTTCGAAGTTCGAGCAAGCGGGCGCGGTAATCCTCGGCGTCAGCGTGGATAATGCCGAATCGCACAAGAACTTCTGCACCAAAGAAGGTCTCAATTTCAAGCTCCTGGCCGACACTGAAGGCAAAGTGTCAGAAAGCTACGGTTCCATAAAAGAATATGATGGGGCCAAAATGTCAGCCCGTAATACTTTCATCATTAGCCCTGAGGGAAAGATTGCGAAGGTATTCGCCGGAGTAAAACCGCAGACTCATAGCGAAGAGGTCTTGCAGGCTTTGGCGGAGCTAAAGAAGAGCTGACCGAGACGCGTCGGGCCAACGAGAATAGCTAGCCGACCTTTTTTCGGAACTGCAGCGCGCAGATGCAGAATAGGGCGATCGACATCGCGACAAGAATGGCAAGATTGTGCCAGTATTCGAAGAAATGCGCACCGCGTAGGATGATGGCTCGGCTGAGCGCGATGAAGTAGGTCGTCGGGATGATCGCTCCGAGGGCGTAAAAAATCCACGGCATTGTCTCGCGCGGGAAAATGAAGCCGGAGAAGAAGACGCTCGGCAGGATGAACGTCATCGACATTTGCAGGGCTTGCATCTGGTTTTCGGCCTTGGTCGCGACGAGGAGACCGAGGCTGAGGAGGGCGAAAACGTAAACGAAGGTCGAGGCAATGAGGGAGAAGACGTTGCCAGCGATGGGGACGGCGAAGACAAAACGCATGATGGAATAAAGTAGGAGCGCCATGGTCATACCGATGCAGAGGTAGGGAATCAGTTTACCCAGCATTAGCCCCCATCTACTGAGAGGACTTACAAGTAGCTGCTCAAGTGTACCGCGCTCGCGCTCGCGCACTACTGCCATGGCGGTGGCGAAGGTAGTTCCGATCTGAAGAACTACGCCGATAACTCCCGGGACGAAGAAGTTCGGGCTGCGCATGGTCGGATTGTAAAGCATCTGCGGGCGCAGTTCGATGGGAGGAGCGACGCGATTGGATTCAGCCAGGAGTTTCTGCACCGATTGGCTGAGAGCTACTCCCAGCGCGGTGTTGAGAGCCTGGAGAGCTGTTGTTGAGTTAGAGCCGTCGATTAGCAGTTGGATCTGGGTGGGGTAGCCACCGCGCAGGTCACGCGTAAACTGCGGCGGAATTTGCATTCCAACATAAGCGCGGCCCTTGCGAATCTCGCTGGCCATTTGTTCCGCGCTCTGGACTTCGCCGATAACGCGAAACGTTTCGGTATTAACAAAGCGGTCGATGAATTGATGACTTTCAACGCTTCTATCCTGGTTGAGAATCACCATTCCCATGTGCTTGACGTCGTTATCAAGCGCATAGCCGAAAGCGATCATCTCCACCAAAGGCGGGAAGAACATGAAGAAGAGCGTCATGGGATCACGCCAGACACTGATGAATTCTTTAAACAGAATAGCGCTCAGGCCGCGGAAGGGTTGTTTGCTCATGCCGCTTTCTGATTGGCGTCGCCGGCGTGTTTGGCGGTGAGTGCGACGAAAACATCCTCCAGCGAAGGACCGATCTCGTGAATTTCCGAGTGTTCAATGCCGACGCCGCGCAGCTTCGCTTCGATGGCCTCGCGCGAAATGCTTTCGTCGACGAGCAGATGCATCGACTGGCCGAAAACGGTGGCGGCCTGCACACCGCGCACTTCGCGCATGGCTTGCAAAGCCGTCGTCACGTGATCGCACGTAATATCGAGCCGGCGCGACCCGGGCGGGTTCACGTCGGGCAGTTTTTTCAAATCATCAGGCTCACCGCAAACGATCAGCCGGGACATGTAGATGTAGCCGACATGCGAGCAACGTTCCGCTTCATCCATGTAATGCGTGGTGACGAACAGCGTCATTCCCTGGCCGGAAAACTGAAAGAGCAAATCCCACAGCTCCCGGCGCGCGACCGGATCGATACCGGCCGTGGGTTCGTCGAGGAAAAGAACTCTGGGTTTGTGCATGAGCGCGCAAGCCATGGCGAGACGTTGACGCCACCCACCAGATAACAATCCGGCGCGCCGGTCGAGGTAAGGTTCCAGATGCGTGATGGCGATGAGCTCATCGCGGCGCTTCGATAAAACGCTGCCACTCAATCCATAAAGTTTGCCGGAGAAGATGAGGTTCTCATTCACCGTTAGCTCGTCGTAGAGAGAGAACTTCTGCGACATGTAGCCGATCGTGTCTTTGATGGCGTCGCCTTCGCGAACGACATCGCGACCGCCGATGCGCGCGGTGCCGTCGGTCGGCTCAAGGATTCCGCAGAGCATGCGGATGACGGTAGACTTGCCGGAGCCATTCGGGCCAAGAAAACCGAAGATGGAACCTTTGCTCACGCTGAAAGAAACGTGATCGACGGCGGTGAATGTGCCGAAGCGCTTGGTCAAGCGCTCGCATTCGATCATGCTATCTGTCATCTTGAGAAAGAAGGAAGGCCAGAGCTTTAGGGTAGCGCCGCGGGATCCCTCGGCTTCGCTCGGAATGACTACTTGGGCACATTGTCGAAGTAGACATCGGCCGACATGCCGGCACGCAGTTTGTCTTCGGCATTGTCGAGCGCGATTTTGACGCCGAAAACCTGTTTGATGCGGTCTTCTACGGTCTGCACGTTGCGCGGGGTGAACTCGGCCTGCCGATTGATCTGCTCGACGATTCCGTGAAAATCCCTGTCGTGAAATGAATCGACCCGCACCCGCACCGCATCGTTCAGCTTGATATAGCCGAGCCACTTTTCCGGAACGTAAACGCGCACCCAGAGATGCTGCGGCAGGATGAGAGTGGCCACTTCGCGATTGGCCGGGAGAACGTCACCCACTTTCACGCTGAGCACTTCGAGAATGGAATCGCCCGGCGCGACCACGCGCATCTCGTGCAATTGCGTCTCGATCTGCGCGAGCTGCGCTTTGGCCTGCGCCACGCGCATGTGCGCAGCCTCCACATTTTTTTCCTGCGCGTTCGAAGCGCTCATCGCTTTTTCCGCTTCATTGGGCGAGACGGTTTTGTTGCGAAACAATTCCTGCTGCCGCTTAGCGTCGGCGCGAAGGAAATCGAGCTGCGCCATCTGCGCTTCCGCGTCGTGTTGGGCGGCATTGACCTGAGCTGCGGCCAAATCCCGTTGCGCCGGCAACTCCGCGGCATCGAGCTCGACGATGGGATCGCCCGCCTTTAGGGCTTGTCCTTCGCGCGCAAATATCTTCTGCACGCGGCCGGCGGCGCGTGGCGCTACATGTGCCTCGTCAACTTCGATGGTGCCGGAGACAGCGTTGTCGGAATGCTGACAACCTCCAAGAACCAATGCGCTGCACGCCAAAAGAGCCGCGTTTCTGCAATTCATCAGCATTGCAGCTATCGTCGGGACGATGAGAAATGCCAAATCGATTCCCGCTCTGCTGGAAATGAGCTATGATCGACCGATGCGAACATTTCTCGTTTTCATCGGTTTGATCGCGCTGGCCGCTGTCGCGGTGGGAGGTGGCGCGCCGCAGGACCGGAACGCTGCGCCAGCGAGCACAACGACGGCGGCTGATCCGGCGGCCAAGCCCGGCACCGGTGCAGGTGCCCCCCTTCGCGTGGTGTGGCAAACGCGGGGCCGCAATAGCGCAGGGTGAAATCGCGAGTCTTCGATCATATCGATTTGAGAGTGCGCGATCGCGGGCGGGCGCAGAAGTTTTATGCCAAGATTCTGCCAGCGCTTGGATTTGAGCGCGACGAAAGCGGGGAACAGTGGGGAGCTTTTCAGGTGCCGAGTGACGGTAAGGCGGTGGAATTTTTTGCCTTCGACGAGGACAGAAATCATTCGCCTAATGAAACGCGGATTGCCTTCTGGGCCGAGACGCAGGAGGAGGTTGATCGGCTGGCCGAAATCGTGCGCGAGGCCGGCGGCCAAAATCTCGAGGGCCCACAAATCTGGACGGAATACACTCCGGGCTACTACGCGATTTTCTTCGAAGACCCGGACGGGAACAAACTGGAAGTGTGCTGCCGCGAGCGCGCCATTGTGGCGGAGTAAATCGAAATTGATGCGCGCGGACGGGACTCCCAGAATATTACGCGACCGGACGCGGGTCCGCTATCTCAAGCTCATCGCGCTTTTCAAAATCGGCAAAGGCGCGCTCCTGCTGGCCTTCGGAATTTCCGTGCTCTTCCTCAATAGCCGGCCGGCATGGATGGATGCGATCTCAGACTGGGTCGATGACGAAGCGCTGGTGGTGCACGGCAGAGCAGCGCACTTTGTTCTGGCGCGTCTTCAGGAAGTGTTGGCCGGGGGCGCGCTCCACGCTGCCGGCGTGGTGGCACTCTTCTACGCGGCGGTCCTTTTCACGGAAGGGATCGGTGTTTACATGCAGCAACGCTGGGCGGAATTTCTCATGGTGTTCGCCACGGCCGCGCTCATTCCGCTGGAGGTGCGCCATTTATTTTTTCGCCCGAGCATTGGCGCCCTCGTCGTCCTGCTGGTGAATTGTTTCATCGTCTGGTTTCTTTATCGTGTCCTTCGAAAGGACCCAGCTGCTCCGGAGGCGGCGCCGCCTCCGGAAGTTGCGGTGGAAACTCGGTAGCGTTGCACGCATCGGCGGTCATAGACCGCCGCTACAGCTGCCCGCGAATCCCGAAGCGAGAGAGCGCTTCTGTCGTTCGTTCCATCGGCAAACCGATGACGTTGCTGATCGAGCCTCGGATTGTTGCGATGATTTCCCTGCCCTCTTTCTGCGCGGCATAAGCTCCCGCTTTGTCGAGCGGATTGATTTTGGCGAGATAGGAATCGATCGCTTCGTCGCTCAACCGCCGAAATCGAACGTGTGAAACTTCGGTAAAACAAGCAAAGCCCTTCGTTCCGGCAACGTAAACCGCGGTGCAGACTTGGTGAGTGCGTCCACAAAGCCGGCGCAAAATGATGCGCGCTTGTGCATAATCAGATGGCTTGCCGATGATTTTGCCATCGAGCGCAACAAGCGTGTCCGCGGCGAGAACGATGGCATCCGGGCGCGCACGCGCGACGATGAGCGCTTTGTGTGTGGCGTTCGCCGCTGTGAGCTCCGCGATAGAGAAGTTTGTGTTCTGCGATTCGACCACGAGGGCATCAATCACTTCGAAGTCGTAGCCTTTCGCGGTCAATAACGCGCGCCGCCGCGGCGAAGCCGATGCGAGGATAAGCCGCGGCACGGAGGACGCCTTATGGCGTCGGTCTCGGGATGGGCTTGAGCGGCGCCTCGTTCGGCAATTTGGGTGTAGCCGGTTCGGATGCCGGGGCGTTTTTGCCGCCGAAAATTTCCGGCATTTTCATATCGCTATACCCGGCCGGGATGACAAACTGCGCGTCCGGAATCGGGTCGCGCTTGATCGAAGACAGCGTCATGATGATGTGACGGCCCTGAGCAGCCGTCTCGATCTTCACGGGCACTCCCGGCAGATCGCGAAAATCTGGCATATTGGCCGTGGCACTGGCGAGTGCAGCCGGCTGGGTCGCCTGCATTTCTTTGAGGATGGCGACGGAATCAGGATAATTGGGAGCAATATAATAGGTCGCTTTACCGACGGCGGTGTCGATGGTGTAAAGGTCGGTCGCGACGCCATTGACTTGTTCTTTGCGGCCAACGGGAGTGAGCTTCGAGCGTTGGGCGCTTGGCGTAGATGCGCCGGCAAACTTGCTCACCATCTCTGCTGCTGCCTTCATTTTTTCGCCCGACATGCGCAGCGCCTTCTTTTCCTTGTGCATGAGGGTAACGGTGTCACCGGTCTTGTTGTCGGTGATCATCGAGATTTCAGGGGCAGGATCGATGCGCACCTTGTCGCCCTTGATGCGGATGGTCATATCTCCAGGCGTGCCGCCCATGTCCACTTTTTGCACGATTGTCAGATCCGCCCGTGCGATCGCGGCAGCGGCGAGCAGAAGAAGAAGGCATTTCATGATAGAGAGCTAGTGGTGCTAACAACCGATGGCAAGGAGAGAAAAACCGCTTGGCACCACGACAGGGGCACGGCATTCTTGAGCGGTGCGGGCATAGCTTAATGGTAAAGTTCCAGCCTTCCAAGCTGGCCATGCGGGTTCGATTCCCGTTGCCCGCTCGGATGTTTTAGGCGGTGGTTGTGCCCGTTACCTCCGCGCATGCTCCGGAAACTTCTCGCGAAATACTGTTTGGTTCTGCTCAAGCAATAGTTGTAACATCGCCCACGAGTATGCCGCGCCCTCCTGGCCTTAACGCTGCCTGTTTCCCCTGCGCCGTTTTTAAAACCTTGAGCGCGCGATTTACGCAGGACTAGCACTCGTGTACCCGCTCGCGATCTCTACTCGGTAGCTCCGAACCGCACGTGACTATCATCCGCTATATTGCCCTGGGCGCTTCAGTGAGCGGTGCCTTGCTCGCCACATCGTTGCGCGCCCAAGACCTGGTAACGGAACCGACGACAGAGGTAGGGACGAGCGGGAGTCCGTTGCAGGACACTTCGCCGTTCACCCAATTGTCGCATGACGATGGCAGTTTGAGAGCAGGCGCTGCACCGACCGCGCCGCTCTTCGATGTCTCTCGCAGAATCCACTTCGCCGCCAGTGTGCTGGGTGGCTACGACGATAACGTCAATCTGACCCCGAATGGTTCGCCTTCCTGGTACGCAAATCCAACTGGAACCGTCTCCTACATGTTCGGGAGCTCACGCTTAGCCTTCAACCTTTTGGCCGGCGCTGGCCTGACCTACTACTTCGATCATCCCGATGGACGGGATTACGATCCCGATGTGCACGTTCAGCTCTCGCTCGCGTTCAAAGCCACCCCGCGGCTCACGCTCGATTTTTCCACTTCCACTTCGTACCAGGAGCAGCCAGATTTCTCGACCAACTTAAGCGCAAATCTTCGCCTCGGCGGCTACTTCCGTTCGGAGAATCGGCTCTCCGCCCGCTACCGATTCACCCCCCGCTTTTCCACGGTCACTAGCTACACGCTGGGAGCTCTCGAGTATAACAGTTCGGAAGGTTCCTTGCACGATCGCCTGCAGCACACTTTCTCTCAAGAGGTGCGGTACCTCTTATTTCCGACCACATCAGCCACGGCCGAATACCGCTTTTCTCTCACGGACTTCGCAAACGTCGCGTCAGATTCGACCACCCACTCGTTCATCGCTGGAGTGAACCAGTCCTTCAGCCCACGCTTGACCGCGTCACTGAGAGCCGGCGTGCAATTGCGATCAACCGAGAGCGGGGGCGATCACACCTCACCCTATGGCGAAGGAACGATCCGTTACGCGCTACAGCAGGCGCACGGACAAACATCCTCAGGCAGCTTCATCAGCTGGACGAATCGCTACTCGATCGAGGAATCCGACATTCCGGGCGACTCAAGGCGCGAAACGTTCCGAACGAACCTGCAGGTCAGCTACGCGATTACGGGGCGTATTACCGGTTCTATAGACCTTGTCTATCTTCACGGTGATAATGGAGGCTCGGACACAATCGCCGACGTGGCGCCCACAGGATCATCGGGCGAGGATGTCTTCGATATTGGGCCCTCCCTTCAGTACGCTGTTACGCGTTACCTTGCCGTGACGGCTGGCTATCGCCATTCAGAAGTCGATCGCGGCTCAAACCCCAGCACAACGGGGCAAATCGAAAGCTTCTCGTTTTCCAGAAACCGCTTTTTTGCGGGGGTAAATATTACCTTTTGATGCTCCGGACTCGCAAGCGTCTCACAGGTCTGCGGCCATAACACCTCGATGTCGCCAGGCGTAGCCCAGGCCGGAGTAAAGGGTCAAAGCAACCGTTAACCAGATTAACACCGCCCCCGCTTCGTTCCAGGCGCGCTGCCACCACACAGTGCCGACTGTGGCACGGCTCCATTCCGCCAGGGCCAGCAACGTCAGGAAAAATATCACGGTGACGATTTGCCAGGACGTCTTGTGCTTCCCGAGACGTTCCGCCGAAAGAATCTCCCCTTTCGCGCTCGCCATTAAACGCAATCCGGTGATCAGAAAATCACGGCCCACGATCACCGTCGCCGCCCATGCCGGAATAGCACGGAGTGATACCAGAGAAATAACGGCCGCCGCGATCATGATTTTATCCACCAGTGGGTCCATCAGCTTGCCGAAGTTCGTCACCGTCTGGTATCGGCGCGCGATTTCCCCATCGAAGAAATCAGTAATCCCGGCAATCAGAAACGTGACCAACGCGATGGTATGGGCGTAGGGCCAGGGCGAGCTCAACGCCACCACGAACAAGATTGTCAGCCCCAGCCGGCCGACGGTGAGACGATTGGCCCAGTTCATGAGACGAATTCTTCCACCTCCGCGAAGATTGGCCTCTTCCAGATCGGCACGCGTTTTTTAAGTTCGTCCACGATCCAGACGCTGCTGGCGAAGGCGGCGCCGCGGTGAAGCGAAGTCACGCGCAGAAACAGCGACGTTTCTCCGGCCGGCACACGGCCAAGGCGGTGATGCAAAGTCACCGCCAGCAGCGAAAACTTCTCCGCCGCTTCGTTCCCGATTACCCGCAACTGATGCTTAGCCATGGGCGCGTGCGCATCGTAATGGAGTGCCACAATTGGCCGCCCGTCTTCTAACGGTCGAACGTTTCCGAAAAACTCGACGACCGCCCCTTCGCCCGCGGTCGAACGCTGCACTTCCAGCGGTCGATCCACCAACGCTACCTCGCAGACGTGATTTGCCATGCGTTAGACTTGCTCCTTTACTGCCTTGCTGTTCGGGCTCACCCAAAAGCAGATACTAAAAGCAATATGACGCAATCGGATATTGGACTCATCGGTCTGGCTGTGATGGGGGAGAACCTCGTCCTCAACATGGAATCGAAAGGCTTCGCCGTCGCCGTTTTCAATCGCACAACGGCGGTCACGGAAAAGTTCATCGCTACTCGCGCGCAGGGGAAAAACATCACGCCGACAACAACAATCCAGGAGTTCGTCGCCGCGCTGAACCCGCCGCGCAAAGCCATGATCATGATCAAGGCTGGCAATCCGGTCGATCAAGTCATCGCGGAAATCACGCCGCTCCTGAGCAAAGGGGATGTCCTTATCGATGGTGGTAATTCACTCTTCACCGATACGCAACGTCGCTTCAAGGAACTCGGAGCCAAAGGAATTCATTACGTTGGCTGCGGCGTTTCCGGCGGCGAAGAGGGCGCGCTCAAAGGACCGTCGCTTATGCCCGGAGGCTCGCGCGAATCTTACGACATAATCGCTCCAATTTTCACCACGATCGCCGCGCAAGTCGATGGCGAGCCGTGCTGTCGTTACATGGGCCCGGACGGCGCTGGTCACTACGTCAAAATGGTGCACAACGGCATCGAGTATGGCGATATGCAGTTGATCGGTGAGGCCTACGCCATTCTGAAAAACGTCCTTGGGCTGAGCGCGGATGAATTAGCAGATATTTTTACTGAGTGGAACCGCGGCGCACTCGATAGCTATCTCATCGAAATCACTTCGGAAATTTTTCGCAAAAAAGATCCCGACACCGGCAAACCCCTTGTTGACGTGATCCTCGATAAAGCCGGACAAAAAGGAACCGGCTTGTGGACCTTGCAGTCCGCCCTGAGTCAGTCCGTTGTTATCTCGACCATTAATGCGGCGGTGGAAGCGCGCGTGATTTCCTCGCGCAAGGACGAACGGGTCGCGGCCTCCAAGGTTTTGCCGCAGCCAGAACTCGCTAATTTCACCGGCGACCGCACTGAGCTAATCCAGTGTGTGCACGACGCGCTCTACGCTTCGAAGATCGTTTCTTACGCGCAAGGCATGGAGTTGCTCGGCGCCGCCAGCACGGCATACAAATGGAATTTAAACTTCGGCGATATCGCCACCATCTGGCGCGGCGGCTGCATCATCCGCGCGAAATTCCTCAACCGCATCACCGAAGCCTACGCGCGCAACCGCGAGCTTCACAATTTGCTCATGGATCAATATTTTACCGACATCCTGGCGAAGACGCAGCACAACTGGCGCCAGGCTGTCGCCACGGCCTTGCAGCACGGCGTCGCCACCCCATCCTTCTGCGCCTCGCTCGCCTACTTCGACAGTTATCGCTCTGCGCGTTTGCCCGCCAACCTGCTCCAGGCCCAGCGCGATTTCTTCGGCGCCCACACCTACGAACGCGTTGATAAGCCCGGCGTCTTCCATACTGACTGGATCGGCGACGAGCCCGCACAGGAAATCACGCCGCCTAAACCCACGGCCAAACGCCACGCCGGCGAGTGAGTTATTTGCCGTTATCGGAGCGCGGCTGATCCAGATAACTGATTCCGGTGACGGTCAGCAATGGCAAGATATGTGGAAGGCCGTTCTCCACAACAATGACGGCGGTATTTTTGAGCAGTGCGATCGAGTATTCGTCGGGAACCTGATAGCTTCGGCCATCGGCCGTCTTGATTTCGAACGGGTAGCCTTCTTTCATCGCGAGCTCGACGTATTCGCGTGTCATACAGAAAGTTTATTTGAAGCTCGCACTCCAGACAATTAGTGAAAATCATGCGACTCCGAGCCGACCAGCCCATCATGCGCCAGCGGCAGAATTTTCTGCGCTTTGATCAGCACGACGTTGTCGGTGTTTTGCACCTGGCCTTCAATGGCGAGGAATGGCTCTTCCGTGATGAGCAAGCGCACGCGCTCGAATAAATCCGGCGTCACGATCGCGTTGGAAACGCCCGTCTCATCTTCCAGACTGATGAAAACAAAGCCTTTGGCCGTGCCGGGACGTTGACGACAAATGACGTTGCCGGCAATGCGTACGGTCGATCCATGCTTTGCCTGCGCCAGATCGATCGCACGCCAGACATTTGGTAACTGCGCCCGCACGAGCTGCATCGGGTGCGGCCCGGTAGTCATGTTCATTCCTTCGTAATCTGCGCGCACCCGCTCCGGCAACGTCATGGCCGGGAGCGGCGCTTCCTTTTCATTCTCATTCTGAGCGGAGCGCAGCGGAGTCGAAGAATCCCTTTGCGCTACTTGTACTTTCCGCGACGGGATCCCTCGACTGCGCTCGGGATGACACGCCAGCAAATCATCATGCGGCGTTTCCTCCACTCGCCACATCGCTTCGCGGCGATGTTCTGCGAAACAATTGAGCGCGCCAAGGTTCGCCAATCCGCGCAACTCTTCTTTTGTTAAGGGCACCCGCTTTCGAAAATCTTCCAAGGAAGAGAACGCTTGCACGTTTCTCTCGCGCACGAGCTCGTCGCCATGTTCCCGCCGCAACCCGTTCATTACGCAAAATCCCAGCCGGATCGTGTCGTCTGAGGTGACGAGACAATTCCAATCGGATTCCTGCACACAAACCGGCAGCGTTTTCACGCCGTGCCGCCGCGCATCTTTCACGATCGTAGCCGGCTCGTAAAAACCCATCGGCTGGTTGTTGATCAAGCTCGCGTAAAACTCGGCGGCGCGATGCGCTTTCAAATAGGCGCTGCCGTAAGCCAGAATAGCGAAACTGATGGCGTGCGATTCTGGAAATCCGTAAAGCGCGAACGAAGTGATCGATTGCAAAACTTTCTCGATCACATCCGGCGCAACGCGATTTCGCGCCATCGCTTCGCGCAGTTTGATACTGACGCGATTCATCCGCTCCTGCGAGCGATGAAAACTCAACGCCCGCCGCAATTCCTCCGCTTCATCCCCGGAAAAGTTTGCCATGATCATGGCGATCTTCAGCATCTGTTCCTGAAACAGTGGCACGCCAAGCGTGCGTTCGAGCACCGGCCGCAGTCGCTCATCGAAAAACGTCACTGGCTCTTTGCCGGCGCGTCGCGCCAGATACGGATGCACCATGTCTCCCTGGATCGGTCCCGGCCGGATGATCGCCACTTCGATCACGACATCGTAAAAATATTTTGGCTTCAGCCGCGGCAAGGTCGCCATTTGCGCGCGACTCTCGATTTGAAAAACGCCAATGGTGTCGGCCGTTTGCATCATTTCGAACGTTTTTGCGTCGTCTTTCGGAATGTGGGCCAGATCGAGCGGCCGGCCGCGCTCCCGGCAAAGCTCGAATGCATCCTGCATGACCGACATCATCCCAAGTCCGAGCAGGTCGACCTTCACGATGCCAAGATCTTCGCAATCATCCTTGTCCCATTGCGCCACGACCCGGCCCGGCATGGACGCATTCTCCAGCGGCACAAACTTACTCAGCTTGTTCTGACATATAATCATGCCGCCGCTGTGCTGGCCGAGATGCCGCGGCAATCCGTAGATGGCATGATACAAACCGACAAACGAAGGCATACGCGGATGCGCTTTCGGTAAACCAGCCTGCTCGATCTGTGCTTCGAGCTCGAGCGTGTGCGGGAAATCGCCGCTTGCGAACAGATGCGAGAAACGATCGAGCACACTCGGCGAAAAATTCAGTGCTTTACCAATCTCGCGCGCCGCGCTTTTCCCGCGATACGTGATGATGTTTGCCGTCATGGCGGCGCCATGTGTGCCATAGCGCCGATACACTTCCTGGATGACGCGTTCGCGCCGGTCGCCGCTGGGCAAATCCAGATCGATGTCGGGCCAGCCTTTGCGGCTCTCGTTTAGGAAACGCTCGAAGACGAGATGATTGCTCACCGGATCGACCGGCGTGATGCCGAGGCAAAAACAAACCGCGCTGTTCGCAGCGCTGCCCCGTCCCTGCACCATGATGTTGTTCTCGCGGCAAAAATTCACGATGTCCCACACGATCAAAAAATATCCGGCGAACCCCAGGCGGGTGATGAGGGAGAGCTCTTCCTCGAGCTGCCGCTTCACTTTTGTCGTAATCGATTCGTAACGCTGTTGCGCGCCGAAGAGCACGATCCGGCGCAGGAACGAGTTCATGCTGTGTCCGTCCGGCACAGGAAACTCTGGAAACTCGTAGCCGATGTTCTCTAATGAGAACTCAAGCCGATCAGCCAGGCGTTCCGTATTGGTGATCGCGTCCGGCAAATCACGAAAGATGGCGCGCATCTCCGCATCGCTTTTGAGATGACGCTCCGCATTTTGCGTAAGCAATTTGCCCGCGAGATCGAGGTGAGTGTGCTCGCGAATACAGGTGAACACATCGAGCACCTGTCGCCCGTACGGCTTTGCGTACTGCACGCCATTGGTGGCAATGATGGGCAAACGAAATTGCGCAGCGAGATCGACCAGTTCTCGATTCAGCCGCTCTTCTCCGCGCAAAAAATGGCGCTGAATTTCGATGTAAACGTTCCCTTGTCCAAAAGTCTCGACGAGTCGTTGCGCCCTTTCTCGGGTAGGGTGGGCGTCTCGCCCGGCGAAAGCGTCTCGCTTTCGCGAACTTCGAAAGGATCGTTTCGGCGAGACGCCGAAACCGGCGGGCGAGACGCCCACCCTGCCCGAGAACGCGATCAATCCCTCGGAAAATTTCTCCAGCTCGCTCCACTTCACCGCGCATTCACCTTTCACATCACTGCGCAAATGCGCCTGCGTCAGAAGCGAGCAGAGATTGGCATAACCGGCACGTGTGGCTGCCAGCACTGGCAAGACGCTGCCATCATCCATCGTTAACTCTGCGCCAGTGATCGCTCGGATATTTTGCTCGCGACACGCGACGGCAAATCGCTGCGAGCCATAGACACCATTGCGATCGAGCAAGGCCAGCGCTGGCAGTTCCAGTTTAGCCGCGACTTCGGCGAGCTGTTCCGGGGAAGAAGCGCCGCGCAAAAAACTGAAAGCGCTGGCGGCGTGAAGCTCAACGTAAGACATCAGCGCAAAAAAACACCGTCAACTCGAGCCAAGTCGAGGGATTCCGTGGAAGTTACCGGCACGTTTCGCAACGGGATCCCTCGACTTCGCTCGGGATGACTTGCTCTCAATCATAAATGCCATCCATCGCCCAGCCGTCGTTATCGCAATGGCAACGCGCGACGACGCCGTTCTCCAGCTCCACGTCCCATTCCACCCGCGCCCACGCCTGCTCCTCCCACCAGTTTCCCGAAAGTGGGAACGGCCCCTCCTGCGCGATAGTCACGCCCTCCGTTTCAGCCGCGCGCACGTGAGCTGGCCGATTGTTTTCGAGCAACACCGTTGCCTTGGCGCGTTTTCGAAAACGTCGCAGTGCCGGAAACGCTTTATCAATACCGTCATCCTGAGCGGAGCGCAGCGAAGTCGAAGGATCCCGTGACGTTACCTCGCCGTTGAGTAACGGGATCTCTCGACTTCGCTCGGAATGACTGGGCAATTCCCACACGAAAGGATCCATGCGAAATGCATCCGGCCGATGCGTCTCCTGCAGCACTGGTCGGCCTACTCGATCAGCCCCCAACAATCCGACAAGCCGCGCTAGCGTTTCGTGCAATTGCGCAGGATCGCGCAATGCCGCTTCGAACAAGCTAAATTGTTGTCTTATTGGCCTGGATGGCTGCGCCTCCAGTTCCACCGCCGTGATCGGATGCTTCGAAGTAAAATTTTCCAAATGCGTGTGCAGCATGCGAAAAAGAACGGCTTCGCTATTCGTCGGCTGCGGAATTTTGAAGGTGCGCTCGTAATGCGACTTGTCGGAAAAAGTAATGCGCAGGCGGAGCTCCTGGGCGACGAGATAGATCGCATTCAGCCTCGTGGCCAATTGCTGCAAAAAACGGCGCAGCATGAAAAGAAGCGGTTCGCTCGTCTCGATTTCATTTTCGAACTCGAAACTTTCGACGAACGATTCCGGCGGTGAGACGAGTTTGAGCAGACGCTCAGTCCGGCCATTGGCACGTTCCCAAAGTTCGATAGCACGCCCGCCAAGTCGCGCGGCCAGATCATCACCCTGCAACTTTGCGAGCTGTCCGACGGTGTGAATGCCCCACTGATGGAGAATGGCCAGAATGCGTTCTGTTTCGCGGGCGCGTTCCCGTTCTTTGGCGGAGCGCGGGGGAAGAACGAAACTTCGCGCCATGGAATTGTCCGAAGGCACGCATCAAATTTATCGACAAAGTGAATATGTTCAAGTGAACATATAGACGCTAAGCCAGACCAGGCGACCTTCTTTTCCCTGTCATCCTGAGCGGAGCGCAGCGAAGTCGAAGGAATCCCGCAGAAGTTTACCTTTAAGCTCTCGCCACCGGATCCCTCGACTTCGCTCGGGAGGACAGAAGTTCCTACAAAATCTCCACCGGACACTTCGGCAATGCAGCCATGAAGGCGCGACCGTACGGCTTCGTTACAATGCGATTATCCAGAATAACAATCATGCCCCGGTCGTTCTTCGTCCGAATCAAGCGCCCCACGCCCTGCCGCAATTTCAAAATCGCTTCCGGCAGCGAGTATTCACTGAACGGATCGCCCCCACGCGCTTCGATCATCTCCAGCTTCGCTTCAATCAACGGATGATCAGGCACGGCAAATGGCAATCGCGTGATAATGACGTTGCGCAGCGCATCTCCCGGAACATCGACACCCATCCAGAAGCTGTCGGTGCCGAAGAGCACGCTGCGCGGAGTGTTCTTGAACTCCTCCAGTAATCGCGTCCGCGGCAGGCCCGCCCCTTGCACGAGCAAATTCAAATCGTTCTCCGCGCAAAAATTCTCCATCTGCGCCGCCAGCTGCTGCAGGGCGCGATAGTTCGTGAATAACACGAACGCGTGTCCATCGGTCCGCGCAACGAAATGTTTGATCCAATGGGCCAGCGCTTCTTCGTAACCAGCATCACGCGGGTCGGGAATTTTGCGCACGACGAACATTTCCATCTGTCGCTGGAAATCGAATGGGCTGCCGAGCTGGAGTGGCTCGACCTCGCTCGCGCCGACACGGCGCCGAAAATACGCCAAATCTTTTCGTCCCACCCCCAGCGTCGCGCTCGTCATGATGCAACTGCAACCATCGCGAAAAAGCATGCGACGCAGCACCGGCGCGATGTCGACCGGCGCGGCATTGAGCGTGAGAAATTGGGCAAGCTTTCCCGTTTTCTCAATCCAATAGACATGTTCGCGTGCCGACTGCTCCAGGAATGCCGCGATGCCAAGGCGCGCATCAGCTACGCGCCGGCCCATTTCATGCAATTCCGATTTCAAAAGTTCGTCGTCCTGCCGTTTGACCACGTCAGCCACGCGCGCTTGCAAAGCCATGAGTCGGCCAGTCATTGTGTCCGGGACAATCTCGGGCGCGCGCACCCGAAACTCCCGCCCTCTCCGGAACTCGCAGTGCACCGCGATCGTTTCAAAAAATCGATCGACTTCCTCCACCGTATCTGCCGCCAGGCGGATGCCGGCCGCATCGCGTGTCACGGTGAACAATCCCTTTTTCGTGCGCGCGTTGTAGAGGCGTTGCACCGTCGACCGCAGTCCGTATTGCGAAACCCCGATGCCGATCTGTCGCGAGGCTGTCTGCTCGACGGTGTGCGCCTCGTCCAGGACCAGAAAATCGTTGGGAAAAATGAATCCACTTTCGCGGTCTTCCATTTGCTCGACGCTCGCCAGGAGCATGAAAAGGAGCGTGTGATTGATCACCAGCAGATCGGCCGCAAGCAATCGCCGGCGGGCGCGTTGATAAAAACAGCGATCATTCTGGCCACACGATTTTTTTGTGCAGATGTGCGCTTCACTGCAAACCTGCGTCCACACTTTCGCGTCCGGCTCGAAGGTGAGATCGCTCAGCGTCCCGTCGGTCGTGCGCACGGCCCATTCCGCAATGCGCTCGAGCTCGTTTTGCTCCGGGCCCGTGAAAAGCTCATTTTGCTGTTGGCGCGCCCGTTCCAGCCGGCGTGGGCACAAATAATTCTGCCTCCCCTTCATTAACGCCGCTTCGAATTCCACCGGCAGAATTTTTTTTAGAATCGGAATGTCTTTGTAGAGTAATTGCTCCTGCAGATTGATGGTATGGGTGGAAACGATGGCTTTCTTCTTTTGCTCGATCGCATACAGGACGGATGGGGCGAGATACGCCAGCGATTTGCCCACGCCCGTGCCCGCCTCCACCACCAGATGCTGCTCCTCCTCCAGCGCGCGGGCGATCGCCCCCGCCATTGCCTGCTGCTGCGGACGCGGCTCGAAATTTCTCGCCTTGGCCAGCAAGCCTCCGGGCGAAAAGATCGCTTCCGTGTTCTCGATGAAATCAGAACGAATCGTTTCGCGCAGTGCAATCATCATTTGAGGGCTGCGCCAGACTAGCCTGAATTTCCCGCAATCGGAAACCTGTTGTGAACCTGCTCGATCGCTACGTCATCCGCAATTTTTTGCAGGCCTACATTTATTGCATCGTCGGCTTCATCTCCATCTGGCTCATCTTCGATGTCAGCGACAGCATCTCCACTTTCCTCGATCAACATCTCAGCCTCGGCCGGGTGCTGCAATATTACGGAACGCAGCTCCCGCAGATTCTGGTAATCCTGCTCCCGGTCTCGTTGTTGCTGGCGTTGCTTTTCGTCCTGGGTCGAATGTCGCGCGCGAACGAAATCGTCTCGATGCTCACCGCTGGCACCAGCCTCACCCGTGTGCTCGCGCCGCTCTTTACCATCGGACTTCTCACCACCGCCGCTTCGTTCGCGCTGAATTACTCCCTGGCCCCGCACGCGGAAATGGCGCGCAAGGTTTTCTTTTCTTCCGAACATCATTCCACCCAAATCGAAGGACAAATTTTCCGCAACCGGCGCGACTCGCGCACCTGGTTCATCCAAAGTTTTCGTCCTGACAGCGACCTATTCCAGAACGTTGAAGTGCTGCAGCAAGATAAGGACGATCACATCACTACCACTTACTTCGCGCAGAGCGCTCAATATCAACCGCGCGACCGCACTTGGTCGCTGACGCAGGCCAAAGTGGTGCACTTTGATCCGGCCGGAAACATTACCGGAGAACAACTCGAGCCTAATCTTACCATCAGTCACTGGACGGAAACGCCCTACCGTTTACAGAGTGCAAATCAGCGCGCCGAGCTCATGAGTCTGTCCGAGCTGCGCGATTATTTGAATTTTAATTCTGATTTCCCGCACGCGCTTCTTGCGCCCTTTCACACTCACTGGCAATACCGGCTCGCGTTGCCTTGGAGTTGCATGGTGGTAACGCTAATGGCAGCGCCCCTCGGGGTCGGTTTCTCTCGCCGCGGCGTTCTCGCCAGCGTCGCCATCGCCATTTTACTTACCTTCGCTCTCAATTTCTCGACGCATCTCTTTCTCGCCCTCGGCGAAGGTGATCGCGTCGCCGGCTGGATCGCGGGCTGGGCGCCCATTATTGTTTTTGGCACGCTCGGCCTTTATTTACTGCAACTGCGCGCTTCTAATCGCGACCCTTCCGACTTTCGCGCGCTGCTCCCCCGCCGTATGTTCGCGCGATGAATCCCCTGGCCAACGACTGGCCGATCAAACAACGTTCCCTCAGTTGCAATGCAACGCTGCGCGCCTTCGCACCGGGCGAGACGTTTTACACTTTACTTCACCGCGAAGGCGATGGTTTTCGCCGTGAAGATCTGAGCGAAGAAGCGTGGAAAAATCGCAACGAGAACATCCGGCCATTCTCGTTCTGGAAATCGAAATTCGAGCCCGAGCCGTCACCTGCCCCCGAGCCGCTGGCGAAGGAAAACGCGGAGGAACTTTTCCGTCGCCTGATCGTGCAGACCGACATGCCCACGCATGCCTGTTATGTTCTCGCCGTCATGCTTGAGCGCAAGCGGGTGCTCAAGCAAGTGCGGGCGGAAGAGAGCGCCGGCCAACGCTTGCTCGTCTACGAACACGCACGAAATGGCGATGTTTTTATCGTGACCGATCCGCAGTTGCGACTGACCGATCTGGAGCGGGTCCAAGCGGAGGTGCTGCAGTCATTACAACCAACTGCCGCCGCCTGAACTGTGCAAGCATTCCCGTTTACGACCGAAACTTTCCCGCTCTATCTCGCTCCCATGGCGGGCGTGACGGACAAAGTTTTCCGCCAGATTTGTAAACGCTTGGGAGCCGATGTGCTGGTGACGGAATTTGTTTCAGCCGAGGGCGTCTTTCGCCGCAACGAACGCACGCGTGAGTATCTCGATTTCGACGAAATGGAACGCCCTCTCGGCGTGCAACTTTTCGGCGGAGATGTGGCGCATATGGCCGATGCAGCTCGCCACGTTGTCGATTGGGTTGCGCCCGATTTCATCGATCTGAATTTTGGCTGTCCTGTCAATAAGGTGGTCGCGAAGAATGGGGGGTCGGCGCTGCTGAAAGATTGTCCCGCGCTTGCGAGCGTGGCCGAAGCGGTGGTGAGCGCGGTCGCGCCGCTGCCGGTCACTGCAAAAATCAGAATTGGCTGGGATGCAGATTCCATCAATGCCGTTCGCGTGGGCAAAATTTTGCGGGACTGTGGCATCGCCGCTTTGGCGATTCATGGCCGCACTCGCGCGCAAGGTTACTCTGGCGAAGCGGATTGGCGCGTCATCGGCGAAGTCGCGGGATCAATTGCGTTGCCCGTCATCGGCAACGGCGACCTGTTTTCCGCCGAGGATGTCGCTCGCCGTCGCGCCGAAACAAATATTTCCGGCGTCATGATTGGCCGTGCCGCCATGAGCGCACCATGGATTTTCCAGCAAATCAAACACTACGCTGAATGCGGCGAACTGCTGCCGGCACCGTCATTGTCCCGGCGTTGGCAGATCATCGTCGAGCATTGCCGCGGGGAAGTGGAGCTGTGGGGGGCGGAAGAGCCTGCCATGCGTGCGATGCGCGCACGGCTGATGGCTTATTCAAGAAATCTTCCCGAAGCCAGGTCGCTGCGGGAAAAACTTCAACATGTCTCGTTCATCAGCGACGTAGAAAGAGTCGCGCACGAGCACGCGGCGAGGCACGCGGACTGCCGCGCCGCGCCACTGGAACTATGAACACTCCGCTCAATCATGGAATCAAGATCGGTAATGAGCGCCTGATCAAAATCACTGAAAATGCGTCGCGCCGTTTGACTTCGCTGCTGGAAAAACAAGGCCGCCCTGAAGGGGCCCTGCGCGTCGCTGTGATCGGTGGCGGCTGCTCGGGTTTGCAATACAAAATGGATCTGGTCGATGGACCAATGCCGCGCGATATCCTTGTCCATTCCGCCAGCGTTCGCGTCGTCATCGATCCGAAAAGCGCGCTCTTTGTCAGCGGCTCGCTGCTCGATTTCAGCGATGATCTGCAAAAGGGCGGATTCAAAGTGACAAATCCTAATGCGGTGGCGCATTGTTCGTGCGGCGAGAGTTTCGCCGCATGACCGATTACTTCACCCTGCTCCAGCAACCACACCGCCCCTGGCTCGATCTCGAAGAGCTGGAGCAAAATTACCGCGAGATGGCGCGCAGCACTCACCCAGACGAGAGGGCGCGAGCGGACGGAGCAGCCTTCGCCGAGGCGAACGCGGCCTATCGAACTTTGCGCGACCCGAAATTGCGTTTGCAACATCTGCTCGCGCTCGAGGGCAAACCGCCCGCCCAATCCACCGTCGATATCCCAGTCGACCTCCTGGATCTCTTCACGAAAATTACACCGGCATTAGGCAGAAATATCAAGGAAGAGATTGACGCTCTCATTGCCCAATTGGGACAGCGCTATGACGAAGCACTGAACCAATTGCGCCGGCTAAGCGGAGTCTGGAACGATAACGAACCCCGCCGTTTAAGTGATGCCGAAAGGTTGTATCATCGTTTTGCGTTCCTTTCGCGCTGGAAAGAGCTGCTTAAAGAACACCGCTTCAGCCTCTCGGCTGAGAATCGTTAGAAATAGAATCACTCGCCGGCCGGTGTTGTAGCTGCCGTCCGGCCCGCCTTCAGCCCATTTTCATGTTCATTTGAACTTGCGATAAGGGCGATAGGGCGGCATCTTTCAAACCTATGCTGACCGATCGTCAACAACGCGTTCTCGATTTCATCCAGACGCAGCAACGCGAAAAAGGCATCACCCCGAGCACGCGCGAGATTCAGCATCACTTCAAACTCGCGAGCCAGACCTCGGTCATGCAGTACATCGCTACCCTCGAACGCAAAGGCTTTCTCGATCGGCAGGCAAGGAAAGCGCGCGCGCTCATTACTCCCGTGCAAAAAGTGCGCATTGCCGATATTCCCATCTACGGCCAAATCCCCGCGGGCATGGCTACGCTGACCGAGCAAACCGTTCTCGGCCATGTATCCCTCGACTCGCGCTCGGTCAATGCATCGCGAAATGGCCGTACCTTTGCCTTGCAGGTTCGCGGTGACTCGATGATCGGCGCCCATATCGTCGATGGCGACATCGTTATCCTCGAAGACCGCAAGGAAGCGAAGAACGGCGACATCGTGGCGGCGTTGATTGATGGAGAAACGACGTTGAAACGTTTTGTCCGGGAACGCGGTAAACCTTATTTGAAAGCGGAGAACCCGCGTTATCCGAACTTGCGACCGGCGCACGATCTGCGCATCCAGGGCGTGATGGTTTCGCTCATTCGTCGTCAAGGAGACGAAACCGCAAAACGGCGGTAATGTTCATTTGAACATATCGCTTGGGATATTATAATGCGGCGTGGCCGCAAACCGTAAGATCATCGACCTGCGCAGCCTTTTGGCCGAACGGTTCATGCCGGCCAATGCATCGCGAGGGAATGGTCATCTCATCACCGGCATCGATGTGCTGGATCAGACTGGCGCATTGGCCAAAGGAGCCATTACTGAGCTGATCAGCGCACGGCCAAGTGCCGGCTCGGCTTTGCTCATCCATGCCTTGTTGAAAGTGGCCCAGCGCGATCGTTTTTTCCTCGCGCTCATCGATGGTCGCGATTCTTTCGATGCCGAAACTGCCGGCTCGGCCGCGCTCGCGCATTTGCTATGGATTCGCTGTGAAAGCGCCGCCGAAGCGGTCAAGGCAGCAGATTTTCTTTTGCGCGATGGAAATTTTCCCTTGGTCATTCTCGATTTGATTTTGAATAGCGCGAACGAACTGCGCCGCATTCCTCCGACGAGCTGGTATCGATTGCAGCGATTGGTCGAACCATCCTCGACCGCATTTCTGGTTATGAGCCGGCACAATCTCGTGCCGAGCGCGCGCACCAAGCTGGTGCTGGAAAATCAATGGCAACTCGCGCATTTGGAAAATGATAATGCCCTGTCTCAGGTGCGACTGTGTGTTCGCCGCAGCAACTTCGCGGTCTGTTATTCCGAGCGAAGCGGAGCGAAGTCGAGGAATCTCTAACTGTTTGTGCAAAGCCAACGATTAGAGATGTCTCGCCCATTCGACTTCGCTCAGGGTGACAGCTCGACATGACAATCCAATGTTCGCGACCATTCTGCTGCCAAACTTTTATCTCCAATCCATCACTCGCCATCAGCCGACCCTGCGCGAACAACCACTCGCCATACTCGACGACACCGCGAGCAAAGCCATCATCCTGCAATTGAATGATGCGGCCGAGGCTGCCGGAGTCCACGCGGGAATGACGCCGAGCCAGGCGCTCGCCCGCTGCCTTCATCTTGTCATCAAAGCTCGTGCGCGGACAGGCGAACAGCAGGTGAGCGAGGTTCTGCTGCACCATGCTTTCTTGCTATCGCCGTTTGTGGAAGCGACTGCGCCGGGCGTTTGCACGGTTGAGTGCAAGCAATCCGACCGGCTTTGCCAAAAAGTGCAGCGGGTGATCGACGGCCTTGCTCGCTGCGATCTCCTCGCCCGTGCCGGCGTGGCGAAAAATCCAGACGCAAGTTTCCTCGGAGCGCATCTCGCGCGATCCGTGCTGGAAATTGGTGAGGCGAGTGAATTTCTGGCGCCGTTGCCAATCGAAACGCTGGCGTTGTAGCTGCTGTCCGCCTTCGGGGCAGGGATTCAACCGCCGGCGTAGTTGGGATAACGGTCGCGCAATTGCTTTGCCACCCGGTCCGCTTCGTCTGCCTTGCCCGCGCGGCGGTAGGCGTCGGCCGCTTTGTCGAGTGCGCGCGGTGTGATTGCCGGATCGTCGTAGAGCAAAGCCACGCCGGCGTAGGCCTTTCCGGCATCTTCGAAGTGCTGCCGCTCAAATTGCACGTCGCCCGCAAGCAAACGCGCCTCCGCATTCACTTTACCTTCCGGCTGCAACGTCATGATTTCTGCAGCAATCTTTTCCGCATCGTCCGCCTTGTGCGCAGCGATCTTGGTCGCTCCGAGCGCGAGAAGTGTTTTCGCTTTTCCGGCAGGATCTGTCGAAGTTTGCAGATAACGCCCGAAGGCCGCTTCCGCCTCCTCGTACTTTTTCACTTTGCTCGCGGCGTCACCGAGGTAGAACCAGTAATCCGGTTTCACCTGGGCAGAAGCGCTCAGTTGAGAAAGCGCACTGAGATATTTCTCCGCCATCGCGAAATTCTTGTCGTTGTAGTACTCGAGGCCGAGCCATTCCAAGACCTCAGCCGGGATGGAATCGCGCGCGCTCCCGCCCAGCAACGCGTCGGCCTCCGTGGTAGCGGCTTTGCGATCACGCAGATAAAATTGGGAAAGGATGATGCGGACCGTGGCCAAATCGTAGTATTGCGCCCGATCCAACCGTCGCGCCGCGTCGAGCGAACCCAGGCCCCGCTTATAATCCTTCGCCTCGAAAGCAGTCTTCCCGATGTAATAATTTCCCTGCGCCGCCGCGGCCGACTTGGGAAACTCCTTCAAAAGTTGCGCGAAGGTTTTGGCCATCTCTGCGGGTTGGTTCCCTTCACCCAGTAATAGGGCTTTTTGCTGCAAGGCACCCTCGCGTTCCCTTGCTTTCGGGTATTTCGAAAGCAAGGTGTCGAGATCGGCGATCGCAGCCGTCGCATTTGGGCTTTGTTGGTAAGCGGTCGCGCGTTGCATCAGCGCCGTCGGTGCCTGCGCCGCATCGGGGAAGGCTTTGAGGAAATAACTGAACGCTTCGATGACGCGCGCCACGTCCTTGCTTTGGAGATAGCACCACCCAAGTTTGTAGGCTGATTCCGCGCGCAGATTTGGCGCCAGATCAGACGAACGCAGCTGCTCGTAAACCGGCGCCGCCTCGGCAAACCGTTGCTGTTTGTAAAGCGCTTCCGCCTTCAACAAACGCGCCTGATCGGCCCGCTCCGCCGTTGGATTAGTTTTGAGAAACTCATCGACCTCGCTGATGACGGCATTGGCATCGGAGCTGTAGAGATTGATCAACCGCTGGTAGCGCGCTTCTTTCGCTTCCTCGCGCCCAGGGAACTTGTCGATGATTTCGTGATAGACTTCCTCCGCTTCCCGCGAATGACCGAGCTGGCGTTGCGCGTTGCCCACGAGAAGCATCGCCTCGGGCTTTGCCTCATCGGGCAGTTGCTCGGCTGACTTTTTATATTCTGCGATCAACTGCGTGAACTGCCCGGTTTGGAACTCGAGTCGGAGCAAACCAGCCTGGGCGACGCCTTTCCACTTTCCCGCCTCAGCAGAAGCGCGACCTTTCTCAAAGAGTGTCCGCGCTTTCTCGACCAGTTCTTTGTAAATCTTCCCGCGATCGGCCGTCGCCAGATCGCTGGCGATGAGTCCCGCGCGCACAGCAGCTTCCGCTCTCGTGCCGGGCTTGTCCGCTTCGTTAGAAAGCGCTTCATATTGCTTCAGCGCATCGGCACGCCGGCCCCGCGCCAGCAACATCGCGCCGGCGGTGCCACGTGCGTCCTCGCGATATGGGCTCTTCGTCTCCGCCACCTGCAAGTAAAGCGTAAGCGCGTCGTCCGCGTGCTTATTGTTCTCGAGACAGCGCGCTTCGAAATATTTCGCCGACAGTGCGACTGCTGCGTCCTTGGACTTGGCCGAAGCTTTGTGAAAGAGCGGCTGCGCGGTGCCGTAATCCTTCAAGGAAAACGCCATCACCGCGAGGGCGTAGGCGGAAGGGCCGGCGAATTCGCTGTCGCCGTAATCATCAAGGACCTTTTGAAAATTAAGGCGGGCCGAGCCGGTTTTGCCAATCGCGCGATAACTTTCGCCCAGGCCGAAGCAAGCGTTAGCTCGCACGGAGGACGCCGGAAAATCACCCAGAAATTTCTCGTACTCGGGAATGGCCAGGTCGTACATTTTGCGACTGAACAGCGCGTTGGCGTAATCGATCTGGCGCTTGTCATCACGTTGTTCCTCGGGCTTGTCCGCGTCGCCTTCGACATCGGCCGGTCGCGCCCGGCGCGGCGGCGGCGTTTCATCATCCGCCGGCAAAGCGCGCGCGATCGGCGGTTCTTCCACCGGTTGGGCCCGCCGAACATCCTGCGCGCCCACATTACCGAGGCAAAGGAGGGCGGCTAACAAACTGCCGGCTTGGCGCCGGAGTGGTTTCATTTAGCAGTCGCGAACGCGACGTTCGTGACTCCGGCCTCGCTGCAAATGTTCAAGACGTTGACCACGTTTTTATAAGCGCCCCCCTCGTCCCCTCGGATTACCACCGCCTGGTCAGGATAAAGTTTGACCAGGTTCTGAAGCAGATCGTTCAGTTCTGTCCCGCTCATGGTGCGCCGATTCACCACCACGCTGCCATCAGTGCGAACGTTGACCACGATGTCTCCGGGTGGCGCCGCTTTCTCTTTCGCGGCCGATGCTTTCGGCACCTTCACATCAAGTTCGTTTTCGTTTCGCGCCGCGTTCCAGGTCAGCAAAAAGAAAATGAGCAACAGCATGAGCACGTCGACGAGAGGGGCGAGCTGAATGCCGGGATGCTGCGTCACGACACGAGCGCGAAAATTCATTGCGACAAACGCGACTAGAAATCCGATTCGAGCAAGGCTGGTGAGCGCTCCGAGCGTTTGCTGAATTGCAGGGAGAGCAAAGCCAGGATGTGCGTCACCGCTGACTCGAGCTCGGAAATGAGCCGCTGCGATCGCCCGCGAAAAAAGGCATAGAAAATCATGGCCGGGATGCCAATGGCAAGGCCGGCCGCCGTATTGAACAGCGCCTGACTGATGCCGCGCGATAACGCGACATACCGCGCGCTCCCGATATCAGCGCCGAGCGCGCCGAATGAGCTGATGATGCCGATGACCGTGCCGAGTAATCCCAGGAGTGGCGCAATCATTCCGATGTCGGCCAGATAGGTAACGCGATTGTTCAAGTTCGAAGCGACCCGTGTTCCTTCCGTCTCCGCGATATCGCGCACCTGCTGAAATTCCGCATTCGGATTTTTGGTGGTGAAATCGAGGACGTGCTGCACGACACGCGCGACGGCTTCGCCGTGGCGATTGGAAACGGCGAGCAGGCCGAGGTAATCGCGTTTGCGCAAGAGGGCGTCGGCGGTTGCCATGAAGCCGCGGGAAACGATGGCGCCGCGCCGGATGGTGAGAAAATATACGATGATCAACATCACGGATACGATGGAGAGAAGCACGAGAAAGATCATGACCGGGCCCGAAGCGCGCATGGCTTCAAACACAGTTTGAGCGTGTGGAACGTCGGGCGCGAGCGGCGCGGGCGATTGCGCGAGTAGCGGTGTGGCGCTGGCCGAAGCGAGGAGCAGCCAGAAGAATTTTTTCATGCGCAAAACTGGCGTTTACGATAAGCGGAGCGCGTCGCTTGGCAACACGGCTCAATCAAGACGGCGCAGGCGGAAAATGTGGGCGGGACGCGTCGCGGGATCAAGTTCGACGTAATTGCGGCGGGCGCTCCAAGTGTAGCGCGAGTCATCGAGAAGGTCGTGAACTTCGTAAGGCTGGCCCTCGCCCTGGCCCAATAGTTCGATCGGCACTTCGATCATCGCTTTCTGCGAACGGAATGGATCGAGGTTCACCACCACGAAAACGACGTTGTCGCGCGCGGGCGTCGTTTTCCCGTAGAATAGGATGGCGTCGTTGTCACATTTGTAGAAGCGAAGGTTGTCGTAAAACTGGAGGGCCCGATTATGGCGCCGAATTTCATTCAGCCGGGTCAGGAATTCCTTGATGTTGCCGGGGGCATTCCAGTCGCGTTCCTTAAATTGATATTTCTCCGAATCGAGATACTCCTCGCGCCCCGGCAGCGCCGCGTTTTCGCAAAGCTCGAATCCGCTGTAGATGCCGTAAACGCTCGAAAGCGTGCTCGCCAGCACCGCGCGGATGAGGAAGGCGGGCCGTCCACCGGTTTGCAGGAGCGGGGGCAGAATGTCCGGGGTATTTGGCCAGAGGTTGCCGCGGAAATATTCACGCATGTCCGTTTGCGTAAGCTCCGTGAAATAATCGATCAGCTCCTGCTTGTAGATGCGCCAGGTGAAGTAGGTGTAGCTCTGCGTGAAACCGGCCTTAGCCAGAATCTTCATCATCTTCGGTTTGGTGAATGCTTCGGAAAGGAAGATCACGTCGGGAAATTTCGCGCGTACCCCGCTAATGAGATATTCCCAAAACGGCACCGGCTTGGTGTGAGGGTTGTCCACGCGAAAAATGCGCACGCCGCGCTCCGCCCAGAACAAGATAATGCTCTTAATTTCCACCCAGAGCGCCTGCCAGTTCGCGCAGCGAAAGTTCAGCGGATAAATGTCTTCGTATTTCTTCGGCGGATTTTCGGCAAATTTGATGGTGCCATCCGGGCGGGCGTAAAACCACTCCGGGTGCTCGGCGACATAGGGATGATCGGGCGAACAGTTGATGGCGAAATCGAGCGCGATTTCCATCCCGCGTGTGCGCACTTCCCGGTCGAGCCAGGCAAAATCTTCCAGCGTGCCTAGCGCCGGCTCAATGTCTTTGTGCCCGCCGCCATTGGGCAATTCCAAATGCCGATTGCCGATGGCATAAGGGACGCCGGGATCATCCGGGTCCGGAGTGATGGAGTTGTTGCGGCCTTTGCGATTGGTCGTGCCGATGGGATGAATGGGTGGGAAGTAGATCACGTTGAATCCCATCGCTTTGGCGTCATCAATCCGGCCAAGGCAATCGCGCAATTTCGAACCGCGATCGCCGTGACCTTCAGCCGAACGCGGAAAGAATTGGTACCAGGCGGCAGTGCGCGCTTCACGGCGATCGACCACGACGCGCGGAGGCGGAGCCCATTGCGTGGCAGCGGCACGATCAGGATAAGTCGACATCAACACTTCGAGCTCGCCGGAATGAATCAGCAAATCGACTTGCTCTGCCGCGCTTGTGCGCACCACCTGCGCGATCTCGCGCAAGCGTCGGGCATCGTCACCTTGGGCGCGATCCGCCGCCTGCTCGATGACCGCGGCGCCCTCAAGCGCTTCGCTGCGCAGCGCCGTTATACCAGCCTTAAACTTGGTGGAAAATTCGTGCTGCCAGCCGCGGAAGATATCCGTCCACGCTTCGACCGTATACTCATAGATCGCATTCCGAAACAAGGTGCACGCGCCGCGCCAGCGATCGTTTTCCACAAGATACATCGGCGTTTCGTGCCAGCGCGTTTTACCCAGCAATCGCCATTTGAGAACCGCCGCCACCACATCGTGGCCGTCCTTAAAGATGTCGGCTTCAACCACGAGGTCCTCGCCTGCCACGCGCTTGACCGCATACCGCCCGCCGTCGATCAGCGGCTGCAAATTCTCGATGACGGCAGTGGGAAACGCCCGGCGCATGGGCGTTCATTCAAACGGATTCTCGCCGAAGGCAAGTCCGCAGCGTCGCGGCGCACGGCGGCAATGCCTGTAGGATGGCCGGGTCATACAGTCCGGAAGGCTGCGCCTCCCCGCTTCGAGCGGCGCGCTTCAGGCCGCGAAATAAAACGCACATTCGTACAATCCCGAATTGCGCGTCTCCACTCGCTTCACCCGCGTGCCGAGCACTTGCTCAAACATCTCCTGCTCGAGCCGCCCGATGATCGGGTATTTGTCGACCACGTTCTGCAACGGCGTGTGGCATTCCAGGATCTGTGGACCCTCGTCGTCGATCTTAAACTCGGACATGTAGCCTTCGGCGTCGCGCACCTTGGCCAGCACCTTCGCCCGGTCGCTCACGGTCTCGCCTTTGACCTTCTCTTTGAGATCAGCGCATTTCCGTTCGTACAAATTGTAAAGCAGCTTTTCCGGCGCGTTCGGCCCATGGATTTCCTGGATGGATTCTAGCAGCTCGAGCGTGAATCGATTGCTATCCGCTTGGAACAGGTCGTGCGCACGCCGGGTCAACCGATAAACCATCTCGGGGCGGCCCATTTTTTGCGGGCGTCGCCAGGTGTCGAGATAACCGTCGCGCTCGAGCGTAAGGCAATGCTGCTTGATGCCCATGTAACTCATTCCCATTTTGCTCACGAGCTCGTTGACGGACAAGCCGCGGCTACGCTTGAGGGCGTTTAGAATTCCCAGCCGCTGTGTGCGGCCAATTTCTTCGAGCAATCTTTGATTCATATCAGGATAGGCCAGCTGTCAGGCTACCGGAATACCGCCACAGGATGCAACTCAAATCGCGTAGAAACCGCGATGGCAAAGGCGTTTACCTCGGGAATACTGCAAACCGTGCTCAGACGACGCGCTCATCCGTGGCCGGGTCAAACAGGTGCGTTTTTCCCACCTTTAGCTCGAACCGAAGCCGCTGGCCCGCTTCACGATGATCCAACGCGCGCTGGCTACGGCAGACGACAGTATGCGCCCCGGTCTGAAGATAAAGATTCGTCTCGGCCCCCATCGGCTCGACGATGTCCACGATGGCCGGAAAGCTCGCTGTTGGATCGGCATTCTTGGGAGATTGTGAAATCTCAATGTCCTCCGGCCGGACGCCGAGCACGACGGACTTGCCCGCACGCTCGCGCGCGCCTGGGCTTCCGTCGAGCCGCACTTCGATGGTACCGCTATCCATTTCCTTGAACACAACCCCGTCGCGCTCCGCCCTCAAATCGCCGCGAATGAAATTCATCGGCGGACTGCCCAGAAATCCAGCGACAAATAGATTGTCCGGCTCGGCGTAAAGCTTTAGCGGAGTGTCGATCTGCTGCACGCGCCCACTGTTCATGACCACGATGCGGTCGCCCATGGTCATGGCTTCGATCTGGTCGTGCGTGACGTAAATCATTGTCGCCTGCAAACGCTGGTGCAGCTTGGTTATTTCCGTCCGCATCTGCACCCGCATCTTCGCGTCCAGGTTCGACAACGGCTCGTCGAACAAGAATACTTTGGGCTGCCGGACAATGGCCCGCCCGACCGCGACACGCTGCCGTTGTCCACCGGAAAGCGCTTTCGGTTTGCGGTCGAGCAGATTCTCGATTCCAAGAATGCTGGCGGCGTCGCCCACCCGTTTCTTGATTTCAGGCTTGGCAAATTTTCGCAGCTTCAGTCCAAAAGCCATATTGTCGTAGACGCTCATGTGGGGGTAGAGCGCGTAGTTCTGGAAGACCATGGCTATATCGCGGTCCTTCGGTGGCACGTCGTTGACGCGCCGGTCGCCGATGAAAATATCGCCGTGGGAAATTTCCTCCAGACCCGCGATCATGCGCAGCGTCGTCGACTTTCCGCAACCGGATGGCCCGACCAGCACTACAAATTCGCGGTCGGCGATTTCCATATTTACGTCTTCAACCGCCGTCACATCCGCGCCCTTTTTTTCGCCGGGATAAATCTTATAAACGTGATTGACGACGACCTTAGCCATTAGCTTGCGAACGGTAATGTTGCCACGCGGACGTGAATGGCGTGAGCGCCGCCGGTGGCGATCAACTCGGTGTCCGCGTCGTTGAATGGGCGTTTGATAATGCCAAGACCGATGTGTGTGCCGACGCGCTCGGAAGAAGCCGCACTCGTGATTCTGCCCACCGGCTTATCGCTCGCCCGCAATTCCATTCCCGCTGCCAGTTCCTCGTTAGCGATCACTCCACATAATCGCTGCCGCATTTGCCCGCTCATCTTCATGCGCGAAATCACTTCCTGCCCAATGTAACAACCTTTTTCGTAATCTACCGCTCGCTCGACCAGATTCGCTTCCGGAGGAATGATGTCCGGTGTCAGCTCGCGGCCCCAGCGCCCAATTCCGTTTTCGATGCGAAAGACCTCCCGCGCAGCCTCATCAAAAAATTCAGCTTGGGCGGACAGCGCCTCTTTCACGGCGTCTGCGTCCGTTGTCCAAACATCCCAGCCCTGATCGAGCAGTCGCCGCGAGCTCAGCAAAAATTTTGCTTCTTGTATTTCCGGCGGTCTCTCAGCCAGCAGGTGAAACAACGCAAACTCTCCCGTCACGTCCTCGATGGAAACATCATCGGCGATGACATATCGTTCTAATCGAGCCTGTAAGCGCTCACGCAGTTCTTCATTGGCATCGATCCAAATCTCCTCCGCCGCCGCGAACAAAAAGAGATGCGCCTCGAGGTGCCCTTTGGCATTGAGCACGCACGCCTCTTTGGCCGCGCGGGCGTCGCCCTTGGGCACGTCGCTTGTGATCTGGCCATTTACGAACCGAATCCGGTCGCTCCCAGTCACACGCAGTTTCGTCCGGGCCGACAAATCAAAAAAACAAGGCGACATTCCGACCAATGTAACGGCGTTTATGCCAAAAGTCGGACGCGCGCGCGCCGATCAGTAATCAGCCGTGCGACCGAACAAGCGGCTAAGAAATCCGGCCCGCTTTTCCTCTCGGATTCTGGAAACATTCGCCGGAGTGACGCGCTCATTTTGAGATAACGGCTCGCTGTGTCGCGACAATTCATTCGCGGGCGGGAGAGTGAGTTCTCTCACCGGCTCGGGCTCCTCGCGCAATGACTCCGCCGCTTCGGATACGACTGCTGGCGGCTCGGCTTCTGCCACCTGAGGGAGAGCCAGCGGCGGCTCCGGCGGCAATTCGACTTCGTCATACCTGTGCGGCTGGGCCACCGACACGCCCGCCGATTCCAACTGCGCTCTCTGCTCTTCCAGAAAATCGGGGGCTTCAGCCGGAGCAGTCAACTCAGCCGGTGAGATCATTTCAACCGGCATCATTTCTTCCGGCTGCGAAAAAAGATCGGGTTGCTGTTGCTCAACTGGCGCGCTTTCCACGAAAGGCAGGAATTTGCGCGCAATGGAAGAGTAATCCTGATCTCCTCGACCTTGCCGCGCTTCATCGAGCAAACGGTCGCGCGTCGCGCCAGCCAGCCCGAGATCGAGATCGAAATCGCGTCCGAGGCGACTGGCGATCTGCATATCCTTGAGCATGTGTTTGATCGAAAAATGCGGCTCGAAATTGGCCGACATGATGGCGGGCACTTTCATGTCGAGCGTACCCGAATTACTGCCGTTGTGCTTCATCGCCTCGGCAAACTTCTCCAAAGGAATTCCGGAATAGTGCACCAGTGCCATCCCTTCGGCAGCGGCCTGGACTGTGGCTGCGGTGACAAGGTTGGTCGCCACTTTGATAATGCTGGCGTGGCCGATTTCGCCGATCTGTAGAATCGCTTTGCTGCTCGCTTCCAGCAGCGGTCGCACCTCGTTCAGTGCCGCCTCTTCGCCGCCGACGTAATAAACCAGCTCACCTTTCTCCGCCGCCAGCTTGCTTCCCGTGAAGGGCGCTTCCACCAGCCGGGCTCCGCGGCGTTGCACCAGGGCTGCAGCCTCGCGCATCGTGTCCGGCGAAACCGTGGCGTGTGCGATGATGATATGTCGCGAGGTAAGCGACGGCGTGATCACCTGGATCATGCGCATGAGCGCGTCGTCGTCAGAAACGAAGATCTGTAAATAATTACATGTCTGCGCCAGCTCGGCGGGCGAACCGACGAAGTTCGGGACCGGGCGCGGCGTTCGGTTCCAGACAAACACGGCCAGACCCTGATGCCGGAGATGATCGGCGATACGCCGGCCGATTATGCCGAGGCCGAGAACACCTACGTTTTTGCGAAAGCTGCGTGGCATGGGGAGTATTTATCCAGAATGCGTTTAACGTCTCACGAGCGGAATATCAACATCCTTCATCGGGTCACGAGCATCGCCTTACGGGTCAGCTGGTCCCGAATGGTCGGCACGACTTCGCGCCGCTTCCGTCCCGCCATGAGTTGCGTAATCTCCGGCTGCGCCTCCTCGAACGTCATTGCTCGCGCTGAACGGATGTCCAGAACCTGTACCGCGTGAAACCCAAGATGCGATTGCGCAAATGCCGGCGTTGCATTCATCGGCTGCGCCTCTAGCGCGCCCCAAAACTCGGGCGGGACACGATCTGCCGCCACAAAACCCAAGTCACCACCGCGCGATTTCGTCGCTTCATCTTCGGAAATTGCCGCTGCCAGCGCGACAAAATCTTCGCCTCGATCAAGTCGAGCGACGATCTCCTCCATCGCCGCGCGCTTTTCTTCTGCGTTTACGCTGCCTTCGGGTGCGGCCAAAAAAATGTGACGAGCACGGATACGCATTGGCTGCGTGAAATCCGCTGGATGCTGCTCGAAATAGTGCCGCGCTTCCTTCTCCGACACGACCGTCTGCTCTCGCAACGCGTTTTCGATCCACTCTTCGCCGCGGAGCAGATCGGCCATCATCCGGCGCATCTGCCATTTCCAAATTCCACTGCTTCGCAAAGCGGCGCCGAAATGCCGCGCATCGCCAAACTGCCCGCCCAACGCGAACATCGCTCGCTCCACTTCGCTTCCATTCAAACGCGCATTCCGGGCGGTAACGCCAAGTACTCCCTCTGCCATAGGCTCGTCATCGAAAACACCACTATGACCGATCATCGCCACCAGCTGGCCGCGTTGAAAAACTCGTCCGATGATCCGATGCGTGCTAGGTCTTTTGGAGAGCCATTCGCCCGTGAGTGCGCCGGCGACAAGCGCAATACAGACCAGCACGACGGTGCGATTCATTTCATCTCGAACTGCGCCAGATCATACAGCGCCACCCGGCCCACGATTTCGAGGCTCTCCGCGCTCACCTTGTCGAGAGTGTCTTCGGCCGTGTGCCAGGGTGGAAAATCGAAATCGATCAGGTCGATAACCGGAATCCCGACCGCATTTAACGGCGTGTGATCGTCGGTGACGCCGTTCGAAAAATAGGTGAAGTGATCGCGCAGCTTCAAAGCGTCGGCGGCCGCGAGAATATTGCGCGATAATTTCGGAGGCGAATCAGGCGGCAGCGTCACCACAAGGGATTTGTCGCCGATCATATCGAACAATATTCCACCCCGGAATTTCTTTGCCCCGGTCGATCGCCGCAATTCCTCGGCAAAATGTCGACTTCCGTAAAGCCCGTCCGTCTCGGTGAAATTCTCGAACGCTTCTTCGCCATCGAAAAATACCAGCTCGATCTTCGCCGCCAGCTTCGGCTCGCTCGCGAGCACACGCGCCATTTCGATAAGCAAACCGGTGCTCGATCCACCGTCGTTCGCGCCGACGAAGCGCACGGTGTCGAACGCTTTCGTGTCGTAATGCGAACAAAGAAGAAAGGAAGGCGCCGGGTTCTCGCCAAAGGTAGCGACAAGATTTACGAATGTTATCGCGCCCCGCAGGGTCTTGTCGGTGAAGGTTTGCCGGGTGACATGCCAGCCAGATTTTTCCAGCTCGACTTTGATGTAGCCGCGCGATTGCTCCAGCGCTTCAGACGCAGCCGGACGCGGACCCAGCTCGACCAGCTTTTGCACGTGGGCGAACGCATTCCCGCCGGAGAATTTCTCCCACAAGGGCTGGGCCCGGAGCTCGGCACTGAGCGCGAGCGACAGAAGAAGAAGGCGAGCGAAACCCAAAAGGTTCTAATTCTCTCCCGGCAATCCCATCACCTGCGTGATGCGTTGCAAGTCGTCAGCGCCGTAATATTCGATCTCCATTCGACCCTGCTTTCCTCCGTGATGCAAAATCACCCGCGTGCCGAGGTGCTCCTGCAAGCGATCCTGTAAATGCTGCACCGTTGCTGTGTTTATTGAAACGATTGATGCGCGGCGACGGCGCGGCTTGATCGACCCGAGCTGCCGCGCCACCAGCTTCTCGGTCGCGCGAACTGTCGCGCTGCGACGCAAAATCGTCTCCGCCACCGCCAGCTGTTCGTTCGGCGCTTTGAGCGCGAGAAGCACTTTGGCGTGACCGACGGAAAAAAGATTTTGCGTCAGCCAGGTTTGCACCTGCGGGTGAAGATCGAGCAAACGCATCGCGTTTGCCACCGCGGCGCGGCTGCGTCCGACCTTTTGCGCGATCTCTTCCTGCCGTAATCCAAACTCGCTCGCCAAACGCGCATAACCTTGCGCTTCTTCGATGGGGTTGAGATCGGCCCGCTGCAGGTTCTCAATGAGCGACAGCTCGAGCACATCGCGATCGCTCGCGCTGCGAATGATAACCGGTACCTGCGCAAGACCGGCCTGTTGCGCCGCGCGCCAGCGACGCTCGCCCGCGATCAGCTCGTACCGCCCATCGACAGCGCGCACCACGAGCGGCTGCACAATCCCGTGCTGCCGGATCGATTCCACCAGCTCTTGCAGTGCATCGACGGCAAATTCCTTGCGAGGTTGCAGCGGACTGGGCGTGATCGTTTCGAGGGGAACTTCGCGAATGCCCTGATCGTGATGCGCGTCGGCTGGCACCCGCCGCGCAACTGGCGGCTGTGCGGCAATGAGCGCGCCCAAACCTTTGCCGAGCGCGGATTTTGCCATGGCGTTGAGGTTATCGGAAGCAAAGTGGCAACGCAAACGGCAAGCACGCAGAAGACACAAAACGGCCGCCATCCCGAGCGCAGTCGAGGGATCCCGCTGAAATACCTTAAAGGCGACGCGACGGGATCCTTCGACTCCGCTGCGCTCGCTCAGGATGACGGGCGTTTGCTATCCAGCAATGGCGCGAATAGTCATGCTCATATGGCAACGGCCACGGATGAGATTTTCACCATCGGTCACTCTCCCGATCCCGATGACGCCTTCATGTTCTACGCCATCGCCGCGGCGAAAATCGACCTCCGCGGCTATCGCTTTCGCCATCAGCTCGAAGACATTCAAACGTTGAACGAACGCGCCACGCGCGGCGAGCTGCACATATCCGCGATCTCCATCCACGCTTACGCCTACGTGACGGAGAAGTATGCCCTGCTGCCGTGCGGCGCGAGCATGGGCGACGGCTATGGCCCGCTCGTCGTTTCGGCTAACGAGATTAAGTCGACCAATCCGGCTGATTGGCTGCGCGGCAAAAGAATCGCCGTCCCCGGCAGGATGACGAGTGCGTTCCTGGCCCTGCAACTTTACCTGGGCGAGTTCGAGAATGTCGTGGTTCCATTCGATCAAATCTTCGACGCCGTGAAAAATCGGCGCGCAGATGCCGGCCTCATCATTCACGAAGGCCAGCTCACGTACGAACGCGGTGGCTTTCACAAACTCGTCGATCTTGGCGAGTGGTGGAAAAATAAAACCGGCTTGCCTCTGCCTCTCGGCGGAAACGTTCTACGAAAGGATATTGCCCCCGCCACCCAGCGCGATCTCGCGCATATTTTGCGCGAAAGCATTGAATTTGGTTTGGCGCATCGCGATGAAGCCGTGCAGCACTCGATGCCTTACGCGCGCGACATGGACAACGCGCTGGCATCGAAATTCATCGGCATGTATGTGAACGATTACACGAGAGACTACGGAGTGCGCGGACGCGAGGCGATCCGTCGCTTTCTCGGCGAAGCACGCACGGCAGGCTATGTTGCGCGGGATGTCTTCGTCGAATTCGTGAACTAAGCGCGGCTTACTTTCTCTTGTCGGGCTTCTCCGTCTTGCCTTTCCCGATCGATTCCATGACGAAGTTCTTTACCCGCAGGCCTTCCTTTTTAAAGCCGGCTTGAAAATCGTGCGTCCCATATTCAAAAAGGACAATGAAGCAGAAGGTGAAAAAGGCGAAGAGGACGAGCCAGAAAAGCCCGCGGATCAAAGACATCGGGCGAAAGTAGAGCAGCCAATACGTCTGGTCAATGCCGGTGGTGAAGCCGGCAGTTGAACCGAAGAACGAAGCTGCGATTCTGCTCGCGTGCGTGTCCCGCTTCTGGATTTGAGCGAGCAATACCGCGCTCTGGGCGCGCCCATTCGCGAACAGATCGACGAGGTGCTCCGCACGCAGCGATTCATTCTCGGCCCAAAGGTCGAGCAGTTTGAAGCAGCGCTTTGCCAATTTACCGGTGCGGATTTCGCCGTAGGCGTCTCGTCTGGAACTGACGCTTTGCTCGCCGTGCTCATGTCGTTGCAGATCGGGGCCGGCGACGCCGTCATTACCACGCCCTATTCCTTCTTTGCCTCTGCCGGATGCATCGCGCGCGTCGGCGCCACACCGGTCTTTGTCGATATCGACCCAGCCACCTTCAACATTTCGCCGGCTGCCTTACGTCAATACATCGAAAAGGAATGTAAACGCCATAATGGCACGTTGCTGACCCAAGGAGGCGAAACCATTCGCATTATCATGCCGGTCCACCTTTACGGATTGTGCTGCGACATGGACGCCGTCATGGCCATCGCGCGCGACTATAATCTGCTCGTCGTCGAAGACGCGGCCCAGGCAATTGGTGCGCAATATCCGCAGGCAAATGGGCGCGCCGGAGCAATTGGCAATGTTGGTTGCTTGAGTTTCTACCCTTCGAAAAATCTCGGCGCAGCGGGCGATGCCGGGGCAATCCTTTGCAACAACGCCGAACTGGCGACGCGTATACGAAGATGCCGTCAACACGGCATGGAGCCGCGCTATCACCATCAGTTTGTCGGCGGAAATTTTCGGCTCGATGAAATGCAGGCGGCTGTTTTGAACGTGAAACTGCCGCATCTGCCAGGTTGGTCGGCGGCGCGCCGCATGGCGGCTGATTTCTACCGTGCAGAAATTTCGCGACATGGTCTGGATTCAAACATCACCCCTCCGGGCGAGCCGTATCGCGATCGTGTGCAAGACCATCACATTTATCATCAATTCGTCGTCCGTGCTGAGCGACGTGACGATTTAAAGGCGCATCTCGCCGCGAACGAGATTGGCACCGAAATCTACTACCCGGTTCCGTTGCACTTGCAGGAATGCTTTTCCTATCTCGAATACGATCGCGGCGATTTTCCGGAAGCAGAACGGGCCGCTGCCGAAACGCTCGCGCTGCCAATCTATCCTGAGCTCAGCCGCGATGCGCAGCGTTTTGTCGTCGATAAAATTGCCCAGTTTTATGGCCGTTGAGCCTCACTTGCGAGCGTTCACGGACGCCTCTATCATCGCTGGATGTTTGTAGGGCGGGCGCTCCACCTGCCCACCCTCGGGCAACCGAAGTGGTCGCCCTGCAATCGCGTCATGGGTAGGTTCCGGAGTGGCCAAACGGGGCAGACTGTAAATCTGCTGGCTTACGCCTTCGCTGGTTCGAATCCAGCCCTGCCCACGCTAGCGCTTGCGGCGAGCACCAGTGCCACGACGCGAACGCGCATGGCCAGCTACCCGCGTTTTCCCTCGCCCGGTAGCCTTCCCGCGACGAGGAGAGCGGCTGCCCGCACTCTTGCGGGAGGAACCGCCACTCTTCCGTGCCGTTCGGCCTGACGGCTTGCCGCCGCGTTTGATCGCTGCGCCACGACGTGAACTCATCTTTCGGCCTTTGCTGCCCGAACCTTTGCCACGCCTCGCCTGCGGTTTTCTCTTCCGGGAACGACTTTCGGATTTTCGGCTGCTTGCTCGCTGCGACGGCTTTTTAGCAGTCAGCTTTGCTTTTCCTCGAGATTTTCCACGCAACGATTTACCGGACTTGGCGGATTTTCCACCGCTCCGTGGACGGGGAGCACCAATTCCGATCGCCTTGGCCGCGGTCTCCGTTACCGGTTTACGAGCAGCGATCGATTTACCGGCGATGGCGCCGACCACTCCGCCCACGACCGCGCCGATCGGCCCGGCCACGCTGCCCACGAAAGCGCCGGCAGCCGCTCCTGCCGCCGGTTTTGAAATCGGTGGGATCTCGATGTTCTCGCTTGTTTGCTGCGGCGTCTGGTCACTCGATTGCGAATTTTCGTTTTGTTCGTCTGGCATAAGGGTATGGGTTTCAGAAATTAGATCGGATTGTCCCTGCGGCGCAGCCGCTTCTCGCGGCCGAATTTCG
Organism: Chthoniobacterales bacterium; assembly: GCA_038207045.1. Classification (GTDB taxonomy): domain Bacteria; phylum Verrucomicrobiota; class Verrucomicrobiia; order Chthoniobacterales; family UBA10450; genus AV69. The sequence continues at coordinate 51,520 of JBBRAF010000021.1, forward strand.
TTAGGAAAATAAAAAAGCGCCGGACCTTACGGCCTGACGCTTTTCTCGAAACTGCGCTGTTGGTGCTGTTCTACCGCTGGCGACGCCGCAGTTAAAACTGCTTAGCGTGAGCCGCGGTCACCGCGGCCATAGCCGCCGCCGCCGCCGGCCCCACCGCCACCGCCGCGGCCATATCCGCCACCACCGCCACCGCCACTGCGGCCACCACCGCCACCGCCGTAGCCGCCGCCACCACCGCCTTGCGGACGAGCTTCGCGCGGGCGCGCTTCATTCACGGTCAGCGCGCGACCTTCCACGGTCTTGCCATTGAACTGCTGGATGGCGTTTTGCGCATCCTGCTCGTTCGTCATCGTCACGAAAGCGAAGCCACGCGACTTGCCCGTGAATTTATCCTGCATAAGCATGACATCCTGCACAGCACCAGCCTGCGCGAAGAGGTCCTGAAGGTCGGTCTCTGTCGTATTGAACGAAAGATTCCCAACGTATAACTTG
>JBBRAF010000022.1:0-47878 GCA_038207045.1 Chthoniobacterales bacterium
AGCGACCGTTGCTGGAAGGGTTGTGACGTAGCCGAACGCATCGACGTTTGAGAGCAGCGCCCAGGCGAGCGCAAATTGTGGATCCAATCTCACCGCTTCCCTGAGATATTTCTGTGCGCCAAGAGCGTTGGCAGGCGTAACTACCGATTTAAGAGTGTAAGCGAGGCCACGCAGGTAAGCATCGTACGCCTCCGGATGCTCCGTCGGTCTCGCCGCAATGACTTGCTCTTCGCGACCGGTGAGGTGCGCCCGCAATTGGTCAGCAATGGCCTTTGCCACCTCACTCTCAACCGAAAAGATGTCAGTTAGTTTGCGATCAAAGGTATCGGCCCAAAGATGGGAATCATTGGCCGCTTTGATCAGCTGCACGTTTACGCGCACGACCTCCCCGCTCTTCTGCACGCTTCCTTCCAGGATGTGGGCGACGCCAAGTTGCCTGGCGATCTCAGGCAGGTTTTCCGGCGCGCTTTTGTAATGCTGGGTCGAGGTGCGCGAGATGACTTTAAGATCGGCGATCTTGGATAGGCGCGTCAGGATCTCGTCCTGGATACCGTCGGCAAAGTAGGCATTCGCTTTTTCTTCGCTTAAGTTTTCGAAGGGCAAAACTGCAATCGATTTGCTCTCGATTGGAGCGGCGAGTGCGGTTTGTTTGCCCTCTTCAGTGCCGGAGTGCGAACGGACAAAGCGAAAGACCATTAGCCCAGCCGCTGCAGCCATCAACACAACAATCAGAGCAGTGAGCTTGCGCCCCGTCTTTCGTGTAACAGACTTGGTAGGATCTATCTCCGATTCCCGCTTGATACCTTCGGGTGTGATTTCGAACGCCCAGGAGAGAACCAGGGCAACGGGAAGCCCGAGGATAAGCAGTAAGACGACCAGCCGCACCGCCCAGTTGGGAATGTTAAAGAACGGAAAGACTTGAGTCGCGACCTGGATCAGCAACCAACTAACCACCGCGTAAGCGACCGCGACCTGGTAAACGTTACGTCGTTTCAGCTCGGCGAAAAATTTGCTCGGGTTCATCTACTTACCAGGCCCGACTAGTTCCTTGCCTACCAGCAGTTCCTGGAAGCCGCGATCGTTGCGGATCGGGTCCCAGACGGGATCGATTTTCAGGCGTGCAATGGATACGATCTCGCCGGCAGGAATGGAGAGCATCCGCCGGACAGTGCTCACTGCTTCGCTGGTCGCGCCAGTCCGCGCCTGAATCTCGGCCAGGCCGGCCAGATTCGCAGGACCAAGCACCGCGTCTTTATCGGGAGGCAGTAACTCGAGCGCCTGTCGGGCGATATTGGTCGCGTCCTCCTTGCGGTTCAGGGCTAGATAAACCCAGCTCAACGCCCTCATCGAACGGACTTCGCCTGGGTGTTCACGCAGTCTCGCCTCCAATAAGAGGCGGGCTTTGTCGGCCTCAGCTTGTGCTCCATTAAAGTCCCCGGCCAATACACGAATGGCCGTTTTGGCCGACAGGCGTTGCTTTTCATCGCGCGCCGGCTTGAGGCCTTTCTCCCATTCCTTTAATGCAGCGTTGAAATCCCGGTTTAGGACAAAGGTTTCGGCGCGACGGCCAATCACCATTACCAAAGTGCCACTGTTCGGAAGCAGGAGGTCATCGGAGGGGAAGGTAGAGAGCACTCGAAGAGCTTCCCGCTCATCACCGCTGCGGTTCAAGCAACTCACGAGCAACATATTCATGCTGGTGGCTTCGTGCGGATCGATTGTCAGGGTATGTCGAGCCGTGCTCTCGGCTTCTTTCCACCTACGCAGGAAACAATAAGTCTGGGCGAGATTTCCCGTGATCGAGGCATTGCGCGGGTCTTGTTCCAGCGATTTTCCCAGCTCATCCAAAGTGCGATCCCAATTTCCCTGGCGGCGGTGCACGTAAGCAACAAACTGCAGCGCCTGAGAGTTGTTAGGTTGCAGTTCGATCGCACGTCGGAACTCAGTTAAAGCCGGCTCGTACTGCCGAAACCCATAGTAATGAAAAACGCCGAGCGCGACGTGCGCTTCCGCGAGATTGGGCGCAAGTGTTAGAGCGTCTTTCGCCATTCTTCCGATTTCGATTAACTCCGATTCGTTCAACGATTCGACCAACCAATGACGGCGCATGCGGCACACGACTAGTTGTGCGATGGCAAGCGCGAAATTCGGATCGCGCGCGATTGCCTCCTTATACCACGCAGCCGCCTGGTCGAATTGCTCTAGTGTCTGCGCGGAGAGAGCGGCGCGATGTTCGTACTCACCCTTCAAAAAAAGGTCATATGCCGCAGGGTCTTTCGTCGGAGCGGTCGCAAGCGTGTTAGCTTCGGCCGGCGAAAGCTTCGCCTGCAAGATATCAGCGATCTCCTGCGCCACTTCGCTTTCCACGGCGAAGACGTCCTTGATGTCGCGGTCGTACGTCTTAGCCCATAGGTGCGAATCAGCGCGGGCATCGATCAGTTGCACGTTCACCCGCACTTTATCGGCCGCCTTTTGCACAGTGCCTTCCAGCACGTTTGCGACGCCGAGCTGTTGCGCGACCGTTTTCAAGTCTTCCGGCTTACTTTTGTATTTCGCGGTCGATGTTCGGGAGATCACCTTCAAATCGGCCACGCCGGCAAGCTTGGTCAGGATTTCATCCTGAACGCCGTCGGCAAAGTAAGCCGCGTTCTTGTCGTCGCTCAGGCTTTCAAAAGGCAGAACCGCAACCGATTTTTGTGGCGTAACGTGCTCCGTCGCGTCTGCGCCTTTCTCCGGAACCGAGTTTTCCGAAGCTACGCCCGGTTCAGTCGCGCGCTTTGTTCGCGGGTAATGCCAGAACCAGTAGGCGCCGACGCCGGTCGCCGCGACCAGCAATCCAACTCCCGCCAGCGCCCAGGCGTATCGTAAATTCTTAGCCGCGGAGGCTCCCGTTCCTTCCGGCGTCTTCTCAATTCCTGCTGGAGTGACATCAAAAGCCCACGCCAGCACCAACGCAACCGGAAAGCCGACGCCGAGCAGGACGATCAGCACCGGCAGGACAAACTCGGGCGCGTGAAATGCCGGCAGCACGGTTGCCGCAATCTGCACCGCCAGCCAGGCCGCGATGGCATAGCCAATCGCGACGCGATACACGCGCCGTTGTTTCAATTGGCTGACGAAAGAACTCATGTCGCGGCGGCGGCCGACATTGTGATTGCGCGCTCTGCGATAAACAGCTTTTACACCTTCGATCGCGGGTGATTCAAGTTGCAATCATGCGAGTCGCCTCGCAAACGTAGCCGCTCGGGCGAAGGAGGAGCGTAATGCGCCCTCGGGAAATCTGGAAGAGTCAAAAAAGAAGGCGCCATCATAAATGATCGCGCCTCGCTAGCGGCGGAACTCGACGGTAATTTTTAAATGCGTTTCTGTGACTTCCGCGCTGCGTATCCCTTTTAAGCAGCGCGTATGCCAGCCTATCGAAATAAAAGGGATCAGGCGGCAGCGGCAGCCTTGGCGCGAGCACGCTCAACGAACTCGGCACGCAAAACCTTCATTTCAGCACTTAGCGCCCGCAGGCGCGGGGCAACGCCTTTGTACTTTTTCGTGATTCCCGTGACCGTTCGGTTGACCGCGCCCTGACTAACCAGATTTTGAAGCCTTTCGTAGGCGCGAAGGCGCAACATCTCTTCCCCGCCGCTGGCAGCGTTTCGTTCGCGGAGATTGAGGAGAATGAGGTCGAATAAAGGCTTGAACTCAAAGGAGGCCCTGGAAGAGAGCGCTCCGACTAGTTCTTCGGTAATAATATCGGGGGCGCGACGCGAAAATGTGACTTTCTTGGACATTGAAAAGTATAGCATCAATCTGGGAAATAGCCATCCCGGGGCGAGTCGAGGGAAATGGTGCTAAGTTGATGGCATGGGCGATAAATCTCCGAAAGCAGTTCAGAAACAAGCGGCGCAGAAACAGACGCAGAAATAACAAGGCAAAGCAGCAAAAAGGACAGGCCGCCAAACAGGCAGACAATAGTTCGCAGAAGCGGAGCAGTGATCAGACGAGGCGATTTCGCCTGGAATGGGCGAAGTCTCTTCCGCTCCTTAGTCTCGTTACAACACATCTAACGATCTCGGCGCGGGCAAAGGCCACGCCGGCGGGGGATGAATGCGCCCTTGAAGAGTTCGTCGTTCGTGCGGCGCGGGTTAGTAGCCCGTGCGACAAAGCTGGAAGCGCGCCTTTGTCCTATCGCTGCGTGGTTACGGCTGCGCCGCGGTAGCGAGTCGCTTCCTATTTCGATCCTACAGTTGAAGCGACGATTTTTTGAAAGCGCGGATCGGTACGAAGGGGATCAAACATCGGATCGAGCCGGAGAAGGGCGGGCGTAAGCGGTATGTTTAAGGCCCACGCCCCGGCGCCTGGTATTGAAAGCACTTTTTCCAAAGCGACAATGGCGCGGTCGGATTCTCCTGTCTGCGCCGCAACGCGCGCGAGTACCTCCATTGGATTCGCACCGTCCATGGCATCTTTCTCGATCGGACTGGCCGCCATGGCGCGTTTGGCGAGATTCATGGCGACAGCCTTGTCTCCAAGAGCAGCATTGGTTAGCGCGAGGTCTCCAATAAGCACGTAATTGTCCGGCTGTTCTTTGAGAAAACCTTCCAGCTCGCTACGCGTTTGTCGCCAGGTTTCCTGTGCACCCTGATGGTCTCCGGCCAGATCCTGGGCCCAGCCCAACCAGAAGCGCAGTTCGGCATTCAAATAGCCAAGTGCCGCATCGGGATTCGCAAGTATTTCGCTGAGTTGGGGTATGACTCGTTCGGGACGACGCTCAAGGATTGCCTGGTAAACTTGTGCTTCCAGAGTGAATGGGTCATCCGCCGCCGGATGCAGCGGAGCGAGCAACGTCCACGCCCGCGGCAGATCACCTTCGGCTTGCGCGATCAGCGCTTTCTCCGCGATGGCGCCGGCATCGTTCGGCGTGATATCGAGCACCTGGTCGAGCTTCTGGAGCGCTTCCGGGAAGCGACCGAGAAAGATGTAGGAAAAGGCGTGCTGGCTGAGCAGGGAAACGTTGCGCGGATCAATCCGCTCCGCTTCGCTAAAATAGGTCTCGCTTAGCTCCCATTCGCCACGTCTGCGTGCGACGTAGGCCAGCGCTTCAGGAATCTGGCTGCTATTCGGCAAGAGCTCCCGTGCCTGTTGAAAATAACGCACGGCCGTGTCGTAATCCTTCAAGCATCCGTAGTGATACCATCCCTTGGCATGTAACGCTTCAGCAAGGTTCGGCTGCAGATCAAGCGCGGTATCTGCGGCCTGGCGCGCTTCTTCCCGCAGTGCGGACGTAGGTTGAAGAAACAACATAACGTAGCCGACGCCGTCCACCTGTGAGAGCAAAGCCCAGGCGAGCGCAAACTTTGGATCCAATCGCACCGCTTCTTTCAGGTAACTTCGAGCGGCAAGCTGGTCGGCGGGGCTGAGTCCAGTCTTTAGACTATAAGAGAGACCGCGCAGGTAGGCGTCGTAAGCCTCGGCATTGTCGGTAGGCTTGGCCGAGATAGCTTGCTCCTCACGACCGGTGAGCTGGACCCGTAGCTGATCCGCGATAGCCTTGGCCACTTCACTCTCGACGGAAAAGATGTCTGTTAGTTTGCGATCGAATGTCTCAGCCCAAAGGTGAGAATCGTCCGCCGCCCTGATCAGGTGGACGTTGACGCGGACGGTGTCACCGTTTTTTTGGACGCTTCCCTGGAGGATGTGGGCAACGTGGAGTTGCTTGCCCACCTCGGCCAGGTTGTCAGGCGCGCTCTCATAATGCTGGGTTGAGGCACGAGAAATCACTTTCAGATCGCCGATCTTGGACAAGCGCGTGAGGATTTCATCCTGAATGCCGTCGGCGAAATAGGTGTTGGTTTTGTTCTCGCTTCGGTTTTCGAACGGCAAAACAGCGATCGATTTTTCCCCAAGGAACGGTTCGGCCGCCGTCTGGGGTGTGACTCGCGACTTTGCAAAATGATAAACAAAAAAGCCAAGAAGGAGGGCTGCCACTAGTCCGGCTGGCACACCTATCGCGACGACTACTGGCCACTTCCGGTTCTTCGGCGGCGCGACTTCCTCCGTCGGAGGTGGGCTTGCACATTTCACTTTGTTCGGCACCTGGCTGTTGCCAAGCTGGTCGGTGTAAAAGTTGACTAACGAGATCCTGTGCCCGTGCTTTACTTTGCATTCGCCGAGCTCGTGAAGATACGGGCGCCAGCGCGGGTAAGGCCCAAGATCGTCCGCGACGTGTTTCGATAGCAGAATGTGACCGGCGTCGCCGCAATCCATCACCCGCTGTGCCACGTCCATTCCTGCACCGGCGATATTGCGGCGATCGTTGACATCGACGACTTCACTGACCGGTCCGCTGTGAATGCCCATGCGAAGCGCGATTTCGGGATGACACTTCGTCGCGGTGGTGATTTCCATTGCACACTCGACGGGCGCCTCGGGATCGTCAAAAAACACCAGCGCCATTCCGTCCCCTGTCGGCAGCCGAATCAGCTTTCCGCTTGTTTCGGCCTTACGAAACTGGGCCGTATCGCGGACGATTTTATTCAAGTCCGCCATGACTTGCTTCTGCTGGGTGATCAGCAGGGTGGAATATTCCACCAGGTCCATGGTTAGAACATGCGCGATCTCCAGCTTGAGATCGGATGCGATGTCCGCGGACATAAACGGGAAGGCCTTACCGCTCAAGAACTGTGCTCTTTCCTCTATCTTTCTCAAGCCAAACATTGCCGGCAATGCTAGCCTGATCGATGGCGTTTCAGCTCGAATCGAATTACACGCCGCGCGGCGATCAGGAGCAGGCGATCGCGAAGCTAACCAAGTCGCTCGCGGCCGACAATCGGCACCAGACGCTGCTTGGGGTGACCGGTTCGGGAAAGACGTTCACCGTCGCGAATGTGGTGCGAGAGATCGACCGACCAACCCTTGTCATTTCGCACAATAAGACGCTGGCGGCCCAGCTTTACTCCGAGTTTAAGCAGTTCTTTCCGCGAAATGCGGTCGAGTATTTCGTGAGCTACTTCGATTACTACCAGCCTGAAGCTTATATCCCACGGTCGGATACTTACATCGAAAAGGATTCGTCGATTAATGAAGAGATCGAGCGACTCCGGTTATCAGCTACGAGCGCGCTACTCAGCCGGCGCGATGTCATCGTCGTTGCCAGTGTGTCGTGCATCTATGGTATCACGTCGCCGGAAGATTACGAGCGCATGCTGCTGACGGTAAAACGTGGTCAGCATACCTCACGTGAAGCTGTCCTGGGTCGGCTGGTAGACATGCTCTATGAGCGTAACGACATGAACTTCTCGCGCGGTCGATTTCGGGTGCGCGGCGACGTCGTCGAAATCTATCCGGCAACGGCGGATGAGGATGCAGTGCGGGTCGAATTCTTCGGTGACGAGATTGATGCGATTACCCGCTTCGATCCGCTGACCGGTCATGCCCGAGAAGCCCTTAGCGTGATCACCTTTTTCCCGGCCAAGCAGTTCGTCACTCCCGCGGATAAATTGAACCGAGCACTAACGACAATTAGAGCCGAGCTGGACGATCGAATTAAAGTGCTGGAATCGCAGGGCAAACTCCTTGAAGCGCAGCGACTGAAGATGCGAACGGAATATGATCTGGAAATGTTGCAGGAAATGGGTTTCTGCAATGGGATAGAAAACTACTCGCGGCATTTGAGCGGACGATCGCCGGGATCGCGGCCCTTCACTTTACTTGATTTTTTTCCGAAAGACTTCCTTCTGGTAGTAGACGAATCGCATGCCACCATCCCGCAGATCGGCGGGATGTATGAGGGCGATCGATCGCGCAAGACGGTCCTGGTCGAATATGGATTTCGGTTGCCCAGCGCGCTGGATAACCGGCCACTGAACTTCGACGAGTTCATGAAGCTGACGAACCAGATCATCTATGTCAGCGCGACACCGGCTGAGTTTGAGATTCGGAATAGTGTAGTGGGGAACAAGGAATATGTACCGCACAAGCGGGCGCGGATCGGGGAGGATGAGATGGTGCCGTTTGTGTTGCCGGGCGAATCGGTGGGGCAAGGGCATCGCTTGCCTGCGGCAGGCGGAACACATGCCCTACAACTGTCGCGGACGGATGAGGGGGCGGAGGAATTCGATGTGCACACACCGGGCAAACCACTGGTAGTAGAGCAGATTATTCGTCCAACGGGATTGCTTGATCCGAAGATCACGATTCGGGGATTGAAGAACCAGATCGACGATACTATCGAACTATGCCGGCAAAGAGTGGAACAACAAGAACGCGTCCTCGTAACCACTTTAACTAAACGGACGGCAGAAGATCTGGCCGACTACTTGCGCGATGTCGGACTAAAGGTGCGTTATTTGCACAGCGATATCGATACGATTGAGCGAGTAGAGATATTGCGTGGGCTGCGCGCGGCTGACTTCGACATTCTTGTCGGAATCAATCTGCTTCGAGAAGGTCTCGACCTACCAGAAGTATCGTTGGTTTGTATTCTTGACGCAGACAAGGAAGGTTTTCTGCGCAGCCAGACTTCGCTAATTCAAACGGCAGGAAGAGCAGCGCGACATATCAACGGCGAAGTCGTTCTCTTCGCCGATATCATGACCGATAGCATGCAGGCGCTGATTTCGATTTCGGAATATCGTCGCGCCAAGCAGGTGGAGTACAACCAAACTCACGGGATCACGCCGCAGACGGTGCGGCGCGCGGTGCAAGAGAGCTTGCACACGATTCTGCGCGGGCGCGAGATTGCGTCGTCTGTCATCAATGAAGTAGGCGGTAACTTTGATCTGACGGAGCTGTTGCGTGAGCTGGAGGATGAAATGCAACGGGCGTCGGCGAATCTGGAGTTCGAGCGTGCGGCGCTTCTGCGCGACCAAATCATGGAAGTGAAAAGCGGGACTGGTCTTTCCAAGATCGAGCCGAAGCGGCGGCCAGTGAAGTACACGCGCAATAACGGGCGGCGACGTTCGCGCGTTTAGTGTCGCCTGGCGTGGGTTAATATTTGCAGGATCATGCCACGAAGTCGGCGTACGAAAGTCTTGCCCCGGCTTCGATAAAATGAAACACGCGATTCTTAACCGCGACCTCGGCGAGGTGCGCACGGTCATCGTGCTGGGCGTCGGGCGCGGCGGGACTTCGCTCATCGCGGGATGTTTGCGCGCGCTCGGCATTTGCATGGGATCAAGCCCGCATCCGCTGAAGCATGAATGGTCACCCATGATTTACGGACCAGACGGTAAGATCGATCTGCCGTCGACGCATCGCGTCGTGCAGGAGATGGATGCGGTGCAGGAGAAATGGGGCTGGAAATCTCCGCGCGACGTTTTCCAGCTCGAGCAGCTATTGCCGCTTTTGCGAGACCCCGGATTTGTGTTCGTCACGCGCGATCTCCTCGAAGCATCGCTTTCCGGAATGGAATACCAGGATGTGCCACTGCCTATTTCGCTGGATGAAACCGCGCTCGTTTACCGCGCGATTACGACGCGACTGCGCTATTGGCCGTGGCCGGCGTTGACCGTGGCGTTTGCGGAGGCGCTGCGCCATCCGCGCGAATTAATGGACCTGCTCTGTTCCTTCATGTCGATCGATCCGACGCCGGCTGCGCGGGAGCAGGCGGTGAGTTTTGTGCAGCCAGGCACGAACGCCTATCGCCTGTTCGATGCCAAACCGGGCGATCCGCCGCTGCTCACTTCGGCCGAAGATCTGCGCGCTGATTCGGAAGGCCTGGCCGCCGATTTCAGCCGGCGCTACGGCCAGGAGTATTGGCGCCAATTTGAAAATGTGCTGAAAGAAACACGAACGGTCGTCGGACAGCTGAGCAGCGCCGCAAAAAAGACGGTGGCGACCAAGATCATGCCAATGGTCGATTCGTTCATTTCAGCGCCGCATCAGAAAGGCACATTCTTCTCACTGATCAAACGGGCAATCGAACCAGGTGAATCAGGTGCGGGAGTTGAATCAATACTTGATCGTCTAACAACGGCTGCGGCGGAAGCAAAGCGCCGTTTGGAAACCCGCGCTCCGGATTCCGGCTACGACGATCTTTCTCGATTGTATCGCGTTATACAGGTGACAATTCGCGTGCGACACGCCGTGCAACGGGCGCTGCTTGCCGCGCAGCTCGGGAATGGGCGAGAGTAACGCTCGAATGGTCAAAGCAAAAACGAAACGCGGGGCGGTGCACGCGATTGTTGGTTCCGATGAAGCGACGGTGAAACGGGAAGCGGCCGAGTTGGCAAGGGAATTAACGCCGCCCAGCGCGGGAGATTTCGGTTTGGAGACGATTGATGGCGCGGCGGACAACGTCGAGGCAGCAGCCAATGCCATCCGTTCCACCATTGCTGCGCTGCAAACTCTGCCGTTTTTCGGCGGAAAACTGGTGTGGCTTAAAAGCGCGAACTTCATTTCCGACGATGTGAGAGGAAAATCCAACTCGGTGCTGGAGCCGCTGGAGGAGCTGGCCGCAATGCTGCAAAGCGATCTGCCGAACGACGTGACTTTTCTGATCAGCGCGGTCAATCCCGACAAGCGGCGATCCTTTTACAAGACGCTGGTGAAAATCGCGGAACTGAAGGTTTTCGATGAGCCGGATTTGAATCGCAGTGGCTGGGAGGAAAGCGCGGCGGAGATTGCGCGCCAGGAAGCACGGAAACGCGCATTGAGCTTCGAGGATGAAGCGCTCGAGCTTTTCGTCCTCTCCACCGGCGGCGACAGTCGCACCGTCGCGAACGAACTGGAAAAACTTTCGCTTTACGCCCCGGCCGGGGCGATCACCGCCGCGCAGGTGCGCGAGCTGGTGCCGGTTTCGCGCACGGCGATTATTTTCGAGCTCGGGAATGCGCTGGCCCTGCGCGATATCACGCGGGCACTCCGGCTCGTGCGTGATCTGCTCGATCAGGGCGAAACCGCCATCGGCATTTTGTTGGCCACACTATTGCCGACTATCCGCAATCTTCTTCTCGCGAAAGATTTGATGGAGCGACATCGTCTGCCGCGTCCACACGCGCCCTTCGCGTTCATCTCCACCCTTAATCGGCTGCCAGCGGAAGCGACGGAACATTTGCCGCGCAAAAAAGATGGAGCGATCAACGGATACGTGCTCGGCATCGCTGCCATGAACGCGCACCGATTCACCACGAAGAAACTGGTAGAAGGAATGGAAGCCTGCCTGCAGGCAAATTTGCAACTGGTCACGACACAACTCGACCAGCAGCTCGTGCTCACAGAGGTCATAGTTAAGTTGCTGGCGTAAGTGCCCCGCGTTGTGGTGTCGTCATTACGCGCGCGCAGACAAATGTCGGCCCGGCTCGAAACAACGGGACCGTCGCGCTGGCAATTTCTTCATCACGTGGTTAGAACGCGGCGGAACATTCATTAAATGGCAGATGCTTCTCACGCCGTCCCAAACGACGCAACGCAAAGATCGCGAGGAAACTGGTCGGCGATTCTAGCCTTTACCATTACGGCTATAGTTCTCGGAGCGCTCTGGGCAAGGCATGCGCGCGATTCCGGCATGCTCCGCGATCCGCAATCTGCCGGTATCGCCGCGAGTGTGGCGCAGCTGAGCGTTTTGCTCGCGGCAATGCTGGCAATGTTGATTTTTTCGCGCCAATCGTTCCGAGCAATTGGCTGGCGCACGGGTTCGTTTCCCGCGTACGTCTCGGTCTTCGTCACCGTGCTTGCGGTCGTTGGTTTGTTTACGGCTGTTGCTTTGGCCACGGGCTGGTTGGGCATTGCTCCCGGCTCAGCCAATCTCACTCGATTACTGAGCACGTTTCCCCTTTTCCTCATCATTTTTTGCCTGTTCGCCTTTGCCGAAGAATTCGGCTGGCGCGGATTTCTCCTTCCCCAATTACTCTCGTTAGGCGAGAAGCGCGCGCTTCTCGTGTCGGGTTTCATTTGGTTCCTATGGGAAGCGCCGCTCGTTTATTTTGGCCTGCTCGATCCGACCATTATAAAGGCGAATTTGGCCGCAGCCCTTCTTTGCCACTTCCTGCAAGTTCTCGCCGTCGCGATCGCGCTCGGCTACCTGCGGTTGCGCTTCGGCAGCGTTTTCCTTCCCACTTTCGCCCACGGCCTTTTGAACTCGCTGGGCGGTCTGTCCTATATGTTTCTGCTGCAAAAAAATCCGCTCTGGGGCGATTTCGGCGGACCGCTCGGCACGATTCTTCTCGTTATCGTCGCCGGAATCATCTGGCGGCAGCTCGGGAAAACGTCCCCACAAGCGCGCGGACGACGGCGCCCATGGCCGTGAAAGACTAGGCGCGATGGGATCGAAGGTGACGGCGCGGTCCACGCTCGTCGTTCTGCGCGGTAGTCAAGGAATCCCGCTACGAAATCTTTCCGTTAGCGCTTTGGGATCCCTCAACTTCGCGGAGTTTACCTCGGGCGAATGGAGTGAGTCGAATCGGCTCCGCTCGGGATGACGGAGCGCGATTACTCGCCGACCTGTTTGCGCGCCATCGGGCCGACGTAGGGAATATCCCAGCGCAAGCCGGAGAAGGCTTTTACCATGGCGATGATCATGATGATAAAGAGAGCGAGGTGCACGACCGCGGCGAGGAACGTCCAGAGCGTCCCGAAGAACGGGCCGATGCCTGGTATTGACCAGAGAATGCCATGGAGAATGGCGGAGAGGATATTGAAGAGCAGCCAGGCCCCACCGAAGATGATCGATTGCATGGCGTAAAAACGGACGAAACTGTCGCGTTTCTCCAGGAGATAAAAGATGATGCCGCCGACGAGCGGAAAGCAGGCCAGCGCGGCCGCGACGTTGGAAGGCAAACCGGTGGAATTGGTCGTCACACTTGTATCTTGCATGATGGGTGGCGGGTTGTCAGGCGGCGGGTTGGGGTTCGGTGGAATCGGCTCCGGCGGAGGCCCGGGCGGCGACGGTGATGGGCCGGGTGTCGGCTCCAGAGGATCGGCCATGGTAAAAATAAACAGAATCGCGCGCGAAAGTCCAAATGAACTCGCAGACGATTGAGATTCGCGGCGCAAATTTCTGCTACGCGGCGTATCTCGGCGGCGGCCTGATCGAGCAAACGGGATCGCTCACGCGAAAAATGGTGCGCGGAAATCACGCCGCCATCATTGCCGATGCAAACATTCCGGGCGCGCTGCTCGAGCGGGTCGAAGCGAGTCTTGCGCGCGCACAATTCAAGGTGAAAACGATCGTCATTCGACCAGGCGAAAACTCGAAATCGTTGCGCGAGGTCGAGCGAATTTGCGGTGAAATGTCAGAGTTCGATCGCACCTCGGTTATTATCGGGGTGGGCGGCGGCGTAGTGGGCGATCTCTCCGGTTTTGTCGCGGCGATTTTCCACCGCGGAATTCCGCACGTGCAAATTCCAACGACGCTGCTGGCGATGGTGGATAGTTCCATCGGGGGCAAGACCGCCGTGAACCTGAACACAGGGAAAAATCTCGTCGGGGCCATTCACCATCCTGCGCTCGTCATTGCCGATACCGAGACGCTAAAAACATTGCCCGCGCGCGAGCTGCGGCAGGGTTACGCCGAGATCGTGAAGCATGCGATCATTCGAGATGCGGAGATGTTCGCGGCATTACGCGTGTCATCCCGAGCGAAGCCCGTTCGACTCGCTCAGGGTGAACTCCGCGGAGACGAGGGATCCCGAGGAAGTTACCTCAAAGGTAGCGCCACGGGATCCCTCGACTTCGCTCGGGATGACGAGTTGATTGCGCGCAATATCAAAATCAAGGCGCGGATCGTTTCGATCGATGATCGCGAGGTTGCCGGCGAACGCGCCCTGCTCAATTTCGGTCACACCGTCGGGCACGCCATCGAGGGCGCGAGCGATTTTCAGATTTCGCACGGTGACTGCGTCAGCCTCGGCATGGTCGCCGCGTGCAATGTTTCGGTAAAACGAGCGAAGCTTCCGCATGAACAACGCGATGAGGTGACGGAGTTGCTCAACGATTTGCAGCTGCCGACCCGGTTACAACCGGACATTTCTCGTGAGAAGATCTTCGACGCCGTTCGGCGCGACAAAAAATTTGAAGGCGGCAAAGTGCGGTTCGTTGTCACACCGAAGATCGGTGAAGCTTACCTTTCCTGCGACGTAACCATGAGCGATATCGGCGAAGCGGTAGAGCAGCTGTAGCCGAGCTCTGTGAGCGCTGAATCTCTGTCACATGGCGCGCTCGGCGGTCACAGACCGCCGCTACAGAATGGTGCGTCCGCCTGGCGCACGCTCCGGCAATATTCCGCGAGGCCATCCGCGACGGCTTGCGCGTACTCGCGAAAAATGCTCGGGCGTTGCACGCCACCGATCTCGCGCGTGCCTTCGTAATCGCCGGCTTCGATGCGCGCGTACGCTTCGTTGCTGTTCATGACGTAAGGCTCGAAGTAAACGACGGGGCAGCGATACACGCGCGTGGCCAGAAGATTGCGCGTGTAAACGTAGCCACTCGTGCCTGCTTTTCCCACAGTGTCGGCCGTGTATTGATAAGGCGGCAATCCTGTCTTGTTGGCAAAGGTCGCCGCCATCGCATCCGCCAGGGGCAATTCTTCCTCGTAAGCTCGGCTGAGCAGGCGCCGAATCATTTCGAAACGTTCGTCATCATGTTCCAGCTCGTCCGGCAGATAGGACCCATTCACGAGCACATGGAAGTGATTGCTATCGATCAACGTCGGATTCTTCGGGTCACCCCAGCTTTCAGCGTTGAAATGCAGGCAGAGCACGAGATCGGGCTGAAGGATTTCGTTCACTCGTTTGGCGCGATAACGAATTTCGCTTTGCCGATAAAAGATCAGTTCACTTTGCCAGCGGATTGTTTTCTCTTTGTTTTCGTCAGCGGAGTTTTCGTAATTTTCCTGCGGCTCGGTCACGCCAGTTTTCGCCAGCACCGCTTTGGCGATCTCGCGAAAATTGTCAGGACGCTTCGGCGTCGCGGGATGATCGTGCCGTCGCACGAAAGTCACATCCGCACCGAGCGCGCGAAGTTTCGGAGCGAGGATTGTGGCCACGCGCCAGGTGAGTTCGCCTTCTTCCACCGGCGCTTTGTCGTCGACCTGAAACCAGCGCTCCTCCATTTTCGACCAGCGGCCGCCGAGGTGTCCGGGATCGAGCGCGACATTGAGATGCGCGAGCGGTTTAGTCCCTGGAGGCAAGGCGTCGAACCGCCGCCAATATTGCGCGGGAAGCTTGCGCAATTTTTCCTCGCTGAAGCGCAGTTCGAAGATCTTATTCGCATCACGGTCTTGCACGATGCGCGCGGAGTGCTCGCCGATCTGGATGAGATCACCGTAGCCACGAGTCGCGTAGACCGTGTCGAGCAAGCGGGTGAAATCAGCGCGCGAAGTTGTTTCCTGATATCGCGCCAATGTTTGCCAGCGCGGCTTCGGCGCCAGCGGGCTAAGGTTTTCCGCGGGCAACAAGGCGGTCCCGCACAACACAAAAAGCAGCTGACAGATCCAAAACCGCAGCATCGTCCACATCGAATTTGATCTTACACGATTTGTCCTGCGCGGGGCTCTTATCTGTAGCGTCGGTCTAATTGACCGCCGGAAGAGCGGGCTGATTCCAAACGTTCGGCGGTCACAGACCGCCGCTACAGGATGGAAATTGCTGCGCAAGTTTTTGCTGCGCGCCTGAGCGGCGACGAATAGGCTGCGCCCGTGCTCACTGTTCTCTTCCTCGGCGACATCGTGGGCGAGCCGGGCCGGAGCGCCGTCATCGCGCGGTTGCCGCGGTTGAGAGAAAAATACGGCATCGATTTCGTCGTGGCCAATGGCGAGAACGCGGCCGGCGGCCGCGGCATCACGGGCAAGATCACGATCGACCTCTTGCGCGCGGGCGTGGCCGTAATCACGACGGGCGACCACATCTGGGACCAGAAGGATACTCGCGAGTTCATCGCGACTGAGCCGCGCCTCCTCCGGCCCATCAATTATCCGGAAGGCGCCCCCGGTCACGGCGCGATCGTGCTGGAAACGCCGAAGGGAAAGGTGGGTGTGATCAACGTGCAATGCCGCACATTCATGCTGCCGATTTTGGAAAATCCTTTTCACGTCGCTGCGGCCGCGGTCGAAACCATGCGCGCGGAGACGACGAATATTATCGTGGACGTGCACGGCGAAACCACGAGCGAAAAGATCGCGCTCGCCCGGTTCTTCGATGGCAAAGTTTCCGCTGTTCTAGGCACGCACACCCACGTGCAGACCGCCGACGAACAGATTTTCCCCGGTGGCACCGCCTTTATCTGCGATGCCGGGATGTGCGGACCAGTGAATGGGATTCTTGGCCGCGCCGTCGAACCGATTGTGACGCGTTTCATATCCAATTTACCGGCGCAATTTCCCGTCGCTGGCGGTGAGGTGCGATTGCGTGGCGTGGTGGTGACGATTGATGAAATGAGCGGGCGTGCCTATGGCATAACGCGCCTTGACGAGCCTGGCGCGCCCCAGCCAACGACGCAATCCGCCGCGGGGGTGGAAAACGAATATAGAGGTGAGCAACAGAGCGGTTGACAGGCCAGTAGCGTTCGCTGCATCTGTCTGTCGTATTCATTGGAGGAGAGCAACAATGCGTTACATGAAAATACTGAGTCTCAGCATCGTCGTTCTGGCGCTGAGCGTCGGGTCGATTCGCGCCCAGGGAAATCAGGAAGCGGCCAACGCGACGAAGGAAGGAATCGAGGCATCCAAGGCAAAGGATTGGGACAAGGCCATAGCCGCTTTCCGCAAAGCGGCGCAGCTGGAGGCGCGCTACGCGCCCAATCTGGTTTCCGCTTTACGGCAGCGTGCCTCGGCCTATCGGACCCAGCAGAAATTTCCGCAGGCAGCCGCCGATCTCTCCGAAGCACTGAAGTTGAAATCCGACGACGCGGATATTTTCGAGCAACGCGGCTACATCGAGATGCAAATGAAAGACTACGACAAAGCGCTGCCGGATTACTCGCAAGCGATCAAATTGAAACCGGACGAACCGAAATACTACCAGGTGCGCGCCTTCATTCTGCAGACGAAGAATGACTTTAAAGCGGCGTTAGCAGACGTGAACAAAGTCCTGCAGCTCGACCCGCAGAATGCCGACGCGCAGCAGCGCAAGCGATTCCTGGAAGCGAAAATCAACGGACCGGCTACGCCGCCGCCTTTGCCAACCGGACCCATCAGAAATCCCAACGCTCCGCCAATGACAAGCGGCACGCCCTCTAACAAGGTTCAGTCAGTCCCGACTCCGGCCAGACCGTAATTTTAGCCCGACTGTTTCGGTTGGCGGCAGCCTGCCCTCCGCAGACGGCGCCTAAAACTTACGACCAGGTGATTAAGCGCAGCTCGTGCTCCTGCTGTAAGTGTGGATGGGTCGGTATGACGCGCACACTGAAGCCGTAGGCGCCAGATTCACTCGCCGGAACCGAGCCGCGATAAAGGTAAATGCCGTCGCCGTTCTGGCCCGACTGGCTGAGAGCGGTCACAGCCGGGTTTTTTATCCCGCCGTTCTCCGCCTCGCCATGATACGCTTCCACCCGCACATGCTCCGGATTCACTGCGCCCAGATGAACGCGCGCACTTAGCTCAAGCGATTCGCCCACCGGGATATTCTGCCGATCGGCATTCCCCACCTGCACTTCATCGATCCGCACCTGCGGCCAATCTTTACGCATGCGCGTTTTCCATTGGCTGAGGTCGCTGGCGGCGGCGCACGCATTCCCAGAGAATCCGCGATGCGCCTCGGCTGCCGGAATGTAGAGGCGCTCGGTGTATTCCTTGACCATGCGATGGGTGTTGAAGATGGGGGTGACGCTGCGGATGGACTCGCGCATGAGCTGAAGCCAGGCGAGCGGGAGTTTGCCATCGGGCTTGGCGTAGTAGAGTGGGATGATCTGGTTCTCCAATACCTGATAGAGACTGGCCGAATCCACTTCGCTCTGAAAGTCCACCGTGCCGTCGTTGATCTCCGCGCCAATGGCCCAACCGTTGTTGCCGTTGAAACTTTCGCGCCACCAACCATCCAGCACGCTAAGATTGAGCCCGCCATTGGGCGGCGTCTTCATGCCGCTGGTGCCGCTGGCTTCGAGCGGGCGCAAGGGATTGTTCAGCCAAAGATCGACGCCCTGCACGAGCCGGCGCGCGATATAGGTGTCGTAGTCTTCGACAAAGACGATGCGGTTTTCGAAGCCGGCCTGGCGGGAAAACCTGTAGACTTCCTGGATGAGGGCTTTGCCGCCTTCATCGCGCGGGTGGGATTTGCCGGCGAAAATGAATTGCACCGGCCGTGTGCCGTCGTTGAGCAAACGATGCAGTCGCTCCGTATCGCTGAATAAGAGCGCCCCGCGTTTATAAGTAGCGAAGCGGCGCGCGAAACCGATGGTGAGAATTTCGGGATCGAGCAGACGATTGGCCTTGCGGATCGATTCCGGCGATTCCCCCAACCGCTCCCGCTGCATGCGTACGCGCTCGCGCACGAACTCCACGAGCCGCGCTTTCAACTTCTGATGGGTCTCCCAAAACACGCTATCCGGAATGTCGATGACGCGCCGCCAGAAATCCTCGTTCGTCAGGTTCTCCTCCCAATTGCCGAGATACTTTTCGTAGAGCGCGGAAAACTCGGGCGACATCCATGTTTTGGTGTGAATTCCGTTGGTCACATACGTGATCGGAACTTCATGTTCCGGCACGCCCGTCCACACGTCCTTCCACAAGCCGCGGCTGACTTCGCCGTGCAACTTGCTCACGCCATTCGAGTGCCGGCTCATGCGCAACGCCAGGATCGTCATGCTGAATGGATCGACCGCGTTCAATCGCGTCTGCCCAAACGAGAAAAATTCATCGAAGGGCAGGCCGACTTGCGTGGCAAAGTCGCCGAAATATTTTCGCATCATCTCGCGCGGAAATGAATCGTTCCCCGCCGGCACGGGCGTGTGCGTAGTGAATACGTTGGCCGACGCGGCGACCTGAAGCGCCCCGTTAAAATCGAGACCCTTTTCCGCAACGAGTCGGCGAATACGCTCCAGCGCGAGAAAGGCGGAGTGCCCTTCGTTCATGTGGAAAACTTCCGGCTCGATCCCGAGCGCGTGCAGCGCTTGCACTCCGCCGATTCCCAGCACGATCTCCTGCCGCATCCGCATTTCCAGATCGCCGCCGTAGAGCTCCGCTGTGATGAGACGATCTTCCGGCCTGTTCTCGCCCACGTCGGTGTCGAGAAGGTAAAGATTCACGCGCCCGACGCGCAGCTCCCAGACTTTGGCAAAAACGTCGCGATCAAGGATGCGCACTGAAATGAGAACAGCGCGGTCGTCGCGACGAACATCACGAATGGGCAGATGATGAAAATTCTGGTTGAGGCTAATGGCGTGCTGGACGCCATCCTTATCGATCTCCTGTCGGAAATAGCCATGCCGGTAGAGCAATCCGACGGCGACGAAATTCAGATCAAGATCGCTGGCCGATTTACAATGATCGCCCGAAAGAATACCGAGACCGCCGGAGTAATTGGGAATGGACTCGTGAAATCCGAACTCGGCCGAAAAGTAGGCCACCGGTTTCG
This sequence comes from Chthoniobacterales bacterium, assembly GCA_038207045.1. Lineage (GTDB taxonomy): Bacteria > Verrucomicrobiota > Verrucomicrobiia > Chthoniobacterales > UBA10450 > AV69. The sequence continues at coordinate 19,497 of JBBRAF010000022.1, forward strand.
GCAGCTGCGTGCCCGCGCCGGTTTTGCCGTAGGTATCCTTTCGTCCGAGATATTTTGTAAACGCGTCGTGCACCTGCTTGAGCTCGCGCAGAAACGATTTGTCGGTAGCGAGTTCCTCCAGCCGTGCCTGACGCGATAGCTGAAGCATGCGAATGGGATTGTGATTGGTCCGATTCCACAGCTCGACGTCGAGATGCCGGAAAAGACGACGCGCGGAGGGCTCCCAAGTCCACCAGACGTTGAAGCTCATCTCGCGCAGGGGCTCGAGCGCGGCCGGCAGAGTGGGAACAACGTTATAGCTGTGAAGATTCGGCATCAGGAGGAGAAGCGAAGCGGGATATGCGAGCAGGAATTAAGAGCGGCAAGCGTCGCAAATCAACGGTAGCGGATTACATGCCGCGAGCCCGCCCCCCCGCCTATGCTCGTATCGGACGACGGAGACAGCGAGCAAGACTCTTCACCAGACGCTCCCCGCATCCCACACAATGGCGCTTTACGCGGATGCTGGCCCTCCTTCCCCCGGGCGATTGGTAGGCCCGTCGCGCCGTAGCTTGGCGAAGACGGGAGTTGTCGATGATCGTCTTTCACGAATGGCAAGGCCGAGCAGAAAACCGCTCACCAGTCCACCGAGATGCGCCGACATGCTCACGCGCGGAGTGATCAGATCGAAGACGATTTGCAGCAGCACGATCATGATGAGATTGCGCAATCGTCGCATCGCCAGCGGCGTGTGCCGATGACGCAGGAGCCAGCTTCCCCACGCTCCCACGATTCCCATCACGCAACCCGACGCTCCGACCAGCTCCACGGGCTCGAGCATTCGCCATTTCGTCAAAAGCACTACCGTAATGCTCGATCCGATGCCGGAGAGCAGATAACACATGGTGAACCATGTCCCGCCCACTTCGCGCTCGAGCGGCGGTCCGAGAATAAGAAGCGCGAACATATTCATGATCAAATGCAGCGTGCCGAAGTGGAGGAAAAGCGCAGTGCACAGCCGCCAATATTCATGCGCGGTAATGACCAAATCGGTATCAAGCCAGCCAAGCCGTTCCAGAGTGAGAGGATTGGTCGGTCCGCCCAGAATGATTTCAACGACGAACGCACCAACGTTCGCGATGAGGAGCACGAGCACTACCGGCGATACCGTTATGGCCGGCGCGCGTTCGCGGTAGAACGGATCGCGTGCGGCGCGAAGACGACGGCGGCGATAAGCTGGTAACAGCAACAATGCGCACCACGCTATGAGTGCGATCCAGCCGGCGATTGGCCGCGCCAATAGCCACGCACCCGAGGATGCAGCCAGCACCAGCAACGCCGCCAACCGAATGCGCGCATTCCGCGCCCGAAAGCTTTGCGCGAACACGAGAATGGATGAAGCGACAGCAGTGAAGAAGAAGAGGTGATTAAGCTCCATCTAAGATTAGCGGCCAGGAATTCCGGACGCGCGTTTGGGGAACATACGCACCGTCATTCCGATTCGGAGTCGAGTAACTCGGTGGGAAAAGCTTAAAGCCGATGTCCACGAGATCCTTGGCTCGTAATGATGTCCCACTTCCTTTTCCCTCACCTTCTGCCACTTTTCATCGTGCAAGTTTCTATCACGAATTACCTCGATGTCGTCTCCTCCTGGTGCTTTTGGGCCGAACCGACGTGGACCGCGCTTAAGCAACGTTACTCCGACCGCGTCACTTTCGAGTGGAAAATCGCGCTCATTGATCCGGCCGGTCTGCCGAAATCGCGCGCGCAGGAAGAATGGTTCTACCGCCGCAGCGGGTTGATGAACCGCTCGGCGTTCATGTTGCGCAGCGACTGGTACGAACCGGTGCTGCCAGAATATCTCGCTCCCAATATTGTCGCCGAAGCCGCACGCGATCTCGGCGCGACCGACGATCGAGTGCGGTTGGCCCTATCGAGCGCAACCTTGCGCGATGGCGCCCCGAGAATTCGCGAGATGGAAGTCGCGGCCGAAATTGCGGCGAAGGCTTCAGGAATCGACAAGAACAAATTGCTCGAGCGCGCCCGTTCCTCCGAAATCGAGAAGCGAGTCCGTGCCAGCACCGCCGAATGGCAGTCGTTGCGTGTAACGCAGCGTCCTACTTTTCTTCTCGATACCGAAATCGGTGACCGTGCCGTTTTCTCCGGCGTGATTAAGTTCGAGCCCATCGCCGCCGCCCTCGATTCCATGCTCGACGACGCCGCATTCTATGCTACGCACGCCGCCCACTTTGGCGAGCCACCCGCTGAATAGAATGTGTCATTCTGAGCGGAGCGAAGCGGAGTCGAAGGATCCTGTGGAGGTAGCTCAAAGCTGGCTAACTGACGCATCCGTGAAAACGACCCCATCGCGTCGTGCATATTCGTCACTGCGCCCGAACATTTCGATTTGACTTCGGCCCGATGTTTGGTGAGTTACCTATCCCACAGTCTGATTTTGCCGCTGAATAATACCCTGCATCTCCCCCAAACTTCGTCGATCGACGAATCGGTCGCTTCTGTCTCAGCGACTTTCCGGTGTCCCCTCATCCGATTCTAAGTGCTGCCGGATTTGCGAAACCGTAAAATGACCGGGCGTTCCGCCGTCCTCGTGTCCCGCTCAAAAGGAGTCTGAATCTGCAACAGCAATTTCGTGTAAACGGCCGGATTCGCGCGCGCGAGGTGCGCGTCATCGTGGGAGCGACAGGCGAACAACTCGGCGTCATGAAACTATCGGACGCGCTCCGTCGCGCCGATGGCCTCGGCCTCGATCTCGTCGAAGTCGCGCCCACGGCCAACCCGCCCGTCTGCAAAATCGTCGCCATCGGCAAATTCCGCTACGACCTTTCCAAACAGGAAAAGGACAAAAAATCATCCGGCACCCGCCTGAAAGAGATTAAGTTTCGGGTCAACATCGACGAGCACGATTACCTGACCAAGATCCGGCACGGCGAAGAATTCCTCGACAAAGGCAATAAGGTGCGTGTGCAACTCCAATTCCGGGGCCGCGAAATGGCACACCAGGAATTCGGCATGCAGCTCATGGCCAAAGTTAAACGGGACCTCTCCGGAATGTCGCAGGTGGAGATGGAAGCGAAGCTGGCCGGCCGCAACATCACCATGACCCTCTCGCCCCTACCGGCGAACCGCCGCAAACGCCGTTTCGCGCCAATCGGGGAAGAAGAAGCTCTCCCCAACGGCAGCGAAGCTCCCGTGGAAACTCAGTAACAATCTGTAGCTGCGGTCTGTGACCGCCGACATTCTCCCAGAATGCGCGCTTCATTTGCGCGGCTCCTGCACACTGCTTCTTAAACGAAAATGCGAAAGAAAGAACCGGATGGTGCGCGGCGTTCTCGGTTGTTGATTCTGGTCGACGAATCGAACGTCGGCAGTGCCGTTCGAACCGCTGGTCGCGGGCTGGATTGGCTCAGGCTGCGTGAGTTCTTAACTGGCGCCGACTCCGGGCGCGATCTGATCGAGATGGTGGTTTATGCCGGCTTGCCGCCGCCAATCCCGCTGTGGCAGGACGAACGGGACAAGAAGAACAAGTTCATGCATTGGCTGCGCTCCAACGGATTCCTCGTCGTAACCAAGGATGGAGCGCCGGCCGAGGAAGGGCGCTACAAAGCGAACGTCGATGTGATGATGGCGATCGACGCCCTTGAGCTCTCGGCTGCGATAGAGCCCGATGTGGTGATTCTGGTCACGGGCGATGCCGACTTCGCTTATCTGGCCACGAAGTTGCGCCGCCGCGGCATTCGCGTGGAAGTGGCCTCGGTCGCGCAAAACCTCGGGAACGTCTTGAAAGCATCGGCTAACGCCGTCATCGATCTGGCGCCTTTGTTCAGGACGTTCGAACTAATGCCAATCCCAGATCCGACCCCATCACTACAGCGAAGACGCCGCGGTAAGGAAAGTTGATCGGCTTTCGAAACAAAAAATACAAAGGCGACCCCAGTCTTTCCCTCCGATCCCAACGTAGTTCAAGAGCAGTTCCTTTCGTTTTCCGACTGCTACTCCCGGCTGGAACTGCTTTCACGTTACCTGTCCCCAACCCCCTGCCCGGCAGCCCATCCCCCGAAGTCTGGCTTATCGTAGATGTTCGGAAATTGCCCACTTGGTCCGAACATAGGACCTATGAATTACTGCGTTACGTTAACTCGGTCAGGGTTGCTTACAAACGCCCAATAGCGCGGCCTACTGCAACCGGTAAGCTTCGACTAAAGCCACCCCACTAGTCCCGTTTTTACCCCGCACGATCGCGGTGTAGTTCCCGGGTGGGAGGGAGGCGACGATAGCTGATTCGCGGTCGTCCGTGGGCGGCAGGAGCGTGGCCTTGATCGCGGTTGCGGTCGTGTTCTGCCAATTATCGTTAACCGCGACGAGAGTGCCATTGCCGTCGCGCAATTCCAGCGTCGGGTCTTGCAGCGCATGCACGATTCCATGCCGGGTCAGGGTCGGGCCGATGGCGCGCAACACCACAACCGGGGGCTCGCCCGCGGCGATGATAAGGCCGCCGATAAGAACGTTGTCGCCGGTGCCGACGAAGCTGCGCGTACTCAGGTTTCGGAAAACAGAATTACCCGTCGGACTTAGGTCGTAGACGTCAGCCAGCGCTATGCCGCCGCCTCCGTTCCTGCCCGCGACCACAGCGGTGTAGTTGCCGGGCGCAAGGGTGATAACGATGGCGGCATCGAAGTAATTACCCGGGGCATAGCCGCTCGCGCTAATCTGGGCTTGCTGGGTATCCTGCCAGTTATTGTTAAAGGCGATGGCGCCACCAGTACTATTGAAGATAGTGAGAGTAGGATCGGGCAAAACTCCAGCGACGAAGCGGCTGAGCGACTGGCCAAGAGCGCGCGCGATCACGGTCTTGGGCGCAGTGCCGGAAATGATGAACCCGCTGATAAGCGCGTTCTCGCCGTTACCGACAAAGGCGCGGGCGGAAACATTGCTGGCCTTCCCCAGCGGCGGAACTTGCCCGGTCACAAGCCGGGCGGCTTCGCGCGCGATGTTATGATGGCCGCTGGTGGTGGGATGAATATCGTCCCAGTAGAGATATTGATCCGGGTTAACTGATTCGCCTTGCGCGGGCGTAATGACGTTGACCAGACCGTACTTGGCCGGCTGGCCGAGCACGCGAAGTCCATTCAGCCAGCTATCAAGGTTGAATACCTGGATAGTCGTTCCAAGGGAAGCCAGGCTCGCTTTGGTAGCGGCGATGACCGTTCTGAGCTGGTTTCGATACGTCGCTGAGGCGATGTTTAACTGAGCTACGCGAGTAGGATCGCCAAAGGAATTGGGCACCGCTCCCAACGGCGGAACATTCGGAACCAGAAAATTTCGCGCACCGGCAGCCGTCAGCCGCCGGATAAGTCCACCGACACGGTTGGCCGTGGCGGTGACGTTGCCAGCGCTATCGTCATCGAACAGATCATTGCCACCTCCCCAAAGGATGTAGAGAGCACCGGGATCGGGCGTACGCGCGGCAAGATAGTCGTCGATTTGCTTGCCCATGTTATCGATAGTGATCGCGACCTGACCACCACCAAACGGGAATGGATTACCGATAACGGTGCGTTCCTGCGTGCCGTCTTCCGTGGTCGCGCCGCCGAAGGCATAATCAGTCCCGCCGTCGAGGCTGTTGGTGGCAATAGGGAGACGCAGATAGGTTGCCGCGAGCTGCTCATGCCAGGTCCCATGGTAGAGCCGCGAAGCCGGGTCGGTATTAGTATCGTTAGTGAAGCGATAGTTGCTGTAATTGAAGTTGGTGCTGGGATAGCTGAATGCAACCGTGTCGCGGGTGCGATGGGCCACGTTGCCATCGTCGGAGAGGCTATCGCCAAAGAGGATGATTTGAGTGAAGGCGGCGGCCGGCATTGCCAACGCCAAAAGCTGACCGCAGATCAGCGCCAAAACTGCGGAAAATGTTTTTCGTCCCATATTGTTCCCTCTGAAGCGGGCAATTAAGGCCGGATCGCGATAAGATGCAACTGGAGAACAGGTCTGACAGAAGCTTTTTCCAAACTTGCAGCGGTTAGCTCTGTTGAAAAGCTTGCAGGCGGTCATTCCGAGCGAAGTTGAGGAATCTCTCGAGTATTCTCCGAAGCACGATCAGAGATGTCTCTCGCCGCGGCGAGTAAAGTTTTTCGCTCGACATGACAAAAAACGCGCCGTGCGAATTCCAACTTTTCAACAGAGCTAACAACGTTCCAAGAACCGCGGCCGTGTCTGCCGGAAGGGCGCGATTTACTTCTGCCCTGCCTTTGATGAAACATGAGAAGGTCCGGGGGTACCGGGCAGGCGGGAGCGCCCTCCCTACAATTCGCGGCTCGCCGAGCGCTGTAGGCCGATCGTTTCGGTTGGCCAGTCTCGCGTCCGTCGGAATCAGTCCGGCGCCTGGCATAAACGCCGCTACATTTCGCCGAGGCGGTGCAGAAAACGCGCGAAATCTTCGCTATCGCTAATGACAGCATTGAGGCTGTGATCCGCCGGCTCGGGCATGCAGATTCGGCGTGGCGCATGCCTTCCATTTAACAGGACAATCTCATTCCACTGGATGGACTCGATCTGCTCGTTGAAGCGCGCCACGGCGCGGCCACGGAAAAACGCCCGCGTCGTTTCCGGCGGAGAAAAGATCGCGGCGTGTATCTCCTCTTCACTGACGACGCGGCGCATCGCTTCTTGCCGCATCAGCTCGTAGTAGAGGCCACGTTCCACATCGATGTTGTGATATTCCAAATCGATCGATTGCAGCCAGGGATCGCTCCAGGACAGTTTCTCCTCTTCCTGCAAGGCTGCGAGCAATGACTTCTTTGCCACCCAGTCAACGCGGTCGCGGCATAACGCGACATCCCGCTGCAGATCGTTCAGCACGTTTTCCCATTCACGCAAAATCCAGCGACGATCTTCCGTCCCGTCACTCATCTTCTCCGCCGCCCGCAGGTAGAGACGCTGCACGTCAATAGCCGAAATCTTTCGTCCGTCGCGCAGTTCAATGATCCAACCATAGCTTTGATCGCGGCTAATCGCTTTCGTGGCGTCGATCGGCTGCGCGATCTCGAGTGCCGGCGCCTCCCCACGTTCGATCAGCTCGAGCACCAAAGATGTCGTCCCCACCTTCAACGCCGTTGCCCATTCACTCATGTTCGAATCGCCGACGATGACGTGAAATCGACGATACTTGCTCGTATCCGCGTGCGGCTCGTCGCGCGTATTCACGAGCGGACGCCGGTTCATGGTGTCGATACTCACGAGCACACTAAAAAAATCTGCCCGTTGCGAAATTTGAAAGATGCCCGGTTCGTTCGCCGCGCTCTCAGATTCCACCCCCATCTTGCCGGCGCCGGCGAATATCTGGCGCGTGAGGAGAAACGGCAGCGCCCCGGCTACGATGCGCTCCCAGGGCACGTCGCGACGCATCAGGTAATTATCGTGACATCCATAGGAATGGCCGAGGAAATCGGTGTTATTCTTATAAAGCTGCACCCGCTGACCGTCGGGCAGGTGGCCATCGCGCCGTCGCGCGCACTCCGCCAGGATGCGTTCACCCGCTTTATCCTGCGCCACGAGCTCATGCAGAGTGGTGCACTCGGGCGTGGAATATTCCGGATGGGCGTGATCGTTGTAATAACGAGCGCCGTTAGAAAGCACGAGATCGCTTTTGATCTCCTGAAAACTCAGCGGCCGCTTTTTGTCGATCTCGTAGTAGGCCGATTCGTCGGTGTCCTGGCGCAATTCTTTCGCCCGAAACCCGCGCGCATCGCGGTGAGGATCTTCCTGTTGATAATCCCACTTCATGAGCGCGCCGTGCTCGGTGTAACTGCGCACCAGCGCGATCGATTCCGCTACCACATCCACGCTCTCGGCGTTCTCGAGCGTGATCCCAAATTCCGTCTCCAACCCAAAGACGCGTTTCATCCCGGGCGCTACTGTAGCGGGTGTGTATCAGACCGCCAATCGTTGCCGTTGCCTAACGGTTAGAAACTCGGCAATTTTTGCATTCAGATGACCCGGCACGTCGCTTTCCTTCGCGGAATCAATCTGGGCAAACGCCGGGTCGCCATGGCTCGCCTGAAGCAATTGTTCGAAGAGCTTGGCTTCAGACGTGGAGACGTTCATCGCCAGTGGAAACGTTGTCTTTTCCAGCGAGGCGCCTGACGCCGATAAGCTGCATGCGATCATCGACCGGCACCTGGAAGCATCTCTCGGCTATCGCGTTGACACATTCGTGCGCACGACGGATGAGGTGGCCGCAATCGCTCGAACGAAAATCTGCGCCGAAGACGGAGAGGAAGGAGTAACGATCCATGTCGGATTTATGCGAGAGATCTTGCCTGACCTCGCGCGAAAGTTAATGGCGGTGCGCACGGCGGAGGATAAATTCCGAGTGATCGGGCGCGAGTACTACTGGTTATGCCGAACGCGGGTTTCTGACTCGAAAGTGTGGCGATTGGCGGAAATGAAATCGTTGCGCCTGCCCACCTCGACTATGCGTAACATAAACACAATTCGGAAGCTGACTGCGCGATTCGTCGACTAATCGGCAGACCCAGAGACGAAGCTCATAGAAAACTGTTGCGCAAAAATCGGGCACAGCACATCGTCCTGGCGCGATGAAGCACCGATGCGCGGTTGGCTGGGTAGCCGTTTCTCTTTTTGCGGCGTTCTTCTGGGCGCTGGTGCTCGCGGTCTCGCCTGCGCTGCACGAGAGGGTTCACGCGAATGCAAACCGCGTCGAGCACACATGCGCGGTAACCTTTGTCAGCTCCGGCGGCCTGCATCATTCGCCACCGGTGGCATTGCTTTCGCCGCTGGCACGAATTCCGATTTCACCCATTGGCGCTTTAACGCCGCGGTGGGTGGCTTCGCCCTTTCTCGAAGCGTGCGTTTTCGAACACGCTCCGCCTCGAGACTTTTGACGCGCTGATAGTTCCCCGTGAGTGGGACTGCGACACTGGCGCGTTCTCTTTGTCGCTGATCAGACGCTGGCGAACGTATCATCGTGATCGGCCGGATTCGGCCAGAGCTTCGCGCAGGAGTTTAGATGAAGATAATTCTAGTTAGTGCATTGATGTCGCTGGCCGTTGGGTTGTGCCTGGGGCAAAGCACTCCTTCTTCCACCGTTTCGCCCCCATCTGACGTTGAAACCCTGCGGCAGCAGGTGCAGGCGCTCACGGACACGGTGAAGGCGTTGCAACAGCAGGTCAAAGATCAACAAACAGCTTTAGAGAAGGCAAATATCGCTACCGCGCAATCTCCGCCTAACAGCGAAGTCGAGCCGTCGCCCATAGCCGGCGCCTCGCCCACTCCAGCGAATCGGCTGACGATTCCGACAACCGACGAATCCGTCGTAGCAGCGCAGCCGGCCACAAGTGCGCCCGCTCCTTCGAGCAGCGCGACAGGCTTTCCTACCGCGGATGAGTCCGTCGTCTCATCGAGCGCGTCGACCCCGGCTCCTAACGAAAATGCGATGACGGTCGCCCCCGGCTCTCTCACCCAGCCGATCAGCATCGGCGGGGGTAAGACATATATGAATATTTCCTTCGATGGTCTGTTCGCGCTCGCCTACTCAAGTGCGCGCGATCTCAGCCCTATTGAAGTGGGCGACCACGATCCGCAGCAGCGCGGCTTTAACGCCCGCAACCTCGAGATCGCGCTCGACGGCGCAGTCGATCCCTACTTCGAGGGTTTTGCCAACATCGTATTCAAGTTGAACAACGATAACGAAACTGAGATCGAAGTGGAGGAAGCATTTTTGCAGACGACCAGTCTGCCGTGGGGATTGCAGATTCGCGGCGGTCAATTCTTTGCCGCCTTCGGGCGCATTAATCCGACCCACCCGCACGCGTGGGAGTTCGCGGATGCTCCCATAGTGCATGGCCGACTGCTTGGCCCGGATGGTCTGCGCGGTGTCGGCGCCCAGCTTTCGTGGACGCTGCCGTTGGCATGGTATTCGCAATTCCTGATCGCGGTGCAAAACGGACGCGGCAGCACTGGTTTTTCGTTTCGTAATCCAGGCGACAACGGTATTTTCTTCGGTCGCGAGACGACCGACCGCGAAGCGCGTGGACTCCAGGATTTTGTCTGGGTACCGCGTTTTGAAAATTCATTCAATCTTAGCAATACACAGACGGTCCTGGCTGGAGTGAGTGGCGCCGCCGGTTCGAACGAGACGGGCGCGACGGCGCGCACACAGATTTACGGGGGCGATTTGTTATACAAATGGAAGAGCGCGCGCGCGGAAGGCGGGTTCCCTTTTGTGAAATGGCAGAGCGAAGTGATGTACCGACGCTTCGAGGCCGGGCGCGGCATCGAAGCGTCCTTTCCGGTCGCGGAAACATTCCACGATTGGGGATTGTATTCGCAACTGCTCTGGGGATTTCGCAAAGGCTGGGTGGCAGGGATACGCGGCGATTACCTGCACATGCAGGACTCGCAGTTCACCGACGATCCCGATCGGCAGAGTCGCTCACGCGTCAGCGCAAACCTTACCTGGTATCCGACCGAATTCTCCAAGCTACGTCTGCAGTACAACCACGATTTCCTCGAATCGAACTTTTTCCTCAACGAACGCCAAGCCGATTCTGTTTTTCTGCAGTTTGAATTCATCCTCGGCGCGCACGGCGCTCACAAATTCTAATGCACTCTCATCCTGAGCGAAGCGCAGCGCAGCCGAAGGATCCCGTGGAATTACCTTTAAGGTCGCCCAACGGCATCCCTCGCATGCGCCCCGGTTCTAGCTCCCACCTTATGAAAACAATCTTACTAACCCTCTGCTGTTTCCTTGTTAGCTATACTGCCCAGGCCAGGATCAACGTCGTCGCCACCTTGCCCGACCTTGCGTCGCTTGCCCGCGAAATAGGCGGTGACAGCATCTCGTTAACCGTCCTCGCTAAGCCAACGGAAGATCCGCACTTCGTCGATGCCCGTCCCAGCTTCGTTGTGGCGTTGCGCGGCGCCGACGTGCTGATCGATGGCGGTGCGGAGCTGGAACTCGGCTGGCTGCCGCCGCTTTTGCAAAACGCCCGCAATGCCAAGCTCGAAGTGGGTAAACCGGGCCGCGTGCAGGCTTCAGAAGGCATCCGGCTCATGAATGTTCCAGCAAACGTGACGCGCGCGGCCGGCGACGTGCATGCACTGGGGAATCCGCATTTCGCCGTCGACCCGATCATCGCCAAGGCGATCGCGCAACATATCGCGCAATCTCTCTCCGTCGTCGACCCGTCGAACGCCGCCACTTACAGCGCCAACTACAAAAAATTCGAGGCAGCCATCAATGCGAAACTGCAGGAGTGGGGCACGGCCATGCTCCCTTTCAAAGGACAACACGTCGTCGCCTACCATGATTCCTGGCCTTACTTTGCGCATCGTTTCGGCCTAGAGATCGATGTTTTCCTGGAGCCGAAGCCGGGCATTCCCCCTTCGCCTTCACATCTGGCCGAAGTGATTGCGCAAATGAAAACACAACGAATCAAAGCGATCATCGTTGAGCCGTATCATGATCGCAAGGTTGCCGAGCGCGCGGCGAGTGCGACCGGAGCGAAGGTGGTCGATTTCGCGCAATATCCCGGCGCGCTGTCGGGAACCGATAGCTATGTGAGCTTGATCGACAAACTCATTGCCAACCTCTCATTGGCCTTAAAGTAAATACCGAGCAGCGACTCGTAGATAGAATGAAACGCAAACCATTACTCACTGATCGCCTACCGGTATCGACTCCCTCTTAACATGTGGGATGTAATGTTCTGGCCTATCATGGCCTGCTTTCTTCTGCCGTGGCTGCTGGTCTATCTCGGACTGCACGTCGTTCAGCGCGGAATCATTTTCGTCGATATCGCCATGGCACAGATGGCATCGCTCGGCATTTGCGTGGCACTTTTGTTTCGCATCGATCTGCATAGCTGGCTTACCTTCGCCATCGCGCTTGCGTTTACCCTCGCCGGCGCGGCGACATTTTCGCTCACCGGCAAACGCGCCAGTTCAATCCCACAGGAAGCGATCATCGGTATCGCTTATGTCGTCGCGGCCGCGGCCGCGGTCTTATTGCTGAGCCGAGCGGCCGAAGGCGACGAAGAGATTAAGCAAATGCTCGTGGGCAATATCCTGCTGGTCACGCCCGCAGAAGTTTGGCGATGTTTCGCGCTCTTTCTTGGCGTTGCGGCATTTCACTTCATCCTGCGCCGCAATTTTATTCTCGTTAGCTTTGATCGCGAGCGCGCTTTCGAAAAGGGACTGCGCGTGCGCGGCTGGGATTTTTTCTTTTACGCCAGCTTTGGTCTGGTCGTTACGATTTTCGTGCGCATCGCCGGCGTGCTCCTCGTCTTTAGCTACTTGATCGTTCCCGCCGTCTGCGGCATCACCCTGGCGCGACGCATTGGTATTCGACTTCTCGTGGGCTGGATTGTCGCGACTGCGGCTGGCATCGGTGGCTTGTTCTGGTCCTTCTATAGCGATTTGCCTACAGGAGCCGCGATTGTCTGCAGCTTTGGCGTGCTGCTTGTTGCGATTTCAGCTATCAGCTCGATAAGGAACAGTTTCCGATCGCCGCTTGAGTGATGCTCTCCTGCCGAGCCGGACGTAATCATGCATTGCGCGGGATGACCGTTCGCAAACCAGCGAAACGCGCATAGTCGCGGTCGAAGGAGACCAGTTCAGCACCATGCTCGATTGCTAAAGCGGCCAAGTGAGCGTCGCTCGTAAGATTTCCGGCGGTGCCAGATTGCTGGAGGAGCCCGCGCAAAATGACGGCGTGGCTCTCGCCCGGCTCAATCACGCGCGCGTTCGGAGACGACAGCCAGGCGTCTATCACATCAAAGGCTTTTCCTATACTTAGTGGTTTGGAAAACACTCCGCTGCGCGTGGCCAGACGCAGGAATGCGAGCAGCGTTAGCCAGGCAAAGGCAATCGACTCCGGTCCGAAGAGTGCATTTTCGATCCACTCGCGCGCTCGCCTGTGTTGGTGCGCGTCGGAATTGGTAGCGAAGATCAGGACATTGGCATCGAGCAACTTCACTTGCCTAGCTCGAGTTTGCGCACTACTTCCTCGTCTTCCAACTTCGCCGCCAAGCTTAATGCCTTAACCAAGTTGGCTCCGGAAACGGACCGTCCCATCGAAAACGCTTTCTGGCGAAACCGTTTAGTGGTACGTCTCCTGGAGCCGGATAGTCCCTCGCGAACCGCGGCATTTAGTACTTTCTTGAAGGAGTCACCGCGCTCGCGCACGACGCGGCGGAGCAACCTTTCAACATCGGGTTCCAATAACGGTAGTGTACACCCAAGCATCATGACAGCAGATATCATGCTGTCAACGTTCTCACTAACTGAATTCTCTTATCACTTCTCGTGCATTCTTATCCTCGCGCGGGCCGAGAAATACCGGCTGCCGCAGCTTCAGATCACGTGTCCACTCCGCGAACTTGATCTGACAAACGAACTTCGGATCAACCCAAGTGCACTTGCGCATCATCGAGGGCGTAATGCTTTGCACCCACTGGCCGTCTTGTTTCGACGGCAGGTCGGCAAATGGACAAGTGTTCCGCTCTACCGCGCGCATCATCCTGTGCAAAGCGGCAAGCGATTCCGTATTAAAACCGGTTCCGACCTTGCCGGCGAATAGGAGCCGTTCCTTCTCGTAATAGCCTACAAGTAAAGCGCCGAAATACTTTCGCGCGCCGCCTGGCGGGGTGTATCCGCCAATGACGAATTCCTGCTCGTTTACGCATTTGATTTTGATCCACGCGCCACTGCGCCGACCAGGCTCGTAAACCGAGCCGGGCTGCTTACCGATAAGACCTTCCAATCCGCGCTTCCTGATCTCCGGAAGCAATTTCGCGACGTCGCCCCCCAGCGCGCCCGAAAAGCGAAGGGCATCATTCACCGACGGCATTAAGCGGGAAAGCAAATCTTTGCGCTGTTCCAGCGGAAGCGTGAGAAGGCTCCGCCCATTAAGTTGAAGCAGGTCGAAGACATAAAATGCCAGTGGCGCGTCCTGCCCATCGATTTCACCGCGCTGAAGAAGTTGAAAAGAAGAACGACCCTCATCGTCCAGCGCAACCACTTCGCCATCGACGACGAATTCTTCCGCCGGAATTTCCTCACATGCCCGCGCGATCTCGGGAAATCGCCCGTTGAGTTGTTTCTCGTTCCGTGAGATCAGCTGAACGCTTTTCCCGCTCCTGATCGCGAGCGCGCGGATGCCATCGAACTTCAATTCGTAGCTCCAATTTCCGCCGCTCGGCAATTGCTCGACCAGGCGCGGTTTCATCGGCTCCATGAATCGCGCCCGGGCTTTCGGAAGATTGTCGGGCAGCAAAATGGAAACGCGACCACCGCCGCCCGCTTTCCCCGGCAGACGAATTGAACGCCCTATAATCCTTTTCCCGGAAGGCGAATCCTCTTTATCTTTTTTTTTAACGGTCGCCCGGATCCGCGACTTGAAGGCCGAAGCCGGATTATCGTCCACTCGATTCGATTGCCATTCCGCATCCGCGGCAGAAGCGATTTGCTTCATCGTCCTGCCTGTCTTCGCCGATTGATCATCGCGTTTCTGCGAGATCGGTTTCACTCCGCCAGCGGTCTTCATTAGCAGCCATTGGTTCTTCTCGCCTTGCGGGCGGATGCGAATTAACGCCCACTCACCTAGCGCCTTCTCCCCATGAAGAATGACGTGAAACTTGCCCGCGCGCAGACCAGCGAGGGGACTATCGGCATGCGTCACCTCGTATGTGCCATGATCCCAGAGCATCACTGTGCCGCCGCCGTATTGCCCCGCCGGAATAATCCCTTCGAAATCGCCGTACTCGACAGGATGATCCTCCACCTCGACCGCGAGGTGCTTCTCCGCCTGCGCCCACGGTAGTCCTTTCGGCACCGCCCATGACTTCAGAACTCCCTCCATTTCCAACCGGAAATCGTAATGAAGCCGGCTGGCATCATGTTTTTGAATGACAAAGCGCGGTGCGGCTTGTTTCTGACTCCCCTTTGCCGTCTTGCCCGCAGGCTCCGCGCTCTTCTTGAAGTCGCGCTTACGCTTGTATTCGGCCAGCCCCATCGGGGATCAATCTAACTGCGGCTCACGCGGATGAAACGGATTTCAGAGAAATCCGGCGGTAAGAACTAGGCTGTAGGCGGTTCCGTCGTCTCGCTCTCGTGCCCGAGCGGTTCGCCCACCAGATAGCGCGTGAAACGGCGAATGACGATATTCTCCCCCAGCTCCGCGATCTTTGTGTTCGCCAGCTCCTTGATTGTCTGCTCGGGATTTTTGATGAACCCCTGCTCCAGCAAACACACTGTGCTGTAAAATTTCTCCAGCTTTCCTTCCACGATCTTAGTCACAACCGCTTCCGGCTTGCCTTTCACCTGTGCCTTATAAATCTCGCGCTCGGCTTCGATCAGTGGCCCCGGCACATCCTCGCGACTGACATAAAGAGGGTGCGCGGCCGCGATGTGCAACGTGACGTCTTTGACGAAGGCGCGGAAATTTTCGTTCTTGGCCACAAAATCGGTCTCACAATTCACCTCCACTAAAACTCCCACTTTTCCCTGCAAATGGATGTAGCTCGCGACAATCCCCTCCTTCGTCGCGCGCGCCGCCTTCTTACTCGCGCTTGCGATTCCCTTCGTCCGCAAAATCGCCTCCGCCTTGGTCAGATCACCGCCGGCCTCGGTCAGAGCGCGCTTGCAATCCATCATTCCAGCGTTCGTTTTGTCGCGAAGCTGTTTAACTATTTGAGGATCGATCTGCATGAGGAAAGGTTGATAAGTTGAAGGGTTGAGAGGAGATCGAATTGAGGGTCCACTCAACCTCCTCAACCCTTCAATCTCTCAACTGTCCGCCTAAGCGGACACTCCCGCCATCTCTGCCTGCGCTGCTACGGGGGAATCGCCGCCCGCCGATACGATGGCATCGACCAGTTTCTGCAAAATCACGCGAATAGCCCTGATGGCATCGTCGTTTCCGGCGATGGGATAATCGATGATGTCCGGATCAGCATTGGTGTCCACGATTGCCACTGTCGGAATATTCAACCGGCGCGCTTCATTCACCGCATTCTGCTCACGTGTCGTATCCACCACCACGAGCGTATCGGGCAACTGCGCCATTTCCAGAATTCCATCCAGGTTCCGGCGCAATTTCGCCGCTTCACGATTCAAGGCGGCGATCTCCTGCTTGCCCATCTTCTTATATTCGGGTGATTGCTCGATCTGCTCGATATACTTCAGCCGCCCGATGCTTTTGCGAATAGTGGCGAGGTTGGTCAAGGTGCCGCCGAGCCAGCGCTGATTGACATAAAACTGCCCGCACGCCAGCGCCGCCTCCTTCACCGCTTCCTGCGCCTGCTTCTTGCAACCAACGAATAAAATTTTTCCTCCGCGCCGCGTCACTTCTTGCAGAAACTCAGTCGCGCGGTGCAACTGCCGCACCGTTTCATCGAGATTGATGATGTATATCTGGTTCTTCTGTTCGAAAATATACGGACGCATTTTCGGGTTCCAGCGTTTGGTCTGGTGCCCGAAATGCACTCCGGCCTCCAGAAGCTCCGGCACAAGTTCAGTCGTCTCCGCCATAGTTAAAAAATCAAACCGCCCGCGCGCTGGCGGGCGGATTGCAAAGATGCTACACGACCCCGAAGGGCGCAAACGAAATCCTGCCCTCGTCTGCGCGCGTCGTGGCCACTTCGCTTTTCCTCTTGTTCGAGTAAAGGGCAGTCTTCTAAAGCTCGATGGCGGCGCGGAAGGCCGCGCCGCCATCGGTGTAGCGTGTTTGAACGCGCGAGAGAACTCAGGGCGCGACCTGCACCGCGATGGTGTCGTTATGAAACGAGGAGAGCTCGCGCAATCGATACCATGGGCCACTGCCTTTGGCCACTTGCGCCACGGAAGCCGTTTCGCTGGTGGCGTAATCCTGGTAGTTCTTGTAACGCGAGATGGAGAAAAATCTCCAGGCCCCGCCTTCCAGGTGCTGGAGCAGCACAGTTCCAACCGCCAGATCGCCGGAGGCGGACGGAGGTTCGCTCAGGAATTTCTCCAGCGCGTCATCCTGACCAACTACCGGACGGTAAACCGAAACGACGTATACGCTCTCGGCGCTTTTGCTTTTGCCCGACTCATCCAGCCCCATGGCTTTCGCGAACTCAGCCCAAGACGGCCCGTTAACGAAAGTATCGTCGTGCCAATCCATCAAAGGCCGCATCGCTGCTCCCTGCGGGTTGCCAGTGGCCTCGACGGTCGCTTTTGTTCCCAGATGTTGAATGCCCACGTAATCCCACGGCGAACCCGATTCATGGCGCAGGCCCAAGACGTGACCAGGCATAGGTCCATTCGCCCCCGCCTTTTTCATCGCATCTTCGAGCGCGCTCGCTTTGCCACTTGCCGCGTGACTGAAGATGACGTGATAAACTTCCGGCCGCGCTGACGGCGCGCTCGAAGAAGGGGATGGTGATCCCTGTCCACGAGCAATACTGACCGAACAGATGACCGCGAATGTCGCGATCCCCAATGATAACTTTTTCATAGGACTCCTTTTAGCTTGAGACCGTCCAACCCCTTTTCCCTCGCAGAACGGGCTGTTGTTTGATTGTGCGCGGTCGGGGGAGACGCGCGTGCACCACCTGAGCTAGCGATCGGCCGGGAGGCCGTCAATCCTTTTCAACAAACTACGCATGAGAAAGCCAGATCGGATAACGATCGATGCGCCGTTCTGCTGCTTCAATGTTTCCGATACCCGAAGAAGCCACGCTGGCGGATAATCTCGGCCACTTGCGGCGGTACCATTTCGTCCCAACTCTCGTCGCCCGCGGCGATGCGCTTAAGCACGTCGCGAGAAAAGATCGGAAGATACTTTGTGTTAAAGTTGTCGAGCTGGACGAAGCTGCCGCGGCCAACGAGGTAATCGTAGAGCGGTTGTAGTTCAGGTTTCACCTTCAGGGTGTGAATGGTTTGTAGTTCATCCGTCTCGCTCCGTTGCAGCGGATAGACATAGACCTTCAGGTCGTTCTTAAAGAGCCGGCCGAAGCTTTCGAGCGTGCCGCCGGGTAGTTGGACGTAATACTTCTCGTCAAACAACTCATACACACTCGGCACGCCCATAACGATGCCGATGCGTTCTCGCGTGCGCCAGGCAAGATAGGTAGCGAGCCGGTGATACTCGAAGTAATCGGAGATCAGCACGTTCATGCCGCAAGCGCCCAGCACTTCGGCGCGGGCGAGGAAATCGCGGCGGTCGACTTCAGTGCCGCCGGCGAGGAGGTTACGCATCGTTAGTTCCATCAGCGGCAGGACGGCCTTGTCCGCGACCGCAGGATCGGCTTTAAACTTCGCCAGGGCGCACTCCAACATGTCGAGATTGACGTGGGTGACGGGCCGAAAACTGCCGCGTTCCACCAGCACGGCCTTGTTATAAAGCATGTCGGAAGGCTGGAGCACTTCGCGGTTTGGCCCGAGCATGGCCGCACCGCTCAGTCCCAGTTGCACGAGCTTAAGCGCCATGATGCGGTTATCGACATTGCGAAATTCGATCCCGCTGAGCTCAAACATGTCGATCTCGATGCGACCAGTGGTGAGCTTGTCGAGCAGGGATTCAATGAGTTGCTCCGGCACATGGCTTAGGAAAAACGCGCCATAGCAAAGATTCACGCCCACGATGCCGAGTGCTTCCTGTTGCAGCGATGCCTCCTCATCGAGCATGCGCACATGCATGACGATTTGGCTCGGCGCGTCGTTAACGCGGCTCTGGAATTTGATCCCCATCCAGCCGTGGCATTCGTTGCTGCCGCGATAGCTCTGCGCCACCACCGTATCGGCGAACGCGAAAAAGGAAGTGTTGTCGCCGCGCTCCTGGGCGAGCCTCTCCACATCGAGATCGAACTCCCGGTCGAGCATCGCCTGAAGCCGCCCGCGCGAGACGTAGCGCTCGGCGTGCCCGTAAATAGCGTCGCTCACCTTCATATCGTAAGCCGACATGCTCTTGGCGATGGTGCCGGCCGCGCCACCGACGCGGAAGAACCAGCGCACCACCTCCTGCCCGGCACCGATCTCGGCGAAAGTGCCATACCAACGCGGGTCGAGATTAATCTTGAGCGCCTTGGAATGGGTATCGATCGTTTCCTCTTTCACAGACATTGGAAAGAAACCTAGTAACTCCTGGGGAGATGAAACGCGAGGATTTCTGTTTCTCGGGGTCGCCGCGGCAGCGTGAGATGAAGGGGTAAGCTAAGCCGCTTGCAGCCTTCTCGCTAGACGCATCGCAGGAGCAATCCGGATCGTCGGGCCTCCCTTTGTCATTCCGAGCGGAGTCGAGGAATCTCTAGCTTTGTTCGACAGAAAATTAGAGATGTCTCGACTTCGCTCGACATGACACTGACTTCCGAGCGGCGATAGAGATTTACAGTTGACCCTCGAAGCCGAAGCTCAAGTTTGCTTCTCAATCTTCCGCGCAAGCAACCAGCAGAGATCGGAAAGGCGGTTCAGGTAGCGCAGAATCTCCGGATTCACATCCTTCGTTGCGGCTACGCACCGTTCTGCGCGACGACACGTCGTCCGCGCGACGTCGAGCGCGGCGGACGCAAGCGAGCTTCCCGGCAAAACCCAGTCTTTAAATTTCATCTCGGCGCGGCTTTCGAGAAGATCAATCTCGCTTGTGAGGCGATCCACCATCGCACTCGTGGTGAGGGCAAAACCGTCCTTTTGGTAACGCTCCAAATCCTCCGGCGCCGTCGCGAGTTCACCCATGACGGTGATCAACTCCTTCTGCAGGGCCAAGGTCTGTTCTCGAACGAAATCATCGCCTGCGGCGGCACGCGCCACACCCAAGGCGCTGTTAAGTTCATCCACCGATCCGTAAGCTTCAACCCGCGCATCGCTTTTCGGCACCCGCCGTCCATACATGAGCGACGTCTCACCTTTGTCGCCAGTCTTGGTCGCGATGGACATTACCGATCGGAGTAATGGAGTGTGGGACAATTGGAGTGGTAGGTGTCAGAAAGACCCATTACTCCACCTCTCCTTTACTCCAGTACTCCGTGGTCAGCCGATGGCTGGTTGCGGTTCCGCGTCATCCATCACCGCCGCGCCGATCGGCTCGCCCTTTTCGATCAGGCGAATCTCGCGGTGTTTCGGGAATCCACTGCCCGCGGGAATAAGGTGACCCATGATTACGTTCTCCTTGAACCCACGCAGACGATCCACCTTGCCCAGCGTCGCCGCTTCCGTCAGCACGCGCGTCGTATCCTGGAATGAGGCCGCCGAAATGAAACTGTCGGTTTCGAGCGATGCCTTGGTGATTCCGAGCAACACCGGCACTGCTTCCGCCGGTTTGCCGCCCTGGTCGGTGACACGTTTGTTCTCGTTCTCGAACTCCAGCTTGTCCACCTGATCGCCCCAGAGCAACGATGTGTCGCCCGGGTCGGTGATCTTCACCTTGCGCAACATCTGCCGCACGATGATCTCAATGTGCTTGTCGTTAATCTCCACGCCTTGCAGCCGATAAACCTCCTGCACTTCGTTAACGAGATGTTCCTGCAGATCCTGTGGCCCGCACACTTCCAAGATTTCGTGTGGCACAACTGGCCCCTCCGTAAGTTGCTGGCCCTTGTGCACGAAGTCGCCCTTGAATACGATAACGTGCTTGGTTAGCGGAATGAGATGTTCTTCTTCCGAACCGGTGTCGACGTCCTTCAAAATGAGACGCCGCTTTCCGCGCACCGTCCCGCCCATCTCGACGATGCCGTCGATCTTGGCGATTTCCGCCGCATCCTTCGGGCGACGCGCCTCGAATAATTCGGCCACGCGCGGGAGACCACCCGTGATGTCTTTCGTCTTCGCGACTTTTCGGGGCGTCTTCGCCAGCAACGCACCCGCGCGGATTTTATGCCCTTCTTCCACGATCACGTGTGCGCCCGCCGGAATGGAGTAGCTCGCGACCACTTCCTTCTTGTCCCCAACAATAACGATCTGCGGATGCAAATCTTCCTTGTGCTCGACAATGACGGTGCCCATGAGCCCGGTCGCTTCATCGACGTCGCGCTTGATCGTCACTCCAGCGATCATATCGCGGAATTCGATCTTGCCCGATTTATCGGTCAAGATGGGCACGTTATACGGATCCCATTGCACGAACGTCTCGGCCTTCTTCACCTCGGCGCCATCGGCCTTGGAAATGACCGAGCCGATCACAATGTTGTAACGTTCCAGCTCACGGCCCTCCGCGTTGTGCACGCCGATGGAGCCGTTCTTGTTCAGCACAATCCAGCTGCCGTCCAGAGCCTGCACCGTGCGCAGATCATTGAATTGAATGTGACCGTCGTTCTTCGCTTTGATAATTGGCTGCTTGAATGTCTGACTCGCCGTTCCACCGATATGGAATGTACGCATCGTTAGCTGCGTTCCCGGTTCCCCGATCGATTGCGCGGCAATAATCCCAACTGCCTCACCCAGCTTGACGAACTGCCCGGTGGCCAGGTTGCGTCCGTAGCACATGGCGCAAACACCCCGGCCGCACTCACAAGTCAGCACAGAGCGAATCTTCAAGCTTTCAACGCCGATCCGTTGCAGATCCGCCGCGATTTTCTCATCGACCAGCTGGTTCGCCTTCACCAGCTTCTTCTTCTTCTCCACCGGGTCTGCGATTGTTTCGCAGCTGACGCGGCCGATGATGCGCTGCCCGAGATCGACGACTTCTTCGTCGCCCTCGTAGATCGAGCGCACGGTAATGCCGTTGACCGTCCCGCAATCTTCCTCGTTGATGATGACATCCTGTGCCGCATCCACCAGCTTGCGCGTGAGATAACCCGAGTCCGCCGTCTTCAGCGCGGTATCGGCCAAACCCTTTCGCGCTCCGTGCGTGGAGATGAAATACTCCAGCACGCTCAATCCTTCGCGGAAATTGGACGTGATCGGTCGCTCGATAATTTCGCCGCTCGGTTTTGCCATCAAACCGCGCATACCCGCCAGCTGACGAACTTGCTGACGATTGCCACGCGCGCCCGAGTCCACCATCAGATAGACCGGGTTCAGCTCCTTGCGTCCGTCATTGTGTTCCAGCGTACGGAACATGACGTTGGAAATCTCGTCGCCCGCATGTGTCCAGATGTCGATAATTTTATTGTAGCGCTCGCCGTCGGTGATGATGCCTTTGCGATACTGCTGCTCGACCGTGCGAATCTGCCGGTAAGCGTTCTGCAACTCGATCTCTTTCTCTTTCGGAATGATCATGTCCGAAATTCCAATGGACACACCGGCCTTGGTCGCTTCGCGGAAACCCAGCTCCTTGAGATTGTCGAGCGTCTCGACTGTTCCCTCCTGACCCGACACTTGATAGCAACGCCAGATAATATCGCTGAGCTGCTTCTTGCCCGCGGCCTTGTTAAAGAAGCCCATGTCCTTGGGCCAAATCTGGTTAAAGATGACGCGACCCGCCGTCGTCTCGAGCACGCGCACATCCTTGCTTCCGTAGATGGTGTCGCGACCGAAGTCAGGATTTCTGAACCGGATTCGGTCGTGCGTTTTCACCGACCCTTCCGCCATGGCGAATTCCACCTCGACCGGCTCGGCAAACAATGGCAGACGCGAGTCGCCCTCTGAGCCGGCCGCGCGCCGCGGATTTTGTGTCAGATAATAACAACCGAGGGTGATGTCCTGTGAAGGCGTCGTAATCGGCTTTCCGCTCGAAGGCGAAAAAATATTGTTGGGCGCGAGCATAAGCATGCGCGCTTCCATCTGCGCCTCGACCGAGAGCGGCACGTGCACCGCCATCTGGTCGCCATCGAAGTCGGCATTGTAAGCCGTGCAAACGAGCGGGTGAATACGGATGGCTTCGCCTTCGATCAACTGCGGCTCGAATGCCTGGATGGAAAGACGATGCAGCGTCGGAGCGCGATTGAGCAGCACGGGATGTCCGCGCGTAACCTCATCGAGAATGTCCCAAACTTCCGGCGTTTGCCGCTCGATCATTTTCTTGGCGCTGCGAACGGTGTGCACATAGCCAAGGTCTTTCAGTCGTCGGATGATGAAAGGCTCGAACAAAACCAGCGCCATCTTCTTTGGCAAACCGCACTGGTGCAGTTTCAGCTCCGGACCAATAACGATGACGGAACGGCCGGAGTAGTCGACACGCTTGCCAAGCAGGTTCTGACGGAACCGTCCGCCCTTGCCCTTGAGCATATCGGAAAGTGATTTCAGCGGTCGGTTGCCAGCGCCGGTTACGGCGCGACCGTGACGGCCGTTGTCAAAGAGCGCATCGACTGCTTCCTGCAACATGCGCTTCTCGTTGCGGATGATGACGTCCGGCGTTTTCAGCTGGAGCAGATTCTTTAACCGATTGTTGCGGTTGATGACGCGGCGATAGAGATCGTTCAAATCGGAAGTCGCGAAACGTCCGCCCTCCAATGGAACGAGCGGACGCAAATCAGGTGGGATCACCGGCAACACTTCCAGAACCATCCACTCTGGGCGGGCGTGCGAGGACATGAATCCCTGCACGAGTTTCAAGCGTTTCGCCAGCTTCTTGCGAATCTGTTTGCTCTTGGTGTTACCCATGGCCTGCTCCAGCTCCTTGTTGAGCTTGTGCAGGTCGATCTCAGCTAACAATTTCTTAACTGCTTCCGCGCCCATGCCGGCGGTGAACCCTTCGCCGTACTGTTCCTGGGCCTCGCGGTATTCCACTTCATTCAGCAACTGCGTCTTCTGCAAAGGGGTCTGCCCCGGATCAACCACGATGTAGTCCTCGTAGTAGATGACGCGCTCGAGCTGGCGTGCGCTCATGTCGAGCATAAGGCCAAGCCGTGACGGCATGCACTTGTAAAACCAGATGTGCGAGACTGGCACCGCCAGCTCGATGTGACCCATGCGCTCGCGGCGCACGCGCGCCAGCGTCACTTCTACTCCGCAACGATCGCAGATAACGCCTTTGTGCTTGATCCGCTTATACTTTCCGCAGGAGCATTCCCAGTCCCGTGTCGGGCCAAAAATCCGCTCACAAAAAAGTCCGCCCTTCTCCGGCTTGAAGGTTCGATAGTTAATCGTCTCCGGATTCTTTACCTCACCCTTGCTCCATGAGCGCATGGTATCGCTCGAAGCCACCCCAATCGCGACTTGATCAAAACCGACCGCTCTCTCTTCACCTACTAACTCCCGCCAAGAATGTTCGTTCATCTATGATTTAATATCGTTAGCTACAATACTTCGAAATTTTTGTCCGCGTTCCCGCCTTCTGTCATTCCGACCGCCCCTTTGTCATTCCGACCGAAGTGGAGGAATCTCTAGTTATTCCTCTCGGACAAATGACCAAAGATGTCTCGGCTCCGCTCGACATGACAAGAAACCTACGTTGCCGCATCAAAGACACTGGTCGGCGCCTGCCCTCCCACTTTAACGTCGAGTCCCAGGCTCTGCATTTCCTTGATCAGCACATTGAAAGATTCCGGCGTGCCCGCTTCGAGTGAATTATCGCCTTTGACGATCGACTCGTAAATGCGAGTGCGTCCCTGCACGTCGTCGGATTTGACCGTGAGAAGTTCCTGCAAGGTATAAGCCGCCCCGTAGGCTTCCAGCGCCCATACTTCCATTTCACCGAAACGCTGCCCGCCGTATTGCGCCTTGCCCCCGAGCGGCTGCTGAGTCACGAGCGAGTAGGGACCAACCGCCCGCGCGTGAATCTTATCTGCGACGAGGTGACCAAGCTTCATCATGTAGATGTAGCCGACTACCACTTCCTGATCGAAAGCATCACCAGTGCGACCGTCAAACAGCCGCGCTTTTCCATTCTCCTGCACCCAGGAGAAGCCAGGCTCTTTCTTCGCGTCTTTTAGATATTCGCGAATCTTCGACTCGGCGATTCCGTCAAATACCGGGGTCGCGACTTTGAAACCCAGCGCCTTCGCCGCCACGCCGAGGTGCGTTTCGAGCACCTGACCAACGTTCATTCGGCTGGGCACGCCAAGCGGATTCAGCACGATCTCAACCGGCGTTCCATCAGCCAGGAAAGGCATGTCCTCTTCTGGCACGATGCGCGCGACCACGCCTTTGTTTCCGTGACGTCCCGCCATCTTGTCACCGACCGACAACTTGCGTTTGCTCGCGATGTAAACTTTGACCTGCTTGATGATTCCCGGATCGATGTCATCGCCGCTCTCTACCCGGTCGAGCGCGCGTTCACGCTCGAGCTCGAGCTCGGCGAACTTGTGCTCGTAAGATGCAATGATCTCACGAATCTTGTTTCGGATGGGCGAAGGATCGATCTCGATGTGATCGTGCACATTGGCTAGTTTGCGCAGCAGCGTCTTCGTGATCTTGCGGTTCGCCGGAATAATGATCTCGCCCGTCTCCGCATTCACCACATCGAGCGGAATCTTCTCACCCAGCAGGATGTTCGAGAGCGAATCAGTAAGCTGCTCCGTCAACTCTTCCCTTTTCTTGCGATGATCCTCGGTGATGGCCTTGAGCTGCCGTTTCGTCTCCGTCGGGGTTAGCTTCTCGCGCGAAACTTCACGGCGCGACGAAACCTTCACGTCCATCACAATCCCGTAGGTGCCCGAAGGAACCGTCAACGACGTGTCCTTCACGTCCGCCGCCTTTTCCCCGAAAATTGCGCGCAGCAAGCGCTCTTCTGGCGCCAGTTCCGTCTCTGACTTCGGCGTGATTTTGCCAACGAGAATATCTCCCGGCTTCACTTCTGCGCCGACACGTACCACCCCATCCGGCCCGAGGTTACGCAGCGCTTCTTCGCTAACGTTGGGAATGTCGCGGGTGATTTCTTCCGGGCCCAGTTTGGTGTCACGCGCGCCGATCTCGAATTCATCGATGTGGATGGAAGTGTAAATATCTTCCTTCACGACCTTTTCTGAGATCATGATGGCATCTTCAAAGTTGTAGCCATTCCACGGCATGAATGCGACGAGCACGTTGCGCCCAAGTGCGAGCTCGCCCTGGTCGGTGTTCGGACCATCGGCGATGACCTGACCCTTCTTCACGTGCTGGCCTTTTTTCACAATCGGCTTCTGATTTACGCACGTGCCGGCGTTTGAGCGCATAAATTTGCGCAGCTCGTAAACGTGGATGCCCGTCGCAGTGTCGGTCTTCAATTTCTTCCGGCTCTCCGGCATATGACCGTCCTTTGTCACCACAATTTGATCCGCCGTGACCGAGGCGACTTTTCCGCTTTCGATCGCGATCAGGACCGCGTGCGAATCGCGCGCCACTTTTCCCTCCAGACCGGTACCGACAAGCGGAGATTCAGAGACGATCAGCGGCACCCCCTGCCGTTGCATGTTCGAGCCCATCAGGGCGCGGTTAGCATCGTCATGCTCGAGGAACGGAATCAAACCCGCCGCGACCGAAACAAGCTGCTTCGGCGAAACATCCATGTAGTGAACTTTCGAAGGCTCGACTTCGAGAAAGTCGCCGCGATAACGCACCGAAACTTTTTCGCCGGTGAAATGGCCGCGGCCATCAGTCGCGGCATTCGCCTGCGCCACCAGGTAATTCTCTTCCCGATCACCCGTGAGGTAATCGACTTCATCCGTGACGCGACCATTCACCACTTTGCGATACGGCGTCTCGATGAAACCAAACTCATTGATGCGCGCGAACGTCGACATTGAGCTGATCAGACCGATGTTCGGACCTTCCGGCGTCTCGATCGGGCAAATGCGTCCGTAATGGGAGGGATGCACGTCGCGCACTTCGAATCCAGCGCGATCGCGCGACAAGCCGCCCGGCCCGAGGGCGGACAGACGACGTTTGTGCGTCAGTTCCGCCAGCGGGTTGGTTTGATCCATGAATTGTGAAAGCTGCGAACGCCCGAAGAAATCGCGAATGACCGCGCTTAGCGCCTTCGGATTGATGAGCTTCTGTGGCGTCATGCCATCGACATTGATGTCGAACAAAGTCATACGCTCCTTCACCAGGCGTTCCGTGCGCGCGAGACCGACACGGCATTGGTTAGCTAACAATTCTCCAACCGTACGCACACGCCGGCTGCCAAGATGATCGATATCATCGAGCGTGCCTTCGCCGCGCCGCAGATTGATCAGGTATTTGATCGCCGCAATGAAATCCTTGTCCGTTAAAATGCGCTCGCCCAAATCAACGTCGATGCCGAGCTTCTGGTTGATCTTGTATCGGCCGACGCGACCGAGATCGTATTTCTTCGGATCAAAAAAGAGACGCTTGAGCAAGGCACGCGCGTTCGCCACCGTTGGCGGGTCGCCCGGGCGCAACTTCCGGTAAATATCTTTCAGCGCCTCTTCCTGGTCGTGCGCCGGATCTTTCTTCAGAGCCTTCACCACCGTGTCATCAGCTGAGATATCGATGACGGAGACTTCCTTTGTGCCGAGCGCCATGATCTGGCGCACGGTCGCAAGCGTGAGCGGCTCGAAGGCACGTGCCACCGTCACCTCGCCGTCACGCACTTCTGCCGTCAACACTTTGGTGGCGAGCTTTTCTTCGTCGAGCTTATCGCTCAACTTCAGCGTTTCGATGTTATAGAAAAGTTTGATGACCTCTTCGTCCGGGCCGTAGCCAAGCGCGCGCAGGAAGGTCGTCGCGAGAAATTTTCGTCGGCGCTTCCGGCGATCGAGATAGATGTAAAGCAGATCGGCCGTGTCGAACTGCACTTCGATCCACGAGCCGCGATCAGGAATGATGCGGAAACTGTAGAGCACCTTCCCATTCAGGTGCACCGATGATTCGAAGGCGATGCCGGGGGACCGATGTAACTGCGAAACGACGACGCGCTCCGCGCCATTGATGACGAATGTGCCTTGCGGCGTCATGAGCGGAATCTCACCCATGTAAACCTTCTCCTCTTTCGTCGCCTTCTCTTCACGCAGCTGAAAAGTGACATGGAGCGGCGCGCTAAAGGTCTGCCCTTCCCGTTGCGCTTCCAGTGCGCTCAGCTTCGGCTCGCCAATCTCATAGTGGCTGAAATCGAGCGTCGCTTTCTCATCGTAGCTGGCGATCGGAAAAACTTCTTTGAACACGGCCTGCAAACCGTGGTTCTTGCGCTTGGCGATCGGCACATCTTTTTGCAGAAACTCGAAATACGAATTGAGCTGGACCTCGATGAGGTTAGGTGGCTCAACACCTTCTTTGATGGTTCCGAAATGGATGCGCTCTGCCCGTTCTGACATAATAAGTTTTGCTAAGGGTGGCAACTCGACCGCGCCAGGGGAACGCAGGGGAGTTTCCGGGGGAAAAGTTTACCTCTCTAACCAGCTTTCCGGCCAAGAGCGAAGACGACAAAAATAGCAGCGAATCAGCGGCTCGTCAAATCGACTGCCACCGTTTCGTTGCCTGCTTAAATTTTCTCCGTTCTCCGCCGGGTTAAAAATAAAGTTCCTTATTCTTAACGAAGGAGACTCATGCCACATGCCGCGGGAAGACGCAAATATATAAAAGCATGCTTGCCG
>JBBRAF010000023.1:0-45835 GCA_038207045.1 Chthoniobacterales bacterium
AAATCCAACCCTGTCAGCGTCGGCGCACTCCGACCCCCGAAGACAAATGGCGTGATCGTCAGATTGAGCTGATCGACGAGGCCGGCCTTGAGTAGCGAGCGGAAAAGCACCGGTCCGCCTTCACAAGCGACGTATTTTACAGCGTAGTCGTAGCGCAATTGTTGGAGCATCCAAACAAGGTCTACGCGCGCCGTCTGGCTCAGATGCAAGGTCGCCTTCTCTCGCAACTGCTGCTGGGTTCGGGGCGGCATGCGCGTGGTGGAGAAAATGATGATGGGCGCGAAGTCGGTTTGAAAAATGTTCAGTTTGGGATTGATGCGGCCAGCATTGGAAACGATGACACGCAGAGGGTAAGGAGCCTGGCGGCGCACGACTCGTTCCCGGCGCAATTCTTCGCGCGGAATCCCGAGTCGCACATTGTCGCGCCGCAATGTGCTGTGGCCGATGAGGACGGCGTCGCCGAGGGCACGTTGGCGGATGAGGTGGGCCTTGTCTTCGCGGGAGGTAAAATCGACAGCGGAAAAATTCCTGGTCGTGATCTTGCCGTCGGCCGTCATGGCGAAGGTGACGGCGACGAATGGTCGTTGGCCTGCCTGGCGCCGCTCAGAGCTATTCCGCGCGGCCGATCTCATGCTCGAGCGTAGCGACTTCGCTTTCCATTTCGCGCAGGCGCACGTGATGCGTTTCGCCACTGGGTTTGTAGAAAAAATACACGAGCCCGCCCGGGGCCGAGCACATCAAAATGATAAGAAAGCTCATCGAACCGATCAGCACTGCGACCGCTTCGGGCACTCCGCACAAGCCGTGCAGCATCACCTGGAGGACATGTTCACGCAGGCCGACGCCGGCGAAGCTGATCGGGATGGCGGAGATGGTGCGCTCGATTGGCATGACGGCGAAGAAGTCGATCAGGTGAACGCCGGCGCGAAACGCGTAGGCAACGCAAAGAAAAGTGGTGAAGGTCGCGAGATGAGCCACCAGGGATGCCCCGAAGGCAAGCAGGGAAGCGGGCCAATGATGCGCGTAGAGATGGTAGGCGGCAGAGGCTTCGACGAATTTCTCCCGGCCGGGAAAACGCGCGGGCAAATAGTGAGCGAGTTTGAATCCGCTGATGATAAAGGTGCTGCCGAGTCCGAGAATGGAGATGCCCAGAGTGATGATTAAGAAATAAAGGTAGCGGCTCGTATCCGGCTTCTGCGCGAGCCAATGGTAACGCAGGACGACAAGCACGCTGCTGATGCTAACAAGAGCGACGAGACCGATCAGCCGATCGAACAAAACCGCGAGAAGCGCGCCCGCCTTTTTCCCTGGCGTTTCCTTGAGCAACAGATAGCTCTTGATGATGTCGCCGCCGGTGCCACCGGGGAGAAATTGGTTGTAAAACATGCCGATGAAGAACAACGCTCCCACGCGGGGAAGACTGAGATGAATGTCCTGAACTTTGAGCAAAATCTGCCAGCGAATTGCGGCCGCTAGCTCCACCAGGATGTAGGCGCCAATGCCGATCGCGACCCAAAAGTAATCGGCCTGCCGCAACGCCACGAGCATCTGCCCGCGTTTGTGCGGATCGTGAAAAACCCAGTAGAGCACCGCGATGGTGACACCAATCTGGAGGATGCCGAGCAGAATTTTCTTCATCGCGCTGTCATCCCGAGCGAAGTGAAACGGAGTCGAGGGATCCGGTCGCGGAACCGAAGCGCTCCCTCCACATCCCAAGCGCCTGCGTGACTTCTTCAGCGGGCCGGCGCGGACTGAGCTCCCACACGATCTGACAATCAGGCGGCAACATGCGCGTGAGTTTTTCCAGATTTTTCATGTCGCCCAGAAACGGCGGCTGATGATCCTGCGCCGGCCATTTCACATCCTGCATGTGGCAGCCTAAGGTGCGCGGCCGGATCTGCCGCAGCCATTCTGCATGATCGAGGAAGCTAAGGTTTTCCTTTATCTGAATGTGGCCCATGTCGTGCCAGTAACCGACATGCGGAGCGGCCAGCTCCTCGAGCAGAGCCGGCATCTCCCGCTCGGACGGAATTTCTTCGTAGCCACGCCGGCCCTCGATGCCGAGTCGAATTTTCTTTTCCGCCGCATGCTGCACGATGGGCTGCAAACATTCCTTGACCCGTGCAAGATAAGCGGGGGCGCGTTCCTCGCGCGTTTTCACCGCGTTCACCTTTTTGCGAACATAATTGCGCGAGAGCAGTTCGCCGTTTTGGGCGAACTCGATGAGTTCATCCGTGATCGGGTTCATGCGCACAGAACCGCAATGGAGCACAACGAACGGTGCCTGAAGCCGTTCGGCAAAATCGATAGTTTGAAGCGTTTGTCTCACGGCACGATCGCGCTCGCGCTTGTCCGGCGAAGACATTTGATAGCAGTCAGGCGACGCGCTCATCACTTCGACGGGCAACGGGCAAAAATTATGCAGGCTGCTGAAGCGAACCTCGCCCGCGTCAAACATCTTTTGAATGCCGGGTATGAGAGAAATGCGAATGCCGTGACCGAGCTCGATGAGATTGAAACCGAGCGCCTGAATCTCGCGCAACATCTCGTCGCCGGCAGTATGGCGTCCGGAATTCCACGAAGTGGAAAATGCAATCATGGCCGAGCCGGCCTGGCGGTTCGGGCCGGACTGGCAATCCGAGCCGGACTGGCGGTTCGGGGGGCGCTCACGCGACAGCAGCAGGTTGCGCTTCTCTTTCCACTTCGGGAATACTCGCGCCCGTCTTTTCGCAGCCAGTGCGGCCGGCATTTTTCAGCGCGATCGCTCCGACGATGGCAAAGGCGATAGAGGAAATACTGAGCGTCGCGCGAGTGCCGATGGCATCGGCGAGCGATGGAATGCCTAGGCCGGCGAGCGGCATCAAGCCGAAAAAGCTGAGGCCGAAGACAGCGGAAATGCGGCCGCGCAAAGCTGCCGGCGCGCGTTCCTGCACAATGGTATTTGCCAGTCCGAAGTTCATGGAAAGGCCGATTGCAAGCACACCCATCGCACTCGCCGTTAAAAGAAAGCTGTTGAAACGCCCGAGGCAAAACAAGGCCGTCGCCACCAGCAGAACGCCTCCAGTCATGAAATGAAAACGATGTGCGCGCGGAACGCTGAGAAGACCGAGCGCTCCCAGGAGCGAACCGGTGCCGGAAAAGCCCATCAGCAGACCTAGCTGGCGCGGGCCGAGATGGAGGACGTTTTTAACGTAAAGCGGCAGCATCACGCCGACGACGGGATAGACAAACAGCGTCACCGCAGCAATGAGCACAATGAGATAGAGGATGACGTGATCTTTGCGCACGTAACGCAGGCCCTCCATGAATCCACTGGAACGCTCGGCTTCTTCCTCGGCGCTGCCTTTTACTCGCGGCGGCAATGTGATGAGAGCAATGGCGAGAGCGTAAAAGGAAACAGCGTTGGAAAAGAAAGCGGAGGCTTTGCCCCAGACGCTGATGAAGTAGCCAGCGAGCGAAGGCCCGAGCAGACGCGAGCAATGGAAGACGGAACGATCGAGCGCGATGGCAGCGGCGATCTCGTCGCGCTGCACCAGCTCCGGCACGAGAGCATTGAGCGCCGGCATTTCAAAGGCGATGCAAACGCCAAGACACGCCGCCAGCATCACGATGTGCCAAATCTCGACGCGGCCAGCGAGCACGAGTATGCCCAGGATGACGGCCAGGGCGCTTTGCACGATCTGAGTCGCGATCAAAATCTTCCGCTTGTCGTAGCGATCCGCGACGGAGCCGCCGAACATCGTCAGAGCCAGGCTGGGCAGACCGGAAGCCAGGCCGATAAGGCCCACCAGCAGGTTGCGATCAGTGAGGGTACTCATGACAAATCCCTGCGCCATCACCTGCATCCAAGAGCCGGTGTCGGAAATGGCTGAGCCGATGATGTAACGGCGAAACGGGCCGCCGCGCAGCAGCTTGAGCATTCCACGATGTGATGCCGGTGAACTCATTCGGGAGAGACAGATACGCGCAGCGCAGTGCGCTGGCAACGAAGGGCGAGCCTGGACTCGCTCTTAGATTCCGTGTGGGCGAAGATGGTTTGCCCAAAGCAACAGTACCACCAGCACCGCCAAAGCGGCAATAATGATGACTAGAGCTTTTTGCGTTTCCTTTGTCACGGTGAGCCGGGATGTTGGAATGAAAGAGGGCAGTCGTCCAGTTTCGTTTTACGGTGGTGAAATCACCGCTACCCCGACTCGAGCGTGATTAATCGTATTGCCAATTCAAATGTTCGATTTCCCAACGCCGGCGCGCATCGCCGAGAATGTCGAGACGAATCGAGACTCGCTGCGCGAATTCGAATTTTGCCCGCCAGACGAAAGACCCACGAAGCTCAAATCCGTGCCCGACAAAACCTGGCGGCGCGGCGTATAGAGCTGCTCAAGCGCTCGTCTTTGATTTTCCAAACGAAAACCTCTGCAGAGGAATGCCTCGGTTGTGAAGAGGAATGTTGCTTGAGATAGGAAATGTCGTGATCGACGAAGATGCGATCAAAGCTGGTGCGAGCGAGATCATCGGCTTCTTGTTGGTAACTGAAATTGATCGCGCGCAGGCCGAAATTCCCGCTGGTAAGACTGACGATGAGCAGAAGAAAGACTGCGGCCGTGATCACGGCTCGGAACAGATCACGTTTTTCTCGCTGACGACGGGCGAAAAAGAACACCGATGGCGCAAACCCGACGTAAGCTCCAAGCGCGAAAATAAAAGCGCCGAGAACAAACTGGAGACCGGAATGATTGCCGAGCGCCCAAATCATCTGGGCAAAGCCAGTGAGCATGACGCGGCCAGCCATCGGACCCACGCGACGCCAATCCAGATCAGGTAAAACTGCAGCCAGAAAAACGCGAACCAGATCGTCAATCCGATCATGAGATCGAGCCGATTAGCCATCACGATCAATGTCCTCCCAGCAATTGCGAAAATGCGGCGAGGACGCCGAACGCGATCAACGCCACTCGACCTCGCCGCCAAGGATCGGGATATGCGACGGTATCGCGCCAGAGCGATTCAGGAGTTCCACCCGAAACGATCATATCAATCGGGGCAGAAAGTGTGAATCGTGAACACGAATTGAACGACGCGCGGCGATCAATACCTTAAACCCATGCGCATTGATCGCTTTACGCAAAAGATGCAGGAAGCGCTGCAGGCCGCGCAGGAGGTCGCTTCACAAGGGCAGCAGGCCGAGATCGGCAATGAGCAGTTCTTGCTTGCCCTGCTGGCTCAAAGCGAAGGCGTGACGCGGCCGCTTCTGGAGAAGCTCGGCGTTTCCGTGGATGCCCTCCGCAGTCGGATCCAGGCGGAGGTGGCGCGGCGTCCAAAGGTGAGCGGTGCCGTTTCCGATTTGCGCATGTCGAGTGATCTGCGCCGCACACTCGATGCGGCCGAGTCCGAGATGACGAAGCTGCGGGATGAATACCTTAGCGCGGAGCATTACCTTTTGGCGCTGGCTAACGAGAATAATTCAACAGTTAAAGCGCTGAAGGCTCTCGGCGTGTCGCAGGCGAAACTGATGCAGGCATTGCAGCAGGTGCGCGGATCGCAACGCGTGACCGACCAGAATCCGGAAGGAAAATATCAGACGCTGGAGAAATATGGACGGGACCTGACGCAAGCAGCGCGCCGGGGAAAAATCGATCCCGTGATTGGGCGCGATAATGAAATCCGCCGCGTTATGCAGGTATTGTCGCGACGCACGAAAAACAATCCGGTGCTTATCGGCGAGCCCGGCGTCGGAAAAACCGCAATCGTGGAGGGTCTGGCGCGGAGGATCATCTCAGGCGACGTGCCCGAGTCGCTCAAGAACAAACGCATCATTGCGATGGATATCGGAGCAATGGTGGCGGGAGCGAAGTTTCGTGGCGAATTCGAGGATCGGCTCAAGGCGTTCCTCAAAGAAGTGACCGACTCGCAGGGGGAAATTGTGCTCTTTATCGATGAGCTGCACACGATCGTTGGCGCGGGCGCGGCCGAAGGCTCGGTCGACGCTTCGAATATGCTCAAGCCGATGCTGGCGCGGGGCGAGCTGCGCACGATTGGCGCGACCACGCTGGATGAATATCGCAAGTACATCGAGAAGGATGCGGCGCTGGAACGCCGGTTTCAGCCGGTGCTGGTAAACGAGCCGAGTGTCGAGGATACGATCGCAATTTTGCGCGGACTAAAAGAACGTTACGAAGTGCACCACGGTGTTCGCATTACCGATGCAGCTATTGTGGCGGCGGCGGTGCTTTCGCAGCGCTATATCAGCGATCGATTTTTGCCGGACAAGGCGGTCGACCTTATCGATGAAGCGGCCTCGCGCTTGAAGATCGAGCTCGACTCCATGCCGACGGAAATCGACGTGATCGAGCGCGAGATCATGCAGCACGAGATGGAGCGGCAGGCGTTGAAGAAGGAGAAGGATCCAGCAAGCAAAGAACGCCTGCAGAAGCTGGAGAAGGAGTTGGCGGAGCTGAAAGAAAAGTCGACCGTGCTCAAAGCCGAATGGCAAAAAGAAAAATCGCAGATCGGCGAGCAGGCGAAGATCAAGGAAGAGCTGGATCGGTTGCGCACGGAATTGGAGCGAGCGCAGCGGCGAGGAGAACTGGCGAAGGCGAGCGAGCTTCAATACGGGCAAATTCCGGAACTGGAGAAGAAGTTGTCCGCGAAAGTGTCCGCCGAAAAATCGGAAAACGGGACGCCCGTGCTCCGCCGACGCTTGCTTCGGGAAGAAGTGACGGAGGAAGATATTGCGCAGGTGGTTTCGAGCTGGACGGGAATCCCGGTGACGCGTTTGCAGGAAGGTGAGCGCGCGAAACTAGTGCGACTCGAGGAACATTTGCATCAGCGCGTTGTCGGGCAGGACGCGGCCATCAAGGCAGTGGCGAATGCGGTGCGCCGGGCGCGAGCGGGATTGCAGGATCCGAATCGGCCCATTGGCTCGTTTATTTTTCTCGGACCAACCGGTGTGGGAAAAACGGAATTGTCTCGCGCGCTGGCGGAATTTTTATTCGATGACGAGAATGCGATGATCCGCCTCGATATGAGCGAATACATGGAGAAACACACGGTGGCGCGATTGATCGGAGCGCCCCCGGGATATGTCGGCTACGAGGAAGGCGGGCAGCTTTCCGAAGCGGTGCGGCGCAAACCGTATGCGGTGGTGTTGTTCGATGAAATCGAGAAAGCGCACCCCGATGTGTTCAACGTTTTGCTGCAAGTGCTCGATGACGGACGCATCACGGACGGGCAGGGGAGAACGGTCGATTTCAAGAACACCGTCATTATCATGACGTCGAACATCGGGTCACAATTTATTACGGAGGAAGAATCGAGCGAAGGCCGCACACGGTTGGTGATGGATGCTTTGCGCGCGCATTTCCGGCCGGAGTTCTTAAATCGGGTGGACGAAATCATTATCTTCGACCGTCTGACGGAAGAGGACTTGAAGAAGATCGTGGAGATTCAACTGGGGCGTCTGACGAAGCGCCTCGAGCAACAGAAGATTACTTTGCAATTGACGGACGCGGCGAAAGCATTCATCGCGCGCGAAGGTTACGATCCGGTGTATGG
Source organism: Chthoniobacterales bacterium (assembly GCA_038207045.1). Classification (GTDB taxonomy): domain Bacteria; phylum Verrucomicrobiota; class Verrucomicrobiia; order Chthoniobacterales; family UBA10450; genus AV69. The sequence continues at coordinate 7,552 of JBBRAF010000023.1, forward strand.
GGCGCGTCCGTTGAAGCGTGCGATACAGCACGACATTCTCAACCCGCTGAGCATGGATATCCTTGAGGGAAAATTTAGCGAAGGACAGCGTATTAAGGTCGATGCGGAAAACGGCGCGCTCAGTTTTTCGGGAGAATAGTTTGGTGGGTGCGCTAGAGGACATTCCGCGCGAGTGGCTCAAGGAATTTGAAGCGGAGGCGCGCCGGCCGCTGGAGCAGCGAATGCGTTAGGCGTTCATCAAGACTTACAAGCCGGTCATGGACGACGCGAGGTATCGCGTTCGAGAGCACCGCGGAGTACCGAAAATGGTGCGACGACAATCTACCGAGCTGGCTCGGTTATGGCAGCGTTTGATTACTGGCAGGCGCAGGAAATTCGCGACTGTTTTGCCACACACGGCGTCCGTTATTTGTTCATCGGAAAATCTGGCGCGATCCTGCTCGGATTTCCTGACACCACTCAGGACGCGGATTTGTTTCCTGAACGCTCGACGGAAAACGGGCGCAAGCTGGTAATGGCGTTGCGGGCACTTCAATTCGCGCTGACCGAAAGAAGCGGCGGAAATTGAGCGCGGAAAAGATTTTGTCCAGCTGAAGAACGGACCTTTCGACCCCGATCTAATCTTTGCCCCGGACGGAATCGAGCATTTCGACGACGCTTGGAAACGGCACATCGATATAGAAGGATTTCCCGTCTGTCATCCTGACGACATCATCGCGAGCAAAGCGGCGGCGAACCGCGCGAAAGATTGCGAGTCACTGCCAAGATTGCGCTCGTTCCGTGAGTATTGGAGCGCGCGACACACTGGGAAGAGCAGCGCGTCGGATTGAACAATGCGCGCTTCACGCTGTCTTATGGACATGATCAAGCAAAGCCTCGCCTTGGTAGCAGTAGGAGTATTGTCAGTGAGTCCGGCGTTCGCCGATGACAAGGCGTGCTGCAGTGGCGGTGCCATGGAAACGTCGAAAACGAGCTGCGTGAGCCTCGCCAGCCTTGGCTTGAATGCGGATCAGCAAGCAAAACTAACGGCGTGGCAGAATGAATGCGTGGAGGCGGGTTGCACGCAGGAAAGTCGCGGCGCGTTTTTGAAAAAGGCGAAGACGATTTTATCCAGGAAGCAATACACGCAGCTAAAGTCAGAGTGCGACAAAAGCATGACGAAGAAGAGCTGATTCTTCTTTCACACAGTGCTTTCGGCCTCGCGCCTGCCTGTTACTCAAAAAAGTTGCCGGAGTAAATCCGCCAGACGCCAGCCGGCCTTTTGCAGCTCCAACCTCACGACGCCGGTCGCCCATTCACGATAGCCGCTGTTTATTTCCCGCGCTTTGCCTTTTGCGAAAACGCGGCCATTTTTTTCTTCCCGGTGTATATGCTCGAAGTGCAAACGCGCGTGCGCCTCACGCGCGATCGGTAGAATCTCGTTAGCCCACTGTTCCGCCCACGTTTTCGGATCGCCGATGTTATGCCAGTCTTTCGGCTCAGTAGCGTCGAGATCTGTCAGCAACTTTTCTGTGGCTGACTTGTAAACAGCGTCGCGTTCCTCCCTGGGCACATCGTCGGGTGTGCCGATAACAAGATTGCGAACCGTATCCAGATCCCAGAACGCGTGAAAGGAATGATAATAATGCCGCGGGTGCGTCGCGTTCGCATTCTCGAAAAAGGTGAGGGAATTGCCTCCTTCATCGCCAAGGCCTGATGCGCCGCGATCGGGATCGACCGGCTGTCCGCTTTCACTGAAATATTCCGCGCCCACGTGCAGCGGCTGGTGAATATCGCCAACTAAATGAACCAGCAGAATGAGCGCGATCGGCTTTGTAATCTTGCGCGGATTATCCTCCGCGATTTCGCCGCGCAACACGCCGACGCAATAAGGAATGGCGTGCACGATGTCCCAGTTACCGCGGCCCGTCCTGCCATCGCCGTATTTTTCTGGATCGAGCACCGGCACGTCCGTGTAATGGAACCAGTGATGCGTTGGTGTGGTCTCGCTGGCGTCAGGGCTCGGCGGATTCGCTTTCCAAAAGTCGCGCAGTTGTCGCTCAAGCGCGGGCGAGTTCCGGTAGTGCGGATAGGCGGAGAAATCGTCGGCGCCTTTTTTGTCCCACGCTTTGATTTCATCGGCAATGTTGGATGCGCGTTGCAACGTCATCCCGCCCAGTAACGCGGTGACCTTCGCTCCCGCCTCGCTGCCTGCGAGTTTCTTGTCGGCGATCGCACCCACGATCTCGTGGCCAAGTGGACCGTAGGCGAGCGCATTTGGAGCCAGCACCAGGAGCGCGGCGAGAATAAATCGCAGGATTAACATCGAGATATTCAGTGTCATAGCGGCGTTTGTGCCAGACGCCGAGCGCAAGGGAATGGGCCTGGCCTCCAGCGAGCGCCTCACCAACTCACTTCTGCTCGAATAGCTCCGAGCGCGCGACCCGCTCGCCTTTGAAAAAAACCGTCGAGATGGATGAAAGCGCTTTCACGTCCTGCAACGGGTTTCCATCCACTACAAGCAAGGTGGCTTCCTTGCCTTTCTCGATCGTGCCAACCCGTCGATCGATGTGCAGCAGACTCGCCGCGTTCTGCGTCGCCGCCCGTAAAGCCACTTCCACCGGAATACCCGCTGCCACCCACAACTCGATCTCGTGCTGCACAGTCGGCCCATGCATGACGAGAAAATTCCCGGCATCAGAACCGGTCACGAGCGTCAAACCAGCCTGCCAGGCTTTCCGCAAGTTCTTCCCGCCAACCTCGATCGACATCGGATAATGACTGATGCCCTCGCGTAAAGGTTTAAACTGGTCGCTCTTCGCTGCGTCCTCAGTCCCCTCGATCAAATCCTTCGATGTAACCTGTTGCACAAGAGAACGCTTGAGCAGCGATGTATCACCTTTGGCAAAGCTGGTGAAGCCTTCCACGACGCTGAGAGTCGGATCGTAGGCGATATTTTTTGCTTTCATTTGCAAAATGGCGGCGTCGGAAATTTCGTCAGCGAACGAACCGTGCTCGATCGAATCAGCGCCAATGCTGATCGCATCGTCAACGTCGTGGGCACTACCGGTGTGAACGGCGACAGGAAGCTTTTTCGCGTGAGCTTCCGCCGCAACGGCGCGAGCCACATTGATGTCGAAGCGATTGAATAAATGTCCTGGAACGCCCGCCTCTAATATGATTTTGATCGCGTCGACACCCTCGCGCGCGAGATCGTCTACTTGTTTCCGCCCCTCCTCTGGAGTTTTCGGCAAGCGGACTGATTGCGCCATGAGTTGGTCCCGCATTGGTTCCGGGACATTTTTGAGATACTCGGTGCCGTGTCCGCCTTCGGCCGTGAAGAGCGGACCGCAAAACAACAACTCCGTGCCAAGAGTTTGTCCACTGCCGAACGAAGAGCGCAGCTGCTGCATGGAATCGAGCGCATCGCCGACGCTGCGCACCGCCGTCACACCGCAGTAAAGATACGCTTCCAGATCGCGCTCCGCGTTCTTCGGATCAGAGTACCTCCTTGTATCTTTGTAGAAGCCAGCCGGCGCACCGATGTGAACGTGCACATCGATCAAACCGGGCAGCAACGTCTTGCCGGCCGCGTCCAGCTTTTCCGCGTTGAGCTGCTTCGCTTCCCCATGCGCGCCTTCATAAATTTCCGCGATCTTCCCCTCCTTGATCAGGACTGCACCGTTCTCGATCACTTTGCCATCGCCGACGAATATGCGCGCATTCTCGATTAGCCAGGAGCGACCGCGCCTTAGTTCGCGCGCCAGCACCTTGGATTTCGTTAGCTCCTGCCGGCTCCAGGCCTGATACGCGCCGAGGAAAAAAAATGGCAACAACACCGCCACCACCCAGAGCTTGGCTGACGCGCGCAGTTTCTCCTCCTTTTCCCAGCGAAATATCTTGGTCGCGATGAATAGTCCCACTGCGGCAGCAATGAGGAGCGCAACGACTGATTTCCAATTCTGCGCCAGTGATTCGCCGTGCTGCAGAATGCCCGCGATGCCACTCATCAAATAGGTCGCCGGAATAAACTGCGTCACGATTTGCAGCCAGTTTGGCAACACACTTAGCGGGATGGTGGCGCCGCTGAGGAAGAGCATCGGCATGTAAATGAGCTGCACCAAAATGTTAGCTTCCTGCGAAGTGTTAACCACGGCCGCGACGATGGAACCGATGGCGCGGAAGGCGAGCGTGCCGATGCAGATGAAGGTGAAAAGCGAAAGTGGATTCGACGGCAGCGCCATTCCATAAAGACGGTTCGCCAGCAGAAGAACGAGGATGACTGTCGGCAAATAAACCAGCGCGCCCGTGATCATCGATGCGGCAATGAGCGGCACCGGAGTGATCGGCGTCACTTTGTAGCGACGAAGAATATTTTCTTCGCGTTCCTGCACCGCGCGAATCCCGGCGCCGAAAAGACCGTTTCCGAGAATGCCGATAACGGTGACCATCGTCACCACGAGCAGGATGATGTTGCCCTGCTTGGCGTCGAAGATCTGCGCGAACATGAAGAAGAAGACGAGCGGGAAGATGAGGTTGAAAAAAAGAACCGCCCGATTACGCGAGGCGAGTTTGAGGTCGATTTTCAGCAGCGCGAGAAACGCTTTCATTTCAGCGGCATGTTCCGGCTTGTGTTCGCAATCGAATCATTACTCACGCAACTTCTTTCCCGTCATCTCGATAAAGACATCCTCGAGCGTCGGTCGCTTCAGATGCACGTCTTCGATTTCGTAACCTTGCCCATCGATCCATTTCACCAGCTCCACCAACGTTCGCGCCGGTCGTGCCGAGCGCACTTTGAGCTGCCGCCGATCCTCCGACACCGACGAGCTCAGTGCCTCTGCAAAATTAGGAACCGTTCCGTCACGCAACGGCGTCGCCAGTGTGATCTCAATCCCGCTCTGTTCGGCGCTCTTCTCCTGCAACTCCCGCGGCGAACCGAGCGCAATGATTTTTCCGGCATCAATGATCGCCACCCGATCGCACAAACGCTCGGCTTCCTCGATGTAGTGCGTTGTCATCAAAATCGTTCGCTTCTCCGCCCGCAGTTCCTCGATCAGATCGCGAATTTCCAACCGCACCTGCGGATCGAGTCCCGTGGTCGGTTCGTCGAGAAAAAGCAGCTGCGGCTCGTTGATCAGCGCCAGGGCGATGGCCAGCCGTTGCTTTTGTCCACCTGACAGCGTGCCGTAGCCGGCATCTCGCTTTTCCCAAAGCTGAAGCCGTTTGAGCAACGCTTCGCCATCGACGTTGCGCGAGTAAAACGCCGCGAACAGCTCGAGCGCTTCGCTTACCCGCATCTTATCCGGCAAGTTCGTCGCCTGAAGACAAACGCCGATCTGATCTTTGAGCGAATTCTTCTGCCGTTCCGGATCGAGCCCGAGCACGCGCACCTCGCCGGCGCTACGCGGACGCAGTCCTTCCAGGATCTCCACCGTCGTCGTTTTACCTGCGCCATTTGGCCCAAGTAATCCGAAGACTTCGCCTGCAGCGACTTCGAATTCGATACCGCGTACTGCTTCGACGGCCCCGTAAGACTTGCGCAGCTGGGCGACGGAGATAACGGCGGACATGAAGTGAAAACTCTGGATTGCCTGCTATTTAGTGGCAAGCCTGGTTCCGAAAATCGATTTGAACTGTAGCGGCGCTCGGCGCCTACCCCGAGCGAAGTCGAATGGAGCGCCCTGGGGCAGGATTGTCGGTTCGGCGGTCACAGCGCAGCTACAGAATTTTTGAAACCGCTTCTAACAACGCGCAAAGATAGACGCGACGCTCGGATAAACTCCACCAGTTCAAGGATAGGAGATTAGTCCACGCTGGCCGCCTTGTTTCGCCAGACGGCAACGGCACTTTCAATCAGAGTTTTCAGCCCAACCTTCGAAAAGTCTGCGGCGCGTTCAAAAGCTACATAACGGTGTTGCTTGCCGGCACCTTCCAGCAACTTATGCGGATCCGGCAGATGCGCTCCGCGCACGATGCCGAGTTTCACGCCTTTTTTGCTCACGATGATCGTGCAAACAAGACCAGCGTAGCCGGGACCAAATCCGTAGCCGATGACTTTTCCTGATCGATCAAGCTCTTCGACCGCATTAGGAATCGTTGCTATCACAATCTTTCTCAATCGCTGTGTAACATCCCGAACCTCCGCGGGGTAATTGCTCAGGAAATCAGCGATCTCACCGTCTTGCGCGTTCACTTAATACCTCGCTCTTCCGGCGGCGAGAGTTCGCTGAAGTTAATGTAGTAGATGTCGAGCAAGCCGTTCCCGGGTGATCTAATCATCGTGGTCAGTTGCTCCAGGGATAGCTTTTTGTCCTGGGCAGGCCTGATGGTCGTACGCGCGCTGCTCCAGAAAAAATAACGACCATCAGGCGAGATTTTTGGCGAGTATTCGGCTGCGGGCGAGTTGATCTTGTCTCCCAGATTCACCGGCGAAGTCCATTTGCCGTTCCGTTGATAGCTCAAGTAAAGATCGCTTCGACCTTTCCCTTCAGGTCGGATCGCCATAAGGAGAAGGAAGCTTTGGTCGGGCGCTATGAATGGCTCGTACTCGTCGGCCTTCGTACTGATAGGAGCGCCAATGTTTTCCGGTTTGATGTACGTCCCATCCACGATTCGTGACCGGTAAATATCGGTCTGCCCGAACCCGCCTTCCCGGTCGGAACCGAAATACAAAGTTCCATCGGCAGCTACGGTCGGATACCATTCGTTACCTCTGCTGTTGAGGAGAGGTCCGGCGTTCACCGGAGGACTCCAGCCCGAGCCTTCCTTGCTCATCATCCAGATGTCCATGTCATCCCTGGCGGATTCATCCTTTACGGCCGGTCGATTGGAGATAAAGAAGAACTTGGACCCGTCCGCCGTAATGAAGGGATCTGCATCAGAATATCGCCCGGAGAAGGGCGCGATTTCCGGCGCGCTCCACTTGCCGGCGTGAAAGTGTGAGACACAGATGGTCCAGAAATTAAAAGCCGGGCTGTTTTTTAGAAAGTAGAGAGTCTTACCATCAGGTGTGAACGCGGGATGCGATTCGGAATCACCGGTCGAAATCACACCGCGGCCGAAAATAGACGGCTCCGAGAGCGGACGATCGACATCGTAGGAGTGTTGCGCTGTCGCTTGCTCCAGCAGGAAGGTCGAGAGTGCGATGATGAGGAGCAACCTGCAAAAATTCCCAACTGGCCTTCGAGTTGAGGAGTTGGGAAACTGGAGCATGAAGAGAAGATTCGTCGCAGCGGCGATCGCCGCAACATTAGCCTTCACATGTTCCAGCCAAGCCGCCGCGACCGCGGTTGAGCCGATCACGCAGGAAGAACTAGTGCATCGCACGCAGGAACTCTACGACGCGGTCGTGCCGGGCAATCAGGAACCGTGGAAGAAATACTATGCCGACGACTGCATATTCGCCGATGAGAAGGGCCGACAGATGGACAAGGGGAAGTTGATCGCTGATATCGCACCGTTACCGAAAGGATATAGCGGGACGATCAAAGTTGTGCGCCCGTTAAGTAGGATTTTTGGCGACACCGCGATTCTGAGTTACGACACGGACGAGATTGAAATCATCTTCGGGCAACATCTCACCGCGCGTTATCACGCCATCGACACCTGGCTGCGGCGCAACGGCATCTGGCAGATCGTAGCCAGTCAAGCGATGCGCTACTATGAAGATCCCGCGGTCGGGCGGGCGGACCCTACGAAATTCGCCGATTTCAGCGGCACTTACGAACTGGCGGAGGGACAAACTCGCAAAGTATTTATCGAAGGCGGCAACCTTTACCTCGAACGCAAAGGTAAGCGCGAACAAATGCTCCCCGAATTAACCGATATTTTTTTCCGCAAAGGCGTGGAAGGACGCATTCTCTTTCGCGTCGATGCCAATGGGAAAGTCGATGCCCTGATCGACCGCCGGAATAACGAAGACGTGGTTTGGCGGAAGAAATAAAAGGCAGCGAATGATCTTTGCGCAACGCGATAGGGCGATCGATGCGTTGCGAAGGAAAGCAGAGCTAGTTTTTCTTTTCTTTTTCCAATGGAATCTTCGTGGCCTGCCAGTTTACGGCTTGCCATTGACCGTCGCGTTTCAGGAATGTGCCGCTATTAAAGTAGTTCGCGACTTCGGTTTTCTCCGCTTTGGTTGTCGTTGCGACAAGGCGAAACGCGACAACGGCAGTGGTGCCGTACTGCTGGATGCGAATGTCTTCGGCGGTATAGGTGGTCGCTTCGGCGCCCGGCTTAGGCACGCCTTCAGCGTGGACTTCACGCAGGATATCGGCTTTGCCGATGCGGCGTCCGACTGAGCCGGTGTAAATGAGGTCCGGGGCCCAAAAACGTTCGTGCATGGCAGGATCATTGCGGGAGGCGCCCGCCAGAAAATCCTTTAGAAGACTCGTCAGCTCGGCCGCATCTGGAGCTGGCGGGGCGGGCGGCACAGAAGAAATTTGTGCGAAAGCGACGACAGGAACAACAACGACGCAAAATAGAAGGCGTCTCAGCTGCATAGGCGCAAGACTACATCACCACCGACGTTTTGAAGTTAAACTCCTTCAACTATCAGAACGGCAAGAAACTAACCAGAGCACAGGAGCTACATGTGATTCGGTTTCTTCTTCGCGGTCTCAGCGTTTTGCGCCGGCGTGGTTGGTTGCGGCGGGTTCACAGTTGTACCCTTGATATGACGGCGGGGCACCGTGTCCGCAAACGTGGGCGGATTTTTCGCCCGTACCTGCGTGGCCGCTTCGAAGCCAGAAGCGAGCTTGATTAGAGTGGGCTCGCTGAATGGACTGCCGAAGAAGCTGATGCCGAGCGGCGCGCCGTGGACCATGCCGGCAGGCACTTGCACGATTGGATAGCCGGGTATCGCCGCGAGGCTCGATGTCCCGAAGATGAAGCGGTCACCATAAATCAGGTCGGTTGGCCAAGCGGGATTATCAGTGGCCGATACTACCGCGTCCAAGTGGAATTGGCTGATGGCGGCGTCAATGCCGTTTACGCCCGCGTTATGATCACGGCGTAGCGCCTCGTTGTAGGTCAAACCCCCGAAGAGCGGTTGCGGTGTGTCCGGACCCTGTTCGAGCGCGGCGGCCAGTGTGAAGATGTCCTGGTTGAAAAATGGCATCTCGACGGCAGCATGCGCTTTGTTGAACTCAATCGCTGTGTGCAGGGTCCCTCCCGCTACCGGTACGCCGACGCGCGTCGCGAAGTAAGCCCTTACGTCCTGGCGGAAGTCGAAGAGCAGCACGAGGAACTCAGCGTTAAATGGTTGTGGAAAGGTGAAGCCCGCGGCATCCAAGTCGATGACCGTCGCACCTGCGTCTCTGAGTGCCTTTACCGCCTGCTCCACCTCGTCGAGCACATCTTGCGGCGTGGACACGTTTGTGAACCCGGTTAACCCGTCGCGAGTGAGGCCGAGTCTGGCGCCTTTAAGACCATTGGGGTCGAGAAACTGAGTATAATCAGTGGGAATGTTGGTGGGGCGCTTTTTGCCGGTGCCCTGCCAGCCAAGCGGAACGCCGCCCGTGGCCGGATCGCGTCCGTCGAAGGTGCGGCTTTGGATTACACTCAGCGTCGCTGCCGCGTCGGCCACAGTGCGCGCGAGTGGGCCGATCGTATCCTGGGTGTGAGAAATAGGCACCACCCCAGCGCGGCTGGTCAGGCCCACTGTCGGCTTGAGCCCGACGACACCGTTCGCGTTACCAGGGCAGACGATGCTGCCATCGGTTTCACTGCCTAATGAGACGGCGGCAAAGTTCGCGGAAGTAGCTGCCCCGGAGCCGGAGCTCGAGCCACACGGATTTCGGTCGAGCGCGTAAGGGTTATTGGTTTGCCCGCCGCGTCCGGACCAGCCGCTGGTTGATTCAAACGAGCGAAAGTTTGCCCACTCTGAAAGATTGGTTTTACCGAGAATTACGGCGCCGCCCGCGCGTAAATTGGCGGCGACAGTGGAATCGCGCGGGGCGGGTTTTCCCACAAGGGCGAAAGAACCGGCGCTGGTTTGCATCTTGTCGCCAGTATCGATGTTGTCTTTGAGTAAAATAGGGATGCCGTGGAGAGGGCCGAGCACAGTGCCTTGTTTGCGCAGTTTGTCGGCATTCTCCGCCATAGTTAAGGCGTCAGGATTCAGCTCAATGATGGAGTTCACGCCGTTATCGGTGCCGCTTTGGTCCAGCGCGATGATGCGCGCGATGTATTCCCTCGTCAGTTCGACCGAGGTAAGTTTGCCCGAAGCCATGTCCGCCTGGAGCTGGGCAACGGTGGCTTCATTGTGCTTGGTGGGAACGTCGGGGGCGGTTTGGGCCCGGAGCAAGACAGCAGAAACACCAACGGTGAGAATGAGGATAAGTTTTTTCATGGCTTTTTTCTGACGACGATCCAATTACCAAGTCTGTGGGAGCGATGAAAGTCAAGCCCTGAAAGGTAACGGGAGGGGCGCCCGTGGGGTCGCTTCGAAGGATGCTCGCGGCGCAATTGATGACGCCGCGCAGGCATTTTTCGCGCGGCTAAAGCATGACAACGTCCGCGCGCGCATTCACCCCAGATGCAGTTTCGGTTACTCCTGTTACAGCGCAAATGGACGACGAATCGTTAGTTAACCAGATAAAGCCTGCAATCCGGCGATTCTAGCCCTGGAAATTTTGAATTTTAAGCTGGAAAAGCGGGAATCTATTTTGCTACCATCCACGTAGCACTGAACTAACAAGAGATGAATGTTCGGCCGTCAGGTAGCACCCTTCCCTTTACCATACTTTCCCGGCCGCGTGACCGCTGGAAAGTCGATCGCGCTTTGGCCGACAAGCTGCGCGAAGATGCGGCGCTGATCGGAGCCAAGCCGGCGGAAGTGATTGCGGTGCGAAATGTGGCTTTGCCGATTGCGCAACGGCCACGCTGATCGAGCGGCGACTCGGATCTGTCGCGATCTCTATCGGGCGCAGACCACTCGCCAAAACCATTGCGTTTTCGAAGGCCTCGCGGCGTAGAGGAAAACCAGAGCGCAGGGACGATTTCGCGGCTGACCGGGAACAAGATGCTTGCGTCGGCAGCACCGCTAACGCTACAACGTCGAGCCATGGCGACGATGGCTTTAACGGAAGGGCCGCGGAAGCGGGTGCGCAAATCTCGAGCAATCACAGAGTTTTCGGCGGAATCGGGTGAGATGACGGCGGCTTTGCCTATGGCTGTGCCGCTCACGCAAACATCGATGATGGCCGCCTCATCCAGCCTGCCTGCTGCCGATACGGGATGGCGTTACGTCGTTCGGAACCTGCAGGCGATCGTAATCACGCTGGCGGTCTGCGTAACGGCAATCGTTTGTGTATGGATCGCTTCGAGCCGCGCTCCGGCAGCGGCTGCGCCTCGGTTTCAGACGATCGATTTCGACGATGACGATGGCAAAACACTTTTGAAGTTCGACCGGGAGAGCGGTCGAGCCTGGCGCCTGGCGAAGATGCGGGTGCCAGTGCGGGCGCGAAAAGCGGATGGGAGCATGGGACCACAGTTGGTTGCCGGATGGGAAGAAATTTCGCCATCGTTCGAGCAGGGCGTGCAAGATACGTGGCACCGCATGGGCGCGCCCACTCCTTCGCCGTAACGCCGGCAGGCGCTGCGTCGCTGGGCAACTCGCACGCTCACCCTACGAAACTTTTCGCCACGGCAGTCTTATTACAAGGATGAGGATCGCGACAGCGGCGCAGACTTTGGCGAAAAGCTCACCGTGACGAGCGTAGAAGGTAATCGGAGCGTTGTTCGCGATGTTCACCTCGCCTGCAAGTGTGCCTTCTTCGAAGGTGCTGCCGCGATCGTCGCGCAGGATTTGGGTAACGCGGCCTAGGTCGTTGACTACACAAGTGACGCCAGTATTCGCCGCGCGCACCAGGGGCCGTCGCGTTTCGACACAGCGAAAAATCGCATTAGCCAAATGCTGACGCGAACCGGCCGAGCGCAGAAACCAGCCGTCATTAGTGACAGTAACGAGTAAATCGGCGCCGTTCAGCACGAAGCGGCGGGTGAGCTCTCCGATCGTATCCTCAAAACAAATGAGCGGAGCGACCCGACCGCGATCACCGGAAAGGTCGAAGACGGTGTACTCGTTGCCGGCATCGAAATCTTCCGGCACCTGGTCGCCGGCGATGCGGGCAAAGAGCGGGAAGGAATGACGAAAAGGAATATATTCGCCAAAGGGAACAAGGTGAACCTTCCGGTAAATCAGCGGCTCGGCACCGGGCCGAATGAGCAAAGCGGCATTATAAGCGCGCTGTGGCTCTTCGTCGATGGCGCCAAGAAGCAGATCGACATGATGCGAATCGGCCAGACGGGTGACGTAGTCGAAAGTTTCTCGATCCTCCAAGACCGGCGCGGGCATCGCGCTTTCGGGCCAAATAAGAAGGTCAATATTCGCAAGTGATCCCATCGCTATAGAACTCAGTTGATTAAACTTATCGAAAATTTTTTGCTTATAACGGAGATCGAACTTCTCCCAACGCGAAATGTTTGACTGAACAAGTCCTACTCGCAATGGATGGGTCTCCGCACGGAATCGCGCGGTGTGAAGGCCAAACGCAAAGACCGCAACAAGTCCTATAAGTGTCAGTGTAAGATCGAAATGTGGCCGCATGATCTGGGCGCGCGTCTCTTGCCAGAGTCGGAGTGCAGTGGCGGCGAGGATCGAATTGCAAAACACAACCAGAAAAGTCACGCCGCCGACGCCAGTCCACTCCGCAATTTGAATTAGGGGCCATGTTGCATGCAGAGCGACACCAAGACCGTTCCAGCCCCAGCCGGACATGAGCCAGCCGCGCGTCCACTCCAGCGCTACCCATGCCGAAGCAAGACTGAGCGCGAAGAGCAGATTGTGAGCTGAGCTTAACCACGGCGAGTTGCTCGGCTGTGGTTCAGGCTCCGCCTGCGCAAGCATGGCGGTCCATTTGTCGACGACGGCAATGCGCTTTGCCGGTGGGCGCAGCATTCCGCAAAACCACGCCCAAACGGCCCAGTAGAGACCCATATACCATGCCAGCGCAAACCAGCCCAAGCCTGTCACCGTTGTGAGCCAGAAAAAGACAACCCAGACGAATGTCAGACCGGCAATGTATCCGAGGGCCAAATCGCGGAGCGGCCGGCGGCGCGAGCGCTCGCCGGAAAACATAATCGCGGCGCTCAGCGGCACGAGCGCGATCCAGACGAACCACGTCTGATCGAAAGGCGGAAGCGCGCCCGCTGCCAGCAAACCGCTCGTAATTGCCGCCAGCCACGGCCACAGCCGCAGCGCCCATGTGCGCACTTCTACCCGCGCCGCCGCCGGCGTTGGGGCGCCTCACGGTTGCGCGAGGGGTGAATGCTATCGCGCAGAGCGTGCGCGTAGGAGGGATTTACGCGGAAGAAACCGTGCTTCACGTCATCCATTGTGCGCACGTTTACTTTGCTCGAAAGGACGTAGCCCATCGCGAGCAGACCTTCCAGAGTGTCGATAAATTCGCCCGCTTCCATCTCACGCATATGCTCGACGAGAAACTTGCCGGCAATGGGCGCGCCGGATAATCCCAGTGTTTTGAGCAAGGTAATCTCGCCGCCGTTGAGATTGAGTTCGCGTGACACGGTCGGAACTTTGCCGGGAATGAGGCGCTGTCGAGTGTCTTATTTCAGGCGCTCCTGCGCGTCCACCTGTAGCCAATCCCAGAGCGCGTGGAGTCGTTCACCGATCTCCGACTTTGCGCTACGCAAATCTTCCGGCGCGAGTCGTCCCTCAGCGGGGCGGCGTTGGGCGAAAAGGTAATACTTAATCTTCGGCTCAGTCCCCGAGCCGCGCACGGCGATGCGTGCCTTATCAGCAAGCTCGAAGATCAGCATCTTTTCCTTGGGAATCTCGTCGCCTTCGCTGTCGCGAATAGTTTCCGTCGCGAAATTGCGGATGCCGGTAACGTCGGCGTCGAGAATCTTGCGCGGCGGGTTTTCCTCGTATGACGCAAGAAGGCGGCGGATTTTGACCGCGCCATCGGCACCTTCAAAAGCAAGCGAGCCATTCTTTTCTTCGAAGTAACCAAACTCGCAGTAGATGGAATCGAGAAGCTCATCAAGGGTTTGCCCATTGGCCCGGGCAAAGGCGGCCACTTCGCAAAACATGAGAGTCGCGCCGTTACCGTCCTTGTCCCGCACGAAGTCGGCCCCGCTATAGCCGTAGCTCTCCTCTCCACCTAAAATGTAGTAGCTCGATTTCTCAAGGCGGAGCCGGCGCGTTTCCAGTTCCGAGAGCTTTCGGTATTCCGCGCCCATACCTAGCGCCGCCTCGTATTTTCCAAGCTTGGCCCCGATGTATTTGAATCCGGTCAGCGTCTCGACGCATTTGAGGCCAAACTTCTCCGCGATTGCGTTCTGCAGGTCGGTCGTAACGAATGTCTTAATAATGACGGCCCGCCCCGCGTTCGCTTGATTCAAAATACCCTGATTAAAAAGCGTCCTTGCGCGATACCAGGCGATGAGCGCGCCAGTTTGGTTGCCGCTGAGCAATTTCATTTCGCCGGCGCGTGTCCGCACCGCTACGCCGACGCGATCACAGTCAGGGTCGGTGGCGATGACAACATCCGCCTGTTCGCGTTGCGCTAATTCGATTCCGAGCTTGAGCGCTTCCGCATTCTCTGGATTAGGCGAACTCACCGTGGAAAAACGCCCATCGAATTCGTCCTGCTCCGGAACAACGGAAAAGTTCAAGCTAAGTCTCGTTAGCAATGGCTTTATCATCACGCTGCCCGTGCCGTGGATAGGCGTGTAAATAATCTTCAGCTCCTTTGCTTGTGCCATTACTTCACGGTCAAGCACGAGCGTCTCGAGACGGTCCAGGTAAGCGCGGTCTATTTCATCATCTACCTTGATGATTTCTCCAGTCGACTTGTGCGCAACTGCGCTCTCTCCTGGAACTGCGTTCACCTCCGCGATGATGCCGCTGGCGTGAGGCTCGACCACTTGGGCCCCGTCGCTGAAGTAAACCTTGTAACCGTTATCGTGCGGCGGATTGTGACTGGCAGTGATGACAATGCCGGCGTCGGCGTTGAGATATCGAACCGCGAATGACAACTCCGGTGTAGAACGCGGACCATCGAACACGAAGGCGTCGCAGCCATTCCCGGCGGCGACCTTGGCCGCAAGGTCCGTGAACTCCTTCGAGAAATGTCGCGTGTCGTGCGCGATGACAATTTTCGGCCGGCCGGAGGCGTGCTGCTGGCTCAGGTAGCGAGCAAGCCCGGTGGTGGCGCGGCTAACATTGAAGTAGTTCATCGCGTTCGTGCCCACACATGGGAACTCCGGTCGTCCCAGTGGTGTCGGTGTGCCGCGTTCCGCCGCAGTCACGATCCTGCCGATGGTGCGACCGCGCAGACCTCCTGTGCCAAAAGCCAGCGTTTTGTAAAAGCGATCGTTGAGTTCAGCCCATTCTTCAGCATGAAGCAGTTCGCTGATAGCGGCGACCGAGAGATTTGAAGAAAATTCACCGAGCGAATTGCGAATGTTTTCTCCGGCGTCAGACCGAAGTTTTCCGGACGAGACCGCGTCTTCAATGAGCTCTCGTAGTTCCCTCGGCCGGTCCGACATCGTGCCGGCAATCATTCCGGCGCGACGCGTCTTTGCAAGGGGAGTCCGAGATTAATCGCAGTCGAAGAAAAACGATTGCCTGCGAGGAAGCCGCAGCTTAATAACTCGCGCCCAAGTTTCAGCATGAACATCCACGAGTATCAGGCGAAGGAATTACTCGAGCGCTTCGGCGTGGCAACGACGCGCGGGCGGGTAGCTTCCACTCCCGATGGCGCGGAGCAGATCGCGTGTGAAATGAAGCCAGCGGAGATGGTGGTGAAGGCACAGATTCACGCCGGTGGCCGAGGGAAGGGGACATTCGCGAATGGGTTTAAGGGCGGCGTGCACGTCTGTAAAACGCCGAAAGAAGTGCGCGAGATCGCGGGCAAAATGCTCGGGCAAACGCTGGTTACCCATCAAACCGGGGCGAGTGGAAGAGTCGTGAACAAAGTGCTGGTGGCCGAGTCCGCGCATATCGCGCGCGAGATTTATTTCGCCATTCTCCTCGATCGCGCGACGGCGGCGCCGTTGATCGTGGCCAGCACGGAAGGCGGAGTGGAAATTGAAGCGGTCGCGGCGAAAACGCCGGAGAAGATTGTCCGCCAGCCCGTCGATCCTCTGGCGGGTTTGCAACCATTCCACGCGCGGAAACTGGCCAAACAGCTTGGGTTGGAATCGACGCATTTAAAGTCTGCGAACAAGTTATTCGACGGCCTTTACCGCACGTTTGTCGGGCTTGATTGCTCCATGGTCGAGATCAACCCACTGGTAGTCACCAAGGAAGGCGAACTGCTCGCGCTCGATGCCAAGTTTAATTTTGACGACAACGCGCTCTATCGGCACCCGGAAGTCGCGGCCATGCGCGACGCCGCCGAGGAAGATCCGCGCGAAGTAGAAGCTTCCAAGCATGGACTTAACTACATCGGACTGGATGGAAATATCGCCTGCCTTGTCAATGGCGCCGGCCTTGCCATGGCGACGATGGACATCATCAAGTTCTACGGTGGAAATCCGGCGAACTTCCTCGATGTCGGCGGCAGCGCCACGGAGGAGCAGGTAACAGAAGCATTCAAGATTCTGGTCGCGGACAAGAATGTTCAGGCGATCCTGGTCAACATTTTCGGCGGCATTGCGAAGTGCGACGTCATCGCGCAGGGGATTATCAATGCGGCGAAAACAGTCAAGCTGAGTGTACCACTTATCGTTAGGTTGGAAGGAACCAACGTCGATGCCGGCAAGAAACTAATTGCCGAAAGCGGCCTGGCCGTCATTACGGCGGACGATCTCGGCGACGCCGCGGAGAAAGCCGTCAACGCGGCCAAATCGAGATGAAGGTGAAGAAGATTGGCTTTGTCGCCACTCCCGTCACGGATATGAAACGGGCGCGGGCTTTTTACGAGGGAGTACTGGGACTCGAACCGGTCGGCGAGATGATGAATGGAAAATGGCTCGAATACGCCGTGGGCGAGGACACGCTCGCGATAGCATCACTCGAGACTGACTGGGTACCGTCCGACCAGGGGACGGGCGCGGCGCTGGAGGTGGAGGATTTCGACGAGGCGATTAACAAACTCAAAGTCGCTGTCATCCGCTTTGCCGCGGAACCGTTTGAGACGCCATGCTGCCACATGGCGATTGTCCAGGATCCCGACGGCAACAAAGTGATCATCCATAAACTGAAACCGGAGGAAGAAAGAAAACCATGTCCTTGATCAAAGAAGTAGCCTTCATCGCCATCGCCGTTTCCGACAAGGAACGAGCGCGCAAATTTTATCAGGAAACATTGGAGCTAACGCCAGCTACTACGGCACTGGAAGGCGCCTGGGTTGAATATGAGATCGGCCCGACGACGATCGGCGTAGGCTGCCATCCGGCCTGGCAGCCTTCGCGTGACGGAACTACCGTCGCCTTCGAAGTAGAGGATCTTGATGCTGTCATAGCCAAGCTAACCGGGAGTGGCGTCACTTTCGATATTCCAAAGACCGAGACGCCCGTCTGCTGGATGGCGCAATTCCGCGATCCCGATGGAAACAAGCTGGTGATCCATAAACGAAAAGCAAAATGAATAAGGAACGCAGGAAGGCAGGACAGATTCCAATCATGCTTTTCTGTTTTCCTGTTTTCCTGCTTTCCTGCTTTCCTAATTGCTATGTCCGTCTTGGTCGATAAGAACACCCGCCTTGTTGTGCAAGGCATCACCGGAAGCGCGGGCGGTTTTCATGCGCGCCAGTGCATGGAGTACGGCACTAATGTTGTCGCCGGCGTGACGCCGGGTAAGGGCGGCCAGAAGTTTGATGATTCCGTGCCGGTGTTCGACACCGTGGCGGAAGCGCGCGCCGAGACCGGCTGTAATGTGTCGATGATCTTCGTGCCAGCGGCGGGGGCGGCGGATTCCATTCTCGAAGCGATCGATGCCGGCGTCGAGCTTGTGGTATGTATCACCGAGGGAATTCCAGTGATGGATATGATGCGGGTGAAAGCGCAAATGCGCGGGAAACCCGGACGGTTAATAGGTCCCAATTGTCCGGGTATCATCACTCCGGGCGCAGCCAAGATCGGGATCATGCCGGGTTACATTCACAAACCAGGAAACGTTGGCGTGATCTCGCGCTCCGGCACTTTGACCTACGAGGCAGTCTGGCAACTAACGAGCCGTGGCCTGGGACAATCGACCTGCATCGGCATTGGCGGCGACCCGATCAACGGCATGTCTCACCTGGATGCGGTGAAGTTGTTCAACGACGATCCCGGGACAGAGGCGATGATTCTGATCGGCGAAATCGGCGGCTCGGCCGAGGAGGAAGCAGCCGCCTGGATTAAGGACAATTGCGACAAACCGGTGGCGGCTTTCATCGCGGGGACGACGGCACCTCCCGGACGCCGGATGGGCCATGCCGGCGCAATTGTTTCCGGCGGCAAAGGCACCGCAGCGGGAAAAATCGAGGCGTTAAAAGAAGGAGGCGTTGCCGTGGCCGATACGCCCGCGAGGATGGCCGACACGTTGATTGCGCAGATGAGGGAACGAAGTTAATTTCGATTATGACGCTCGAGGAAGTTACGAAGGCGGTGCATGCGGTCCCATTCGCGCCATTCACGCTTTTTCTTGCCGACGGTTTATCCATTCGGGTGCCGCACCCAGACTTTATTTCCCTACCTCCGACAGGAAGGACTGTCGCGATTTATCAGGAAGAAGAGCGCGCTCACGCCATTGTCGATCTGCTTCTAGCGACAAAACTCGAAACA
The DNA here is from genome assembly GCA_038207045.1 of Chthoniobacterales bacterium. Taxonomy (GTDB): domain Bacteria; phylum Verrucomicrobiota; class Verrucomicrobiia; order Chthoniobacterales; family UBA10450; genus AV69. Next base: position 26,329 of record JBBRAF010000023.1, read on the forward strand.
AGCGCTTCGCCCGAGAAGACCAATCGATGAATTCCCGCGGACTCGAAGGAATCGTCGCGAACACCACGCGATTGAGCGACGTCATTGGCGACAAGGGTCAGCTTATTTATGCCGGCTACGACATCAACGAACTCGCCGGGAAGGTGACCTACGAAGAGGTCGTCTACCTGCTTTGGAATAATAAGCTGCCGAACCGATCGGAGCTGGAAAAATGCGCCCAGCAATTGCGCACCCAGCGCGAACTGCCGGTGCCACTCATCGAATTTTTAAAAAGCGCGCCGAAAGACGCCAATCCGATGGACGTGATTCGCACCGCCGTGTCGATGCTTGGTCTTTACGATTCCGGCAACGACAAGGAAAGCACGCCCGAGATTAACAAGAGCCGTGCCCGTAGCATCACGGCTAAGATCGGAGTCATCGCCGCGTATTTTCATCGGGCACGCCGCGGCAAATCGTTACCGCCGGTGCGAGAGGATTTAAGCGAAGCCGCGCATTTCCTCTATCTGATGTGTGGGGAGGCGCCGTCGCAGGAAGCGACGGACACTCTCGACGTTGCATTCGTCCTCCACGCCGATCATGGCATGAACGCGTCGACGTTCAGCGCGCGTGTGACCATCTCCACTTTGTCTGACATCTATTCCGCCATTACCTCCGCGATTGGGACTTTGAAGGGCCCGCTGCACGGCGGAGCTAATGAAGGCGTTATCCAAATGCTGCAGGAAATTGGGGAGGAAAAGAACGTCGACGCCTACATTGAAAAGCAACTGGCCCAGAAGAAAAAAATCATGGGCATCGGTCACCGTGTCTACAAGACCCTCGATCCGCGAGCGCCCCATCTGCGTGCCATGGCGGTAAAGCTGAGCGAGAAGCTCGGCGAGCCGAAATGGATTCGCATGAGTGAACGGATCGCGGAGCTGATGAAGGAAAAAAAGCAGCTCAATGCGAATGTCGATTTCTACTCCGCTACCGTCTATTACTCGTTAGGTATCCCAACTGATCTGTTCACTCCGGTCTTTGCCATTGCGCGCTGCTCCGGCTGGTGCGCTCACGTGCTCGAGCAGCTGGAGGATAACCGTCTCTATCGGCCGCTCAGCGAATATGTGGGCGAGCCCGTCGGCAAGAAAGTAGTGCCCGTCGACCAGCGGCCCTAAGGTAAACCGCTTTACGCGTTTCTGCCCTGCCGCGTGATCGCGTCTCACCGCGCGCCCCACATTTTGTAGGGCAACGAATTTTCGTTGCCTCGGCATTTTGTAGGGCGACGATTCCTCGTTGCCTGGCAAGCGGGAGCGCTTGCCCTACAATGTGCCGTCTCATCGAACCGAACTCGAGTTGTGAGCAGGAACGCTCAGGATATCTTCCGTTTCACGGGCTGCCTCCCGCCGGCAGATTGGCCGCTTTCCAATCCATCGCCATGCGAATGCGGGCGCGCCCGCTGGGATGATCGAAGAAGATGATTTCTTCCCATTTGCCGGGATCCATCTTGCGATATTTCCCGAGCTTGAGGTCGATTTTGGCTTCGCCATCCGGTTCGCGCGAGGCGTTCAATCCGAAGGCATCCGCCTCGCTTTCCTGCATGCGCGTGAGGGTATTCGAGATGGGTGTTCCGAGAAATCCGAAAACGGTGAAGATCAAAATCAAGAGCGGCCAGCCGGCGGGATCGCCAATGCCACGCACGCCCAGCTTCGCACCCCAGCGTTTCACCGCCGCGTCGAAGAAAAGTTTGGCGAGACCGAAAGCGACGAGAGTGAGCAGGGCAATTTGGACGAACGATTTAAAGATATGATTGAGCACGTAATGCCCCATCTCGTGCGCCATGACCGCACGAATTTCTGGGAGGGTGCACTGATTGAGCAAATTGTCATTGAGCGCGATGCGCGTCGTGCCAAGAAAACCAGCCACGTTCGCGCTCACCCGCTTCGTTTGCCGTGAAGCGTCGACCACGAAAACTTTGTCCACCGGAATTTCGTTCGCGCGCGCCAGTTGGAGAATGGGATCGCGAATCTTCGCATCGGTCAGCGGGGTGTATTTATTGAAAATCGGTTCGAGATAAACCGGCGCCAGTATTGCGCCGATGACGAAGAAGATCATCGCCACCACTGTGCCGATGATCCACCAGCGCCGTGGCGCGCGCCGAAAGACGGCATACAAGACCATTAATAGCAACGGGGCGAAGACGAGCTGTATGGCCAGGGCTTTGAGCTGCTCGATGAACCACTGAACGAAGTTCTGGTTGGCCATGCCATACTGGTGTTCGCGCACGAAGTGTTCGTAGTAGTGCAGCGGAAACCCTAGCAGAGACGCTAGGCTCACAAAAATGAGCGCGTAGATCGCAACCTGCACCGTCTTGAACTGCGTGCAGCCTTCGGCAAAGTCGCGGATGCGCGCAGAAAATTTTGTTCGCAGCAGCGTCCACAGGATGGCCACGCTCAAGAGAGTGTTCCAAAGAATGAGCCAGTAACCTCCTTCGAAATATGCATCCGATTTTGCTTTTTCGGACGGGGGAATGGTAGCCAGCCACGCCCGGGTGGCAGCTTCGGGATCGATAGCGGCGGTAACCGCAGGAGTCGCCGCCGCCGCGGGAAAGGCCGGTGAGCTTTCCTGCGCGCGCGCAGCCAAAGGCGACAGAATTATAGCCAGTGCGATAAAGCGAGAAATAAGCATTAACGACTGTTAACCGATTTTCGGTTGCGCCGCGAAATTGAAATAACTGTACCGTTCTGCGCCTGATGCGGCGGAACTCCTGGTGGGGATCAATGCACGCTCTTCAGTTCATCGCGAGCTCCAGTCATGACCTTCATTCACGACGGCGGTCGTGTGTTCGTGCCGGCGGTCAAATCCATAATCGTCAAGTTTTTCAAAGACGATCCTCGAGTAATCGGCGGCAGATAGTTCTTGGTCGAGGATTCACAGTGTCTTAGGTTTCGTCGATGGTGAAGCTGGTCCTGACTTTTAGCTGTTGCCTTGTCCTCAGCGCCGTAGCGCAAAGCCCGGCTCCTGACGCTTCTCTTTGCGGACCTTTTCCAAAGAACTACAAGGAAATCGTGTGGAACTGGATGAAGGGCGTTTTACTCGATGCCGATAGCGCAAAGATAGAATGGCAGGGTGATCCCAAGCCGGCCGACTTGGGACAGAATGGCGAACATCTCTACGGCTGGTTGACCGAATTTCGCGTTAACTCCCGCAACCGTTTCGGAGCTTACACCGGGAAACAATCGCATGGCGCTTTGATTCGCGATAACCAAGTCATCAAAGGTATCGGGTTCGGATATTGAACCTGGCAGACGGCCGCCCTGAAACGGAAGCGGCGAACTCGGTGATCGCCGATTCAGTGTAACGGCACGGCCCAGCTGCCGATGCCCAGCGCGTTCATCACGATTTCCACGGAAAGCGCGGCCAGGATCATTCCCATCACTCGCGCAAGAACGGAAGCCCCACTCTGACCGATGATGCGAAGGATCGCATCCGATGACAGCAAAAGAAGGTAGTTAAGAAGTAGAACGAAAAGCAGAATGACCGCGCTTTCAGCCTGCTCCGGCACCGTATACACATCGTTATCGGTGCGCAGAATCACGGCCATGAGCGCACCGGGGCCGGCGATAGCCGGAACGGCGAGGGGGAAAACGGCGACGTCTCTGTTCCTTTCGGGTGACGCGAGGGCGACGTCGCCGGACCCGAAGAGCATTTGCAGAGAAAAGAGGAAAAGAATGATTCCGCCGGCGAGTTTGAGCGATAAGACGCGGATGCCCATGGCATCAAGAACGATCTGACCAATGACGACTGCCACGGTGAGAATTACAGCGGCGTAGATGCTGGCGCGGAACGCAACCCTGCGGCGTTGTGGCACGGTGAGGGCGCCGGTAAGACCGGCGAAGATGGCAAGAGTGCCAAGAGGATTGATCGTCACCCAAAAGATGGAGAAATCGCGAATGAGTTTTTCCACGATGGCATTGGTCATAGGCAGTTGCCGTTGTAGGGCAAGCGCTCCCGCTTGCCGCGGCAGCCAGGAATGGCTGCCCTACAATTCTCCTGTATTCACGACAATGGGTACGCTCGACATGAAAGGGGGACTGCGCGCGTTATAACAGGAGACGATCGAGCGCGTCTATGCATAACTGTGACCAAGTCTCGAGGGAATCGCGCCGCGCGGAAAGTTCCTCGCGGGTAAGAAATTCGAGATTCGTAATCATGGCTTCGCGCTTTTCTACCTTGGGGTCGTCCAGCCGGAAGAGGTGAACTACTCCAAGATGCACCCGACCTACTTCCGTGCTGTCGTCATTGAGTAAGGCAACAATACGGTCGCCGTAGGTCGTTTTGATTCGAATCTCCTCGTTGACTTCCCGCTCGACCCCGGCGCGGTATGCTTCTTCATCCCACGCGAAAAGCGATTCGTCTGTATCGTTCATGTGTCCGCCGATGCCGATAGATCCTTTCGCGACCAGGCGTTGTTCGCCGGCCTTTTTCCCGCGGACGTAATGCAACACTCGGTCCCCATGCGCGATAATGGCATATGGAATAATCTGTTTATAGCTGGGATCGTTCTCGGCCGCGCTGCGCGGGACGAACAAATTGTTCCCGCGAGAAAGCAAAGCACTCAAGTAACGCTCCGGCTCAAAGTCCAAGCCTTGAAACGCGCCCAGCTCATCAAAGAGGCTGCGTTTGATCACGAGAACGTTTTCTTCTGGCATTCTTTAGAAAGAGCTCACACCAAGTCCGCAAAGATCACAACGGCGAAAAGACTTTGTGTCCGCTGTGTCCTTTGTGTGAGTCAAAACGACAAGGTAAACCCGAGTTGCGGTCCTAGAAGGTTCAGACTCGGATTGGGATCAGTCTGCTCCGCGTTTGAAAAGTGTTCGTAGAGTAAACCAAGCTGACCGCTGAAGCGGTCGCTGAACTTGTAGGACACGCCGGCGGCAGTAAGAATGTTGAAGGTAAAGTCCTGTCCCTGCGAGCCGAAGGTATCGGCATTGCTATCGATGAAGCCGAGGCCAAGTCCGCCGGAAAAGTAGGGCATCAGGCGGCTACCGGCGCGACCGAAGTTATAACGCAATCCCACATTTAATCCGAAATAATGATTTTCTACCCCGCGAATGATCGGTTGAGCCTCCGCGCTGAAGTAAATCTGGTTGTAGCCACGAAAGAGACCAGGGCGATCAGTCCAATCACCCCATCGCGTGCGTGCGGTGAGGAAATCTGCGTTCACTTCGTACGAGTGCGGATTGCCAAAAACACCGAGCAAGTATGCGCTCTCAGTAGAGAACTCGAAGCGCGGCGGTTCGGCGTCGAGAACTTCCCGGCCGACGCCGGGTTCCGAACCCGCGAACAGCGAAGAAACGAATGCAAAACAGATCACGATCAGCGGTCCCAATTTCATTAGTGGGCAGAGGATATGGCGTGAAGTGCGCTTTGCAATTCGTCCCCAGCGCGAAATCAGGAATGCGCCAAGAGCCAAGTCTCCAAATCGGCGGGGAGGGGACTTTTCCAATCGCGATCCGCATCGATGCACAGGCGAGAAGCGTGCAAAGCGTGGCGGTCGAGCAGAAGCTCACGCGCAAGTTCAGGAGTCCATCCGGTTTCGATAAACCGCAGATAAAGGTTCTCATCAGGGCCATAAATCTTGTCGCCGACGATCGGATGCCCGAGCGATGCGAGGTGCACACGAATCTGATGGGTGCGGCCGGTAATCGGTTGTGCTTTGACCAGAGAGAACTTTTGCCCGCGCGTGGTCTCTATGCGAAAACGCTTAATGATTTCAAATTCGGTGATGGCTTCGACCCCGTCTGGATGAATCGCCTGCTTCAAATAAATCTTTGATGGCATCACTTTACCTTGACGAAGCATCGGCGCGTCGACCCTTTTCCGTTCCCACTCCGGCCAGTCCGCTACGATCGCGATGTATTCCTTCCGCACGCGCCGTGATTGCATGAGCAGTCCGCACTCGCGCGCTGCCCCAGCATGTTTCGCTACCAAAACGATGCCACTGGTTTCGCGGTCGAGCCGATTGACAATTGAAATCTGGCCGCCGGCCGCGATTTCAAACGCGAGCAGCTGCCGCAATTCCGCCCAAAGCGACGGCGTTCCATCGGGCTTGCTCGGATGCACGAGCAGAAGCGACGGTTTATCGACAACGATGTAATCGTCAGTTTCATCGATTATCTTGAACTCGCGGCGCGCGCGCGGACTTGTCCCCATGATTTCACTCATCAACGTGCATCGGCATTATACGGGCGACGGTCGCGAGGTGCGAGCTGTCGACGGCGTGTCACTCGAGATTGCGCGGCATGAATTCGTGGCGCTGAGCGGGCCGAGCGGTTGCGGCAAAAGCACGCTTATGCATTTGCTCGCGGGAATCGATCGACCGACGTCCGGCGATGTTTACATAAATGGCCTGGCGTTGCATCAAGCCGACGAGAAAGCGCTGACTCGCTACCGGCGCGATCAGCTCGGGATTGTCTTCCAATTCTTTAATCTGTTGCCGACGATGACGGCGCTGGAAAACGTGATGTTTCCGCTGCTTCTGCAGAGGACGGCGCGGAACGAAGCCGAGCAACGTGCGCGCGAAACGCTCGCGCTCGTGGGGCTGGAGGAACGAGGCGAGCATTTTGCCCATCAACTGAGCGGCGGTGAGCAACAGCGCACAGCGATTGCGCGCGCCATGGTGCATCGGCCGCAGCTTCTCATCGCCGACGAGCCAACGGGAAATCTCGATTCGGCATCGACCGCATCGGTGATGGAAGCTCTGCAGAGGATCGCTAACGAGAAAGTAGCGACCTTGATAATCGTCACCCACAGTGAGGAGATCGCGCGGGCGGCTTCGCGGCGGATATCAATGCGCGACGGTAAGGTTACACTGTGACGAACAGTTTAAATTCTGATTATCTGGAAGCCAGGAAACCAGGAGGAGTTAAAATTAGGAAATCAGGAAATCAGGAAAAAGGCAGATGATCAGAAACCGATCCCTGCTTTCGTTATTTAATCCAATTTCTCCTGGCTTACAGGTTTCCAGATTAAGATTCGCTTTTGAACCCAGCGGATTTGCCACGTGCCGAGGCTAAAGGCGTTGCACTTTACGGCTCTTCGTTTGCTTGACCTCGGTTGCTAACCCGCGTTACCTAAGCGGCTCAACCTGCGCCCGTGGAACTTAAGGACATCAAAGCCATCATCGATTTGATGCGGAAGAACGATCTTTCCGTTTTCGAAATGGAGAAGGATGGCTTTCGCTTGAAGCTGCAGAAAGGTGCCACCGAAAAGACCGTTTCGATGTTGCCGTTGGTAAGCGCGGCGCCGGCCCCGACCGCGCCTCCACCCGCACCAGCGCAGGCGCCCCCGAGCGAGGCCGCGCCTGCGGCGGAAGAGAAAGCCAGGCTGCAAGATATTGTTTCCCCGATGGTGGGCACATTTTTTCGCTCGGCTTCTCCGGAGGCGGCTCCATTCGTCGATGTCGGCAAAGAAGTCACGGAAGAGACCGTGGTTTGTATCATCGAGGCGATGAAAGTGATGAATGAGATCAAAGCGGAAACGAACGGGGTTATTGCGGAAGTCGTGGCCGAGAATGGAAAGCCGGTGCAGTTCGGTCAGGTGCTTTATCGCGTGCGATGATGCGAGATGGTTGTAGGGCGAGCGCTCCGCCTGCCCGGGTCGCCGCGCGGCCATCAAACTGGGCAACCGAAACGGTCGCCCTACAATAATGTTTGAGAAAGTCTTAATCGCCAACCGGGGCGAGATCGCGCTGCGGGTCATTCGCGCCTGCAAGGAGCTGGGCATCCGCACCCTTGCCGTTTATTCCGAGGCGGATGTCGATTCGCTGCATGTGCAGCTGGCGGACGAATCCATTTGCATCGGTGCGCCTCCCAGCTCGGAGAGTTATTTAAAAATCGATCGCATCCTCAGCGCGGCGGAAGTGGGCGATGTGGACGCGATTCATCCCGGCTACGGATTTCTCGCCGAAAACGCGCACTTCGCCGAAGTCTGTGAAAGCTGCAACATCCGTTTCATTGGGCCGCCGAGCAGCGCGATGCGCGCGATGGGCGACAAGAATTCCGCGCGTGAATCGGCGCGTAGGGCCGGCGTCACGGTGACGCCGGGAAGCGACGGCGTGGTGGCGGATGAAAGCGAAGCGATGAAGGTGGCCAGGAAAGTCGGCTATCCGGTGATGATCAAAGCCGTGGCCGGCGGTGGTGGCCGGGGGATGCGCGCGGCGCACAACGAAGCATCGCTTCTGCCAGCGTTTCACGCTGCGCGAATGGAAGCGGACAAAGCGTTCGGGAACGGCGATGTTTACATCGAGAAACTCATCGCCAACCCGCATCACATCGAGTTTCAGATCATGGCGGACAGCCATGGGCATATCGTGCATTTGGGGGAACGCGATTGCTCCATTCAGCGGCGCAATCAAAAGGTGATCGAGGAATGTCCCTCGCCGGCGATGAACGAATCGTTGCGCAAAAAAATGGGACACGCCGCGGTGAAACTGGCGCACTCCGTCGGATATCAGAATGCCGGCACGATGGAATTTCTCGTGGACGAGCGCGGACATTTCTACTTCATGGAAATGAACACGCGCATCCAGGTCGAGCACACCGTCACAGAGGAAGCCTACGGTTGCGACCTGGTGAAGGAACAAATTCGCATCGCGAGCGGGGAAAGACTCTCGCCGCACATCGCCAAGGCCGCGCTGCGTGCGCACGCTATTCAATGCCGCATCAACGCCGAGGATCCGGCGCACAATTTCCAACCGTCGCCCGGCCGAATCGCGTTTTATTACGCCCCGGGGGGGCGTGGGGTGCGGGTGGACTCGCACGCCTACACCGGCTACGTCGTGCCGCCCTATTACGACTCGTTAATCGCCAAGCTCATCACCTCCGGCGCGTCACGAAAATCGGCCATCGAGCGCATGCGTCGTGCCCTGGATGAATATTATGTCACGGGCATCAAAACCACTGTCGCTTTCCACAGCACGATTATGCGCAGCCAGGAATTTCGCGATGGCAGGTACGACATCGGGTTCGTGGAACGGCTGATGAACTCAGACGGGTTCGAATTGGTTCAGCCAAGCGCGCGTTTGCACGAGTGAAGCCGGCGGGCACGCTCTACGCCATCTTGGATCTGGCTTACGTGCGCGATGCGGATGCGCCTCGCATGCTTGAGCAACTGATCGCGGGCGGAGTAGACATGGTGCAGTTGCGGGGGAAAAACCGGAATGTTGATGAGTTGAGCGATCTCGCGGAGAAGCTTTTACCGTTCACAATGGCAGCGCACATTCCTTTTATTGTGAACGATCACGCGGAAATCGTCCGGCGCGTCGAGGTGCAAGGCGTGCACGTAGGACAGGATGACGAATCAATATTGGAAGTTCGCGCGAAGATCGATCGCCCGGTTATCGTCGGCAAATCGACGCACAGCATCGCGCAGGCGATCGCGGCCGAGCGCGAAGGCGCGGATTACATTGGCTTCGGCCCGCTTTTCGTCACGCCCACCAAGCCGGATTACACGCCAATCGGTCTGGACGATATTGTTGAAGTACACCGCCGACTAACGATTCCTATTTTCTGCATCGGTGGCATCAAACTCGAAAACGTGCGCGACGTTATAAATGCCGGTGCGCAGCGTGTTGTCATCGTTTCCGGCCTGCTGCAAGCGGGTGATCCCGTAAGTTACGCGGGTTCCATTCAAACTGCATTCCGCAAACCGCATTCCCGAATTTCCTGATGTCGTTGCTCGTTGTTGGCTCCATCGCTCTCGACACGGTAAAAACGCCCGTGGAAGAACACGCAGATTTGCTCGGCGGTTCCGCATCATACGCCGCGCTCGGCGCGAGTTTTTTCACCCCAGTTAACCTGGTCGGAGTTGTCGGCGATGATTTTCCAGCAAGCGAATTCGAGTTCTGGAAATCTCGCAAAATCGACGCACGCGGCGTGCAGCGGGCCGCTGGGAAAACTTTTCGCTGGTCGGGCGAATACGCCTGGGACCTGAACACGCGCGAGACACGCTCTGTGGCGCTGAATGTTTTCGAGACCTTTTCGCCCACGCTGCCGGAGGATTATCGCGCGACGCCATTCGTGTTGCTGGCCAATATCGCTCCGAAATTGCAAGCCCACGTGCTCGATCAGATGGTCCACCCACGTTTTATCGTGGCCGACACGATGGACCTCTGGATCGAAACTACACGCGCCGATCTCGACGCGTTGTTGCCCCGCGTTGACCTGCTCATCCTCAATGAAAGCGAAGCGCGCGAGATGACGAAAGAGACAAGTCTGATTCGGGCCGGCCGAAAAATCCGCAGCTGTGGTCCGCGCTACGTCGCGATAAAAAAAGGCGAGCATGGCGCGCTGCTATTCGGCGAGAATGAATTTTTTAGCTGCGGCGCCTATCCGCTGGAAGACATCCACGATCCCACCGGTGCGGGGGATACATTCGCCGGTGGGCTTGCTGGCTATCTTGCCGCGCACGCCAGGGAGAACGTCACGTTCGACGTTCTGCGCAAGGCCATGATCTACGGTAGCGTCCTCGCCAGTTTTTGCGTGGAAGCGTTCAGCCTCGAGCGACTGCGCAAACTGACAAACGACGAGATCACTGATCGCTATCAAATGTTCAAATTGATGAGTCAGTTCGAAGCGTTGCCGTAGAAGGGGACTGCGCCGACTCGGTGTGATTAACCTTGACTGACTATCTAGGAATCGCTGGAATGTTGCCGTAGAACAGGGCTGATCAGCGGGAAGCTTAAGCCTGGGAGCTTCTCGCTCCTCCTATCTGAAATCATTGCAGGTTAAAACCACCGGGAAAATGAGGTCTTATATGTTTCAGCTGATTCAACTACAACGAACCGCAGTTCGAGTGATGACAAACTCTCAACGCCATTCGCCTTGCCAGCGCCGTCTACTATTCGTCGCGCTGGCGGTTGCCTTCTTTTCGCTTTCACCGCTGGCTCGAGCCGTCAGCCCGCCACCCGATGGCGGCTATCCCAACCAAAACACCGCCGAAGGTCGTGATGCTCTCCTGAGCCTTACAACCGGCACGGAGAACACGGCAATAGGGGCTGATGCGCTCGAAGCCAATACAAGTGGCAGCAACAATACGGCTATCGGCTCTGACGCGCTGAAGAGAAACACAAGCGGTTTTGGCAACACAGCTAACGGGGCCGACGCGCTTCAAGCCAACACAAGCGGAGCGAATAACACCGCCAGCGGTTTTCAGGCACTCAAGTCCAATACCACCGGCCAGCTCAACACCGCTATCGGCTTTGGAGCGCTCGGTCGCAGCACTACCGGGAGCCAGAATACAGCCGCCGGATTTTTCGCGCTCCTTAATAACACAACCGGGTTCGACAACACGGCTACCGGTTGGGAAGCACTCAGCAGTAACACCACTGGACACGAGAACACGGCCACTGGTCTCGTCGCGCTCGCGCTCAACACCAGCGGCAGCTTTAACACAGCCTACGGTGAGGGTACGCTTTTCGGCAACAGAACTGGCAATAACAACACCGCGACCGGTTTTAATGCTTTGCTCCAAAATTCAGCCGGTCAGGGCAACACAGCGGAGGGGTTCCACGCTCTAAGTGGCAATACTACCGGTAACAGAAATATCGCCTTAGGTAGCAATGCCGGCGTCGATCTCACCACCGGCAGTGACAACATCGAGATTGGTAACCGCGGTACTGCCGGGGAGTCTGGCACGATTCGCATCGGCCAACCCAAGACACAGACTGCTACTTTCGTCGCCGGCGTCAGTGGAGCAACTGTGCCCGGCGGCGTAACAGTAATCGTCGACAACAACGGTCACCTTGGGACAGTAACTTCTTCGGCCCGCTTCAAGGATGAGATCAAGCCGATGAACAAAGCAAGCGAAACGCTCCTCCAGCTGAAGCCGGTGACCTTCCGCTACAAACATGAGCTTGACTCCGAAGCCATCCCGCAGTTCGGCTTAATCGCTGAGGAAGTGGAGAAAGTGAACCCTGATCTAGTCGCGCGTGACGCGGACGGCAAGGTCAACACCGTTCGCTACGAAGCCGTGAACGCGATGTTACTCAATGAGTTCCTCAAAGAGCACCGCAAGGTGGAGGCGCAAGAGCACAAGGCAGAAGAACAGGAAGCTCAACTTGCGCGCGAGGAGGAGATCATCACGCAGCAGCAAAAGCAAATTAACGCGCTTAACCAAGGCCTTCGTAGGGTAAGCGAGCAGCTAAGCCAGCGCACGCCACAAACCGTGGCCAACAACGACTAAACCTTCTTCTTGTTCGGTCGCGGCTCATCTCAGCCTCAGGTGCCTGGCTTGTGGCGCAGGCTGTTTGAACCTGTCGTCGCAGCGCCGCCGTGAAGAGCCGTGTCATTTTCGCCACTGCCGCCGCCGTATTGTTGATAGTTGCGGGGGAGTTTTCTTCGGTCCACTCGCGCACCTTCCAAACCTCGGGCGGTCCAGTTGCGACGCACGGTTCCTGGACGGTGCTCAACGATTGCATTTACACCAGAAATTCGTCGAATGACGGCGACAGTTTTCACATCAGCGCGGGAGGGAAACAATATTTGTTCCGGCTTTATTTCGTCGATGCGCCCGAGACTGACGCTGACTTCAAGCACCGTGTGGACGAACAGGCGAAGTATTTCGGCATCGGGCGGAATCAGGTCGTGCAGGTGGGAAAGCTGGCGAGGGATTTCACTCGCGAAAAGCTGTCGCGGCCATTCACCCTTCGGACTTGTTTTCAGGACGCGCTTGGACGCAGCCGCATGCAACGCTTTTACGCTATCGTGCAGACGGCGACCGGCGATCTTGGTGAGCAATTGATCGAGAACGGTCTGGCGCGTATCCACGGCGCGAGCGCGAATCCGGTCGGTCTGCCGTCCGCAAATGTGGAGTGGCAAAAGCTGAATCAACTCGAAATTGCGGCCAAGGTGGAAAAGGTCGGTGGCTGGGGCGTAAACTTTGGCCGCATGACGGCGCGCTCGGAAAAATCAAAGAGCCGCGTGCCGGTCGATCCCTTCGAAGCATTCTTTCATCCCGAGCGGGTGCAAATTTCTAGAGTTGCGCCGCCTGTCGCCACCGCCGGGCCCTTTTCACATCCATCCCCGGCACCTGCAACCGATGAAATCGTCTCGATCAATCCAACGCGCGGGAACACAGGCTCGCCGCGGGACGAGTCCGTCCAGAAGGCGGACTTGGAACCTGTCCGTCCTGCGAGTTTGCAGCGGGCTGATCAGACCTCCGGCAGCGGCAAAGTAGACATCAATACCGCGACCGAGGATCAGCTGGAAGGAATTCCCGGGATCGGGCCGGTTCTGTCGCAGCGAATTATTGCAGCACGTCCATTTAGAAGCGCCGACGATTTGCGCCACGTTAAAGGAATCGGTGGAACTCGTTACGGAAAGTTACGGCCATTCTTTAACTAATTACAGCTGTCATCCCGACCGATCTGTGCGAACACTCATCATTTAGGCACATTTGTCGTGTCGAGCGAAGTCGAGACATCTCCGATCATTAGCTTTGGACAAATAGCTAAAGATTCCTCGACTGCGCTTCGCTCCGCTCACAATGACAAGATTCCAGATGATACAATTGCAGCTTTGGCTTGGCGAAGGAAGCCAAGGATCGGTTTGCGAATTGCCACTTAACGAGATTCTTCCGACTCCGCTTCGTTCTCTAAAAATGGCAAATGAGAATATCTGGTCTTCCGCCAAAGGTTGTGAGATACTCTGGTCCGGAAGACCAATGATCGCTGTCCGATGAAACGGATTTGTAGGTTTTGGCCGCTCTGGCTAACGGTGGCGCTGCTTGCGCCGGGGACGAGCTCCCCCCTTCTCGCACACGCGCCATGGGTCACGTTGCAAGGCGGTCATTATCTGACGAAGCGACCTAACGATGGGGACAGCTTTCACATCAGCGTCGCTGGTCATGAATACATCTTCCGGCTCTACTTTGTCGATGCACCCGAGACTAGCGCGGAATTCCGCGATCGCGTGGAAGAGCAGGCCATCTTTTTCGGTGTCACAGTCGATCAAGTTCTTCAGGTAGGCAATCTCGCGAAACATTTCGTGAGGGAGAAGCTGAGCGAGCCGTTCCTTGTTCGCACCTGCTGGGAAGATGCGGGCGGGCGAAGTCGCATGCAACGTTTCTACGCGTTCGTGCAAACACGCAACGGCGACTTAGGGGAGCAGCTGGTGGAAAACGGATTAGCTCGCATTCACGCGGCGACGGCCAAACCGGAGGGCCTGACTTCAGCCGGCGCGGAATGGCAGAAACTTGTCAGCCTCGAGCACAAAGCGAAAAAAGAGAAGGTCGGCGGATGGGGCGTCGAGGACGGCCGCGTCCAGGTGCGGGCGCAACAGCCGGATAGCGAAAAAGGAGTCGACCCGTTCGACAAATTCTTTCATCCGGCAGAGCTCGCGCAGTTTTCGGGCGAAGGGCCATCACCGGAACTTCCAAATGAGTCTTTGGTCGCACCAGATGAGGATGACGCTCCACCACCAACAAAGGCTGCCTTGTCCGAGGCTAAGCTGGACGTTAACACCGCTTCGGCAGCAGAGCTGGAGAACGTCACCGGCATCGGACCCGTGCTCGCGGAACGCATCATCGCTGCACGACCGTTCAGAAATGCTGATGAACTGCGGCGTGTGAAAGGGATCGGCGAGATGAAGTATGCGCAAGTGCGACGCTACTTCGAGTAGCGCGCGCCCGTGGGGATTCGAACCTCAAACCTTCTGATCCGTAGTCAGATGCTCTATCCAGTTGAGCTACGGGCGCAAAGAGAGCGATAATTTGCGAAGGAAGATCGGACCGTCAACCTGCGCATCGGAGCGGATGAGACTGTGATTCATTTTGAAGTCGGCGCGGCGCAATGCTTCTTCAATCAGGAATGCGATGTGTGCAGCAACGCGGGTCTGGTATAGCGGTATCGCTTATGGTGCTTTTTGGTTCCGCGGATTAGGGGGACGGAGCAAAGGCTTCGCAGATGTTGGAACTGGGGAACGCTTCCGTATGTGTTTTGAGCAGAACGCGTCGCAGTCGAAGATTCTCTAGCTAATCTTCCGATGTCTTTCCTCTATGCGAGCCTTGACCAGCTTTCGCACGAGAGCCGCCGGCAACGGCTTGTCCGGTTGAAAGCGAATCGTTCCCTTGCTCAACTCGTATTCTTTCAGCTCATCGGTGAAGTCTTCCACGGTTGATCCGGGGTAGAAGGCGCAATGCTTCGCTCCCGCCCCGAGGGCCACTAGGAATTTTCCATCCAGACGAAAAGCGGGGACACCATAGCCGATGCACTCTTCAGCTTTGGGCGCGGCTGTTCGGATTGCCTTTCGCAACTTCTGCAGCGCAGCGCGCTGGTCAGCTCTGACAGTTGCGAGGTATTCGGCAATCGTCTTCGGCTTTGTTGCTCGACTCCGTTTTGCCATTCAATGCGCTGCGTCACCCCCACAATTGTGCCGCGCTCGGCCGCTTCTCTAAGCCCGGTAAACCTTGCACGAGCAGGCAATCAGGCGCATCCGCTTAACGCCGCTCTTCGTCTGACGCTTGATCCTGCTTCTTGGCTTTACGCTTGCGTTGCTGTTCGGCTTCTTCGCGATTCACTGCCTGCCGGGGCCGGACCGCATCAGCACGACGCGATCTCTCGTTCATTTCACGGCGAGCAGCCATCCTCTCGCGCTCTTGCGCTTGCTTTGCCCGCAGTTCGGCCTGGCGATTCTGCGCACCGCGCATGGCCTCGCGCTTACGTTCCGCGTCGGGAGCCGCCCCCGCTCCTCTCAAGCCTTCAGCCTTTGCCGCATTTTCTCTCCTGGAAACGGCTTCAGCCTTCCGCGCATTTTCAGCTTTGCGCACATTTTCAGCGTTCGGCTCTTTCTTATTTGCCACCTTCTCGGCCGCGGCTTGATTCCCCTCTGCCGTTTTTCCCTGACGTTCGTTTTGATCGAACGATTTAATCGCAGTCGCTTTCGGGCGGCCCCCGTTTGCCGAAGCTTGGAGATCGCGATTCTTGCTCGCCGCTTCCTGGCGGGCAATCTGCTGCGGGGTCGCAGATGCGCGCCGCGCCGCCGCGGCCTCTCTTTCCTGCGCCGTCGCTACCGCCTTCACTCCATTAGGGCCGCCGTTGAAGCTGGTCCGGCCGGCTCTGTTCTGGTTCCGCACGACCGTGCGATTGATGTAGGTATTGTGTATAATCGTCGTGTTCACACGCGTCACGGCGGTGTTATAGCGGAACACATTGCCGGCCCATTGACCGCCGTAGTAGCCGCGGCCGAAGTAGCCATAGCCGTAGTTGATCCCCCCGTAGAATCCGATTCGCGGCCCCCAATAACCGCGGTGGAAAACGTAACCGCCGTTGCCATAGCCCCAGTAGGGCGGCGTCCACAAGAGACCCACAGCGGGCGGCGGAACCCAGGCTCCGGGGACCCAATAATAACCTACGTTACCATAGCCCCAGTAGCCCGGAGTCCACAGATATCCGTCCACCGGACAATACGGTTGCTCGTATATCGGCAACACGGGCGGAGCGAAATTGATGGAGATGCCAACTTGAGCCAACGACGATGCCGAAGGCAGAGCGGCGAGCAGAAGCGCAGCGAAAGTAAGAGAACGCAGTTTCATAGTTTTACTTGGTGACCATTACACGAGACGCAGGCGCCGCGCTTCTATTCATTAAGTGCGGCCGATGAAAGAAGCCGAGGCTAGCGTTTAGTCAATCCTTGAATCACCGAGCTGACCACAGCGCCGGAGGTGGCGACAGCAAATTCAGTTTGTTGTCACCTCCAATTGCGCACCTATGTTGCGCGATGAAAATGCGTTCTCTTGTGGCCCTGTCCGCAGTGATTACCTGTTGCGCTGTATCGTCGGTCATGGCCGCGCCCGAAAGCTATAAGATCGATCCGGTTCATTCCTCGATTAATTTCAAAGTGCGTCACCTGTTCAGTTTCGTGACCGGCAAGTTTACGAAGTTCGGAGGAACGTTCACGGTGGATCCCAATGCGGTGGAACAGGCGAGCGTGACCTCGACGGTAGAGACGGCAAGCATCGATACCGGAAATAGCGACCGCGATGGCGATCTCAAGAGTGCTGACTTCTTCGGCGCGGAGAAATTTCCAGAGATCATGTTCAAGAGTAAACGCGTGAAGCAGACCGGGAAAGAAACGGCGGATATTGCGGGCGATTTCACCATGCACGGAGTGACAAAGGAGCTGACCTTGCATGCACAATTCCTCGGCAAGGGGCAGGGAATGAAAGGTGAAGTCAGCGGCTGGCACCTGACGAGCGATCCCATCAAACGAAGCGAGTACGGGCTGAGTTGGAATAAGGCGATCGAAGGAACCCAGGTTGTTGGCGACGACGTGGAGATCACCATCGATATCGAAGCGAACAAGGTCTAGCGCGGTGTAACGATGAACGTCCAGACGCACGGTCACGGTCTGGATGCTGATCATTGAGTTCCAATTCTTGGTCACTCTTGCGCCGGAGGCGTGTTGGTGGCAGAGAGCAGATGCTTAGTGAAAAAGAAATTGAATATCCTCGCGGTCGACGACGAGCCGATCATCGGTGAGTCGATCGCCTATGTCTTGGAAGCACCGCATCGGAAGATCATTGTCGCAAAGGACGGGCAAGAGGCGCTGGACCTGACCGCGAAACATAAATTCGACGTCGTGATTACCGATCATCGCATGCCACGTTCGGGCGGCCTGGAGCTGGTACGGAAGCTCCGGCAGCGGAAATATACGGGGAAGATCGTGGTGCTCTCGGCTTATCTTTCGCCAGAACACATCGGCACCTACGAGGAGCTTGCTGTTGACGAAATCGTGGGCAAGCCATTCGATTCGACCGAACTGCGCGAGGTGATTGCTGGCTTGGAAGAAGAAGTCTGAAGCAAACTGTGTCTTAAAACGCGATCCGGCTTCTTCGGTTCTAATCCGGCGCATGACTGTTTTCCTTGGGTGCGGCTTCGCGGCAAAGTATCGCGAGGGTGGGGGAATTTTTTCTGTGCCGCTGCAATGGATGCTGGGGCTGAAACGAATCGGACTCCAGGCGATCTGGCTTGAGCTGTTTCCCGGGACCGGAAATGAGGCGGAGGATAGAAAAGCGATTCGCAGTTTCCAGGCGCAGCTGCGCGCGCATGGACTGGCAGAAAACTATTGTCTGCTTTACCAGGCTCGCCCGAATAATGCACATGACCTTGGTGAAATGCGCTGCTTCGGCATGCGCAGCCAGGAGCTGGATGAGCGGCTCTCCGGGCCCACCACGTTGCTGAATTTAAGTTATTCGATTCATCCACCGCTGCTCCTCCGGTTCGAGCGCCGGATATTTTGCGATCTCGATCCCAGTGAGATTTTCTATTGGATGACGAAGCTCGAAATGGGGCAATCGACCCATCACGAGTTTTGGACGATCGGGCTCAATGCCGGCGCGGACGATTGCCGGTTGCCCGACTCGCATCTGAAATGGCAGACGTTTTACCCGATGATTGATACGCAATCGATCCAGCCGAAGCCGAAGCCGCGAAAGCCAAAGTTTTCCACTATCGGTCAATGGTATTGGGGCGGCGCAGTTGAGGTGGAAGGGGAATTTCCGGACCTTTCGAAGAAGTTCGCTTTCGAGAAATATCTTGATCTGCCATCTCATGTGCCGCAGGCGCAATTTGAATTGGCCATGAACATTCACGCCGATGACACGGAACGAACCCGCCTGGCCCAGCACGGTTGGCACCTCACCGATCCGCATGTTGTCGCGAAAACGCCGGGGCGATATCGGCGCTACATCGCATCCGCGAGCGGCGAATTCACCGCCATCAAAGGCGTGGACGTGGCCTGGCGCACAGGCTGGGTTAGCGATCGCGCGGCCATGTTTCTCGCCATGGGACGTCCAGTAATCACCGAAGATACAGGCGCGCAGAAATATCTACCCGACCAGAGCGGATTTCATTTCGTCCACGATCTCCATACGGCCAACGCTGCGGCGCGCGAGGTGATTGCGGAGTGGGGTGCAGCATCGCTCCGCAGCCGCGCTACCGCAGTGGAGCTCTTCGATTCAGAAAGGAATCTTCGCAAAATCCTCGACCGCTGAGCCTGGGTCGGGCCATTCCTGATGGCGAGAATCGTCGTTTGCAAAATAAGTTTCGGGTGTTAGTCGTTTGCCGTTATGGCCGATTTGATCAAAGCCGATGAGCTGAAAAATCGTTTAAAGAAGGTGCCGGAGTGGGAGCTGGAGAAGAAACACATCGAGCGCACCTTCGAGTTCGACGATTTCACCGACGCGATCGACTTCGTGAATTCGGTGGCAGAGGTAGCGGAAGAGGAGGAACACCATCCCGACATCGACATCCGCTTTAATAAGGTGCGTCTGCTGCTTTCCACGCACAGCAAGGGCGGGCTCACCGATCTCGATTTTGGCCTGGCCGAACGCATCGACACACTTTCGGAGTAAGGGCGCTTGGGCACCTGGCGTGGCTTCGTTGCTTTAATCATCACGGGACTGCTTGTGCTCGCGGTTTGGAAGTTCATCGAATGGCGGACGCAACCGCCCCCTCCGCCTCAAATCCAGAGGA
>JBBRAF010000024.1:0-45695 GCA_038207045.1 Chthoniobacterales bacterium
GTCGAAGCTTTCTATCGCGCGGCTCTGGAGGCGGGTGGCAAAGACAATGGTGCGCCTGGTCTGTGCCCGGAATACCACGCGAACTACTATGCAGCTTTCGTCATTGGTCCGGACGGGCACAACATCGAAGTGGTTTGCCACGAACCCGAGGCCTAACCAGGCGATGCAGCTAACGCCTGCCCGCCGTACGATCCACATTTTCCATGACTAAAACCCGTTCACTCCGATCCACGCTCGCCCTCGGCAGGCGTAGCTGATCTTGTTCTCGTTAGGCCACACAACAACTGCCGATGTCTGCCCCAACATTTTTCGAGAGCGCAAAGACCCTCCGCAGCTGGCTTGAGGCCAACGCGTCCTCGAAGACGGAATTGCTAGTTGGCTTTCGCAAGGTCGGCTCCGGCCTGCCGAGCATTTCTTGGCCCGAATCTGTCGATGAAGCTCTCTGTTTTGGCTGGATCGACGTCGTTCGCAAGCGCATCGACGATCAATCTTACTCCATCCGGTTCACGCCGAGGAAGCCAACGTCAATCTGGAGCGCCGTCAACATCGCCAAGGTTGAACAACTGCGAGTGGAAGGGCGAATCACGCCTGCCGGTGAGCAAGCATTCGCGCATCGCAAGGAGCACAAATCTGTTGTTTATGCCTACGAGCAGGCGCTTACCGCCGAGTTCTCGGTCCACGAGCTACGTGATTTCAAACAGAAGAAGGAAGCGTGGAAGTTCTTCAAGGCCACGCCCCCCGGCTATAAAAAGGTCATGCTTCATTGGGTAACCACCGCGAAGAGGGCAGAGACAAGGGCTTCGCGCTTGGCCACGCTTATCAGTGCATGTGCCTCAGGTAAGCGCTTGCGGTAGAGTCACAAGTGCTGCCTAACCATGCGATGCAGCCAACCCTGGCCGGCGTACGCTCAAGATTTCTATGACTCCAACCTCTTCTCCCGCTGCCACGCGCGTACTCGCCAGCGGTGGCTGATCTTGTTCTCGTTAGGCCGTAGAAGGGACCGCATGAAGCGCACGTGGACGATCATCGGGGCAGGCGATGTGCCGAACAGCGTAAAATGGTACCAGGCTCTGTTCGGTCAGCCGGAGACGTTGCTCGCCCATGACGACTTTGGGCAAGTCGTCGATTCGGATGGAACTGTTTTGCTCTGCCTCCACCAGTGGGGCGCCCATGAGCATCCCTCCTTGATGAGCCCCGATCATGCGGCAGCCGGCAACGGCCTCCTGTTGTTTTTCCGAGTCGATGATTTCGACATGGCCCTGCCAAGAGCACGCACTCTTGTCACCCGGCTCGAAGAGGAGCCCCACGTGAATTCGAATACTGGAACTCGGGAGTTCTCACTCCGAGATCCGGACGGATACTACGTCACTATCAGCGCGCTCTCTGCGGCCTTCGACCGGCTTGAAGCGAAGAAAATCTAATGAAGATTGCCGAGAATCACAGACTGACCCGTATCTCCATTTCCCTATCAGTGATACCAGGCAAAAATGACCAAAACCGTTTCTAAGATCCGTTTCAGAGCGAAACTCTTCCGGCCGACGGCGACCGTGAAGGTCGGCTCCTGGACCTTTCTTACTCTACCAAAGAATGCCAGTGCAAAGCTCCCCTCGCGGGGCATGACGACGGTCGAAGGCACCATCGATGGCTTCCCCTTTCGAGCCACACTCGAGCCTGACGGCCAAAAAAGCCACTGGCTCAGAGTGGACCGGAAGATGAGCGAAGCTGCGGGCGCAGACGCAGGCGACGTCGTCACGCTGGAGATCGCGCCGGTGGGAGAGGAACCGGAACCCACTATCCCGGCAGATCTGCGGAAGGCTCTCGCGGCCGCTCCGCAGGCGCGGGCGTTGTGGTCGGACATCACGCCCGTCGCGCGCAGAGATTGGATCCACTGGATCACTTCCGCCAAGCAGCCAGAGACTCGCACGCGTCGGATCGACAATGCCTGCTCGATGCTCGTTGCCGGGAAGCGCCGCCCTTGCTGCTTCGATCAGTCTGGGTTCTATAGTAAAAGTCTCAGCTCTCCTAAAGCGGCGATTTAGACGAATACCAGTTTGAGCGGTCGCTGATCTTGTGTCTCGTTGGGCCGGAGTAAATGACGCGGTCCCGCCGGTAAATAGATTTACAAACCAATGATGAATAACGCCACCAAACGTTCGATTCTTCGCTGGATTCACATTATCGTTACCATTCCGATATTCGGTTACATTTATGGTCCGGCTTCGGAAGTTCAAGAGTACGCCTCCGCTGTTCGGTATGTCTTCGTTCCCGTCATTGTCCTTTCGGGATTGTGGATGTATTCAGGCGTATTCTTCGCCATCATTGGCGTTGCGGCATTGCTCGGTGCCTATTACCTGTATGGATATGGGGCGGCTGTCCTGAGTCAGGTCGCGCTATTCATCTCGCAGAAGATTTGGTTGGTGATTCGTGCGCGACGTTCAAAGGTCAGCGGTGGATGACCTTTGTCGTTAGGCCGGCAGGCTCGCGCTTTCCTGAGCCGGGGCTGAGCTTGAGCTCGTTAGACGCAATGCACACGATGACATCTCGCAATTACTGGATCGGCGTGGTCTCTCGCTCGCATGTGCAGATCGGCGTGAAAGGCGGCTTCATCCAACTCAACCACGGCAAGAAAGCCCCGGTGCAACGGCTGCGTGCAGGTGACGGGCTCGCAATGTATTCACCTCGCACGGAATACCCAGACGGCGAACCGCTCCAAAGCTTACTGCCATCGGCGTGATTTCCACCGGCGAGATCTACCAAGTCGAAATGGCCCCCGACTTCAAGCCCTATCGAGCCGACATACAGTTCAAGAAGTGCGTGGAAGCGCCGATCACGCCGCTGATCGAAAGGCTGTCATTCATCAAGAGCAAGACACACTGGGGGGCTGCATTCCGGTTCGGTCAGCTCAAAGTTCCACGAGCAGACTTCCTACTCATTGCACGTGCCATGGGGGCTGAAGGTGCATTCGACTAAAATGCGCTCTGCCCTTCCATCGAGCGGACGTTCCAAAGGAAGGCTGCTCTTGTCAAACGTGAGGCCTACGGCGCGCCTATCCCCATCGTAATCCTGCTCTACTCACTCTGCAGCTGTGCCACTTCAGACCCGTCGTTTGTCGAGCGGCGGCAAAACGTGAGCTATTACGCTTCCGATTGGGCGCACAGCGACAGGCATGGCAAAGTCGATGTCGTGCCGCAGCCTCAAGGTGGTATGGCAGCGTTGACCTCGCATCTCGACTATCCGCTGGAGCTTCGCCGCCGTCACATTACGGGCGTTGTCAGAGTTCACGTCACAGCCGCTTCTCGACGCGATTGCTCTCCGGGCGGTGCAGCAGACGAAGTGGAAGCCAGCGATGCGCGCGGGAAAACCAGAGCCTTTTACGTTTCACTTCCCACTTACATTTAGAGTATAAGGTCTAACCAGGTGATGCAGCCAACGGCGGAAGCAAAGTAGAAATGCGAAAGTGGAAATGACCCCACCCGCCACGGCGGGCAGGCTTGCGCTTTCCTGAGCCGTGGCTGAGCTTGTGTCTCGTTAGTTCCACTTTCCGGGACAATGGCGCGCGTGAAGAGGCATCCAAGCGTTGACTGGGCAGTGAGTTCATCGAAGTTAGCCGCTTCATGAAAAGGCCACGTGTTCTGCTCGGGATGAGCGGCGGCGTTGATTCCAGTGTCGCCGGTTACCTCTTGCGCGAGCAAGGCTACGAAGTCGTGGGTGTGACGATGAAGGTGTGGCCGCAGGACTGCATCTCGCGGGCGGAGGACAAATGCTGCGGGCCGCAAGCCGTGGCGGACGCGCGCGGCGTCGCGCATGCGCTCAGCTTTCCGCATTTCGTCGTGGATGAAGCCGATCAATTCGAGAAGGTGGTAATCGATTATTTTGCCAGTGAATACCAGGCTGGGCGCACGCCGAATCCGTGCGTGATGTGCAATGAGAAACTGAAGTTTGGCAGTCTCTGGCAGAAAGCGGAAGCGCTGGGCTGCGATTTTATCGCGACGGGCCATTACGCCATTATCGAACATGGGGTCGAGAGCGTGGTGCTGCGCAAGGGAATTGATCCCCGTAAAGATCAGTCCTATTTTTTGTTCAGTCTGCGAGCGAATCAATTGCGCCGCGCCCTTACGCCGCTCGGTAAAATGTCCAAATCGGAGATCCGCGGGATCGCGCGCAAGCTGGGCCTGAAAGTCGCGGACAAGGCTGACAGCCAGGAGATCTGCTTCGTGCCAGGTCAGGATTACAAAGCGTTTCTGCGCGGCCATCTGGGCGCGGAGACGTTTCACCGTGGCGGAATTTACGATCGCTCCGGCAATTTCATTGCCGCGCATGAGGGCATCGAAATGTTTACCATCGGTCAGCGCAAGGGTTTGCCAGGTGGCTCGGCCCAGCCTCGCTACGTCATCGACATCGATGCGGAAACAAATCGCGTGATCGTGGGCGAGGCCGACGACCTGCTGGTGGATGAATTCGAGATCGAGCGAACAAACTGGATCGGCCGCAGCGCACTCGAGAGTGAGAGGGAGGCGACGGTGAAGATCCGCTACAACCATCCTGGGACAGCCGCGACGATTTCGCCGTTGAATGAGAACCGTGCTCGCGTGCGTTTGCGGGAAGCGCAACGCGCGATCACGCCCGGCCAGGCCGCCGTGATTTACGACGGCGACATGGTGCTCGGTGGCGGATGGATTTGCCGGCAAACGGCGCGGGTGGCAGCGTGAGCGAGGAGTTCGCCATCGCGCTGAGCACGTTTCCCGACGAGGAAACGGCGAGAAGGGTCGCGCGCGCGCTGGTGGATACCGCCTTGGTGGCGTGCGCGAATATCGTGCCGTCGGTTGCGTCGCTTTACTTCTGGAAGGGCAAGGTGGAGGAGAGCAGTGAAGTGCTCGTGATTTTCAAAATGACGACGACGCGTTTCGCCGATTTCCAAGCTCGGCTGCACGCCCTGCATCCTTATGATGTTCCGGAGATCATTCGGCTCACCATTGCGGAAGGCTCGCCGGAATATTTGCGCTGGATCAGCGAAAGCTGCGGGCGCAAATAAGGCGATGGTCATCCCGAGCCGCTGAAACGGCGGGAGACGTCACATGCTGGCGAATCACACAAGATTGTGTGACGCTGGATCAAAAGAGAGGTCCCTCACTTCGTTCGGGATGACCCGCGCGTGAAAGTCGCGCATTATTTCCTTACCGAGCGTTTCCGGGCACCAAGAAATATTCCTGCGCCGATAGCGTTGCAGGCGACGCTGACGGCGCTGACTTTTATGGCAAATTTTAATGGGCTTGGCACGTCGATGATTGGGTAAACGGTAAAAAAGATGGCGAGCAAGGAGACGACGAGGCCGCAGATGGCCGCGACGCGCAACGGCACACCCGCGGCGGAGCGAATCGCAGGCGCGCCCACGAGCGGAATGGCGAACATGACGACATACGCGATTCCGTAGAAAACGTTGGCCGCGTTATCGACCAGCTGAAAGGCTTCCTGCGCGCCGGCGCCGATTTGGCTGCCGACGGCGAAGACAAGGGTGATGGCCCCGACGAAAACGATGGAATTGATCGGCGTTTTGTAACGCGGGTGCAAACGCGAGAACCATGCCGGTAAAAGTGAATCCCAACCTGCGACCATGGGTAATCGCGAGCTGCCGGTGAGATGAATGCTGGTGGAGGAGATGGAGCGAATCGCCATCATCACGATGGCGGCCGAAGCGATGGCGCCGGCGATTTGAAATGAGCGCAGACCGAGGCGCAACGTCTGCGGCACCGGACCGATGAGATCGATGGGATTATTCCCGACAAAAGCGAGGACGGAGCTTGTACCCAGAATGAACATGAGGGCAATGATGGGAGAAGCGATGATGACGGAGCGGCCGATATCCCGCGCGGGGGCACGCGTTTCACCGGCGAGGATGGCGACGTATTCGAAGCCGCTCAGTCCGCCGACGGCAAGTTTGCTGAAGACGTTCACGCAATAAAAGAGCGACATAGCGGGCGCGGCGATTTGGAGCGGGTGATACGCACTCAGCTCACCGCGCGCGACGCTGACGAACGGAAGAATGATGAGCGCTCCGTAGGCCAGCAGCATGACGTAACCGCCGATATTGTGCAGCGTTTTGCCGAGCGACAGTCCGCGCACAGCCGTCCAGCCAAGACCGGCTACGAGCGCGGCGCTGATAAACGAAACACACCATTTATTCTCCGGCATCCAAGCCGCGCTGGGGCCGATGGCGTAGGAGATGTTCGTGGTCACGACCATTCCGCCGAGTGCGATGACGGTGATGGAAAGTAGCCAGAGATTCCACGCCACCATGAAACCGACGAATTCGTTGAAGCCAAATTTGGCCCATTGATACAGCCCGCCTTCCAGCGGCATGAGCCGGTTTAAGTGAATGACGACGACAGCCTGCGGAATGTAGAAAAGGGCGATGGCGAGAAGCCAGAAAAACAGATGGGATGCGCCGAGCTTGGCCGCAGCGCCCACCCAGCTCGATCCCACGACGAAGACGATCTGCGTCAAGACCAGATCGCGCAGACCGAGCGGTTTCTTGAGTGCGACGCTATGGTCGGCCACTTCGCGTTCGGCGCGATGCAGCGTTACATCCATACGCCTTGCCACCGCGCGCCGCTAACGCTCGCTTTCGACCGGCTTGGGCGGCGGGGGTTCGTTTCGGAATTCGCGATGGCGAATTTTGCCGCCGGCGTACGCGATGTAACCGCCGGCCGTGAGCGAGGCGACCGCGAGCACTAAAGTCAGGAGAGTGAGCGGAAGTCTGGTCCCCGAAAATTTCCTCGGCGCGAAAAGTGCCAGCGCGGCCACGACGGCGAGCGCATAATAGGACCAGACGAATTTGTCCGCGCGATGGGCGTGCGCGGCCAGCCAGGCGCCGCCATCTTCATCCGACATGGAGAGCACCCGGTCGTAGGCTTCATCCCCGAAATGCGCCACTGGCCAGGCGGACGCCGCACTGATGAAAACAATGATGAGGGCAGGAATTTGCGCGGTCCCGCTACGCAAGAGCAAGGCCGCAATCAGCGCGACGATGCCGAGCGCGAGCCCATAAACCGGCAGCGGATTGAGGAGCGTATGGACGTATTCTGGCTGCTGAAGTGCGCGAAAAACTGCGCTCATCAGTTGCCGGCGGTCACAGCAGGCGCGGTATCGGTTTTCGCGATGCGTTGCAGTAAAAGGCGAGCGGTATTTTCTGGAACATTGAAGCGCACGTCCAGGTCGCTGCCGTTTTGATTCACCGTGGGCGGTGCGGCAAAAAGGGGAAGGTCGCTCTGCTCCAAATGCAACCACCGCGCCGTATCATCGCGAAGTCCTCTGGCGATTTCGTCTGCGCCACTGGTCGAGGTACATTTCAAGAGCAGGCGCGCTTTGATGGGATCTGCCAGCGAAAGGCCGAGACCGATCATTTCGGCGCGATCGAGTAATTCGCGCGAGAAAATGGGTCGGAAGGCCCGCGCCAGTCCAGCGGGATCTCGGGAAACCAGCCGCAGAGCGGTATCGCGATCGAGTTCCTGGAAGCGATCGAAAAAGGGACCGTCCACTTGCAGATCGGCCGCCATGCCGAGCCGCACCCGCACGAGCTGATCGACACCATCAGGCATTCCGACGGCCAGCGTCCTGGGCCCGATGCGCGCGACCGTGAAATTCGCTCGCTGCCATACCGGTAAACCGTCAATGGTGCGTCGCTCAAAATTGTTATCCTGCGCGATCGTGCGCACGACCGGCGAGACGTCATCACGCGCTTCCACGAGGAGATATTCACGCGGACTTGCCGAATCGGATGTGGTCAGGGCGCGAGTGACGCGCGCTGTTTCGCCCGGAATTTTCAAGCGCGGAGTTTGCGCCGCCTCGCCCAGCAGGCCGATCCATGTGCCCTGCCAAAAATCTTCGTTGTGCCACCGGCGCGGGAAATCATCTCGCTCGAAGCGCTCCGTGTTGAGCGAAAGGATGGCGTCGGTGGATTGCGGGAGCCATTCGCGTTTGGCAGGCGATTGGAAAACGAGCGGCAGAATTATGGCCAACAGAATGAGGAGCGAGAAGACCGCGAAATAGAATTTCCGCAGCTCTTGTTTGTTGATTTGTTTGGAGAGAACTTTCAATTCATCCGTGTGCTCGACATGCCGGTTGACCGATTGCCGATGGCGCATGACATCATGCAGTAGATGCGGCGCGTTGGGCGGGGCTATGCCCTGCGTGGCAAGGTGACGGCCAATATTGAGATACGCGGGATCTTTGCGTTCCTCCACCGTTTGATGCTGCGCCTGCGCTTCGCGCAGCGCTTCCTGGCGTCCGCGCGCTTTTTCATTCAATGCACGATCGGTTGCTTCAAATTCTTCACGCACGTGCGTGATGTTTTTTTGCGCTCCCGCCAGCTCCTCCTCCGCCGCCATGAGCTTTTGCCGTGCCTGCCGGCATGCTTCCGCGCTGCCTTCACGCGCGCGCATGATCTCGCTGCGTTCCTCCGGTAAACGTGCCCGCCTGGAAGCGAGCGCCGCCATTCGCGCGTCCAGATCATTTGGCGGCGGAACCTGCGCTTGCAATGCGGAAACTTCCTTGAGCAATTCACGATCGGCCGCGTCGTTCGCCTGCAAGCGCGCTTCCACGCCGGTCAATTCCCGATCGCAAATTGCAGCGGCCTGTTTTGCTTCGTCGCGGCCTTGCGTGAGCGGTTTCTTCTCGAGTTCGAGTTTGGCCAGCGCCTCATTTTGCGCACGGGAATTCTCTTTCCGCTCTTCATTGATTTGTTTGAGCGCTTCTTCAATCTGGGCGATCCGCAGCGCTACTTCCTTCTGCTCCTGCTCGAGCTTCTTCAACGCTACGATTTCGTTGCGCACTTCCGGGAAGCTGGCCGCCTGGGCCGTTCCCTCACGCCCGAGATGAATTTCGCTGCGCTGGAGAAGGCGCCGCACGTGGCGCAAGGCCAGGCGCGTCCGCTGCCGGCGAACTTTCAAGCCAAGCTCTCGCAGTCCAGTCCGAATGAAACTCACGGGTAAATGCTAGCTGAAGGTGAGCTTTAACAAAGATGATTCCTCCACACGCGCGGGACCAAAGCGCAGTCGAGGGATCCCATGGCGGAAGCCGTAAGTACTTTCTCGGGATCCCTCGACTCCGCTGCGCTTCGTTCGGGATGACCGATTGCGACCACGGCTTTCGCACCCAAACTCACTCTTCTGCGCTCAACTTCGCCAGCACGCTAAAATCTTCCAGCGTCGTCGTGTCGCCGGTGACGGTCTCGCCACTGGCGATTTCTTTGAGCAATCGCCGCATGATTTTTCCGCTGCGCGTCTTCGGCAATGCTTCCGCAAACCGAACTTCATCCGGCTTCGCGATCGCGCCGATTTGCGCGCCGACGTGTTCACGCAATTCCTTTTTGAGCTTTGCGTTCGGCTGGGCGTCGCCTTTCAACGTCACGAACGCAATCACGCCCTGCCCTTTCAAATCATCCGGCCGCCCCACCACCGCCGCTTCCGCAACCTTCGCGTGCGCCACGAGCGCGCTTTCGATTTCCGAGGTGCCAAGCCGATGCCCCGCCACGTTGAGCACATCATCGATGCGGCCGACAATCCAGAAGTAACCATCGCCATCTCGGCGCGCGCCGTCGCCCGTAAAATAGTTGCCGGGCAGTTCACTCCAATATTGTTTCTTATAGCGCTCTTTGTCGCCGTAGATCGTGCGTAACATCGAAGGCCAGGGTTTACGGACGATCAATTTGCCACCGACGTTCGCTCCCACTTCTTCGCCCTTGTCATCCACGATCGCGGCATCAACCCCGAAAAACGGCAGGGTGGCGCTTCCTGGCTTGGTCGAAATCGCGCCCGGCAGCGGCGTTATCATGATCGCGCCGGTCTCCGTCTGCCACCAGGTGTCGACGATCGGGCAACGCCCACCGCCAACGGTATGGTGATACCACATCCACGCTTCGGGATTAATTGGCTCCCCCACCGAGCCGAGCAGACGCAGTGATGAGAGATCGTGCTTCGTCACCCAATCGTCGCCCCAGCGAATGAACGCGCGAATGGCCGTCGGCGCGGTGTAGAGAATCGAAACGCGATTTTCCTCGATGATTTTCCAAAACCGATCCGGCTCAGGCCAGTTCGGCGCGCCTTCGTACATGAACGTCGTTGCACCGGCGGCCAGCGGGCCATAGACGACGTAACTGTGCCCGGTGACCCAGCCGACATCGGCCGTGCACCAGTAAAGATCGTCCTCTCGCAGATCGAAAACGTACTTCATCGTGGTGTGAACGCCGACGAGGTAGCCCCCGGTCGTGTGCAGAATCCCTTTGGGCTTTCCGGTCGAACCGCTGGTGTAGAGGATGTAAAGCGGATGCTCGGCGTCGAGCGAAGCCGGTTCGCACTTCGCATCGACATGCTCCAGCTCCCGATGCCACCAAACGTCCCGCCCGGTCTGCATATAAATCTCGTTAGCCGCGCGCTGCAAAACGATGACTCGCTTGACCGACGTGTCGCCGGTCAGCGCATGGTCGACGTTGTTCTTTAGCGGGACAATGCCGCCGCGCCGATAACTTCCGTCCGCCGTGATTAACGCGATCGCGCCGCTGTCGTTGATCCGATCGCGAATGCTTTCCGCGCTGAAACCGCCGAAAACGACTGAATGCACCGCCCCGATACGCGCGCAGGCCAGCATGGCGATGGCCGCTTCGGGAATCGTCGGCAAGTAAATGATAACGCGATCGCCTTTGCCAATTTTGTTTCGCTTGAGCACGTTGGCGAAGCGGCAGACTTCGCGATGCAGTTGCTGGTAGGTGAGCGTGCGCTTTTCGCCTGGCTCGCCTTCCCAGATGATGGCAGCCTTGTTTCGGCGAAGCGTCAGCAGGTGCTGATCGAGACAGTTCTCGGAAATGTTGAGCTTCCCGCCGACGAACCACTTCGCGAAGGGCGGTTTCCAATCGAGAACGCTGCTCCACCGCTCGTGCCAAACGAGGTCTTTGGCCTCGCGCGCCCAAAATTTCTCGGGCTGCCGGATAGACTCCCGATACATCTTCGCGTAATCGGCGAAGCTGGAAATGCGGGCGCGACGCTGAAAGTTTTTAGCCGGTTTGAAGACGCGCTTTTCGATCAGGTGCGACTCGATGTTGGTCTCCATGCGCGAAGGTCTAATATCGTCGGCGGGTTTGCGGGGCAAGCTGCGCCCGTCATCCCGAGCGCAGTCGAGGGATCCCGGGGCGCAACCTTAAAGGTAACTTCTGCGGGATCCTTCGACTCCGCTTCGCTTCCCTCAGGATGACCCAGCAGCAGAGCTTTTCATTTGCATGGCCGCGCCCCCCGCCAAACGTGCATGCATGAGCGATCACACTTACAAAAAACTGGAACTCGTTGGCTCTTCCCCGCAATCCATCGAGGCGGCCGTGGAAAATGCACTGGCTCGCGCGCAAAAAACCATTCGCAACATGCGCTGGTTTGAGGTCGTAGAAACACGCGGCCACGTCGAAGACGGGAAAATCGACCACTGGCAGGTGACGATAAAAGTTGGATTTACGTTGGAATAAATGATGAAAATGGGGTGGAAACCGCCGGAGTAAAGTGGCGATATCTACGTTCGCGGAGGGCGAGCGCTACTACGCGAATTGCTATTCCTCCTGCGTCGCGTCGTAGACCTTCTTCGCCCCGTAGACGAGCAGCGCGGGTTTGAGCGCGAACAGCACCAGCCGCACCAGCGTCCCGACCAAGCGGCCCACCGGCAATCGGTTCAAAATAAACCCCGCCAGTACTGCCATGAGCAGCGACTGCGCCGGTTTTTCCCTCACGTAAGCCTCCGCCTGCGTCATCACTTCGGAAAATTGATCCTGCGCGTACTGCACGCCGCGCTGCGCGATATCGGTATTTTCGTCCATACCTTTCTTTCGGTTTCCAAAGGCGCCGCGCGCGTTCTTTTTCGTCAGCGCAAGGTCAGCCACAGCGTGCTGGCGGCGCTGCCCGGTGGAAAATCAATCGGCTGCGCCTCGCGATGAAAGCCCCCGGCCAAGCGGGAAACCTTCAGGCAATAGCGAGCCATCACTTCCAACTTACGTTCGTTTAGCTTGGAACAATTAGTCGACAAAAGCATGCGCGCACCGGGCTGCGCGACTTCGAGCGCAACGAGCAGCAAGCGCTCGAAATCGGCCTCGACGTGGAACGTCTTGCCGCGACGCGCGCGCGAGAAGGTAGGTGGATCGAGCACGATCAGGTCGAACTTATCGCCTCTACGTTTCAGTCGCGGCAAGAAGGCAAAAACGTCATCGGCAATGAAGCGGTGCTCGGCGGCGGCGAGACCATTGAGCGCAAAGTTTTCGCGGCCGCGTTCAAGCGATTTGCGCGAAAGGTCAATACTCACGCTCTTCGCTCCCACGATGGCGGCTGTAACAGAGAATGAGCAGGTGTAGGCAAAACAATTCAGCATATTCTTTGGCGCGGCCTGGCGGACAAAGCGGCGATTTTCGCGCTGATCGATGAATAGACCGGCCGAATATCCCCCTTCAAAATCTACCCCAAAGCGCAGTCCGCGCTCTGTCGCCACGCTGCGCAAACTCGAACCCGGCTCGCCCCACAACAACTTCGGCGCGACGCGGTCCGCATTTTCCCGGGGCAAAAGACGTCCGAAAATGCGCTGGCAGACATAGCCAGTTTCCTGCGCCCAGGGAAAGTATTCCGCCATCATCTGCTCGCGCGCGGACTCATTCTTGAACGACACCAACACATCGTGACCATAACGTTCCACCCAGCCATCAGTGGCGGTGCAAAGACGATGCGCATTCGTGTCTTCCAGCGCGAATGCGTGCAATAGCTCCCGGTCGATCCACTTTGTCATCGTTTCATAAATCTCCTCCGCCGCGCCCCCTCTTGCCGCGTGTGCACTGCAGCTTAAGCTCGCCGCGTGCAGCACGTCACGGTGCGCGTTCCCGCCAGCACTTCCAATCTCGGCCCTGGATTCGATTGCCTCGGCGTGGCCTTGCGCCGTTACAATCACGTGACTGTTCGCCGACACGGCGCTTCCCGGCATTCCGCTTTTATCGAAGATATCGCGGCTAAGTTTTTCGCGATCGCAAACTGCAAGCCCTTCCGTTTCTCCTGCGCTGTCAGCGGCGATGTGCCAGTGGCGCGCGGTCTTGGCAGCAGCGCCACCATTCGCGTCGGTTTATTGCACGCGTTGGATAAGGTCGCAGGCACAAAGCTCAGCCGGCATCAGCTCTTCACCGCCGCGGCTGAATTGGAACAACATCCGGACAACGCCGCTCCGGCGAGCTTCGGCGGATTTACCGTCGCGCGCGGTTCGCATGTTCAGCGCTTCCCCGTCTCCACGCGGCTGTTGTTCATTTTACTCGTGCCCGATTTTGAAATCGAAACTGCGAAAGCGCGCGCCTTGTTGCCGAAAAAGATTCCACGCCGCGATGCCGTGATGAGCGCAGGCAATGCGGCAGCGATTACGGCCGCCTTTGCTTCGCAAGCGTACGAGAATCTGCGCGGGCGTTTTTTCGATGGCCTACATCAACCGTATCGCGCGAAACTCGTCCCATATGCAGAGGACACCATCAAAGCCGCGGAACGAGCGGGCGCCTTGGGCGCTTTTCTGAGCGGCTCGGGCTCGGCAATCTGCGCGGTGGCCTTGGACGACGCGGATCGCATTGCCACGGCTATGCGCGGAGCTTGCCCACACGCGCGTGCCATCATCACTCGCGCCGATAACCGCGGGGTGAATCTTGTGAAATCAAACGTCAAACTTCGAGCGACAAACATCTCGTGAGATCGTTCGAGAATCTCGAGCAGTTCGCCATCGACGTGATCCTGGAACGTCGGCGCGGCTTTCGCGCGACCTTCCTGCGGGGGTTGCTTTTTACCCTCTCGCTCATCTACGAGCAGCTCGTGCAGTTGCGCCTCTTTTTTTACCGCAAACGCATTCTGCGCGAGCGCGCCCTGGGCTGTCTCGTTATCAGCATCGGCAACCTGACCGTAGGCGGGACTGGCAAAACGCCCATTGTCGAAAAATTCGCGCGCGCTTTGCAAAAAGGTGGACGCCGCGTGGCCATTCTCAGCCGGGGTTACAAAAGCGTGCCAGGTGGGCGCAAACGCAGCATTTTCGACCGGCTCCGCCGCGTCGCGCCTGATCCGCCGCGCGTTGTTTCTGATGGCAAATCGCTCCTGCTCGATTCTCTCACTGCCGGCGACGAGCCTTATATGCTGGCGCACAATTTAAAAGATGTCGTCGTGCTGGTGGACAAAGATCGCGTCAAAAGCGGACTCTTCGCCATTGAGCAAATGCGGGCCGACACCCTCTTGCTCGACGACGGTCTGCAATACCTTCATCTCAAACACCGGCTTGATATTGTCCTAATCGATCGGCAGGCGCCGTTCGGAAATGAATTCCTGCTCCCGCGTGGAACTTTGCGCGAGCCGCCGCATAATCTGCGGCGGGCCAGCTACATTTTCATTACCAAAAGCACGGGCACATCTAACGAAAAACTGACCGAAAGAATTCGTCGTTACAACCGTACCGCCGAGATCATCGAGTGCGCCCACAAGCCGCTCCATCTCCAGGATGTTGTGACCGGTGGGATTGCACCGCTGCGAAAGCTCGACGGCGCATTCGTCGGCTCATTTTGCGGAATCGCCGCGCCCGAAAGCTTCGAGAACGGTCTCCGGCAACTGGGCGCGAAGATCGAAATCGCGAAGCGGTTTATCGATCATCATCGCTACAGCGAAGCTGAGATTCAGAATTTTATTAGCCGCTGCATTCGACGCGATCTCGAGATGATTGTGACGACGGAGAAAGACGCGGTGCGTTTTCCGCGATTGAACAAGACCGATGTGCCAATCTATTTCTTGCGCGTCGAAATCGAAATCCTGAGCGGACATGAAAGTTGGGATCACTGTGTGAACCGGATCTGCCAACCGCAACCGTTGCTCACACCGGAAAGATTCTTCGCGTAGTTACCCCGAGCGAAGTGGAGAGTCCTGATAAAGTTGCCCTCAAGCTTTCGCGACCGGGATCCCTCGACTTAGCTCGGGATGACAGCTAACTAGGTTCCCATGCCGGAGAAAGTCCAGCTTGTCGTCGAAGGAAAGACGCTCGCCGTTTCAAATCTGAATAAGGTTCTCTATCCTAAAGCCGGCTTCACCAAAGGCCAGGTCATCGATTATTACATCCGCATCGCCCCGGTCTTGCTGCCGCACTTGAAAGACCGTCCGCTGACGATGAAACGGTATCCAAACGGCGTGGAAGGCGAATTTTTCTACGAAAAGAACTGCCCCGCGCACCGGCCCTCCTGGGTAAAAACGGCGAAGGTCTGGAGCGAAGGGAACAAGCGCGACATGCATTATTGTCTGGCGCAGGATTTGCCGACATTGGTCTGGGCGGCGAATCTGGCCGATCTCGAGCTGCACACTTCGCTGGCGCGGAAAAAGAATGTGGCGCAGCCGACGATGATGGTGTTCGACCTCGATCCCGGTCCCCCGGCTAACATCGTGCAATGCTGCCAGGTGGGAATCTGGCTGCGCGATCTGCTCTCCGGCATGAAGCTGAAAAGTTTCGCGAAAACCAGCGGCTCGAAAGGCCTGCAGGTTTATGTGCCGCTGAACACGCCCGCCACTTTTGACGACACAAAGACGTTATCCCGCGCGCTGGCCGAGCACCTCGAGCGTGAGCACGCGCACCTCGTCGTCTCGAAGATGCTCAAGGCGCTGCGCAACAGCAAAGTGCTGGTCGATTGGAGTCAGAACGACGAGCACAAGACCACGGTCTGCGTCTACTCGCTGCGCGCAAAGGAAGAGCCGACGGTTTCCACTCCCGTTACCTGGGAAGAGATGGAAAGCTGTTTAAAAAAGAAGAAACCCGAGTTGCTGAAATTTCGTTCGAACGAGGTGGTGACCCGGGTGGAAAAAAAAGGAGACCTGTTCGCGGCCGTGGAAGAGTTGAAGCAGAAACTGCCAAAGAAGTGGCAGCTGTGATAGCTGGTCAAGGCGGCGGCTCCGGCGGCATGAAA
Organism: Chthoniobacterales bacterium; assembly: GCA_038207045.1. Classification (GTDB taxonomy): domain Bacteria; phylum Verrucomicrobiota; class Verrucomicrobiia; order Chthoniobacterales; family UBA10450; genus AV69. The sequence goes on from JBBRAF010000024.1 coordinate 15,971, forward strand.
CCGTGGCGACGGGCTATCTCGCGATGGCGTTGCTCCAGCCGAAGCAGACGAGTGCGTTGCTCCGGAGTCAGCAGCGGAGCAATATCGCGGTGGGTTTGCTCGAAGATTTCGCGTATCTCTCGTGAAGTTCGCTCCCGCTTCTCATCCAATTGCGCGGTGGCGCGCTCGACAATCGGAGAAACTTGCTCGACCTGCTGAGGCGTGAGCCTGAGCTCGCGGCGCAAATGTTCTTTCATGTGCGCGGCGATGGAACCGGGAGGCGGCCGGCGAAATAATGTTCTCGAGTGCACCGCTGCAAAAAATCCGCAGACGCCGCCGGCGAGGAAAATAAGCGCGAAGGCGAGGACGAGTTTCCAGCGCAACGAGCCGTTCATTCTGAGAGATTGTTCTGAATCGCGCTATCGGCGATGCCGTATTCGTTGGTGACCTCCCAGTTCGTTTCCGAAGCGGAAGTTCGATAGAGGCCGGCCGCGGCACAGGCAATCACCGCCAGCGCAATCGTGGTGGCGCGGCGGGCGAAAAGAGCAATTACGCCCGAGCCGTTGGGCGTTTCCTCGCGCGCGAGCGCGAGCACACGCGTGGCAAATCCAAACGGAATGACCGGCGCCGTTTCTGGCTGGCGCGCAGCGCGGAAGAGACGCTGCCAAAGCTCGTCGCGATCCTTCATAACAATCCTCCGATTTGCCGGCGCAATTTTTTCCGCGCGCGGAATGCGCGCACCTTGACTGTTGCCGCCGTCCAGCCGGTAAGTTTTTGCACTTCGGCCACACTTTTTTGCTGGAGATAAAGCATATCGATAACGAGCCGTTCCACCGGCTTGAGCATCGCGAGCAACTTCTCCACCAGATCGCGCGCGGCAAGACGACGATCCGGCGGCAACTCGCTATCGGTGGTCGCGAGATTCTCCAGCATCGCTTCCTGTTCCTCGCTCAGATCGGCGTGACGCAACTCCGGGCGCGCCTTTTCCGCCGCGAGCTGATTGCTGCACTCGTTCACGGCGATACGCGCGACCCAATGCGTGATCGGCGCCTTGCCCGAATATTGCCCGAGATTACGAAAAACTTTAACGAAAATCATCTGGCACAAATCCTCTTCTGCCAGCCGCCGCGGTCGGTGTGCCCGAGCGATCCTTGCCACCAAAGGGTAAAGCTCGCCCATGAGCGCGCGGGCGGCTTCATCGTCACCGTCGCGTGCGCGCGAGACCAAGACGCGAACGTGCTCATCGTCGCCCATGCCCAAAGAATCGTATCCACACTGGGTAGAGTGACAGGCGAAAAGCGGTGGCGGTTACGAAAAAAATTAGCGCGTAGTTCCTGTAACCGTTTCGTCCGTTGCCCGGTCATAACAGATAAAGCGCGATTATGCGCCAGAGATATCAACTATGAAAAAATCATTAATGTTAATTGCCATGGCCTTTTTGGCCGGGCTCCCCTTCGCCGCCGCGCAGCCGCCTGGGGGTCATCACGGTGGATGGGGCCATCACGATCCGCTCGAGGAAATGAGCGATTCGCTCAATCTCACGGCGGAGCAAAAAGCAACGTGCAGCCGATTATCGATCAGGCAAAGCCGCAGCTGAAGGCCATCCATGAAGAAGCGATGACCAAAGCGAAATCAGTGATTGAAGCTTCGATCGCGCGGATCCGCCCGCTGCTCACTCCCGAGCAGCAGACAAAACTCGACGCGCAGATCAAGGCGCACGAGGACATGATGAACGCGATGAAAGAAATGCACGACGCAAAGAGCAAATAATCGCGCCAGAAGGGGAAAGCGGGAAGGCGGCGTCAGGAAAGGCGCCGCCTTCTTTTTCGTGGGGAAGCTATTCACCGCCGGCGAACGCAGGAACGCGCGGAAATTGGGCGCTTGGCAGGAGCGGCCTCGACACGCGCAAACCTGCAAATACCGGCCAGCTTTACTCAAACCGCAGCGCTTTCACCGGATCAAGCCGCGCGGCGAAATACGCCGGAATGAGCGCGGCAACGGAGCAAATCAGAAATGCGATGATGCAAACCTTGGCCACATCCATCGGAATGACTTCGGCCGGGATGGAAGAAAATTGATAAACCTGGCGCGGGAAAATCTCGATGTGCAGTATGCTCGCGAGCCATTGGCTGAATTCATTGCGATAGCGAATTAGCGTCATGCCGAGTCCGAGGCCAGTGAGCGTTCCGAAAAGCCCGACCACCATCCCCTGCCCCAGAAATACCCAGACGATTTGCGCGATGTTGGCCCCGAGTGCCTTCATGATGCCGATCTCGCGCCGCTTCTGCACCGTCACGGTGATGAGAGTGCTCATGATGCCGAAGCCTGCCACCATCACGATGAAGGAAAGCAGAAAGAACATCACATTTCGCTCCAGTCGGATCGCTTCAAATAGCTGGCGATTCATTTCGATCCACGTTTGGGCGAATTGCGGCACACTCAGCAGCGGCTCGATCTCTTCTTTCACTCGCGCGGCATGGTAGGGATCGTCCGTTCGCACTGTGATGCCGTGAAGGGCATCACCCAAACCGTAAAGCTCTTGCCCCACGAAAATCGGCACCAGCAGAAACTCGGAATCGTGCACGTAATGGCCCGTTTCATAAATGCCGGTGACCGTGAGATCCTTCGGCAGCACGACTTCGCGCAGGTCCGCGATCGCTTTCTTTTCCTCCTCCGCCTGGGCATTCTCCAGTTTCTTCAGCCGATCAAGAACCTCCCCCAAATTTCCCGGCGAATAGACCGTGACCTTGTCGCCCACATGCACGTTCAACATCCGGGCGAGCTCGATACCGACAACGGCAGTGTCGCCACTCAAATCCAGCTTTCCCACCTTGATGAATTTCTGCAGCGGAATCACCTTTTCCTCCTGCTCGGGGTCAACGCCGCGAATTTTCGGGGCCAGCCGCCGCTGCTCGTGCTCCACAATCACCGGCCCTTGCACGAACGGCGCGGTCGCGACTACACCGGGAATGGCGAGAATCTTTGCGTTTAGCTCACGCCAATTCGTCAGCACATCTTCGCTCGTGACCACGACGTGGGCATCGAACTCGATGACCTTCTGCCGCAGCTCGCGATCGAAGCCGGTCATGACAGAGATTACGAGAATGAGAACTGTCACTCCGAGCATCACGCCAACGACGGAAATGAGCGTAATGATGGAAAGAAAAGTGCGCTTCGGTTTGAGATAACGCAGCGCCAGAAAAAAACTGAAGGGCAGGCTCAAGCGGCGATACCGTGCGCGTGAATGGATGCGTTATCAACGCTTGTCATCCCGAGCGATGGTTCTGTAGCGGCGGTCTATGACCGCCGACGGTTGGCGACACTCGCTAACTACAGCGATCCACGAACGCCGTTACAAATCAGCGCAGCGCGTGCGCCTGCAATTCTTCCAGTGTGACGAACTCAATCGCGGAAGCATGCGTCGCTTCCAGATCGACCGGCGCCGCGACGCCGCGTTCGAGCGCATCTTTCCAGCGCGTCACACATACGCACCATTTGTCGCCCGGTTCCAAGCCGGGAAAATCCCATTCCGGGTGCGGCGTCACGAGGTCGTTGCCATCAAGGACGGAGAAGTCGAGAAACTCGCGCGTCATTTGCGCGCACACGGTGTGCAGGCCGGTGTCGCCGGGACCGGTTCGACAAAAGCCGTCGCGATAAAATCCAGTGAGCGGATCGCGGCAACAGCATTGCAACTCGGTCCCAAGAACGTTTGTCGGCATTAGCGCGAACGATACACCTTTCCGGGCAGAGCGAGATCTGAACTTCTCGCGCTCGCAAAAATTGATTGCTACCGAACACGCTAATTCGATAGCGTCGCGCCCATGCGAACTATTCTGCTGGTAATCCTCGTGTTGTTGTTGATAGGCAGCTTGCCAACCTGGGGCTATGCGCCGGCCGGTTGGGGCTATTTTCCCGGAGGCGGATTGCTCGTCTTAATTGTGCTAATCCTGCTTCTCTGGCGCGCTTAATCCATCCATCCCTGAAGGCACGAAGCTCGCGAACTCATCTAGCGAGCTTTGTGTCCTCTGGGGCTTCGTGGCGCAATCGCATCACCTTTGCTGCTGCGGCGGCGGCGCGACTCGCACCACCGGCAAGGGAAAGCGCAGGCGCAATTCTTCCTCCAGATAGATCTCGACGTGGTGCAGCCCGAACTGCTGGAACTGCACACCCCCAAAGTAATGCACGTTGGTCGCGTGCCCTTCCATTTCCTTCAACTCGAACTCCACTTCCGCCTGCGCGATGACGTGCTGTTCATCCACGCCGACGATGCGCGAGCGCTGCCGGAATTTGCCCGTGCCATCGCACCAGCGCGACCAGATGCATAACCGCATATAATTGATCGGCAATTGCGGTGCTGGGATCACATTGATTACGCCCACCAGCGTCTGCATGCCGTTAAACTCGTGCCGCACATCTTCGCACAAGACGCAGCTCTGCAGATCAGGCAGGATAACATCGTCCGACATATTCAAATCAATCCGCGCGCCAACAAGAACATTAGCACCGCGGCTAACAAGATGCGGTAGATCGCGAAAGGCGCAAAACCGCGCGTCCGCACCCAGCCCATAAACCACGCCACCACTCCCAGCGCGACGAAGAATGAAACGACCGCGCCGATGCCAAGGATTAACCAGTTCTGCGCGCTCATCGTCAACGGCGCAAGGTTCGCCTCATCGCCGCCGTGATGCGCGAGTGTTTTGATCAAATCGTAACCCGTCGCCACCACCATCGTCGGCATCGACAAAAAAAAGGAAAACTCCAGCGCCGCCGGGCGCGACAATCCACCGAGTTGGCCCGCCGCGATCGTCGACATCGATCGCGATGTTCCCGGGAAAACAGCCGATGCGATCTGTGCAAAACCGATCCAAGCCGCTTGTCCCAGCGACATCTCTTCCATTCGCTGCGTGCGCCCCTGGCGGCAGAGCACATCTACTAGCCACATAATGACACCGCCGATTCCCAACGCCCATGCCATCACCCACAGATTCTCGAGGTTCTGCCCGATCTCCTTTTTTAAGGCGAAGGCCGGCAGCGCAGTAATGACGAACGCGATCAACGTCAGTCCGACGGGATGCGTCAGAAAGTTGCGATCACCATCCTCGCCGCGCGGAAATGTCGAAAGAAATTTCAGGATGCGGTTCCAAAAATAAACCGGCAACGCCAGGGTCGCGCCAAGCTGGATGACGATGGTGTACATTTTCCAAAACGCATCATGCAGATCCAGCTGGAGCAACGCCTCCAGGACGCGCAAATGCGCCGTTGAGCTCACCGGCAAAAATTCCGTCAGCCCTTCGACGATGCCGAGTAAGACAGAAAGGAGATAGCTATTCATGCGACACCTTTTGCCATCGGCGATTCATGGTTATAAAGAATGCCCTTGCAAACAAACAACCCGTGGGACCGGTGATGCCCGTGATTAACGCGACTTTTTTACCCATGCTTTTTCGCCATGGCCGGGATGCTCATGTTCACTATGCTCGCGGTCAAAAGTAATTTTTCCATGTTCTTCCACCATCGCGACTCTTCTTTTGGGCGATGAAACTGTTGATCACGGGAGCGTGCGGCTTCGTCGGCAGCTCAGTCGCACTTTGGTTTCGACAACATAAGCCTGAAGTCGGGATTCTCGGTCTCGATAACTTCGCCCGGCCTGGAAGTGAAACGAATCGGCTGAAATTGAAACAAGCCGGCGTCGAGATACGCCACGCCGATATGCGTAATCTTTCCGACTTCGAAGCTCTCCCCGCAGTCGACTGGATCATCGACGCCGCCGCGAATCCCAGCGTCCTCGCTGGCACTGATGGCCGGACCAGTTCGCGCCAGCTGGTCGAGCACAATCTCTACGGTACCGTCAATCTTCTGGAATGCTGCCACCGTTTTCATTGTGGCATCGTTATTCTCAGCACCAGCCGGGTTTACTCAATTTCCGCGCTTAGCCAGCTTCCGCTTGTCGCTCAAGCGTCGGGCTATAGCTGGGATGATCGAGCGGAACTATCCATTAAAGGTGCTTCAGAAAGCGGGTTAGATATCGATTTTCCTACTACTCCGCCCATTTCTCTGTATGGCAGCACCAAGCTCGCCTCCGAACTACTCGCGCTCGAATATGGTGAGGCATTCTCGTTGCCGGTTTGGATTAATCGTTGCGGGGTGATGGCTGGCGCCGGTCAATTCGGCACGCCTGACCAGGGTATCTTCTCGTTCTGGATTCATAGCTACGCGCACAAGCGGCCGCTTAAGTATATCGGCTTCGACGGCGCCGGACGGCAGGTGCGAGACGCTCTGCACCCTCAGGACCTTGCTGAATTGATTTCTCGCCAAATCGAGCGACAGCCGGCCAGAGACCAGAATATATTCAATCTCGGCGGCGGCGCTGACAACGCCATGTCGCTCGCGCAGTTGTCCCAGTGGTGCGCACAACGTTTTGGATCCCATCGCATCGGCGCCGACACCGCGCCGCGCACATCTGATGTTCCGTGGCTTATTATGAATAATCGCGCCGCGCAGGCGCAATTCTCCTGGGCGCCTAAACGCTCGCTTACGTCCATTTTGGAGGAAATTGCCGAACACGCCGGGCGTAATCCAAACTGGCTGGACCTTTCCGCGCCGCAGTGAATGCTCCCGCCAAGCTACCGTCTCTTCAACTTCTCAGCGTTATTATCCCGGCGCGAGACGAAGAGACATGTATTGCTTCGACCGTCGAGCATTTGCACGTCGAGCTGCGCCTTCACAACATTCCGCACGAAATCATTGCGGTCGACGATGGCAGCACTGACCAAACGTGGGAGTTACTTCGGCAACTTCAAAAACGCATCGACGTTCTGCGCGCGATCCAAAGCCCCCTGCCTCACGGCTACGGGCGCGCCGTCGTCTGTGGCTTCGAGCACGCCCGGGGCGATGCTCTCATCGTCATGATGGCGGACGAATCGGACGATTGCCGTGATGTCGTTCGCTATTGGGAAACTTTGAACCTGGGATACGATTGCGTCTTTGGCAGCCGCTTCGTCAAGGGTGGTCGCGTTATAGATTATCCCATCCTTAAACTCTGGATGAATCGATGCGCGAACTTCTTCATTCGCGTTCTATTTGGCGTAAAAGCAAACGACATTACTAACGCTTTTAAGGCTTATCGGCGCGAAGTCATCGAAGGTTGCCGGCCATTCCTCTCGCCGCACTTCAACCTCACCGTGGAGATTCCCCTTAAGGCCATCGTCCGCGACTACTCCTGGACTGTCATCCCGGTGACCTGGCGCAACCGCCGAAGTGGCGCCGCCAAACTGAAGATAAGAGAAATGGGTAGTCGCTATCTGTTCATCTGTCTCTATGTATGGCTCGAGAAATACTTCAGCCGCGGTGACTACCGCAGACAACCAAGCGGCCATGCCGAATCAAGCTGAGCTAGAAGCAATCTACAAAAACCGATTTCGTGATCAGATCGAGTATCGCAAGCGGGTTTGGGCGACGCTTTGCTCAAGCTTCTGGAGCCGACTCATTCCTGAACAGGCCAGTGTTTTAGACTTGGGCTCTGGCTATGGCGAGTTTATCAACCAAATCCACTGCGCCCATAAATGGGCGATGGACTTAAATCCATCGTCACCTCGATACCTCGATTCATCTGTCGTGTTCTTGCAACAGGATTGCTCCGATCCCTGGCAAATTCCCGATGAGTCACTGGATGTCATTTTCAGCAGCAATTTCTTTGAGCACTTGCCCACCAAGGTCGCTCTCTCGCGCACGTTTAGCGAAGCTCGACGCTGCCTTCGCAACGATGGTTTGCTCATCGCGATGGGACCCAATATCAGATACCTTCCCGGGGAATACTGGGATTTCTGGGACCACTACCTGCCGCTCACTGATAAATCGCTGGCGGAAGGATTGCGAGCGGGCGGATTTGACATCGACAAACAGATCCCTCGCTTTCTTCCCTACACCATGTCTCAAACGCCGTCCTTACCATCCTGGCTGATCGCTCTTTATCTGCACACACCATTGCTTTGGCCGTTGTTCGGAAGGCAGTTTTTGGTGATTGCGCGTAAACCAGGCGGATCCGCCTGAGAATCTTCGAAATGCGGACCAATCCCGGCACTTTGATCGAGTTCAGCCCAGCGCGAACCGCCGTCATCAAATCTTGCGGCCAAATTTCTTTTCCAATTCGGCCAGCGAAATCTGGATCATAGTCGGACGTCCGTGCGGGCAGCAGTAGGGAAGCTCGCAAGCGAGGAGATCGTGGATCAATTTTTCGATCTCAGGGTAATCGAGATGATCGTTGGCTTTGACGGCATGGCGGCAGACGGTCTTCGCGATCATGTCTTCGCCAAGTCGCAGGGGAGAACTGCTGCGTGCTGTCGTTTTTAGTTCGTCGATCACCTGGCGCAGGAACGCGCCCGCGTCGGATATGTCGAGAAACGCAGGAAGGCTATCGATGCGGAAACTGTTCGCGCCAAAATTTTCCACGCCGATTCCCATTTTTTGCAGGATGGCTGCACTGCGCTCGACCCATTCGGCATCGCGCGGCGGCAGAGAAAAAATTTGTGGCAGAAGCATTCGCTGCGCCGGCACCCCCTGCTCTTCCATTCGCCGCCGCAGTTCCTCGAATAAAATGCGCTCGTGCGCGGCGTGCTGATCCACCAAAACGAGGCCGTCGGAGTTTTCCATCAAGACGTAAAGGCGATTGAGAACGCCGATGATTTGGAATGCCTGATCACTCTTTTTGGTCGCGGTCTTTGCTGCCTCCGGAGCGTGCGAGGGTTGGCGAGGCGCATCAGCGTCTTCGCGGTTCGGGATGACCATTGGCACCTGAGGAAGGAAAAATCGCGGCTCGGTTCGCTCAACGGCAATACCGGCTGCCAGCGGCGGGGCTGCCGCAGAAATGGCGGGCTGGAATTTCTGCTGCCAGTCGCCACGCGCGGCAGTGAGTGTTTGTTGCACAGCGGTAACGACGGCTTCGCGCACTTTGCCGGGGTCGCGAAAACGAACCTCGCGTTTCGCTGGGTGCACGTTGACATCGACATCGCTCGGATCGAGCTCGATGACGAGGAACGTGATCGGATACTGTCCGCGCATGAGTGCAGTGTGATAACCTTCGCGCAAGGCCGTAGTGACAATGCCGCTCTCGATGGCGCGCCCGTTCACAAAAGTGAATTGTTGTGTGCGTGTTTGCCGGCTTACTCCGGCGCGCCCGATCCAGCCGCTTATGCGAACACCGGTTTTCGCGCTGGAAATCTCCAGGAGATCGCGCAGGAGTTGGTCGCCGTAGAGATCGCGGATGCGATCGCGCAGAGAAGGAGTCCGAGGCAATTGCAACGCTGCTTTTTCGTCCCGCACAAGGGTAAAACCGATCTGTGGGTGCGCCAACGCTTGTAGTGAAAACTGATGTTCGATGTTGCGCGCTTCCGTGGTTTCGGAGCGCAGAAATTTGCGCCGCGCCGGCACGTTGAAGAACAACGAGCGCACTTCGATCTGCGTCCCCGGCGCTTCGCCGCCATCACGCACGGTGGTGATGCGCCCGCCGCTAACCAGAATCTCGGTGCCGGCCACAGCTTCTCGTTCACGAGTCGTTAGCCGAAAACGCGAGACGCTGGCGATGCTGGGAAGCGCTTCGCCGCGGAACCCAAGCGTGCGGATCGCCGCCAGGTCTTCGACTGAAGCGATCTTACTTGTAGCGTGGCGTTCGAGCGCGAGTAAGGCGTCATCGCGGTCCATGCCGCAGCCATCGTCGATCACGCGGATGAGCGAAATCCCACCGCGTTGAATCCGAACCTCGATGTGACCGGCGCCGGCATCGATGCTGTTTTCGACGAGTTCCTTCACCACCGAAGCCGGTCGCTCGACGACTTCGCCGGCAGCGACCTGACTCGCGAGTGTGTCGGGCAGGAGCTTGATGCGGCTCATTGTCGATATTGTAAGGCGGGCGCTGCGCCTGCCAATTCAATGCGCGATTTTGGCGTCATGCCGAGCTGAGTCGAGGAATCCGGATGAAAATACCCTGGACGCAATGCGGTGCGACACCTCGGCTTCGCTCGGGATGATAGGACGCCGGTGGCTTTTCGAGGGGCGCTTGCCCTGCGAGTGCGTGTGCCGTACTTTGCGTGTACATGCTAAACGTGACGGACAACGCGGTCGAGCAACTGCGCGCCCTCGTCGGCGAGGCCGCTGAGAAAGGCCTCCGCATAGGCATCGCCAAGGGCGGTTGTTCTGGTCTGCAATACGAAATGACGCTGAGCGAGGAAAAGGCTGGTGACACAATCGTCCAGCGCGAAGGCGCAAGATTTTTCGTCGATGCCGAGAGCGCACCTCTCCTGCGGGACGCGACTCTCGATTATCGGGATGCACTTACCGGCGCAGGGTTTCAAATCGTGAATCCAAATGCCGCGCGCACTTGCGGCTGCGGCTCCTCTTTTGAACCGACGCGTCCCGCTTAAGGTGAACGTATCTCGCTGATGGCGCGCCGGCGTTACCGCTACGACGCTCCTCACGGACTGCAACCGCGGCGTACAAATTGGTTCGCTTGGACGTTAGCCATGCTGGGGTTGGCCGCGTTCGCCCTCGCCGCCTGGCTCGGAAGTTTCTATATTTTTTGGCAACCGGAACGGCCCGACAGTTATCGACTGCTCAAAAGATTGCATCGCATCGATCCGCCACGGCGTTTCGAGCTGACCGCCGCGCCGCCGGGTGAATTTCTGGATCCGCGACGATTGCACGACCGTTACGCGACCGTGGGCGCGGCCGAGCTGGCGCAAACGAACGCGGAGCTGACGCGCAATTACATTCGCAATTTTCAGCAGGTTCACGGCCTGGTGCCGTATGTGGTTGGACGGTTTCGCATTCTCGACGTGCACGAGCTTGGCCCGGCCGACATTTTTCCATCGGGGATTGTCGCGCTCGCGGCCGCTACTGATGAAGGCGAGTTGCTAATGGAACACGTCTATCCAGCCGATGCGCGCGATCTCCCGTTGATGCGGCAAACGCTGCTGCCGGGACTTGAGATCAAGCTTGAGCGGACACACGATATTTCTGCTGTGATTCACGCCGAGCACACCGCGGACGGGCGCGTCCTCATCACGGCGATGCCGCTGCTTTACGGCACTTATACCGTCACGCGTGGCACAGGAACATTCACGCTCGAGCCGCCGTTGGATTTAAATCTCGCCGCCGGCTGGCCGCTGTTTAAGCCGGAGCAACTGCGCGGCGCGGAACAACGCTATGCTGAACTTCGCCAGCGCGAGCAAACCGCGCGCGGAGGAGTTTCATTTCCCGGATTGACTCCGAGCGGATCACCCATGCCCGCCGAAAATCAACTCGTGCGCGTGGAGCAGGCGATCCCGTTGCAACCGCTGCCAACTTCTCTTCCATCCGCGCCGCCGGTGAAGGTGGACAAAGGAAAAGTCATCGCGAAGAACGCCAAGGGCGCAAAGAGTCCGAAGCAGATGCCCACTGCGACACCCATTCAGATCGCGAAAGCATCGCCGCCGCTAACGCCATTTCAGCCGAGCGCTCCCCCTGTCCAAACGGCGCCCGCGGATGGCACTCTTGCGTCCACTGCCGGCGGGGGAAGCTGGAAAACCTATCCCGCCGGCCGCATGCCGCTCGGTCGCCTCATCGCACCCACCGATTTACCGGAAGTGGCAGACCGTGGTCTCGCTGGTGAACGCATTTACCTCAAGGGACAGTTCACCGTTAATTTCGCCGATGCCAACAAAGCAGTGTTGCGCCCGCGCTCGCGCATGCCGGATTCAGTTGTGCGTCTGGCCGGGGGAAATTCCACGCGCATCATTGTGGAATATCCCGCCGGTTACGTTCCGCCCGCCCCTGGTTCTGACGTTGACCGCGATGATGGACGGCCGTTAGAAATCACGGAAGTGCGCAAACAGGAGGATGGTCAACTCAATGTCTTCGCGCGCGAAATCATGCAGCCCTAATCATCGGCCGCGCGCATTCAGGATCAGCTTGCCGTCGCGAATCTCGAAGGAATTGATGGCATTACTCTGCCTGAATTCCGCGACATAACCGCCGAGCGGACGCGAGCGATATTTCCAGCCAAGCAGATCGGAGGGCAGCGGCCGGCCATTGACGGTGATGTTGTTCAAGGGCGGCTGATCGAGAGAACGCGCGCCGTCGCTTTGCACGGCGATGTCACCGTTGAGATAGTAGCCCTCACGCCCAACGTAGGCGCTCAGTGGCACGCTCGTCTGCACATGCATGCGGTTGTTCTCCATGCTGACGAACACCTTCCCGCGCGCGCGCCCGTTCCGCGCGATAAGATTATTTAAATCGTCTGCCGTGAGCGCGACCTCTGCGGTTTGATTTTCACGCGACGCGGTTTCGAAGGTTTTCCATTTCCTCACCGTCGCCTGAATATTATCTTCCGTCGTTTCGAACTGCGGCACGGGCGACGGCTCCGTCGCCAGCACATGCGCATTCTGTGCCCAGGCGGCGGCGTGAATTACGGCCGAGCTCGTCTTCATTCCGTAGTAAATCCCGACTGCGCCCGCAATGAGCAAGAATAGGAACAAACATAAGAGGATAAAGCAGCCTTTGCCGAAGCAGCCCATCCCGCGCGGTTGTGGCGGAGGTGGCTGGATTACCGTCGCCATTTCTTGTTAGGAAACATCATTCTGCGCTGCCCGCAATTTAGCGTAGAGATCTGTTAGACTTTGCGACAGCACGCGCGTGCCGGAAACCATCGGCATGAAATTGGTGTCCCCGCTCCAGCGCGGCACGATGTGAATGTGCAGGTGGTCAGGCACGCCGGCGCCCGCGCATTCGCCGACGTTGATCCCAATATTGAAACCTTCCGCTCGCATCACTTTCCGCAAAAGATGCTGCCCATGCGCGACAAGAGAGAAGAGCTCGGTGATTTCGTTTTCACCGAGATCGCCGAGCTCGCGCACTTTCCGGTAAGGGACGGACATGAGATGGCCGACGGCGTAGGGATAGCGGTTCATGATCAGGAACGAATTCTTCCGTCGCGCAAGCACGAGGTGAGCGGCGTCGTCACTGGCGCGGGCTGCTTCACTTAAGAACTCGCGCGACGTCGGCCGCTCGAAATACTCGAAACGCCACGGCGCCCAAAGCGCTTCCATCTCGCGGTTGGGAAATTCCACTACGCACAGCCTAAAAAAGAGCCGACAAAAAATCTAGTGGCAAAGAACGAAGAGTCACAACGACGGGTAATCGCGGTTCCGTCAGTCCCTCACCTTCGGGTAAGAACAGCGAACCGTTGCTCTGTCTTCTTGCCTTCACAAAACGGTGCAAGATTCGCCACCGGTTCGAGTCCATGCATAAGGGCACGCACTCGCTCCTCTGAGCCCACGATGGCGTCGATCTCTCCGGCGTTCCAGCGTTGCACGGCTTCTTTGCCACTAACAAAACTGGGGAGATCAAGATACATGACGAGCGCCTCGTTTTCGTCATGTATGGCCGCGTACCGCAAACCTTGTTCCGTCGCGGCCACGCGAAAATCACGCGCGCATTTCGCCACCGCGTCCCGATGTTTGCTAATGCCGTAAACGATTTTGAAGAGCGAATACGAACCACTGAAGAAGATCGCCGCGAGCAGAGTTGCCGCGCACCACCGCGCGATGGTTTCCCGGGTAAGTAAGGCGCGGCTAACCATCGCCGCCAGCAACAAACACATCGGCGGGATGACGGGAAAAATTCGATCGACGCGTTTCGAGGGTATGCACGACATCACCAGCAAACCACCAACGCTCCAAGCCAGCAGCCAAAACAGTTCGGGCGGCCATTGCGCAAGCCAGCGCCTGCCGGCCGACCGGGCCACCCCGGTTGCAGGCGTCGCCGTCTCCGCTGTAACTGCCGCCGTTCTCGGCGGCAGACGCGTCGCTCGGAATTCCGCAATGAGCAGCCCGATCAACAGCAAACTCCACGGCCCCCATTTATGCAGAAGATGAGGCCAATAAAAATAGAGCGGCTGCGGACGATGAATTGTCTCGCCGAACCGCCCGGCAAACTCGCGCACCACCACTTCGTCGTAAAAGCCGGGCACCGTTCTGATGCCGCCCGCTACCCACGCGATGAAAATACCGAGGGAAAGCAGCCATGGCCACCAGCCAGTCGCAATCGCGCGCGCGTTCTCCGCACGACGCCACCGAAAAAGCAGCAGCGCGGGCAAAACGAATGCGTAGACGATCGGACCTTTTATCAACATCGACGCGGTCAGCAACAAAAACAGCCACACGCGCTCCCGACGCCCCCACCCTCGGGCTTCCCGGATTTGTTCGAAAAACAGAAGCGCAATTGCGAACAGGACGAGTGCGAGCGGCATATCCGTGCGCACGAGCGAAGCCAGCCGCGGCGTAAGCAAATTGAATGAGAACGCTGCCAGCGCCATGACTCCGGCGACTGCGCCGAAGAGCGCGCTGGCGCGCCGCCATAACAACCAGGCCAGCGCTAGAGCCGCAAGCACAGAAGGTAATCGCCACGCTATATCCCATGATCGCGTCGCCTCGTAAAGAAGGGCTGAAACCCACCCGACCAGTGGCGGTTTCGTCGCCACTTTCCCGATCGGTGTCTCCTGGTAAAACAAACGCCCGGCCTTCACCATCTCCCAAGAGGTGAAGGCTTGTTTTGCCTGATCGTAATCCTCCAGTTGCCAAGGAAGGTTCGCCAGCGTGACAAGAGCGATCGTTAGCAAGCTAACGATCAAAACGGTCGCTCTGCCGCGAACCAGATCCAGCGCACGTCCCTCCGTCATGTTTAGCTGGAGGCCCCGGAATGTGGCAGCTCGGCCAGAATAGCGTCGGCGGCGTTCGCTTCGGCCGCTCCCAGTCGCTGACTGACGGACTCAAACGCCGCGCGCATTTCAGCGCGCGCCGGCGCCTCGTCAAGTAAGCGCAAAACCGCGCGTGCGATTGGCACCGGTCGCGCTTTGTGTTGGATAAACTCCGGAACGATGGCGCGGTTCGCCAGCACGTTCGGCATCCCGAGATACTTTACTTTCACCACCAGCCGCGCCGCGAGGTAAGTCGGCCAGGCCACCCGATAAACAAGCACGAAGGGCAAGCGCGAAAGTGCCGCTTCCAAAGTCGCGGTGCCGGAAGCGACCATGCCCACCGCCGCGCGCGACATCAAATCACGCGCCCGCCCCACGACGATGGAAAATTGCGCTGGTTCGGCTCCCAGCGTCGCACCGATCTCCTGCCCGAGTCCTTCCGAAGCCGCCGCAATCTCGAAACGCAAATGGGCGTGACTGCGCAATATCTCTCTCGCCGCCGCCAGCATGATCGGGAAAATCTTTTTCACCTCGCGCACCCGGCTGCCAGGAAAAATTCCGATCAGGTTCTGATCTCGTGCTGCCTCACTTTCCTCATCCCGAGCGAAGCGCCCTACTTCCCTGTCATCCCGACCGAAGCGAAGCGAAGTGGAGGGATCCCGTGGCGCTACCGTTAAACTTTCGCCACGGGATTCCTCGACTGGGCTCGGAATGACAGACATCATGGGATGTCCCACAAACACAGCGCGCATCCCGGCACTTTTGTAGAGCTCCGGCTCGAAAGGGAAAATGCAGAGCATAAGATCGATGAAGTGTGCCATTGATTTCACTCGACCCTGATTCCAAGCCCAGACCTGAGGACTGATGTAGTAGATGATTTTCAAAGCGCGCCGCCTTTTCCTCAGCGCGCGCGCCAGCCGCAGATTGAAACCTGGATAATCGATCAGGACCACCGCGTCTGCTCCCACCGCGATGATTTCTTCAATTGTTCGCTCAAATTCGCGACGGAAAAATCGGTAATGTTTCAGCACTTCCCAAAGGCCGACCACTCCCGCCTGATCGATCCAATTGCGAAAATCGCCGCCTGCGATCGCGCGCATCTTCGGCCCGCCGCGGCCAAAAAACTGCAACGAAGCATCACGCGCCCGCAACGCGCGGAGCAGCTCGGCCCCATGGTTGTCACCGCTCGTCTCGCCGGCGACGAAATAGATTTTCACCTCGCGCCGATTCGTTTCGTAATCTCCACCGCCAATTCCAACGCGGCCGCGGCATGCGACCCGGAAACTTTGGGTTCACCGCCTGTCATGGCGCATTGCACAAAGGCCGCCAGCTGCTGTCGCAACGGCTCTTCCTTTTCGATCGCCACCGCTTCGCGCGCGATTTGCCCATCGGACCGTCGATAAATTTCCCCGCTCTGCGTTTGATAATCGAGTGAGAGATATGCGTCCTCCTGAAAGACGCGAATTTTGCGCATCCGCTCCGGACTGATCCGGCTCGAAGTAATATTGGCCACGCAGCCGTCGGCAAAACGCAACCGCGCGTTCGCGATATCTTCGCCTTTGCTCAACACCGGCACGCCAACCGCGTCGATGCTTTCCACCGGTGCGCGCACGAGATGTAAGATGATTTCCAGGTCGTGGATCATCAGGTCGAGCACAACGCCGATATCGGTGCTGCGATTCGGATACGGCGAAAGCCGATGCGCTTCGATGAAACGCGGATGCGTCAAGCGTGCTTCCAACGCGCTCAAAACGGGATTGAAGCGCTCGACATGGCCGACTTGAAGGACCAATCCTTTTGCCGCCGCCTGCTGCGCCAGCTCGCGCGCGTCACTCGTCTTCTCCGTAATCGGTTTTTCGATGAGCAAATGTTTTCCGTGCCCAAGCAGTTCACGCGCGACAGAAAAATGCGAATGAGTCGGCGTGGCGACGGAAGCCGCGTCCACCAGATCGGCAAACTCGTCCAGCGTTTGCGCTCTCTGCACGCCGAACTTGCCTGCGACTTCCTCCGCTCGCAGTGGATCGATATCATAAATAGCCGCGAAATCCGCTGCCGCCGTCTCGGCATAAATGCGTGCATGATTGGCGCCGATGTGACCGACCCCCACCACTCCCACGCGCAACGGCTTCATCGTGCTAATTGCGGCGCGTAATTTTCCAGGAACCATTCGTATGTACGCGCAATCCCGTCCCGCAGCGCAACGGTCGGTTTCCAGCCCAGTTGCGTAATCCTGGAGATATCGAGCAATTTGCGCGGCGTGCCGTCCGGTTTGGTGCGGTCAAAACTCAACTCGCCTTCGAAACCGACGATCTCGCAGATCAATTGCGCCAGGGCGTGCACGGTGATGTCCTCTCCGAAACCGACGTTAATTATTTCCGCCGAATCATATCGCTCGAGCAGAAAAAGAATCGCCTCCGCCAGGTCGTCAACGTAGAGAAATTCGCGCCGCGGTTCGCCTGTTCCCCAAACCGTCATCGTCGCAGCGCCACTGAGCTTGGCCTCGTGCGCCTTCCGCAGCAACGCCGCGAGCACGTGAGAGTTTTGCAGATCGAAATCGTCTCGTGGCCCGTAAAGATTCGTCGGCATCGCGCTGATGAAATTCATCGCGTATTCGCGCACGAATGCCTGGCATAGCTTGATCCCGGCGATTTTCCCCACCGCATAAGCGTCGTTAGTCGGCTCGAGCGGACCCGTCAGCAAGGCGCTTTCCGGGATGGGCTGCGGCGCGAACTTCGGGTAAATACAGGCACTGCCCAGAAAAACCAATTTGCGCACGCCCGACCGGTGCGCTGCCCGAATGACGTTGTTTTGAATCTGCAAATTCTCGAGCAGGAACTCGACGGGAGTCTCGTTGTTTGCCTTGATCCCACCCACTTTTGCCGCGGCCAGCAGGACGACCCGCGGTTGCTCGTCGGTGAAGAACTCTGCGACCGCGTTTTCATCGCGCAGGTCGAGCTCGGCGCGGGACCGGCCAACGACATGCTTGAAACCGCGCGCGCGTAGAAGCCGCATGAGAGCACTGCCCACAAGCCCGCGATGGCCAGCCACATAAATTTTCTCCGAGAGATCCATACCGCTGAACGTTTAGCATTTTCTTTTTTGCGCCCGGGCGCAATCATGACTTCATGCCCAAACCAGCGGCCCGCCTTGCCGTGCAGAAAACTTACAAGCTGTTCATCGGCGGGAAATTCGTGCGCGGCGAAACCGGACGCGTCATGCTTGCGCGCACCGGTGCCGGTGCAACACAGTCAAACTATTGTCGGGCTTCGCGCAAAGATTTCCGGGACGCTGTCACCGCCGCGCGAGCCGCGCTGAGTGGATGGTCGAAGACGAGCGCTTATTTGCGCGGCCAAATTCTATATCGCGCGGCCGAAATGCTGGAGAGGCGGCACCAGGATTTCGCGACCGAGCTGATGCCAGAGGCGTGGCGGCGCGCGCGACGTGAGGTCACGGCAGCGATCGATCGTCTCGTTTATTATGCGGGTTGGACAGACAAGTTCGCGCAGGTATTCGGCGCCGTGAATCCCGTGGCATCTTCTCATTTCAATTTCACTACTCCCGAGCCGACTGGAGTGGTGGTGGCCATTTGTCCGGACGAGCCCGCCCTCCTCGGGTTTGTTTCGATCGTCGCGCCGATCATCGCCGGCGGGAATTGCGTCATCGCGCTCGCTTCAGCAGATAACGCGCTGCCGGCCCTGACCTTTTCTGAAATCGTCGCCACGAGCGATATTCCGGCGGGCGTTGTCAACATCCTCGCGGGCGATCACGCCGAGCTCGCACCGTACTTTGCCAGTCACATGGATGTGAATGCGATCGTTGATGGGAGCGGCGATGAAAAAATCGGCATGGAATTACAAAGCGGCAGCGCGGTTAATCTGAAACGCTATTTCCGGCGCGTCGTGGCGGATTATTTTGCTGCTGAAGCGGAGAATCCGTACTGGATCATCGACACGACTGAGATGAAAACCGCCTGGCATCCGATCGGGCTGTGATGGGAGTAGCGGAGTGATGGAGTAGTGGGATCGCGAATGGGGTTCCATTACTTCCGCTGATCGGTGTGTGCGCCGCTTCTCGTGCTCGACAGTGAGGAAAACAGTTGCACTCCCATTTCAGCCAACCGTGGAAGGTATGATGCATGTTCCGTCGCTCATCGAAAAGAAACGCGACGGCGGCGAGCTGACGGCTAACGAGATTCAGGCACTGATCGCTGGCTTTACGGGCGGCGAGGTGACTGACTACCAGATGAGCGCATTGGCCATGGCGATCTTCTTCCGCGGAATGACGGAGGCGGAGACCTGGCATCTGACCGATGCGATGATGCGCAGCGGTCGGGTATTGAGTTATCCAGAGAGTTCGCCGCCAAAAGTGGATAAGCATTCCACCGGCGGTATTGGTGACAAGACTTCGCTCGTGCTCGCGCCATTGCTGGCCTGTGATGATGTTTGGGTGCCGATGATTTCCGGTCGCGGCCTTGGCATTACCGGCGGAACGCTCGATAAGCTGGAAAGCATTCCGGGATTCAATGTGCACCTGGATGAAGCGCGCGCGCTGAAACAGCTGGAGCGCATCGGCGTGTTCATGATGGGCCAGACGGCCGACATTTGCCCGGCGGACAAAAAACTCTACGCGCTGCGCGACGTCACCGGCACAGTACCCTCGCAACCGCTCATCGCCGCGAGCATTATGAGCAAGAAACTGGCGGAAAATCTCGACCGGCTCGTGCTCGATGTGAAGTTCGGCCGCGGCGCGTTCATGAAGACGCGTGCGGACGCGGAGACGCTGGCGGAGGCGATGAGGAGAGTGGGGACGGCGATGGGAGTGAAAATGTCGCAAGTACTTTCGCCCATGGATGAACCGCTTGGGCGAAGTGTCGGTAATGCCCTGGAAGTGGCGGAGTGCGTCGAGATTTTGCAGGGCCGCGGTCCGAAGGACGTGGCGGATCTGGTTTTGGAACTGGCCAGCAAGGTTTCGACTTCGTCGCAGGCAGAGTTGTCTGCCAGGCTGAGCGACGGGACGGCGTGGAAGAAATTCGTTGCGCTAGTCGAGGCACAGGATGGAAATGCAGAGGCGCTGCAAAAGGTGGGAGAGATTCACCGCGCGCCAATCTTTCGGCCAATCGCGGCCGAACGCGCTGGCACCGTCACAAAAATGGATGCGGAAAAAATTGGCCGAGGAACGCTGTTGCTGGGCGGCGGACGAAGTAAGGCGGATGATCGAATCGACTTCGCCGTCGGTTTTTCCAACCTGAAAAAAATTGGCGAACCGGTTGAGCGCGGCGAGCCGCTGATGATGGTGCACGCGCGGAATGAAGCCGGCTTCGAACTGGTAGAAAAGATTTTGAAAGGCGGCGTCGAGATAGAATGAGGCGGGCCTTTCTCGGTTTTGCCTTCGCGATTTCGGCGGCAGCCTGGGCCGGCGATGCGCCCGCCTTAAAATCACCGGCGGCGCCGGTCGATGAGTTGATACCGTGGCTACTGCACCAGGATGGAGAGCTGCGCGGCATTCCTTTCAGCGAAGTGATTCTCGACACCACGGGCAAGCGCGTGCTCGCCTTCAACCCGAGCGATGAAACCGACGCGCGCGTGGTGAAACTTATCGGCACCGCGCTTGACGAAGTAATGACGCGGTTGAATGCGCCCGACAGTGCGATCCAAAAGATCCCACGGATCAACGAAGCAAGCGGTCACTTCGAAGAATTGATGCGCAAGTTACTGAACGCTGCGCCGGGGCTGCAGTGCGAATTTCCAAAAACGGCGGACGAGCGGACGCAGCGCTCCGGTTATCCTGATTTGCGTTTGGTCGATAAACAGACGCGCCGCGTCTATTATCTCGATCCCAAACTTTACGCAGCCGGTAGTCGCGACAGTTCGTTTCGCACTTTTTATTTCGAGCCGAAAAACGCGACGAACAAAGTGCGCGAAGACGCGGTGCACTTCATCGTCGGCTTCGAGCACGAGAAAAAGGTGGCGGATGCGGGTTGGAAATTCACCCGCTGGGACCTGGTCGACCTTTCCAAGTTTCGGGTGAAGCTGAAGGCAGAGTTTCAAGGGAGTAATCACGACATGTACCGGCCAGAAGCGATCGTGGCGACAAGCGGCGCTCATTGATTTCTCCTGCTCAAAAAGAATCGATCATGAGCAGGATTTGCCGAGAGCGAGGGTAAACAGCATTGTTATTCAATGATGACTGAGGCGCCAACGGAAGAGGCCTTCCACTTCGATGCCATCGACGATGTCGTCGCTGACATAGCGGCGGGGAAGATGGTCATCGTAACAGATGACGAAGACCGCGAGAATGAAGGCGACCTTATGATGGCGGCGGAAAAAGCTACGCCGGTTGCGATCAACTTTATGGCGACGCATGGGCGCGGATTGATCTGCGTTCCCATTTCGAACGACCGGGCCGAGCAGCTCGGTTTGAAACGAATGGTCGTCGAAAACCGCGAGATGTATCGCACCGATTTCACCGTTTCCGTGGATGCGGCGGCAGGCGTAACGACGGGAATCAGCGCGCATGATCGGGCGCGAACCATTCAAACAATCGCCAATCCCAACACTGAGCCGAACGATTTGGTGCAGCCGGGCCACGTATTCCCCTTGCGGGCAAAGGATGGCGGAGTGCTCCGGCGGGCGGGCCACACGGAAGCGGCCGTCGATTTGGCGACAATGGCAGGATTACAACCGGCCGGCGTGCTCTGCGAAATTCTGCACGATGACGGGACCATGGCGCGTTTGCCGGAGTTGATGCAATTCCGGCAAAGGCACGGGCTGCGCATCTGCACGATTCAGAGTCTGATCGCGCATCGACGGGTGCGCGAAAAACTGGTCGAGCGCGAGCAGATCGTGGCGATGCCAACGGACTATGGCGATTTCGAGCTGCACCTTTATCGCTCCCGCGTGGACGGTTCGCATCATCTTGCCCTGGTCAAGGGAACGATCTCGCCGAACAAGCCGACACTGGTGCGAGTGCACAGCGAATGTCTGACCGGCGACGTATTCGGATCGCGTCGCTGTGATTGCGGTAACCAGTTACACGCCGCGCTGCAGCAGATCGCGGAGGAAGGAAATGGCGTGCTCGTTTACATGCGGCAGGAAGGGCGAGGTATCGGATTGGCTGCGAAAATACATGCTTACAAATTGCAGGAGGAAGGCCTCGATACCGTGGAAGCGAACGCAAAGCTCGGTTTTCCCACCGACTTGCGGGACTACGGTCTGGGCGCGCAAATTTTGTTCGATCTGGGAGTGCGGCAGTTTCGTTTTCTCACGAACAATCCGAAGAAGGTGATAGGGCTGGAAGGTTACGGGATTAAAATGGTCGAGCAGGTGCCGATTCGCGGAGCGACCAATCCGCATAACGAGAAGTATCTCGCGACGAAAAAAGCGAAGATGGGGCATTTGCTCTAGCAAAACTGATGTCCACGTCTGTCCCGCCCAAGCCGCGCGCGCTCAGCCCGAAACGCAATTTCGCGATTGTCGCCAGCAAGTTCAACCCAGAGTACGTGCAAGGTCTCGTCAATCATGCCAGCACCGAACTTCGCGAACAGGTCATGGGCGCAAATTTGGCGCTCTTCCAGGTTCCGGGAGCGTTCGAGATCCCGGTGGTGGCACGCGAGTTGGCTTTGCAGAAACGGGTCGATGCCATTCTCGCGATCGGTGTGATTTTGAAAGGCCAGACCGACCACGCGGAACATCTCGCCCGCGTCGTAACCGATGCCCTTCAACGCATCGCGCTGGATTACGGCGTGCCGGTGATTCATTGCGTCCTGAGTATGGAGAATGAGGCGCACGCGCGTGAGCGTTGCCTGGGCGACAAAATCAACCGTGGCACCGAAGCGGCGCGCGCGGCCATCAGCATCGCTAACGTGATGCTGGAACTGCGCGGACGCACTCCCGTTCCCTGATGGGCAGAAGACGCGAGGCGCGCCAGGCCGCGCTCCAGTATCATTTCTGGCGCGATTTGCAGCACGGCGCCGGGCCGGAACGGATGGAAGAATTCTGGGATTTTCTGCCGGCCAAGCCTCGTGTGCGCGAATTCGCCCAGCCGCTCATTGACGGCATGAATGCCCATCTCAGCGAAATCGATGACCGCATCCGGCGCTACGCGCAGAACTACGAAGTTCGCCGCATCTCCGCCGTCGATCGCAATGTTCTGCGCCTGGCGATCTACGAAATTCTTTTCCGCGACGACATTCCACCGATTGTCTCCATCAACGAAGCGATCGAGCTGGCAAAAAAATTCGGCGGCGCCGAATCGGGCCGTTTCGTAAACGGCATTCTTGATCGCGTAAAAGATGAAGTGAAGCGGCCATTACGGGAAGCGGTTAAACATACGGAAGCGCCCGAGTCCGCGAACGGCCATCCCGAGCGAAGCGAAGCATAGTCGAGGCATCCCCCGCTTTAGCCTAAAGATTATACCGCGGGATTCCTCGACTTCGCTCGGAATGACGTGATTCTTGCACGGTCATTTCGAGCCCGCCCAGACGGCGAGGGACCTCACGAGCGTTCGATAGCGCGCGACAATAGGAGAGGTCCTCGCGTCGCTCAGGATGACAGGATTTCGCCCATGAACTTTTTCCGCAACATTATCGAGAGATTCGCCGGGAAACCGGTCGATTGGGAAGAGCTCGAGGAATCGCTTATCCGCTCGGACATCGGCGTGCCGATGGCGATGCGAATACTCGCCGCGCTGCAAGAGAGAGATACGCGCTCGCGCATTTCATCGTCCGACATTGCGGAGGTGGCGCGCGAAGAAATCGGCCGCGTTTTACCGATCAACCCTCCCCCGATCCGGCCACTCCCGGCAAAACCGAAAGCGATTCTGATCGTGGGTGTGAACGGCACCGGCAAAACAACTTCGACAGCGAAGCTCGCTTATTTTCTCAAAGCGAAACGGCACACTGTCCTGCTCGCAGCCGCGGACACGTTTCGCGCCGCGGCCATCGAACAACTCGGCATCTGGGCCGAGCGGGTGGACGTGGAAATGATCCGCGGGCAATACAACGCCGATCCGGCGGCGCTTTGTTATGAAGCGTATCAGGCGGCGGACAGCCGCAATATCGAGTTCCTGCTTTGCGATACCGCGGGACGTTTGCACACGAAGACGAACCTGATGGCCGAGCTAAGCAAAATAAAACGCAGCCTGGCCAAACACGAGAGCGCGGCGCCGCACGAAACCCTGCTTGTGGTTGATGCAACCACCGGCGGCAACGCCCTTGCGCAAGCGCGCCAGTTTCACGATGCCATCGGGCTCACCGGCGTTATCGTGACCAAACTCGATGGCAGCGGCAAAGGCGGAGTGGTGGTGGCGATTCAGGATGAGCTCGGAATTCCCACACGCTTCGTCGGCACAGGGGAAAAACTGGAGGACTTCGCCGAATTCGATGGCCGGGATTACATCGCGAAGATGCTCTAGGGTGGCTCCATCGGACTCACTTAACGAGAAATGCTGAGGAGGGACGACCGTTCCGCAGCGGCTTTGGTTGCGGGCATTGCCGCCTTCGTCACCTGGGGAGTGGTGCCGATTTACTGGAAGCTGCTGCGCGCGGTGCCGGCAACGGAAATTCTCGCACATCGATTCGTCTGGACCATCGTCTTTCTCGCCGCGTTGTTAACATGGCAACATCGCTGGCGCGAAGTCCTCGGCCACTTTCGCGCGGCGCGTCCTGCGTTCTACTGCCTCGCCAGCGGCATCGCGATCGGCAGCAATTGGCTGCTCTTTATATGGGCTGTAAACGTCGGGCGCGTTCTCGAAACAAGCCTGGGCTACTTCATGACGCCCATCGTCAACGTGCTTCTCGGCGCGATAATTCTGCGGGAACACCTGACGCGCGCACAAGTGGCCTCCATCTTCATTGCCTGCGGCGGCGTGCTCATCCTCACCGTCGGTTACGGCCATTTTCCCTGGATCGCGATCAGCCTCTGCCTCACTTTCGGATCTTATGGGTTGCTGCGAAAACAATCCGGTACTGCCGCGATCGCGGGACTCTTTCTCGAGACGACGTTTCTAGTTCCAATCGCGATCATTTATCTCGTGCTGCAAGCGGGGCGAGGCGCGCTGGTATTCGGTCCCGCGCACGTACAGACCTCTGCATTGTTAGCAAGCACCGGCGTGGTCACGGCGCTGCCACTCGTTTGGTTCGGCTACGCCGCGCGGCATTTGCGCCTCGTCACACTCGGCTTCCTCCAGTATCTCGCGCCCATGATCAGCTTTTTCCTCGGTGTTTTTCTGTACCGCGAAACTTTTACCCTGATGCATTTTATCACCTTCTCGCTGATCTGGATTGCGCTCGCGCTCGTTTCCATCGAAGCGGTTTTGCGCTGGCGTTCCCGCAAACAGTTCGCCGCCGAACCGATCGCAGACTCGCCGTTGATTGAACCTGGTATCTGACCGGTTTCCAGCCCTTTTGTCATTCCGAGCGAAGCCGAGGAATCTCTGACTATTCTCCCGGACAAGCAGCCGGAGATGTCTCGACTCCGCTCGACGTCACAGAGTAGCAATTGCCCTCACTCTCTGTATCTTGCGCGCGCAATCTTGAAACAAGACGACATCGAATACGCGCTCGAGAACACGCAGGTCATACTCGCCCCCGAGCGGCAGATCGCCACCTTCGGTAACACCAGCTTCGAGTTCCATCTTATCTCGGAGTTGATGGACACGGTCGGCCAGGTGCGCGTGCGAACGGGACGCATCGACGCGGAGCGCCCGCAGATTCTGAGCCCGGAATATTTTTCGCGCTTGCTGCTGGAGGGTTTTGGAGAACAAGCCCAACAATACGCGGAACGATTGCGGGAACGGGCGCGGCAGATCGCGGTTCTGCGCTACGGATTTCAGTTTCGCAAATCCAACGTCGCCGAAGCGACTGTGAACGCGTCTCTCGATAGCGTGATCGAGAAGGTCCGGCGCAAAGTGGAACAATCGCAGGATCCGCGCGGCGCCATCATTCAAGGCGTGGATGAAGCGTGGGAAGTTTGCCTGCTCAAATTTACGGTGGAATTAATTGAGCGTTCTGCCGGCGAAAACCTCGGCGACTTCAAGAAGCGCGGGTTGATTTAACGCGAATCAACCTGTCGCAGCCGTATTCGGATAGCGCCCGCGTCTATTCGCCTATGGTTTGCGATACCGCCGCATGAGTTGAAAAAATCGAAGCGTGTCGCGCACCGGATTGATGCTGCTGACTTCGTCCGAATACACTGTCGTGATCGGCACCGCGCCGATGCGTTCACCTTTTCGACTGGCGATGAGAAGCATCTCGGTTTCGTAATCAAATCGATCGGTTTCGCTCAAAACATCCGGCACCAGATCGCGATGCAGCATGCGAAACCCGCATTGCGTATCGGGAATCACCTGGCCGCAGGCGCGACTAATGGTGCGACTCATGTAGCGATTAACTGTTCGGCGGACGAATGGCATTGCGGCGGTGTCATTCATGCGCGAGCCCACAAAGATTTTTCCATCCGGTTCTCGCCCGGCGGCGTCGATGAAACGCGAGATTTCCTCGGGTAAATGCTGCCCATCGGCGTCGAGCAGCACGATGTAATCGATCTCGCGCTCGAGCCAGTAACGCAGTCCGCTTTTGATCGAGTCCCCTTTGCCGCGATTCTGCGCATGCACCAGCACGTCCGCGCCGCCCTGACGCGCCTGCTCCGACGTCGCGTCACTCGAGCCATCATCAACGACGAGCACGTGCTCGATCTCGCCGCGGGTCCGCCTCACCACATCGGCGATGTGTTTCTCTTCCTGATAGGCCGGCATGACCGCCGCGATGCGCGCGCGATCAGGAGTCTGGCAAAGAACGCTTGTCATTCTGAGCGGAGCGCAGCGAAGTCGAAGAATCCCGCGAAGTTACCTTTAAGCTTCCGCCACGGGATCCCTCGACTTCGCTGCGCTTCGCTCGGGATGACAGGGCCTACGTACCACAGGATGAAAATCAGCCGCGTGATATGAGCTGCGCACGAGTGGCCCGGACGCAACGTGAAGAAAGCCTTTGGCCCGCGCGATGTCGCCGTAATTGGCGAAACGTTCGGGGTCGATGTATTCGACGACCGGCAGATGCTTCGGTGTCGGCCGCAGATACTGGCCAAGCGTTAACACTTCGCAGCCGGTCTCGCGCAAGTCATCCATCGTCTGGAAAAGCTCCGGTTCGGTTTCGCCCAAGCCAAGCATGATGCCGCTTTTCGTCACCATATTCGGCGATAGCTTCTTTGCCCGCTGAAGCACACGCAGGGAGGTGCGGTATTTCGCGCGCGATCGCACCAGCGGCGTCAGCCGTTCCACCGTTTCCATATTGTGATTGTAGATGTCAGGCGCGGCATCTAGCACGATTTGAATGCACCAATCCTGCGCATGAAAATCGGGCACCAGCACTTCAATGACGATGCTCGGGTCCATCGCGCGAACAGCCGCGATCGTGCGCGCGAAGTGGTTCGCGCCACCGTCCTTCAAATCATCACGCGCCACCGCTGTGATGACAACGTGCTTCAATTTCAAACGGCGAACGGCTTCAGCCACGCGCTCCGGTTCGTCTTGTTCCAGGGCAAACGGCTTCGCTGTTTCGACCGCGCAAAATCCGCATGCGCGTGTGCAGCGATCGCCCGCGATCATCATGGTGGCTGTGCCCTGGCTCCAGCATTCCCAACGGTTAGGACATTGCGCGCTTTCGCAAACGGTGTGCAGGCGCAAATCAGCAATGAGCGCTTTGGTGGAAAAGAAAACCGGATTTGAAGGCAGGCGCACTTTGATCCACGGCGGCTTCTGCGCCTGGTGCAAAGCGGGATCGATTTTCGAGCACGACATCCGCTGGGACGTTAATGGCGCGCCTTTCAAAAGCAAAGTCATCCCGAGCGCAGCGAGGGACCTCTCATGCGTGGAATGCGTCACACAAAAGTCGGGTCACGTGCTCTCCGGTTGTGATGTCCCTCGCCGTCGCCGCGGCTCGGGATGACGCGTCATGACCTCGCAGCCCGGCGGGAACCTCGCTCCACCACATTCAGCGACCGCGCCCATGGGATTCAATGTTGACGGTTTGAAGCGACCATTCTTGACGCCGTTGACGCCAACTGCTGGAATCACGCCAGTGAATAGCTGTCTGGATCTGGCGGGAAGGCTTGTCCTGGGGGTGTCTCTCCCTTCTTTCAGACCTGAACCGGCAGGTTAAACCACCAGGTGAAGGAGCAACCCTATGAAAGGCCTAGTTTCGTCAGCAAACACAAAGTCATTATCTGGTAATTCACTTCACCGCCTGGTTCGGCGACGCCGATTTCTTCTGGGTCTGCTTGCGATTGGAATTTTCACGCTCTGTGCTTGGGCCAATGCTGGGACGCCAGCACCGAATGACTTTGGAATCGCGTTCTCGGTCGATAGCACTGGTGATGGCCATGACTCGTTTCCTGGCGATGGTCAATGTGACGTCGATGGCACTGGCGTGTGCACCTTGCGAGCCGCGATTGAGGAGACGAACGCGCGCGCGACGGGCAATGATGGCATCTTCTTTAATATCCCGACAGCGCAGCCGTGGATTATTAATCTCACGCAAGCTCTGCCTGATCTGACCACTACGATCGACATTAATGGCCCCGGCCCGGACAAGGTTACGGTGCGACGCAGCGCTGCGAGCACCCTTAGCTTTCGCATTTTCAACGTGACGACCTCTGGGACGGTGAACTTTTCCGGCATGACCATAAGCAATGGATCCTCTACCGGTAACGGCGCTGGTATTCAAAACTTCAGCACAGTGAACGTCACCAACTGCACAATCAGCAATAACGACACGGTGACAAATGGAGGCGGCATCTACAACCAACGTGGCAGCAGCACCCAAGCTGGGGGTACGCTTAACGTTACCGACAGCAGGCTCGATAATAATAATGCGAACATCGGCGCTGGCATTTATTGCGGCAAAACCTTTGCCGCGCTCACCGTTACCAATTGCTCGCTCACTAATAACATTGCTGGCGACGGTGGTGGTGGCATCTTTGTTGCCGATCAGGGTGTCTTCACAGTCGAAATCACCAACAGTACGCTAAACAACAATGGTGCTTTCAATGGCGGTGGCATTTTAAGCGCGAGCGACGCGGAGGTCACCAACTGTACGTTTAATACCAATCACGCTGGTTCCAACGGCGGAGCTATTTACAACGACAACGCAGTTTTTATAAACATTAGGAATAGCACGTTCGCAGGCAATTTCTCATCCAACGGGAATGGTGGCGCCATTTTCAATGGCCCCGACTTTGTGGCGAAGATCATCAATAGCACATTCAGCGGTAACTCTGCCGACGCCGGTGCCGGCGGTGGAATTTACAATTTTGGCGGCCTAGTAGATGTAACCAACAGCACATTCAGCAGTAACTCTGCCGTGGAGGGAGGGGGCATTTCCAACGATGTCCAGTCGTTCTCATTGAACACCGTCAACCTCACAAACAGCACCATCAGCAAGAACTCTGCTTTTGAAGGCGGGGGCATTTTTAACATAGGCGGCGCAAAGATAAATGTGAAGAGTAGCCTCATAGCCTTAAACACGGCCATTAATGCAGGTCCGGATGCATCCGGGGTTTTCAACTCAAGTGGATTCAATCTGATCGGCAAGAGTGATGGAAGCAGCGGCTTTACCCAGACTACAGATCAAACCGGCACAATAGCCTCCCCGCTCAAGCCGAAGCTCGATCCAAACGGTCTACAAGATAACGGCGGGCCTACTCAAACCATAGCCCTACTCTCTGGTAGTCCAGCCATCGATAAAGGCACAAGCAATGGTCTGACCGGCACCTTAACTACAGACCAACGAGGCGTAGGTTACTTGCGGACAATCGATCAATCATCTGTCCCAAACGCTACCGGCGGAGACGGCACGGACATTGGCGCTTTTGAATTCGGGGCGCATATCAGCGCAGTATCGCGCAAGAAGCATGGCAGTGCCGGCAACTTTGACATCGATCTTCCTCTTGCTGGGCCTGCGGTGGGCGTCGAATGCCGGAAAGGTGGCACGTCCGGCAACTACAAAGTCATTTTGACCTTCCCAACTGC
>JBBRAF010000025.1:0-43548 GCA_038207045.1 Chthoniobacterales bacterium
CAGGTTATCCCATTCGGAAATCTACGGGTCAAAGCGTGTTTGCCGCTCTCCGTAGCTTATCGCAGCTTACCACGTCCTTCATCGCCTATTGGCACCAAGGCATCCATGATGCGCTCTTTGTAGCTTGATCAATCTGTTCCAGTCCAGCTCACGCCAGACCAGAGATTCTTTGATAACTGAAACTCTCCTGAAACGGCGATCAGAGACCGCCGCTACAGATATTTTCAGACTCAGCTCTTAAAGTTGTACTTTCTTACTACCCTGTATGTAGATGTCAAAGAACCGGCATTCCGCACATTTTTAGACGCAAAAAAACTCAATCCTGCCTTCCGACTCGATCCGCTTCCGTTTCCAGCCGGGACAAAACTGAGTTCCAATTTGCAGTCCCAAAATGTGCGAGAACAAACTCCGTCCGCACTTGTGCTTCGGGAATTCCCGCGTCGGCGGGACAAGAAGTTTAGCGCGCAGTCTGGCCCCGTCAACCGGCTTTCGCATTGCCAGCAAAGATTTTTTCGTCCTGCGCAAATGCTTCCAGCGCAGGGGGCGAAATCCCATTGAACTACGCCCTTAGTGTTTATATGGTGGCGCGAGTGCCGATTCCTTTTGCCAGAAAAACGCGGGTAGTCCGGCAAGCTTCGCGGAACGGCGCGGGGCAAAAAACCTCAACTCGCGTCACGCTCAAGCCGGGCATGGCGTGGCACCGGCGGAATTTTTTGTCCGAAGTGGTTATCCCGTCGCTCTTTACCAGGCGTTCCGGTAAGCGCATCGCTCCTCGCTTTCCCAAGATCCGGCCCGACGAACTCTGTGTTACCTGGATCGGTCACGCCTCTTTCCTCATCCAAACGCACGAGAGCAACGTGCTGGTGGATCCGAACTGGGCGAAGTGGTTGAAGGTCATCAAGCGCCTGAAACAGCCCGGGATCGAACTGCATCACCTGCCTGATATCGACCTGGTGCTGGTGACGCATGCGCATTTCGACCACCTCGACCGCCGCACGCTCCGACGGATCGCCTCAGATCAGCCTATTGTGGTGCCAGTGGGAGTCGGCACGTTGGTATACGATCTTGGTTTCAACCTCGTCCACGAACTGGATTACTGGCAAACGGTGGAACTCGATGAGCTAAAGATTTCGCTCACGCCTTGCCATCATTGGGGCGCGCGCTTTCTAGCCGATCGCCATCGCGGTTTCGGCGGTTTCGTCATCGAAGCGAACGGGCGGACGATTTTCCATTGTGGGGACAGCGCCTACTTTCCGGGTTTCCAGGAAATTGGGGAGCGCTACGACATCGAGGTTGCCCTCTTGCCCATCGGCGCCTACGACCCCCCGAGCGGTCGGGAGGTGCACATGAATCCGGAGGAAGCTGTGCAAGCCTTTCTGGAATTGCGCGCGAAAAAACTGGTGCCGATGCATTACGGCACATTTCGGCTTGGCTACGAGCCTCTGGACGAACCGTTGGCGCGTTTAGTCTCGCGCGCAGGTGAAGCCGGCATCGGAAACGACGTGCTCGTAATGAAAGAAGGCGAGCCGGTCGTTCTCTAACAGGCGTTTCTTAACTTGTCTTCCTGAGAGAAGCGAAGGATCTCTCGCACTTTCAGCATACGATCGAGAGATGTTTCGCTTCGCTCAACATGACAGGCGCGCAAACGTTTTCGGTGGGCTGGCGGCCGCCGCGCTCACGGTCGTTTTTTGCCTACTGCTTCTCGCGCACGATCCGCTCGTTTTTTGGAACGACGATTACGAGATTTCCGTTCTCCCGGTTTGCGCGGACATGGCGCGCGCGTGGAACCAGGGCGAATTGCCGCTGCTCAGCCCGTACTCGTGGGTGTGCGGAAATCTGGCCGGCGAATTCCAGTACGGCGTCTTCTCTGTCTTCGTCAACACGCTCATCGTTCTCATCTGGAAGCTTCCGCTGATCTTTGCTCAACAGGCCGCGGCGCTCTCCATCGCGCATCTCGCCGTCCTCAGCGCCGGCGCGTTCATGCTCGCGCGCGGACGGAATCTGCCCGTGGCGATTTCGATATTCGTCGCGCTGATCGCCTCGGTTAGTGGTTGGATGATCTGCTGGGGCGCGAGCGATTGGCTCGGCGCGCTCGGCGCCTTTGCCTGGCTGCCGTGGGCCTGGTGGGCGGCGGAACGCGCGCTTGAGCCGAGGCGGTCGCGCTGGCGTTTCCTTTGGCCCGCGCCATTCGTCTACTTACTCGTTACCGGCGGATTTCCTTACACGGTATTAATGCTCGTGCTCGTGCTCTCGTGGCTGGCGATTCGTGAAGTGTTCCAATGTCGTCAGCTAACGAGAATAATTCCGTTGACGATCGGGGCGGCGCTTGGCTTCGCTCTCGCTGCTCCGGCCTGGCTGGCGCTGCTCGATTCCGTGCAAGGTTCCGCGCGCGCCTCGCAGGAAGCGGCCGCGCATTTCCAATGGCTCGTGCCGTGGAACGCGTGGCCCGGACTTGTTCTCCCAAGCTGGACGGCGAAGTGGCCCGATTTCTCCTCGCGCCTGGTGCCGCACAGAGCGGCGGAACTCGCTTGCGGATTAATCCCAGTCCCGCTCATCCTTTCCGGATTCTTTATTCGCGCGAGGGAATTCTGGAAAAGAGTGCGTTGGGAAATCGGGCTGCTAGTTCTCGTCGCTGTGCTCGCCATGATTCCGACGGCGGGAGTCTTTCGCTGGAGCTTTCGTTGGTTGCCGCTTTTGCATCTCGTGCTCGCGTTGGTCGCGGCCGAGGCGCTGAAATTAACCGCAGAGATCGCAGGGTTAAAAAAAGAAAAGAAACCTTCTTCGTTCCGGGCGTTCTCCGCGGTGCATCTTCCACCGCTCTTGACGCTCCTGCTCGTAATCGTGCTCGCATTTGCGGCTAAAGCATTTGCGATCGAGGGCGAATATGCGTTTCCGCTGACGTGGACTTACCTGGCGCTTGCGACGGTTTGGCTCGCGATCGGCTTCCTGCCTGCGCGATTCTCGTGGTTGCGCCGGTGGGCGCCGTCCGCGGTCGTCTTTGCCGCTCTGCTCGCGACATATCTTTGCATTCCGCCGAACTGCGGTGTTCCAAAATACAATCTGAGGCAGTCATTGCTCGAGCCGCAGCCGCTCGATCCGCATCGGCTTTATCTCAGCATTTATCCAGCGCCCGAATACGCTTATCGCCTCAAGGATCATCCCGATCCTGTCGGCCAAACCA
The DNA here is from genome assembly GCA_038207045.1 of Chthoniobacterales bacterium. Classification (GTDB taxonomy): domain Bacteria; phylum Verrucomicrobiota; class Verrucomicrobiia; order Chthoniobacterales; family UBA10450; genus AV69. The sequence continues at coordinate 3,182 of JBBRAF010000025.1, forward strand.
CACGGCCCGGCAGCACTTCCATGTGGGCTGGCCTGCGATTCGTGAATGGTTACAGCCCGATTCGGCCGGCGGGTGTCGCGCGCGCATTCACCACCTACATACACGGCGAAATCGACCCGAGTATGGCCGAATGGCTGGTCGGGAATGAAGCGAAGGGAGATGCGCTGCTCGATCGGCTCGGCGTTGATGCGATCATCATCGCGAGGGAATTCGATTTTTCGCCGCCGCCCGCGAGCGAGTGGCAAAGCGTTATCACAAATGACGAAGCGCATGTTTATCACCGGCTCGGCGATCCGATTCCGACGGTACGCTCAGTCGATTGGGATGGAAAACATGCGCTCGCGCGTGTCCGGGAGATTGTCGAATCCCGCAATAGCGTGAGCGCGTCGGTCGAAAATGCTCCAGGCGACAAGCCGACGCTGCTCGCATTTTCGCGTCCTTACTTTCGCGGTTACCACGCTTGGATCGGTGAGCGTGCATTGCCCGTCCAGAGTTTTCGCGGCCTAATCCCGCTGGTTGAAATACCAGCCGGCGCGCGCGGGCGACTTACTCTCGCTTACCGGCCGAACTGGCTGATGTTCGGCAGCGCCACTGCAATTGTCTCCGCCGGCGTCTGGATCGTCTCCGCTATTTTTGCCCTCCGCGCGATCCGTCGAGCGTAAAGATCTCCACAAGCTGATCGAGGCCCTTCACCGGTTGCGGCGGCAGCGAGTGGATGCGGGCCGCATCAGTCAGTGTGTCGCGCGTTCCTTTGCTCAGAAGCACACTCGTGCCCGCCATCTTGTTCAACTCCTCGATGCGCGAGGCGATGTTCACAGTGTTTCCAATGACAGTGAACTCCATGCGCTCAGGCGAACCGATGCTCCCGACGATAGCGCGACCGGTATTGATGCCGATCCCGATCTGAAGGGGCGGTTCACCAGCGGCGCCCAGCTCCGCGTTCAAATCCTCCAGACGCCCTAACATCGAACGTGCCGCACGGACGGCATCGTCTGCATGCGTCACGGTTCCCGCGCCCAATCCGAAGATTGCCATCAAACCGTCGCCCAAAAATTTGTTCACGCTGCCGCCATGATCGTTTTCGACAATTGCCACCATCGCGCGCAAAAATCGGTTGAGCAGATTAATCACCGTCTTCGGCTCCGCTCCAGCGACCCGCGCGGTGAAACCGCGAATGTCGAGGAACATGACGGTAATAAGTTGTTCGCTGCCGCCGAGCTCGGGATCGCGGCTCAAAATTTGTTGGGCGACTTTCTCACCGACATGGAGGCCGAAAACGCGGCGTACGTGCTCTTTCTCCCGCAGCTCGACCACCATTCCGTTAAAGTCGGCAACTAGCGCACCGAACTCATCGGCGCGGCGCAGAAGAAGTGAGACATCCAAATTTCCTTCGCCGACAGCGCGAAAGGCAACGCGCAATTCATCGACTGGCTTGGCGACGAGATGGGTGATGAGAATCGCGGAACAAAGGCCGAAGACTATTCCGACTGCGCCGACGAAGACGGCAAACCATTGCGGGTGCGTGGACGCGGCACCGGGCGCGAACATGAGCAAGAGGAGCGAACCGATCGGGCAAAGGCCGGTAGAAATGGCCCACATCAAACCGCGTGTGCGCAGTGACAGCGGATGCCCGCCCCGAATGCGATCTGGTCGCGCATCGCGAAAAAAAACGGCGAACAAGGCCCAATGGCTGGCGAGTTCGATGAGGAAAAATGTCTGCGTCACGGCAATGAAGGCGGAGACGCAAAATGAAATCGGCAAGTGCCAGAGCAGTCGCGAATGGATTGGCTCGCCCGTCATTGCCAGCGCGATAATGAACACCGGGATGCATCCAAGCCAGGCCACGCTGGAAATGCCGGCGCCAATCCATGGCAAATTGATGACGCGGCGGCGCACTTGCTCAAGTCGATCGGAAGCGACCGAGCGATGATCCACAAGCGCGTGAAAAATCGGGCGCGCGGAAAATATGATGCGCAGCCAGAGCGCGATCGCGAGCGGGTAGACGAGGACGTTATAAATGACGACGGTGAGAGCGAAGCGCCGCCGCAATGGCTCGCTCACCAACAGCGGAGCGATGACCACAGCGTTGTACCAAATGTTAAAAATGCTCCCGAGAACCTGAGGAATTGCCGGCGCCAAGCCGGTGACAAGAAGTCCGTAATGCCTGGCCGCATTCGAGAGGTCAGCGTTATCAGCCCGAGCGCGCTTCGGGTCGTAGCCGCCACTTTCCCCGGCAGCGGGGCGCATCGCGTTTACGGAATTGTCCACGGCCGAAAATAATCCAGCAGAATGAGTCGCGCGTTGATCTCGTGTCGTTCGGCGATTCGTGCGATTTCAGGGAAATTCGTCAGTTTGCCGAACGTAAATCCGCGATCGAATGGCGCGAAAAAGTCATCCTGGTGACTCGGTAGAAAAAACGTCGGGCGCAGACGCTCAAGGGCGGCGCGAATTCGTTTCCGACTGTCAGGTAAAGCCACGCCCCAAATGGCCAGATCGACTGGCGCCAGTTCGGCTGGCGGCAAGAGATCGAGTGTTCTTCCTGAATCGATGAAAATTTTGCGCCCATTCGCTTCGATCAGGAACGCGAGCGCTTCACCCACTTTCCAATCGGACGGCGTTCGCGGTGGTCCGCTCAGTTTTTCGGGACCGGCATACGGAACTGAACCGAAAAGCCGATCGTGTTGTGCCGCCATGACCTGAATGTTCCAGGGGCCGATTGTGCGGACATTTCCCGGCTGAATTTTCGCGCAGGCTCCCGGCGGCGCACCCGCTGATTGGGCAAGTTTAATCGCCGTCGGCCCTGAGAGCAGCGGTGCGGCGGTGCGCTGCATGATTTGCGGGACATCCAAGAGATGATCGAAATGTGCATGCGTGACGAGAATCGCATCCACGCTTCTGGGAACGTGGCGTAATCCGGCTTCGATCTGGACTGCGCTGGGCGAGAGCGGCCGATTTAATGCGACTCCAATCAGGCCCGCGCGCGTAAATAAGGATCGACGAGGAGCGCGTGACCACTGGCTTCCAGGTAGCCGCTCACTCCAAGGTAAGTGACGCGCAGAGAATCACGCGCGGACTGTGCGCTGGCCGAGTCGGCGACGATGAAGCGCGAATAATTTTCCAACCGCGCAGACGCCGAGTCCGAGCAGAGGATGAGGGCGAACAGAACCCAGCAATAGAAAAACATCGAACATCGAACTGCGAAATTCCAATCATCTCGAAGTGGAACCTTGGAAGTTCGACGTTTGCTGTAACATCAGCGCAACGGCTGCGGCGAAACCTCAGTAAACGTCGCGCTTGTATCGTTTGTCGGCTTTCATCTGCTCGACATAAGTGTTCGCTTCCTCCGCGGACTTGCCGCTTTGTTCCTGCACGATCGTACGCAGAGCGGCGTCCACGTCTTTGGCCATGCGCAAGGCGTCGCCGCAAACGTAAAAATGCGCGCCACTATCGAGCCATCGCCAAACCTCGCTGGCATTCTCCGCCATGCGGTTCTGGACGTAAATTTTGTGAACCTGATCGCGCGAGAACGCGCAGTCGAAGCGGGTAAGAACTCCCTCCTGCTTCAGCTCGTCGAATTCATCGCCGTAATAGCGATCGCAACTCTCCCGCTGCGAGCCGAAGAAAAGCCAGTTGCGTCCGCGAGTGCCCGAGGCGCGGCGCTCCTGGAGAAAGGCACGGAACGGCGCCACGCCCGTGCCCGGCCCGACCATAACGATGTCGACGTCACCTTCGGGCAGATGAAAATGCTTCGCACTGGTTGGATAAACAGGGACCGGGGTGGTTTCGCAGCGCTCGGCCAGAAACGCCGAGGCGACGCCTTTGCGCTGGCGGCCGTGCGATTCATAGCGAATCACATCAACAATAAAATGAACCGAGTCCGGAAAAGCGCGCAAACTGTTGGCCACGGAGTAAAGCCGCGGCTGCAACTTCGTTAGCAAGCTAACGAAGTCAGCAGCCGGAAACTTCACGGACGGATGCTGGAGGAGGAAATCGATCACCTCCATTCCCCAGAGATAAATATGGAGATCGTGCTTTTTCGCGGGATCAAGCAACTCCTTCAGAAGCGGCGCCGCGGAAGCCCGCTCGACGATCGCCTTCAGCAGCTTCGGCGTCGGTGCGGTGATGCTGTAATTGCGCGACAAGGCTTGCCGTAAGCTCGCGGTTTCATTTTTTCCCGCTGGCACGGATTCATCGCCACTTGCGCCGATGGCATGGATCATTTCTTCGACCAAAGCCGGATCGTTGCTCGCGTACACCGCCATGGAATCGCCGGGCTCAAAAGCGAGGCCGGAACCTTCCAGTGAAACTTCAAAATGCCGTGTGTCTTTGGCCGAACTCTCGCCGCTAAGGCGACGGTTAACCGACATCCTGGCCGGAAAAGGGTTGGTGCGAGAGAAGAGCGACTGCGCCATCGAAAGCAACTACTCGGCCTCAGCATTCGTTGCAACCGCGGGGAGACTTGGTGAATTGCAGTTCCCGATCTTCAGCATTAGCTGCACCACCGATACGATGACGGCCAAGGGGAACCCGGAATTTCTCGTGACGACGGAAAGACGAAGTTACGGCTTGATGAGCAGTCGTAAGCGCTGCGGGATCTTAACCAAAAATGGTCCGCAACGCTGAAGTGATGCGCGGCGCTTAAGCGTTAGGCGAATGTGAAATGAAAAAAAACATTGTGCGCGTCTCAGTGGTATCGCTGAAAGCGGCGGTTGCACCGCCCGTGTGCGAAAATAAACTGCGCTCGCCTCAACGGGCGCAGTCATGGCCGATCATTCCGACGAACTGACCGATTCGCCCAGCCACGAGCGGCGGCCTGCGGCTGCGGAAACAATTCCGAAGTCGGCCGTTCCCCACGATCCCTACGCCTCATTCCGCTTCGGCACCTTCAACCTCTACATGACGGGGAACCTGCTCTCGATCATCGGCCGGCAAATGCTGGCGGTGGCCGTCGAATGGGAAATTTACGCGCGGACCCATTCGGCCACTGCGCTCGGACTGGTTGGTTTGGTCTTCGCGATTCCAGTCGTAGCGCTTTCTCTGCCGGCCGGGCATCTGGCCGACAAATACAGCCGCAAATGGATTATCATCATGTCGCAATTGTTCAGCGCAATCGCTTCGGTCGCACTCGCGCTGGTCTCCTGGAAACATCTTGCACTGCCTTCGTGGCCTCTGATGGAGCATGGCAACGCCTGGCTGCGCGCGATCGCGGGCGTTTTCGAACGCCATCAATCGACGTTTCACTTTGACGATGCCTCGGTACCGCTGATTTACATTCTGTTGTTCATCTCCGGCACCGCTCGCACGTTTGCCTGGGCGGCCCGCAGTTCATTTTTTCCGACGCTGATTCCGCGCGACGCATTTGCCAATGCCGTCACCTGGAACAACAGCGTTTTCCAGATCGGCTCCGTTGTCGGACCCGCCATCAGCGGTTTCATCGTCGCGCGCGTTAGTTTCTCCTGCGTTTACATCATCGATGCGATCTGCGCCTCCCTCTTTTTTGTTCTGATGCTGCCCATCAAGCGCGGGCCACGGTCGGAAAAACGCGAACATCAAAATACCTGGCGCAGTGTGATTGCAGGGATGCGCTTTGTCCTGAGCAAGCACGTCATTCTCGCGACGATCACGCTCGACATGTTCGCGGTCTTGCTAGGGGGCGCGGTGGCGTTGCTGCCGATGTTTGCCGACCAGATTCTCCACGTGGGCCCGATTGGTCTTGGCTGGATGCGCGCCTCGCCGGCGATTGGCGCGTTTGCGACCGCGTTTGTGGTGGCCTACCTGCCGCCAATCAATCGCGCGGGTAAAACCTTGCTCTGGTGCGTCGCCGGCTTCGGCATCGCGACGATCCTCTTCGGCCTTTCGCGCGCGTTCTGGTTTTCGTTAGCCATGCTCTTTCTTCTCGGCGCATTCGATAGCGTCAGCGTTATCATTCGCGGCACGATCGTGCAGCTTGTGACACCTGATGAAATGCGCGGCCGCGTCTCTGCCGTAAACAACATTTTCATCGGCACCTCGAATGAATTCGGCGCGGTCGAGTCTGGGCTTACCGCTGCCCTATTCGGTCCCGTTTTATCGGTAGTTGGCGGTGGCATCGGCACCATTCTTGTTGTTCTCGGAGTGGCAAAGTGGTGGCCGGAAACGTTAAAGATAGGACGATTAGATAAAACGCTGCGCTAAAAGGCGCCGTGCAGCGAGAGCATGCCGTATGGCGCGCCGCCGTCCTCGTGATAGCGAATGTTAGCGCGGTAGAAGTCGAAACTCCGATACGGCTGATAGCCGGCCTCGCCGTTGACGGAAAGCCACGACGTCACTTTCCAATCAAACCCAACACCGGCGCGCACTTCGCTGTAGGTGAGCACGGCATGATTGAGCCTGGGAATTCCTTTGTCGCGGCCGAACGTATCGCTCACACGGAAGTTCGTTTCTTTCAGGGTTGCTCCCGCGTAGAGGGTGACATTTTTGTTCCATTCGTATTCCAGCCGCGGCGTCGGGAGCACGGCATCGAGCACCCATTGCGGCTGGAAACGCCAGCGGATTCCGCCGCCCGGCAGCACGGGATACTTTCGCTCAACATCCACGCCAATACCGACGACGATCTGAAATTCCGGACTGAAGATATAAGTGCCGCCGATAACGAACGGCATGTTGAATAAAGTGGTGCCGGGTTTGAACGCTTCGCTGTAAACGCCAGGCATAGCTTCCAATCTAACGAGAATTGAATCGCTCAACTGCGTATCGATGCCGGCGACGGCGGCGACAGATTGCAGCGTGTTTGGAATGGCCGTATGCGGATCGAAGCCGAAAGAAAACTGCTCGTACTCGAACCCGAGGCGCAATACGCCCAGTTTCACCCGGGGCGTGAAAATGAATCGAAGCAGCGTATCGCTTTCATCAAAACCGGACACTCGGCGCGGACCGCGCGCCACAGCCGCTTCGCCGACGTAAGTTTCGTCAAAGGAATATTCCGCCGGCCAAAAATCCGCTGCGAACAAACCGCGTGCGGTCAGAACCAAGACGACAGCGAGCGCGGGTTTCGTGACCATGGCGAAGCTCAGCGCGCAAAGCCTTTGCGGAATCGCGCAATTGTTTTGCCCACGTCTTTCATCAGGGCCGATTCGGAGCCGAGCTTTTCCACTCCGTGCAATTCAGAGAGTGATGCCGATGAAAGCATGTCGCCGCGCCAGACAAGAGTGGAAGGCTGGCCATTCACGTCGACCGACCACAACTGGTAAAGCGTGAGGGTGACGTAGTAACCGCCACTGGAATAGTAGAATACGTCGGCGGCCTGCCCGCTTCCGCCGGCGTTGCGCGAGTAAAATGCGCCGAGGCTTGCGACCGCGAGGTTGTCGGCGTTGACCAGTTCCCAATATCCATCCGGTTTCGAGCCGGCCCCGCGACCGATGCCTGTGCCTTCGAGGAAACTGCCAAATTGTTTGCGGATTTTCGGCTGTTCGCGCAGTAACCCATTCAATTCGTCGCCTGCGCGCACTGTTTTTCCGGAGTGATCGTAGGGCGGCAGCGCGGAAGTTCCTCCGCTGGAAAAAGCGCGCGCGCGTCCGGCGAGAACGCCCATCCAGAAATCGCCGCCCGCGCCCGAAAGCGACGCGTCGCCGCCCTTCCATTTGGCCGCTTCGTCGCGGCTAAGTTGGAGATCGTTCGACATCTTGCTTGTGGCCGCGACAAATGCGCGCACGGCCGCGTTTGCTGGCGCACTTTTGATTTTCGCAAACGCACTTTCCCCGAGCGACGCGGGCAACTCGACATGGATGAGAACCTTCGGTTCGCCCCGTTCCGCTGGATTCCATTTGCGCAGCGCATCCAGATGCTGAGCGGGCGAGCCGGGCGCGACGTAAATACTTTGCACGGAGAGGAAGCGCCCATTATTCATAAGCGGTCCGTGCGCGGTCTTCGCGTCGCTCTTTGCAAGTTGCGCGAGATCGACCTTATCGAAAACGGAAAAGCCGCTTAGCTCGCCCAGCGGATCGCCCAGGGCGGTAAGCGCGACGGTTGTCAAAAGGACGAAGAAAAAAAGAGTCGCTCGCATGAGGCATTATCTAGACAACGCACCCGCGGTTGCAAATTCATCTGCGCCGTCGCAATACAGGGCCGTGCCTGAGCCGGTCATTTCTCTGCGCAATCTTGGTAAACGCTTCGGCGATTTCGAAGCGGTGCATGCGCTCACGTTCGAGATAGAGCGGGGGGCCATCTTCGGCTTTTTGGGCGCGAACGGCGCGGGAAAGACGACGACCATGCGCATGCTCTGCGGCCTGACGCGGCCAAGCACCGGCTCGGCTGCGATCACCGGCGCGGATGTGTGGCGGAAACGACACACGGTGCGCTCGAAGTTCGGCTATGTCGCGCAACGCTTCAGTTTGTATCGCGATCTCACGGTGGTGGAAAATTTTCGTTTCTTTGCCGGCGCGCATCGTGTGCCGGCGCGCGAGATTGATGAACGGATCAATCGCGTGCTGCGCCTGATCGATCTTGAAGGAAAACGCGATGAGCCGGCCGGCAGTTTGTCCGGTGGCATGCGCCAGTTGCTCGCGCTCGGCTGTGCGCTGGTGCACGATCCGCCGCTCCTTTTCCTGGACGAACCGACAAGCGGTCTCGACCCGGTGCATCGGCAACAGATTTGGGATTTACTCTACGATTTGAGCAACCGCGGGATTACCATCTTCGTTACGACGCACTACATGGACGAGGCAGAACGCTGCACCGAAGTGGGATTTCTGGAGAGTGGAAGGTTGTTGGCAAAGGCGACGCCGCGCGCACTCATTCATTCGTTTCGCGTGCGTTTGCTTGAATTAAACATTGAACCGGTGATGCCGGCGCTGGTGCGATTGCGCGATGCACGCGGCGTCCTCGGCGTCTCCCTACGCAGTGGACAATTACGTATTTATTCGGCTGAACCGGAGCGGTTGCTGGAAGAGTGGAAGCGCCACTGGCCCTTCTCCGAGCTGGCGTTCAAAGGCGAACGGTGGGTCGAGCCGGACATGGAAGATGTTTTCACGGCTTACTCGCAGGGCTACGGCGCGATGATCCGCGACGCGCAAGCGAACGTTCGGTCTGCGGTCGAGGATAGGCGGCAGGTAAAAAGCGCGGCGATCACACCGGGCTAGATATGAAAACGCTTTCAGTCAGCGCGATCTCAAGTGTGGCGCGCAAGGAATTCCTCCACATTATTCGCGATCGACGCGTGCTGGTTCTCCTTCTCATTTTGCCGCCGCTTTTCACGTTGATTTTCGGACACGCCTTCGAAGCAGGTGAGCCGATGGACGTCCCCGCGCTTCTCATCAACCGCGACGCGACCGAGCAGACGCAGCGCTTCATCGACATTGCGAAAAAGAATAAAACTTTTGCCTGGCGCACTCCGCCTGATGCCCGGAACCCTTCGGATTTGATCGGCCATCACGTCGAAGCGGCCGTGATTATTCCGCCGGGTTGGAGCGCAGGTCTGGCCAACGGCAATCCGCAGCCGGTGCAGATTTACCTCGACGGCGCCGATACGAACACGGCCTCGCAATTACAAGGCGCGCTCCAGCAAAGCCTGGGTGATTTTCAGATGGCGGAGCGTCAGGTAATCATCGATGGCCTTCCGACGGAAGTGTTCGATCTGGCGGAAAATTTGCCGGTGCAAGTGCGCAAACAGTTCACCTCCCTGATGGAGCCGTGGGGCATCGATCCGCATGTACTCTACAATCCGAAATCGCGTTTTATCGATTACGTCACGCCGGGAATTATCGGGCTGATCTTGCAACTTCTCACGGTCACGCTTATGGCGTGCACGATCGCGCGCGAACGTGAAGCCGGCACGCTCTATCAGCTCATGGTCACGTCGCTGCGCCGCGGCGAAATTGTGCTGGGGAAAATCATCCCTTACCTCGCCATCTCCGCCATCATCATCGTGCTCATCATTGTACTAGTCGGCTTTCACTTCCATGTTCGCTTCTATTCGCCGGGGGTGCTTGCCGTGATCTGTCTGCTCTTTCTGCTTTGTTCGCTCGGTCTGGGGCTTGTCATCTCCGCCATCTCGCGCACGCAAACGCAGGCCATCCAGTTCTCCGTCTTCTTTCTCTTGCCGGTTTTTGTTTTGTCGGGGGCGTTCGCTCCGCTCGAGCATCTGCCTGCCTTCATTCAGTGGGGCGCGGAAATTTTCCCTCTCACACATTTCTGCCGCGCTTTTCGCATGGTGAATTTGTATCAAGCCGGTCCGTCGTTCTACGGAATGGACCTGACCGTCCTACTCCTCGGCGTGGTCGTAACTTTTATCGGCGCCGCCTTCCTGCTGCGACGAATCGAGGAGTGATGAAGCGCATTAGTATTCTCCTAATCCTGTCTTCCCTTCCATTCTCGGGAGTTCGCGCCCTCTCGCCCGAGCGCGAGAAGTCCACTCCACAGGATGTTTTCGACGCGATGCGGGAAGTGTTCCAACCGCAAAAGGCCGCAGGGGTGCAGGCGCGTTATCAGTTCCTTATCGGTGGCCCGCAGGGCGGCGAGTGGTGGATTGAAGTCAAGGATGCCAAATACCGGATGGGGCGCGGCCGCATCGGAAATCCAAACGTGACCCTGATTGCGAGCGACACCGATTGGGTGGCTCTTTCCAATGACAAATTGTCAGGCGTCTGGGCCACGCTGACCGGCCGGCTCAAAATCCGCGGCAGTCAGATGCTGGCGCGGAAGCTCGACGAAATGTTTCCTTAGAACTTCGCTTTGAATTCCAGGCGCACGTAAGGCGCGGGATCGGTGCGATAAGTTTCGCCCACGGCGCCATACTTGAACTGGCGCAACACGGAGGAGCCGCCGCTAACGTCGATGTTGACGTTATTCGTCGGTGAATAGGTCGCGCCGACGCCCGCCCGATAGTCGGCGAAGTCCAATTCGGCATTGTACAACTTCTTCACCTTCGGTCCCCGGAAAAGATAATCCTGGTGCTGATCAGTCCGGAATGAGCCACCGGTGATTTCGCCGCCGACCCATAAATCGAGGTGTTTGTTCACTGAAACGATCAACTTCGGTTCGGGCGGCACCGCCAGCAGGCGCAGATGATCGTTCCAGACATAAACGACGCCCACCAGCGGTATGACGGGGAAGCCACGCCGCAAAAACGAATAGCTCGCACCCGTGAGGATGTAGAACTTGTCCGGTTGCACAATCCAGAAACGCGCCAGGGTGATCGGGATATCGAAGGAACGCAGGCCGAGATGTTCCTCCGTGTAAAAGCCCGGTCGGAATTGAAGGAATGCGCCGACATCTTCGCCGTGCATGTAATCGATGCCGATGACAGCCGCGCCACTTTGCAGATGGACAGGCAACGGCGCGGCGGTTTGGCCGAAATCAAAGCGGCTGTAGTTCAGCCCGGCGTGCAGATAAAAGTTACCGGAAAGCAAAAAGCGGTGGCCATACTCGAACTCGTTTTGCCACATGTCCTGAGAACCGAAGCTGCCGCCGTGATTGACGTCGCTCCCAAAGACGTAGGCGCTCTCAGTTTCGACATAATCAATCGGCACCGGCTTGAGCGTGTCGGTCGTCGGTGGAGCAGAGGCAATCGGTGTTTCGCCGCCGAAGATCGACGGCGTAGCCAGACAAAAGGTGAGAAGAAGAAGTTTGCGCATCGGCGAAGTGGGTTTAGTGCAATTCGAAGGTCAGTGAGAGGACGGATTTCTTTTTCGCGCTAAGCGCTGGAAATGTCCAGCTTATCGCCGGGCTTCATCACGCGCAACTTTGCCCGCGAACCCCTTCGCGTCATTTCCTGCTGCAGCATCTCCGGCGTTCCTTTCAGGAGAGGGAAAGTGCCGAAGTGGATGGGGATGACAACTCTGGGTTTTACAAATTCGATCGCATCAGCTGCGCGTGAAGGTCCCATGGTGAAATGGCCGCCGATGCAAACAAGCATGTAGTCAATGGGATGCTCCCGCGGAACCAGCGCCATATCGGAAAATAGATCGGTATCGCCCGTATGATAAATCGTCGGACCCTCGTTGATGGCGAGGACAATGCCGCTCGACATGCCGCCATAGACCGGCGGTGATTTCTCATGAGGCATGATCATCGATCCATGCAATGCAGGCACAAAGCGTGCCGTGCCTTCCCCATCCAGCAGCGCAATCTCACCGCCGAAGTGCGGGTGCAATTCAATCGGGATCAATTCTTCTGGATAATCCAGCGCCGTGCCCATGGCTGTTGCCAGATCATAGGTAGCGACCAGTTTCGCTCTTGTTTTCTTCGCAATCTCGACCGCTTCACCGACGTGATCATTATGGCCATGCGTCAAACAAATGAGGTCGACGCGAGTGAGCGCGTCGAGTTCGGCTTCGGCGTTTTGCAGGAGCGGATTTCGCAGCCAGGGGTCGATGAGCAGAATTTTGCCGGAGGCGGTTTGAAGCTTGAATCCGGCGTGGCCGTAATAGGTGAGTTCGATCGGCATGGGATGCTGACGAAATCAGAATTTGCGCGCGGTGCAAGAACAAGAGCGGGCGCTTCCGTTTGCGCTCGCAGGCGCAACCGCATGCTAACATGCCCGCATGAGTCACGACGAAGCGCACCGGCACCTCAACACGAGTGACAAGCGCCTGGCAGAATTGATCGTGCGTTCGCGCCGCTACGAGATCACGCCCAGCTTGAACGTTCGCCCCTTCGATGCGCTGGCCGAGTCCATCGCTTATCAGCAACTCAGTGGGAAAGCGGCCGCCACGATCTGGAAACGCGTGCGCGCGATCTTTCCGAAGCGCAAGTTTCTCGACCCACAACTCGTGCTCGAGACGCCGGATGAAAAATTGCGCGCGGCTGGTCTATCGCGCAGCAAAGTTGCCGCTTTTAAAGACTTGGCGGCGAAAACGCTCGACGGCACGGTGCCGAAAGCGCGTGCGCTGGCGACGATGAGCGATGACGAAATCATCGAGCGCCTGACTCAGGTGCGCGGAATCGGGCGCTGGACGGTCGAGATGCTGTTGCTCTTCGATCTCGGACGACCCGACGTCTGGCCGGTGCACGACTACGGAGTGCGCAAAGGGTTTGCGAAAATTTTCGGCAAAAGAAAATTGCCCACGCCGAAACAAATGGAACGGCACGGCACAAGGTATCAGCCATATCGCTCGGCGCTGGCCTGGTATTGCTGGCGGGCATTAGACAAACCGGAGCCGAACCGTTTCGATTAGCTCGAGCGCAATGAGGCGGAGTCGACGGATCCCGTTGCGCGCCGTAAAGCTAATTTCCACGGGATCGGTCGGCTCCGCTAGGCTACGCTCGGTATGACAGCAGCGTTGGATTGACTTTCCCGGCTCTCATCCGTTACAACCCGCCATCATGATTCACATCAGCCGCGCCGGTTCGAATCTTGGCATTTTTTCGGAGGACGACGTGCGGGCGGGATTGCGCAGCGGCCAGTTCACCGGGAGCGATCTCGGCTGGCGGGAAGGAATGGCAAACTGGCAGTCGCTCTCGCAATTCCCGGAACTCGCCGCGGACACCCCGGCCGGTTCGCCGCCACCACCGATGCCGTCTTCCGCTCCGGTTGCAATTGTGACGGCGGCGCGAGGCGGTTTACCCTGGGATGAGCGGCATACGCTTGGTTTTTTCACCGCGTTCTTCGAGACATTGCAAATGGTACTGCTGCGCCCGAGCGAAGCCTTTACTGCCATGAAGCGCGAGGGCGGATTCGCCGAGCCACTCATTTTCGCGCTCGTCGGCGCGGGCGCGGGCGCGTTTATCTCGCTGCTCTTTTCTTTGCTTCTGCAATCGTTCGGGTGGTCGATGAGCGAGCGGAACGCCTTTGCCGCGCTGGCTGGCCTTGGCATCGGTTCGGTTTTCCTCTTTATCCTGGTACCGTTTCTGATCGTGATCGGGCTCTTTCTCGGCGCCGCTATCCTTCACGTCTGCCTCATGATTGTGGGCGGAGCGAAGCAACCGTTCGAGACGACGTTCCGCGTTCTGGCGTTCGCGCAGGGCTCGACCGGCGTGCTTCAGATGGTTCCGATCTGCGGCGGATTAATCGCCGGAATTTGGGCCCTGGTCTTGCAGTGCATCGGCCTGGCCCGCGCACATGAGACCGATACCGGACGCGCGGTGTTAGCGGTGCTTTTGCCGGTGATTGTCTGTTGTGGAGGCGGATTTTTTCTCGCCCTCATGTTCGGCGCACTCGGTGCGCTCGGTCATCACGGCGGCTACTAGATGCGATTGATTTGCCGGCCGCTCGCGCCAGGGGAGACCGATCATGAGCAGCTCTGGCTCGCCCTCTCGATCGGCTCGGTCCTTCTCCTTGCCGCCTGGCTGACACTCCATCTCCCCTGGCCGGTCTGCGTTTTCCACGCACTCACGGGCCATCCCTGCCCGACCTGCGGCGCTACGCGTGCGGCAATCGCGCTTCTTCACGGGGATGTCGGAACGGCGTGGCATTGGAACCCGCTCGCTTTCGTTGTCTATTGCGCGCTTGCTCTAGGCAATGTTTACCTACTAATCGCGATCGCCACGGGCGCGCCGCGTTTGCGTGTCGCGCAAATCACATCGACCGAGGTGAAATTTCTGCGCGGCCTCGCCGTCGTTTTGGTGTTGGCCAATTGGCTGTATTTGCTGAGCGCGAATCCGCCGGTGTAAAAAGCGCGAGTCACGGCCTTGTCCTTCCGACGTCGTCCTCGGCCGCGCCACGATGTTTGGAAATGAACTCGCTCGGGTTCAGCCAGCCATCGGTATTCTGACGATAGCCCGCACCGATGAACGGCGTAATGAACTCGCGCATCTCGAAATGGAGATGCGCCAAATAGCGTCCGCCGCCGGTGCCGACCGTGGCGATGCGCTGCCCACGGTGCACTTCTTCGCCCGCTCGGACGAGGACGGTGTCGCAATGCGCATAGTAGGATTGCACGTAACGTCGCGCGCCATCTTCGGCGAAGGCGTGCAACACGATGATAACGTTGCCCCAGCCGGGCCCGCCTTCGCGCGCAAGCAGGACCGCGCCGTCCGCGACGGCAAATATCGGATCGCCCAGATCGGAGTTCTCGCCGCCGATGCCGTTGAGATCGTCGCCGAGATGATGATTTTGGGTAAACGGTTGAGCGTTGTAAGCGAGCGCGCCGTTCTCGCTGCCAAGCGGGAAGTCGAAGCGAGTGGCGAGCGGAAGGGAAGCGAGCTCAAAAGGCGAGGGGAGTTGAAATGCGGGATCGAGAGGAGAAGGCCGGATCAGCTCTGGCCAAAAACGCCAGCTTAAGAGAGCGGCACAACCCGTGAGGAAGGCGGCCAGGCAAAGAAGGGCGCGTTTCATCTCCGGCTACGAATCATCACGCATTCTGTAAAGCAAGGGCGCGACCTCCTCATGTCAGGTCGAGCGGAGTCGAGACATCTTTGATCAGCGGCATGGGAAGGTGAAATGCGTCGGTATTGGCAAGTGCGCTTCGCCTCACTAAGCTCGCTCGATGCGAGTGCTTGTCACCGGCGGCGCGGGATTCATCGGCTCGCATCTCGTCGAGCGATTGCTGGCAGAGGGCTACGCGGCCGCGATCCTCGATGACTTCAATAACTTTTACGATCCCGCCATCAAGTCCGCCAACATTGCGTCCGTAAAAGAGGACTTGCCCGTTTTTCGTGTCGATCTTCGCGACAACAGTGCCGTGCGCGCTTTGTTCCGCCACGAGAAATTCGATGCCGTAATCCATCTTGCGGCCCGCGCCGGAGTTCGGCCATCGATCGCACAACCGCAATTATATTACGACACTAACGTGGGTGGCACGCTTCACCTGCTGGAAGCGGTGCGAAGCATTGGGATCGAGCGTTTCATTCTGGCGTCGAGCTCGTCGGTTTACGGGATCTCAAAAGTGGTGCCGTTCTCCGAAGACTTGCATCTCACGCAAACGATCAGCCCGTATGCGGCGAGCAAAATCGCGGCCGAGTTTCTTTCCTCCACTTATTCGCATCTTTATCAAATGCGCGTGGTCGCTCTACGATTTTTCACCGTCTACGGTCCGCGCCAGCGGCCTGACCTCGCCATCCATCAATTCACGCGCAGGATTCTCGCCGGCGAACCGATCGATCAATTCGGTGACGGCACGACGCGGCGCGATTACACCTATATCGACGACATTATTCAAGGAACGATGGCGGCGCTGCGATATGAGGGCGCCATGTTCGACATTTTCAATTTGGGCGAAAACGCAACCGTCATGCTGAAGGATTTGATCGCGCAGATCGAAGCGGCGGTGGGGAAGAAGGCAATCATTAACCGCTTGCCGGAGCAGCCGGGCGATATGCCGCTAACCTGCGCCGATATAACGAAAGCGTGCCAGCTACTCGGGTATGCGCCGAAGACAACCCTGGCTGAAGGACTGCCGAAATTTGTGGAGTGGTTTCGCGAACTTGGTCTGCCGTGAGCGGGCAGTTGCCGTTCGCCGAACGCGCCTGCTTCGCCGCCGGTCAGGCGAAATCGGGCACAACCCTACTGATCGCGCTGCTGGACGGTCATCCACAGCTGCTCGTATTGCCGGAGGAGACAGCGTATTTCCCCACCGCTCTGAATAAATTTGGCCGGCGCGGCCGTCGCGCGCAGTTCGATTATCTCACGAACGAAGCGCTCTCGCGTATTCTTTTCGGTGGCCCGGCCGAATGGGAGAAGGCCGATTACGCCCATTTCGCGAGCAGTGAATTTCGCGAGCGCTTTGAGAAAGCGGCATTCGATCCGGCGAATGCGCAGGTGGATCTTCTCGTCATCATGATGGAAGCGTACGCCGCGACGCTGCGCGCGCCGCTCAACTCCATCGTGCGCTGGGTGGAAAAAACGCCGGCCAACCGCCGTTTCATTCCGCAAATTCTCCAGCGTTTTCCCAGTGCGAAAATTCTTCTGACGTTGCGCGATCCGCGCGCGATCCTGGCAGCGCAGATTGCGCTGGAAAAGATCCGCCGCACTCGAGAGTTCTCGGTCTACTATTGCGTTTCGCACTGGCTACAGGCGGCGCGGCTGGCGCTGCGCGCTGAAGCAGGAGAGCTGCCGGCATTGAACACGCGTTACGAAGACCTCGTGGCAAATCCATCGGCGGCGATGAAGCGCGTCTGCGATTTTTTGGGAATTTCATTCGATCCCGACGTCGTGCTGACTCCGACGAAAGCGGGAAAACTTTGGGCCGGCAATTCGGCGAGCGAACGCGAATTCTCTGTCGTCACGACTGAGCGAACGGACAGCTGGCGCAACGAATTATCGCAAGAAGAGATTGGCTGGGTGGAATGGCATTGCCACGAGTTGATGGCGCATTTCGGTTATGAGCCGCAAATCTCTTCGCGTCGCTTGCTGCGGCATTGGATAAGACCCATTCAGCAGGAGCGACCGAAGCAGTATCTGAAATCGCGTTATTATTCGGTGCGGGACCGCGTCTTCGGGCCGCGGAACAAATGATGAGGAGGATTTAAAGGATTGGGCCTGGTGAAAGTCGAACGAATCCTCGACGCGATATTGCCGAGGATTCGCGAAGCTGATGAGAGCACTGCGCGGCCTCGGGGTACCGCCGCTTGCATTGGGCCTTAACCTGAGAAATAGTGGGTCGTTAGAAGGACGGGAAGCTTCAATCTCCCTGTAACGATTCAGAATTTTAGGAATTATGGTGCGGCTGAACGCATTTCCCCTGTTTCGTTGGCTGACAACAGCGGCATCAAGATTGAACCCTTCCCGCTCTGATGTGGCGGAGTTTCCCAAGGCGTGGCCGATTGCTCGACCTCGACAAGTCCGCGCGCCGCAGGCCGTGCATCGACCCGATGCGCTTCGCCCGCACAATCATCGAGTACGGAAAAAGGACACATATGACATCTCAAAACAATGGGAGACACTCGCGCCGCGGTGGGCGTGGGCGTCCCAGAAGAAGAAACAACGACGGCCCGGCCCGCCAGTCTGCGCCGACGAAAGCGGCACCGAAAAAGGGTTTGTGGTCGCGCATCGCGGCGTTTTTCGGCGAAAGAAAGACAACTGCTCCCGCCGCGAATGGTTCGCGGCCTCAGCGCGAACAGCGGGAACCGACGCCATCACGCAGCCCGCGTAAACCGGAGTCGGTCGAAGTCAATTCGCCGCGTCTTTACGTCGGCAATTTGTCGTTCGACGCAACCGAGAGCGACCTGTTCGAGCTGTTCAACGGCGTCGGTCAGGTGCAGAACGCCGAGGTAGTAAGCTACAAACACAATCAGCGTTCGAAAGGCTTTGCCTTCGTGCAAATGCAAACAGTGGAGGAAGCCAAGCGCGCTGTGGCCGAGTTGCACGACAAGGAATTCCTCGGACGCAAGCTGGTGGTGAGCGGCGCAAAGTCGAGCGAACACGTTCGCAGTTAATCTGGAAATTAGCTCGTTTTGAAATCGGGAGGCACGGAAATGTGCCTCCCGATTTTTCTTTGGCCGTGAAGACCAAATGCCCGGTCGAATGGAAAACCGGAGCGCTGCCTTACAATTCCTGATGCTGGGCAAATTTTTCCTGGTTGGACCAACCGCGGTTGGAAAATCGATGTTGGCGGTAGAGGCGGCGAAAGAATGCGAGGGCGAGATTGTCAACGCGGATGCGTTCCAGGCTTATCGAGGCCTCGATATTTTGACCGCGAAGCCTGGGCCAGAAGCGCAATGTCGCGTGCGCCATCATTTTTTTAGTGCGGTTGAATTGTCGGAGACGATGTCGGCGATAAAATTTCGCGAGTTGGCGTCGATGGCATTCACGGACATTGCTGCACGCGGGAAGACCGCGATCGTGGTCAGCGGAAGCGGACTTTACGTCAAGGCGCTAGCGCAGGGATTCGATAAGGTGCCACCTCCCAGTCCGAAGCTGCGGCAGGAGTTGAGTGTTCTTTCTCTCCATCAACTGGCGAATCGTCTACGCGGAATTGATCCAGAATTCGCGTCCCGCACGGATTTGAACAATCGGCGGCGGGTCGTGCGCGCGATCGAGATTGCTGAAGGAAAGGCGCGTAGCGAAAGCGTTGAGATGGCGCCACGGGATCCTTCGGTTCCGCTGCGCTTCGCTCGGGATGACGAACGGTTTGAGAGCGGGCGCGGGCGCGGCGTTCTTCTCACGCGCGATCGTGACGATCTTTACGCGCGCATCAACGAACGTGTACTCGCGATGTTTCGCGATGGCGTGGAAGGAGAAGTCGCGGCACTGAAAAACGTCGGCCCAACTGCAGCGCAGGCTCTGGGATTGCGCCAAATCCAGCAGCTCCTCGCCGGCGAGATTTCGCGCGACCAATGCATCGCCATCATTCAGCAAAAGACACGACAATACGCCAAGCGACAGTTGACCTGGTTTCGGCATCAAACTAACTTCCCGCAGCTCAATTTGACCGCCTTGCCACATCGGGAAGCTCTTCGCGCGATTACGCACGCTATCGCGCCGGAATGATTCAGACGCGTCCGAAAAAGCAACCAGAGCGCGCGCTCCTCATTGGCCTGGAGCAGAACGGCGTTTCGAAATGGGATCTGCGCGACTCCCTGGAGGAGTTACGCGAGCTCGCCAGCTCGGCCGGCGCGGAAGTCGTGGATACGGTAACGCAAAAACTGCCAAAGCCGACGGCGCCGTTTTATATCGGCAAAGGCAAAGCTGAAGCGATCAAGGAGTGCGTGCAGGCGCGGCAGGTCACGTCTGTCATTTTCAATGACGAACTCTCGCCCGCGCAGGGTCGCAACCTTGAAAATCTGCTATCGCGTAAAGTGCTCGATCGCACCCAGCTCATCCTCGACATTTTCGCGCAACGTGCGCGTAGCCGCGAAGGCCGTCTTCAAATCGAGCTGGCGCAATTGCAATATCTGCTGCCGCGCCTCACGCGAATGTGGAATCATCTTTCGCGCCAGACGGGCGGCATCGGCACGCGCGGACCGGGCGAGACGCAACTCGAAGTGGACCGTCGCCGCGTGCAGGAACGTATCGCGCGGTTGCAGCGCGATCTCGAAGGCGTGCGTAAAGTTCGGCAGGTGCAGCGGCAGGGCCGCAGGCGGCATCAGTGGCCGCTCGCGGCTGTGGTCGGATACACGAACGCGGGAAAATCAACGCTGCTGAATTTGATAACCGGTTCGGATGTGCTCGCGGCGGACAAACTTTTCGCCACGCTCGATCCCACCACGCGCAGCTTCACGTTGCCAAACAAGCAGCGTGTTTTGCTTACCGATACCGTGGGCTTTTTGCGCAGGCTGCCGCATACCCTCATCGAGTCGTTCAAGGCCACGCTCGAGGAAGTGCGCGACGCCGACATTTTGATTCACGTGGCGGACTTGAGTCATCCGCGCGTGGATGAACAAATGGCTGCAGTCGACAGCGTCATTAAAGAACTGGATGCTTTTGGCAAGCAGACGCTCGTTGTTTTCAATAAGATCGATCTGCTGGACGATCCGGCCCTTGCCACCACCTATTGCCAGCGCTTTCCGGGTAGCGTCGCTATCTCGGCCAAGAATGGCCAAGGCATGGATCAGTTTGTAGCGAGATTGCAGGCGGCGCTGAGCGCATGGCGGCTGCGCTCGCAATTTCGTCTGCCGCTGAGCGAATCGAGCCTGATCGCAGAGATACATCGTGTCGGGCATGTCCTGGAGCTGCGCTACGAGCGAGAATCCGCCATCATTACCGCGCATGTTCCGCCGCATCTCGAGCGAAGGCTCTCGCGTTTTACGGTTTCCTGACCGGATAACGTTGCGCAAACGCGCTATTGATCCAGTCTGTTCTTGTGAGTCGGTGGCTTCACAAATGGATCGAGCATCTCGGCCTTGAGTCGCGCCCGCGGCTACGAAAACTTCTCGTCGGCATTATCGGCGGCACGGTGGTGGTGATTGGTGTGGTCATGATTGTCTTGCCGGGCCCTGCCATCGTTGTCGTTCCGCTCGGCTTCGCCATTCTGGCGACGGAATTCGCCTGGGCGCGCCGAGTCTGGCGGCGTGGAAAAATCCTGGTGGCCCGGGTGCGTGGCGGCGGTCGCGCAAAAGCAGGCACGCGCCAGGCTGAACATTCCCTATGACGGCGCGCGAGCGCGCGCTGCGTCTGGCGGAGCGCTTTCGTCAGGTTTATCCGGAGGCGCATTGCGAGCTCGACTTCAAAAACCCGCTCCAGCTCCTGATCGCGACGATTCTAAGCGCGCAATGCACCGACAAACGCGTCAACCTGGTGACTCCAACGCTCTTCAAGAAATATCGGACGGCAGCCGATTACGCCAAGACCGATCCGGCGAAGTTTGAAAGCGAGATTCGCTCGACCGGATTCTATCGCAGCAAGACAAAGAGCATCTTGGGCGCGTGCACGGCGATCGCGAACGAGCACGCGGGCAAAGTGCCTGAGACGATGGAAGGTCTCACCGCTTTGCCTGGGGTGGGGCGCAAGACGGCGAACGTCGTGCTTGGCAACGCCTTCGGCAAAAATGAAGGCATCGTGGTGGATACGCACGTGGCGCGCCTATCGCAGCGGCTCCGACTATCGCGCGAAATTGATGCAGAAAAAATCGAACGCGACCTAACGAGAATTGTTCCGCGGCCAGATTGGACGATCTGGAGTCACTGGCTCATCTGGCATGGACGCCGGCGCTGTTTCGCGCGCAAGCCCGATTGTGCTGATTGCGAAGTCTTCCTGCTTTGCCCAAGCGGCAAAATCTATCTGCGCACAGGCAAAGCTCGAAAGCTCCCGCCCAACGAAGCTAGTTTGCGTGCTCCAGTTCCGAAATCCGTTCCGTCGCTCTCTCGGCGCCTTTGCGCAGCTTCGTGAATTGTTCTTCCAGTTTTTTCAACTCGTCATCCGACATCTTTTCCAAATCCAGGAGGTTATTACGCGCGCCTTTTAACGCGCGGATGAGTTCGTCCAGCTTCAGGTGCACCGCTTTGGCGTCGCGGTTTTGCGTATTCTGAATGATGAACACCATGAGAAAGGTAACGATGGTGGTGCCGGTGTTGATGATAAGCTGCCATGTATCGGAATAATGAAAGGTTGGGCCGGTAACACCCCACACGACAATGATGAGAATGGCGATGATGAAAGCCCAGGCCGAACCGAGCACGCTTGATGATTTTCGCGCGAAGACGTGGAAAGCGTCGCGCATCCGGCAGAAGATATCGCGCTCATCGCACGATACGGCTTTGTTGTTGGTCGATGCCATTATACAAGTGGCTTCGCAACATCTGGGATTGCTGCGCTTATAGATCCTCCCCAGCGAACCGGCTGCCGACCGTTGATTTCCACCGTTTTTCAAGGAATAATGGACCCGCTCCCGCCATGCAACACGTGACCGCATTTTCTCGCGCGCAAACGGTGCCGGCCGCTCCGGCCGCGGCCACGCGACCCAATTTCTGGATTCTTAATAGCTGGCGTGATCTTATTCTTTACGTCGGCACGCCACTGCTTTTGCTGCCGGTGTTCGCGCTCGCGCAATCGCGCTGGAGCCCGCAAGACATTTACCTTTTCGTCGCCGCCTTCGGCGCCATGGGCCATCACCTCCCGGGGATGATCCGCGCTTATGGCGATCGCGCGCTATTCCATCGTTTCCGCTGGCGTTTCATCTTCGCCCCGGTTTTTCTGCTCGTTACCTGCGTCGCGTTTTACTGGTGGGACCTGAAGGGGATTATCCTCATCGTTTTCTTCTGGGGAGTCTGGCATGGGATGATGCAAACCTACGGCTTTTGTCGAATCTACGACGCCAAAACCGGTTCCTTTGCTGTCTTCAACAAGCGCCTCGACTTTGCGCTTTGCCTGATCTGGTTCGCCGCCGCGGTTTTTCTCTCCTCCCAACGCATGACCGACACCCTCGGCGCTTTTTATAGTAGCGGCGGACCCTTCATTTCGCCCGCCGTCCTTCACGCATTACAGCGCGGGCTGCTTTTCCTCGCCCTCGCTGTGTCCGTTCTGTTTGTCGGGAATTTTATCCGCATGTCCCGAATGGCCAAGCGCCCAAATCCAGTGAAGCTGGCCCTGCTCATTACCAGCGTCTCTTTCTGGTGGTACTGTAACAATGGTGTTTCCAATTTGCTCGTCGGCATCGCGCTCTTCGAAGTCTTCCACGACGTGCAATACCTTTCGCTGGTCTGGATTTATAATCGCAATCGCGTTGAAAAAGACAGCACCATCGGCGGCTTCATGCGCTTTGTCTTTCGCCGGAGCGGCTCGCTCGTCGGACTTTATCTCGGGCTGATCTTTGCCTACGGCTCGTTAGCTTATTTCAATTCTCACTTGCAGATTGAAACGATCAAGCGCGTGCTGACCGGCGTCGTATCCGCATCGGCCCTGCTCCATTTTTATTACGACGGATTCATCTGGAAAGTGCGCGAGAGCGCGACCCGGCAATCGCTGGGGTTGAGCGGAGGCACGGCCGAAATTTTGCCGCGTGGATTTCTCCACGGCTGGGCCCTGCATGGCGCGAAATGGGCAATGGCTTTCGTTCTGCCGCTGACTGTGTTGTGGCTTTGGGAAACACATGGCTCCGTCCCGGTGCTGCAGCGCCAATCCTGGATCGTGCAGGATCTGCCGAATGGCGCACGGCCGCATTACGAATACGCCGCCACCCTGCAGCGCGAAGGACAGTTGGATTCCGCCGAGCGCGAGTTTCGGTCCGCCCTCAGCTTCGATCCGAAACACACCCGTGCGCACTATGGGTTGGCCTTGCTGCTTCAGAATCAATCGAAATTCGACGCCGCCGCGGCGGAATATGAATCCGCCGTTCCACTCGACCCGAAAGATCCGGACATGCGCTACGATTATTCCTATACATTGCAGCGTCTCGGTCGCGCCGAGGAGGCGCGGGCGCAAATTAATGAAGCGCTCCGAATCAATCCCGACTTTCCTCCCGCGCTTTATTACCGCGGGGCGCGCTTATTGGCGGAAGGAAAAACAAACGACGCCATAGAGTATTTGCGTCGAGCGACGGAGAAGCAGCCCAATCTGATCGACGCGCGCCTCTCGCTGGCGAATGCATTTTTGGCCAATAACGATGCCGACCGCGCGGCGGCGGAATTCCAAAGCGTCTTGCGTCAGGTGCCAAATCGTGTCGAAGCGCTGAACGGGCTCGGCCTGATTTATTTGCGCAAAGGCCAAACCACGCAGGCTATCGTCCAGTTCGACGAAGCGCTCAGGCTCAAGCCGGACTTCGCTGATGCGGCGGCAAACCTGCGACTGGCGCGGGCGAGCGACTCGCGTTTTCGTTCGCGTCCGTGAGCGGGACGGCTGCGTCAGCCGTCCACCTGGATCTCGACGGTGCGTGGGGCAGGACGCATTTGCCAAAAATCGATTTGCGCCGTTGGGGACCGCGCTTGCGTTTCTCGGCCTCACCGCGCGCGGTCGAAAAATTCTTCCGCGAGGTCGAACCGTTGCTCGAAGATTTCGTACTTTTTGGCTCCGGTGATTTTCATCACCTGACTGCGCTTTGGTTACGGCGAATTCAAGAACCGTTCACGCTCGTTGCCTTCGATAATCATCCTGATTGGGACGTTCGTCCGCCGCGCTGGTCCTGCGGTGGATGGATCAATCGCGCGCTGGAGTTGCCGCAGCTGAAGCGCGCGGTCGTCTGGGGTTGCGGGAATTTTGAGTGCTGGTGGCCGCACCAGATTTTCGGAAATCGCAAGGCTGAGCGCGCGGGGAAACTGACGGTGCGTCCGTGGGTCGACGATCGACCGGGAAGGGCGCGTCGCCGACGCGGCGCGATTTTGCGTGGAAATTGGCGTGAACACTTTCAAAAATTTGCGCGCGAGCTGACTGGAAAAAAGCTCCACGTCACGATCGATCTCGATTGTCTCGCGCCCAATCTGGCGTGGACGAATTGGGAAAACGGCAGGTTCACTTACGATGACGTGCGCTGGGCGCTGGCCACTCTGCGCGAGCACGCCTCTCACATCGCCGGCGACATGTGCGGCGCCTACTCTCCTCCGCGCTTTGCGCGCTCGAAACAGCGTTTTGCCTCGGAAATGGATCATCCGAAAATCGCTTTGCCATCACCTGAAACCATCACGGCCGTGAACTGCGCTGCTTTTGAGGCGCTCTGGCCGGCGCTAACTCAATGAGACCAGGACGACTCCGGCGCTGATGAGCGCGGCGCCAAAGAGGAGTCGCGCCGTTAATTTTTCGCGCAAAATTACCGCCGCCAGAACGCTGATGATGACGACACTGAAACCCTGGAAAGGATAGAGATAGCTGAGATCGAAATGTTGCAGCAAGCCAAGGGTGACGAAGAAGGAAAATGTCATGGCAAGCAGTCCGGTGCCGAAAAACCTGATGAAGCGTCTGCTGCCAAGGTCGTGCTCCATGGCGTGCTTGAGCAGAAGCTGACCGGCCACGAACGAAACCAGCGTAGAGAAAATGAGCAGAACGGATATCGGCGTCACAGTTTTTCTTCCAGACGAGCGACCGGTTTGGCGACGCTGAAAATTCCGATTGCCACGAGCGCGATGCCGGCCCAGCGGCGCGAGGAGATGAGCTCGCCCAAAAAAATCCACGAGCCGATGGGAACGAGCACGTGAACAGATTGCGAAAGCGGGAACGCGATCGAGAGCGGAAGAAAGCGCAGAACGTAGAGCCAGCTAGCGAAACTGATGGCGACAAGCACGATTCCGATCCAGACGAGCGGGGAAGTTAAACCGGATACGCCGGTCCAATTCAGGGCTGCAGATAATGGCCGCGCCGCGACCGCGCCGCGTTTGAGAAAGAGTTCAGCGCAGGCAACAGCCAACGTGCTGAAAACGATCTGAAACCAGGGATTGAGGAAGATTTCCTTCGCGCTTTTGATCATCCACTTGGTTCATTGCCAAAGATCCGCCGCGTTTGGAAAACGGCGCAGGACGGCGTCATGCCGCGTTGGCTCGAGCCAGCGTACGACGCGACCGAAAATCGGATTGAGCACGGCTCGGGCGTGGCGAACGTAAAGATCGAGCGGGGCAAGTTCGAAACCGAGATGCAGTTTGGGATCGTAGTTGAGCGGACTGCTACAATAAAAAGTCAGTTCGTTTTCGATCGCCCAACTAAGGATGTCGCGGATGGTGTAGAAATAGAGATGCAGATCAAGCGCGACGGAATAATCGAGACCGAGATATTCGTCGTAGATGGTGCCATCGTGGACGAGGCAAAGGCTGAAGGCGACGATGCGGTCGTCGATGCGCCAGATAAAAAAGCGCGTTCGCTCCGGGATACTTTGCCCGAGCTGGGAAAGATATTCCTTCGTTAAAACCTCGAACTTCATGGAGGAACGTTCGTGCACCGCGAGATAGAGTGGGTAGATCTCGTCGATATACGGCGTGATGTCGGTCACAATCTCGCGCGTGATGTTCGCGGCACGTTCGGTTTTTCGAAATTTACGTCGTAGACCTTTGCGTGTGCCGTAGCTGAGCTGCGCGAGATAATCGTCAAAGTCACGGAAGTTCAGCGCCAGGCGCGTCATTGGCATGCTCGGAACGCGCGCATAACCGTTGCTCGAGAAACATCCGAGCGTTTTCCGATAGCTCGATGAAAAATCCTTTAGCACGATGAGCGATGCCCGGCACGCTCGCGCGATCTTGGGCAGCACGGAATGAAGGGCATCAGCCAGCCAAAGCGCGTCCGCCGATGTAACATTGCCGAGATGACCTTCGCCCGCGGCGCAACCCACCATCAGGACTCGCATCGTCAGAAGCCTGGGGAATTTTTTGCGCAGAATCTCGACAACTCGGCGCGCGCTTCCCCGAACACCCTCGACCAGATTTTGCCGGACAAGAAAGAATGGCTGAATCCCGCGAACGGCGCCGGAGGCGTCGCGCAGCATCAAATACTGATGCTGAAAGTCGTTCGCCAAAGTCTGCTCGATCAGGGTGTAATAACGGTGATCCTTGCATTGCCGATGGAAAGCGTTGCGCCATACCTCAGCCTGGACGAGCTCGTCGCGCTCGAGAATGCTGGCGCTGCCGCCGTCGAATGAGAACGTAGACATGGGGTCCCCGTACGCGGGAGTAAGGGCTACCATTACCCGACACCGCCGTTCTGCTCAACCGCGGCGTCGGCAGGGATGCGCTCATTCTGTTTCGCGGGAGCCGCCATTTCTACGCGCACAATGCCGGAACGAAAGTTCAGGTCGCGCTGAGGATTGGGAATCTCAATGCTGAGCTCCTGAAATTTTTTGGCGATGGCAAAATTGAGGTCGCTCCGGAAACGGCGTGGCCGATTGCTCATTTGATCGCTCCAGACAACCAGCTCGAGATGGACAGAGCTGTCGCCAAATTTTTCCAGAAAGACGCTGGGTGCCGGGTCGGACAACACCTCTTCAGTGTCGCGGGCGACTTCGAGTAGTCCCTCCCGCACTTTCTCCAGGTCGCTGCCATAGGCGACGCCAACCGGGATGCGAAAGCGCACACGCGGATCGCCGTAGGTCCAGTTCGTCACCGGCGAATCGATGAACTTCGTGTTCGGCACGATCATGGCAATGTTGTCGTTGGTGAGGATGACGGTGCTGCGCGCGCGAATCTGCTGCACCTGACCGACGATGCCCGCCACTTCGACGCGGTCGCCAATGGTAATGGGCCGCTCCGCCAGAATGACCAGGCCGCTGATGAAATTGCTGGTGATGTTTTGCAGACCGAAACCAACGCCGACACCGACCGCCCCGGCGAAGACGGTCAAGGTGCCGAGGTGAATACCGGCGTTGTCGAGGACGAGGAAAACGCCGACGACGAGGACGACATTGCTGACGATTTGCGAAATGGCGTATTGAAGCGAGCGGTCGAGGCCGCTGTTCACTAGCGCCCGGTTGAATAGGAACGCCTTGGTCCGGGCGGAGAACCAGAAGACGGCCAGGAGGAGCGCGACGAGGAGGAAGATTTGGACGAGCGTGAGCGAAATGGCGGGGAGCGGCTGATTCCAGGCGAGGGGAATGCCGGCGGCATTGATGGCCGTGACGGTGAAGAAGATGATCGCGGCCAGGCTGAGGATACTGGGGATGATGGAAGCGGAGCTTTTGCCCAGCTTGAGGCGGGTGAGCAACCGCCGGAAACGTTCGCTTTGGAAGATTCGCGCGAGGAGCAATCCGCCGCCAAAGAAGAAGACGAGGGCGACAAGTCCGGCAGCGGTAATGTAATGGCCGCCTATGCGAAACAGCGGATCGTTATAGAATCGCACGGGCTAGCTTGTGGGGAGGAAGGCGTGGCGCAACCGAAAAACAGGCAGCGGCGCGACGACCGCGGTCATTCCAGGCGAAGTCAGGGAATCCTGTGGCGCTACCGCTAAGCTCTCGCAACGGAATCCCTCGACTCCGCTTGCGCTGCGCTCAGAATGACCAATGAAAGGTGCCGTTATTCCTGCTGCTTGGCGCGTTCCTTGATGTAATTGATGACGTCGCCGACGGTCTGCAATTTTTCGGCGTCTTCATCAGGCACTTCGACGGAGAATTCCTCCTCGAACGCCATCACCAGCTCGACGATATCGAGCGAGTCAGCTCCCAAATCCTCGATGAACGAAGCCTGCGGCGTCACCTGCTCGGGATTAACGCCGAGTTGCTCGACGATGATGTCCTTTACCTTCTCTTCGATTGATTTGTCGGCCATAAAATTAAGTGCCCCCGCGATACTCCGCCGGGCGCAGGTTGGCAAGTAAAACAATTCGCCTGCCTGCGCAATGAATTTCGAGCGCCGCGCCGAGTCGAATGCGGCCTCTTTCCCTTCCCCAGCCGATGCAGTAAATGAGCAACGTGGCCGCGCCTGCCCAACCGGATCTGATCGACCTGCGTTTCCTGCCCGCGTGGGTGAAACAGGACACGCCGCAGTATGCCGACTTCGAAGGCGAAGAGATGCCCGCACCCGATTCTCGCGGGGCGCGCGAACGCCCGCGCCGAGAAGAGCGACGGCGGGAGAGGCGGCGCGATGAACGTCGCGATCAGGGTCAGCGTGATCGTCGCGGCCAGGCCGAACCACGGCGCGAGAGCAGGGGAACACGCCCATCTTCCCCCCGCCCGCGGCCGGCAGTCGCGGCTCCGGTATTGCCGAAACTGGACATTCGGTTCCTTCCCCACGGAGCGGCGTTCGAGAATGTGGCGGCGCAGATTAAAAGCGGCACGGCGGCTTACTCGCTTTACGCGCTGTCGCGGCTGTTTTTGCAAAAGCCGGAACGCTACGACGTGCTGGTAACGGCAAAGGCGGAGGAGAAATCGTTTTTCCGCTTGAGCGAATCGGGCGAAATCTCAAGCGATCGTGTCGCCTTGGAAACTTCCGCGTTCCGCGCCTTGCGCAACGATTACTACGATGCGGAGGTCACATTGAACGAGCCGGTAAAGGGGAACTTCACGAGCGTGGCACGGGAGCGGAGCAGCGGTTTGCTCTTGGGCCCGACCAATCATCATGCCTACCAGCCGCAATTGCGCCGTCTTTTCGAGCAACGCTTCAGCCGCCGCATGAGCTTCGCCGATTTTCAACGGCAGATCGAGATCGTGAACGATCCGGCTCTCGTCGAGCAATGGAAAGAAGAAGCGCGCAAGGTAACGAAGTTCACCGCGCGCAAAGAGGAGCCGCCGCTGACCTTTACCTCGGAAGGCGAGGCAGAGCGGCATTTCCGGGAAAAATATCTGCCCGGGCTCGTCGTCGAGACGCGAGAGGCGGAGATCGACGGTCGAACGAGTCGGCAACTGCGCGATCGCCTCTTCGGGGGGGTGATTGAAGATGCTTGGTCGGCGGAAGAGCGGTCGCCTTCGAAGATGATGCAGGAGCTGGCCGGGCGGCTTCGCGGTGCGGGCCTTCATATTTTCCGGCACCGCAAAGGAATGCTTTTCGTTTCGCCGGTCCGCCCGAAAGCGATCGATGAATCAGCGGTATCCGACTCGGTAGGAAAGATTCTGGAAACGGTAAAGGCTTCGCCGCGGATAAATCGAAAGGATTTGGCTCACAAACTGATCCCGGCCGGCGAGGCCAGTGACGAAGCGAAGATGAAGCTCGCCTCTGATCTGCACTGGCTCGTGCGCGAGGGCCACGTGATCGAGTTTAACGATGGCTCGCTCGATTTACCGCGGATAAAGGCGCCGATGGAAACTGCGCCGCAAGCTAACCTTGTAACGGAGACACCAGTCGCGACACAGTCAGGGACGATGGCGGCCGTCGCCCTCAGCGAATCTGAAGCGAGTTCAGCAGCTGAGATAACGACGACTACTGCTCCGGTCATTCTGAAAGACATGTCCGCCGTAGGATTGCCGGAGGCGGTAATCGAGGAATCCCGCGGCGAAACGAGCGCCTAGCAAAGTTTGTGGCGCGGCGATATTCTTCAACTTCGCGGGGTTTACCCTGAGTGAACGAAGTGAGTCGCCCAGAACAACTCAGCTCTTTGCCGTGATAACTCCGGCCTTCTTCAGCGCCTTGAATGCGCCGTTCTTGTTGATCGTTTTCAATCCCCGCGCTGTCACTCGGACCCGCACAAACTTACGCAACTCCGGCACCCAGATGCGATGCTCGTGCAGATTGGGATGAAATTCGCGCGGCACGTTTTTCGTCACATGCCGACCCACCCCGCCTTTCTTTTTCGCCATGCCGCGTCGATGGATGACGCTGCCGCGACTGACCCGCGAACCAGTGATTGCGCAAACTTTAGACATAGCGAAGAAAGGGTGCGTAAAGTGCTGCCTTCACCCCCGACGGTCAAGCCCTTTGCTCTCTAAATTGTCCGATAAAATAATAGGGACGTTCGTCTCGTCCCAAGCTTTCCCTGGAATACAGAGGACGGGCAGCGCCCGTCTCTCCAAATGGATGGTTCGCTCCAGCAGTTTCGCAGAGTCGGCCCGATTTTTCAAACTTGAACGGAATGGATGAGCGATGGTCAAAACTCTTTCCGACAATCTAAGATGAATCGAAACGGAAAACTGCGGATCGGGATTGTGGGTGCGGGTGGAATCGTGCGGAATCGTCATCTCCCCGCACTGCGCAAGCGGGCCGATGTCGAAGTCGTCGCCGTTTCCAATTCCACCTACGAAAGCTCGGAAAAGTTTTGTCAGGAGAATGTGCCTGGCGCCGTGCCCATGGCGAACTGGGCCGATCTCGTCGCCTTGCCCGATATTAACGTGATCTGGATTGGCACGCCGCCCTACATGCACTCGGCCGTCACTGCCTCCGCGCTGGAGGCGGGCAAACACGTCTTCTGTCAGGCGCGCATGGCGAACGATCGCGCCGAGGCCGAGGAAATGCTCGCGACCGCGAAGCGTTATCCCCGTCAGGTGACAATGCTTTGTCCGCCGCCGTTTGGGATGCGCGGTGACCGCGTTGTTAAAAAAATGCTGGCGGAAAACTTTCTTGGCCAGGTGCATGGCATTCGATTGCAAAGCTTTCATCGCAATTATCTCAAAGGGGATGCGCCCGCGCATTGGCGGCAACGCGTTGAAATCAGTGGGCTGAACGTGCTCACGCTCGGCATCTACGTCGAAGTATTGCAACGCTGGTTCGGTGGGATCGACGGCCTCTTTGCCCGCGGCAAAATTTTGTTTCCCGATCGGCAAGGCTACAACGTCATTATTCCTGACGCGCTGAGCGTGCTCTGTCATTTCGAGAACGGCGCGGAAGGTGTTCTCGAATTCAGCGGCATTCACGCGCAGGCCGCGGGAGACCGGCTCGAAGTCTTCGGTGCGAGCGGGACGCTGGTTTACGATTTTACCGCTGACACAATTCGCGCCGGACGCATCGGCGACGGTGAGTTGAGCGTGGTGAAAATCCCGAAAGAGCTCGCGCGTGATTGGACGGTGGAGGATGACTTTCTCGACGCCATCAAATCCGGCGATGGGGAGCGACCGCACCCGACTTTCGAAGACGGCGTGCGCTACATGCGCGTGGTGCAGGCCGTAGCAGATTCACGCGCGCGCAACGAATGGGTAGCGATCGCGTGAATGCGTTTTAAGCGCGCTCGCGTCTTACAAGGCGTGCGCGACACGTGAGAGGATGAATCCCAGCAAGAACGTTGCTGGCAACGTGAGCACCCAGGCCCAGACGATTCGTTCCACCACCGTCCATTTCACTCCGCTGAAACGCTTCGCCGCCCCCACACCCATAATGGAAGTGGAAATAACATGGGTGGTGGAAAGCGGAATGCCGTAAGCGCTCGCCGTCTGGATAATGAGCGCGGCACTCGTCTCCGCCGCGAATCCGTGCACGGGCTGAAGTTTTACCATTTTGTGTCCCAGCGTGCGAATGATGCGCCAGCCGCCCGCCGCGGTTCCGGCGGCCATGGTGATGGCGCACAGAATTTTCACCCAGAGAGGAACTGCACCGAAGCTCGGTGTTTGTAAAAACGAGAGCCACGCTGGCAAATGCGCGAAGCTTCCTGCTTTCGTTCCGGTGAAAAGCGCGAGTGTGATAATGCCCATGGTTTTTTGGGCATCGTTGGTGCCGTGGGAATGCGCCATCCAGGCGGCGCTAAAGATTTGCAGCTTGCCGAAAATGGAATTCACCACGCCGGGGGCAAGGCGATGCAACAAAAGGAAAAGCGCCAGCATGACAAGCGCGCCGAGGATGAATCCGGCCACCGGCGACGTGAGCATCGGCACGACCACTTTCGGCCATAGCCCTGTGCTCCATTTCAGCACCGACCAATGTCCGTGCGCGGTTGCGACCGCCGCGCCGCACAATCCGCCGATGAGAGCGTGACTTGAGCTCGACGGAAGTCCGACCGCCCAGGTGATGATGTTCCAGGCGAATGCCGCGATCAGCGCGCAAAGCACCGTCGCCATCGTCACCACATCGGTATCGACCAATCCCTTGCCGATGGTGGAGGCTACAGCACCGCCAAGAAGCGCGCCGGTTAGATTGAAAACCGCGGCCATGGCGATGGCTTGCCGCGGCGTCATCACTTTGGTGGAAACGACGGTGGCAATGGCGTTAGCCGCGTCGTGAAAACCGTTGCTGTATTCGAAGATGATGGCGGCGAAAACGACGATGAAAAACGTGATCATCGCCTTGTCATTCCGAGCGAAGTCGAGGGATCCCGTCGCGAAAGCTCAAAGCTAATTTCTGCCGGATTCTCCGACTCCGCTTCGCTCCGCTCAGAATGACACGGCATTTTTGAGCCTAAGAGTATTTTAAGACGATTTGCAGAATGACGTTGCCGGCGTCGCGGCAGCGATCGATCACCTTTTCGAGCAGCTCGTAAAGATCGCGCAGAAAAATGACGTGTTTGGTCGAGTAATCGCCGTGATAGAGATCACGCAGAAGCTCGAGCTCGAGTTTATCGGCGTCGCCTTCGATCATTTGCAGGCGATTATTCATCTCACGCGCGGTTTCGATCTCGGTGCCTTTGCGCAGTTGCTTCACCATTTCCAGAACGACTTCGGCGGCGCGGTCGAGTAGGTCGACCTGGCGACGGAAATTGCGCCCGTGTAAATCCTCCGGGCAAATTAAAATGCGCTCTCCGATTTTCTCCACTGTCTTCGGAATCTTGTAGAGCGCACTGGCCAGCGCCTGGATGTCTTCGCGCTCGAGCGGAGTGATGAATGTTTTGGAAAGCTCTTCCGTGAGCTGCTGGGTAATGCGTTTGTCTTCCCGCCGGCTTTCTGCGAAAGCGTCGAGGTCGCTCGACGATTCGCCCTTTTCCAGCTTCGCCAGCAGGCCGATCAAGTGATGCACGCTACTATCGGCCTGTTGTGCGCTGGCTTCGAGGAGGTCGAAGAATTTTTCGTCGTGCCCGAGAATTTTGCCGATGGAAAACATGACTCAGTTCCTACCCGTCAGAGCATAGCGCCGCGCATGATCAAAAGCGCAATGCTGAAATAAATAATGAGTCCGGTCACATCCACGAGCGTGGCAACGAATGGTGCCGAGGACGTCGCGGGATCGGCTCCGATGCGGCGGAGAAGAAAGGGAAGCATCGAGCCGGAGAGCGTGCCCCAGAGTACGACGCCGACTAGCGCAATACCCACGGTCATGGCGACCAGTGGCCAGTGTTCTCCGTAGGGCTGCCGATGAAAATAATGCTCGTCCGCCATCGCCCAGGCGGCCACGCGAATGATGCCGATGATGCCAAGAATCAAACCCAAAAGAATTCCCGCTTGCAGTTCGCGACGCATGACATGCCACCAGTCGCGCAGCTTCACTTCCCCCAACGCCATCGCCCGGATCATAAGGGTGGACGCCTGCGAACCGGAGTTTCCGCCACTGGAAATAATGAGCGGCAAAAACAGGGCCAGCACGAGCGCCTTAGCCAGCTCATTCTGATATCTCGCCATTGCCGTCGCGGTCAGCATTTCGCCGAGGAACAGAATGATGAGCCAGCCGGCGCGCTTTCGCACCATCTTCCAAAGCGAGATACGCATGTACGGCTCGTCCAGCGCTTCCATGCCGCCGATCTTTTGAATGTCTTCCGTCGCCTCTTTCTCGGCGACATCGAGCATGTCATCCTGCGTCACGATACCGACGAGCGCGTCATTTGAATCCACCACTGGGAGCGCTGCTCGATCATATTTTCGGAAAATATTGAGCGCTTCTTCCTGCGTCTCGTTAACGGTGAGATGGACGTAGCTGCGATCCATGATGTCATCGACACGCGCGCTCAGTGGCCGCAGCAGGAACTCGCGGATGCGCAAATCGTCGATCAGCTTTCCGCGTTCATCGACGACGTAGATAAAATTCAGCGTCTCGCTGTCGCGCCCATTTTCGCGCACGTAGTCGAGCACTTCCTTGACCGTCCAATGCTCGCGCACGGCTACGAAATCGGGCGTCATCAAACGGCCGACGCTGCCTTCCGGATAACCCAGCAGCGCCTGCGCGGTGCGGCGTTCTTCCGGCGTAAGAAGCCGGATGAGCTGACGCGCGGCCGCGCTCGGCATTTCCTCGAGCAGCGCCGTGCGATCATCCGGCGACATTTCGTTAAGAATGGAAACGACCTGTTCGTGCGCCATCGCGCGCAGAAGTTTTTGCTGAGCCTCGATGTCGAGATATTCGAAGACATCCGCCGCCAGCGCGGCCGGGAGCACTCGGAAAACGATGACCTGCTCGTCCTCCGGCATGTCCGCAATCACTTCGGCGACATCGGCCGGTGGCCAATCGCAAAAGATCTCGCGCAAAGCTGAGAAATCTCGCGCGTCAATCAGGCTGCGAATTTCCGGAAGTAAAAGATTGCCGACCATAGCCGAGCGCTGCGAGCGAGCGCGCGTCGTTTTCTAGCATTCGCGATGCCGTCGGGCAACGGAGAAGAAAGAGGGCAATGGAATGTTGAAGTATTGGAACGTTGGCTCGTTAGAGCAATGATCGAAACCGTCTCGTCACTCCTCCGTTACTCCACTATTCCCTCGCTCCGGCCCACCCGCTTCCCGCTTGGCAAGCCCCGGTTTCCGTTCAATATGAACGGCGATGGCCGTAACTGCGCCCATGATTCGTCGCGAGTTGGACAATGGAATTTGCCTGTTGACGTTCGATCGACCCGAATCGGGCGCGAACATTTTCGATTCGGCGACCCTGCGCGATCTCGACGAGCAGCTAGACTTCATCGACTCCGAGTCATCGCTCCGTGGCCTGATCATTACCTCAGCCAAAAAGTCCATTTTCATCGCCGGCGCGGATTTGAAAACATTGCTGCGCCAGGCTCAAACCGGCGAGATGCGCGCGTTCATTGCGGAAGGCCAGCGCGTGTTTAATCGCATCGCGGCACTGAAGATTCCTACATGTGCCGCCATTCATGGCGCCTGCGCCGGTGGTGGCTACGAAATCACGCTGACTTGCGACTGGCGCCTGGGCAGCAATGATCCAGCGACGCGCATCGGTTTACCGGAGACGACGCTCGGTTTGATTCCGGCTTGGGGCGGAGCGACACGATTGCCGCGATTGATCGGCGCGGAGAAAGCGAGCGAAGTGATCGGGAAGGGCAAGCTCTATTCCGCGGCGGAAGCGAAGACTCTCGGCCTGATCGACGAGGTTGGGCCGCGCGAGGAGTTGCTCGATCTGGCCAAAAAGAAAATCGGCGAAGGCAAAAGGCCCGCGAGAAATACCGCGCCTTCCGCGGCCCCTCCCGCGAAGGTGGAAGAAGGCGGTAACCATGCGCCGGCTCGTGCAATCCGCACTATCGCCGCTGGCTTGACCAAGTCGGTGGAGGAATCTCTCCGGCTGGAGCTGGATGCGATCGTGGAACTTGGCCGGAGCGACGCTACGCAAAATCTCATTCGCAATTTTTTCTTGGCCGAGAAATATAAGAAAAGCAGCTCAAAAACTCCGACGGAAAAAATCGCGCATGCCGCCGTAATCGGCGCGGGGGTGATGGGTAGCGGCATCGCGCAGTGGCTCAGTTCGCGCGGCGTGTCAGTGATTCTGCGTGATGTCTCCGCCGAACAATTGAACCGCGGTATATCACTCATCGAGAAGACCTATACCGAGGCGGTCAAACGCGGTCTCATGCCGGAAGAAAGCGCGAAGAAGGGCCGGGCCCGCATTGTCGCTTCGACGGCGCCCGGCGAGATGCGCAACGTGCAGGTCGTCATCGAAGCGGCGTCGGAGAAGATTGAAATAAAGAAAAAGATTTTTCGCGACTTGGGCGTGAAAGTGCCCAACGCGCTCATGCTGGCGACGAACACCTCGGCGCTCCCAATCTCCGATCTAGCGGCCGAGACCAACTCGCACGATCGCGTTATCGGATTGCACTTTTTCAACCCCGTCAGTCGAATGAAGCTGGTGGAAGTGGTGGTGGGGGAAGGAACGGGAGACGAGACAATCGAGCGAGCGCTCGCCTTTGTGCGGCAGATTGGAAAATTGCCGGTGGTCGTTCGCGACAGCCCCGGGTTTCTCGTCAACCGCGTGCTGTTTCCCTACCTGCTCGATGCCGCAGAGCTTTTTCAGAACGGCGTAAGCGCGCCTGATATCGACGACGCGCTAGTTAAATGGGGAATGCCAATGGGACCACTGCGATTGATCGATGAAATCGGAATCGATATCACCGTCGACATCGCGGAAACGCTGGAGCGCGCTTACGGGCGCCGCGATGAAGCGCCGAAAATCTTGCGCGAGATGCTTGCAGCCGGAATGCTCGGGCGCAAAAGCGGCGGCGGGTTCTACAAATACGAAGGCAAAACGCCGACGCCGAATGAGAACCTGTCAGGATGGCAAATGTCTTCCGGCGAAAATTTTGCCGCGGAAGGAATCACGAACCGGCTTGTTTTTCTGATGGTGAATGAAGCCGCGCGCTGTCTGGAAGAGCGTGTGGTGGCAACGCCGGAAGACGTCGATTACGGCATGATTTTAGGGACCGGCTTTCCGGCTTTTCGCGGCGGAGCGCTGCGATTTGCGGAAGAGTTCGGAATCAAAAAGCTGGTGATGGAGATGGATGGTATTCACTCGCGCGCCGGCCAGAAATTCTCGCCCTGCGATCTCTTGCGCCAGCACGCACAGAACGGAACCAAGTTCCATGAATCGTGAACGCGGCTCTCTTCTTGGTCATTCCGAGCGAAGTCGAGAAATCTCTAACCATTCATCAAGAATAATCACAGATGTCTCGACTCCGCTCGACATGACAGAAACAGCACCGCAGTTGAATTAAATCTCGTGAAAATGCCTCTCGAAGCCCCGCCTGAACAGATCAAAGCCGAAACCGGCGTGAAGGAAACGTCGAAGTCAGCTGCTTCGGTTATCGACACTTCCAAAATGTCGGCTGGGAAGGCAGCTGCTCTTGAGTTAGCGGAAAGCTCGCGCGATCCGCTCGATGAACGCGGCAGTTTCGCGAGCAACTTGTTCATCGGAAAGTTCGGCTTCGATCGCATTTTTCCTTTCCCGGCCCAGAGCGAGGAAGATCGCGCTAAGGGCGAGCCGTTTCTCAATGAGCTGCGCGCCTATTTGGAAAACAATGTCGATCCCGATGAGATCGATCGCACCGGCGAGATTCCGCAGAAGAATATTGACGACCTCTTCGCCATGGGCGCGTTCGGCGTGAAAATTCCGACGCAATACGGCGGGCTCGGTTTGTCGCAGGTGAATTACGGGCGCGCGGCGATGCTTCTTGGCAGCTGGGACGCAAATCTGACTGCGCTTGTTTCCGCGCATCAGTCTATCGGCGTCCCGCAGCCCCTGTTGTTATTCGGCACGGAAGAGCAGAAGAAAAAATATTTACCGCGCGTGGCGCGAAAAGAAATCTCCGCCTTTGCTTTGACGGAATGGAACGCTGGATCCGATCCGGCGAACATGAGTTTGACAGCGGAGCCGACGGAGGACGGCTCCGCCTTCATCATGAACGGCGAAAAACTTTGGTGCACAAACGGCGTGAAAGCGGGCGTGCTGGTGGTGATGGCGAAAACGCCGCCGAAAATCGTCAATGGCAAGGAGCGCAAACAGATCACCGCTTTCGTTGTCGATGTCGATTCGCCCGGACTCGAGATTACCTATCGCTGCCATTTCATGGGACTGCGCGCGCTCTACAATGGCATCGTAAAATTCACCGACGTCCGTGTGCCGCGCGAAAACATGATCGCGAAAGAAGGGCAGGGATTGAAGGTCGCGCTAACGACTCTTAACACGGGTCGTCTCACCATTCCGGCCGCGTGCGTCGGTTTGTCGAAACGTCTGCTCGAGATTTGTCGCAAGTGGGCAAAGGAACGCGTGCAATGGGGTGTGCCCATCGGTCAGCACTACGCCATCGCCGGCAAAATCGCCGAGATCGCTGGCAATGTTTTCGCGATGGAAGCGATCACGTTTTTGACCAGCGCATTGGTCGATCGCAAAGCGGGCGACCTGCGCATCGAGACGGCGATGTGCAAAATGTGGGCGACAGAAGCGACCTGGCGGATCGCGGACGAAGCGATGCAGGTGCGCGGCGGTCGCGGTTACGAAACCGCCGAATCACTCGCCGGCCGCGGCGAAGAACCGATTGCCGTCGAGC
Organism: Chthoniobacterales bacterium; assembly: GCA_038207045.1. Taxonomy (GTDB): domain Bacteria; phylum Verrucomicrobiota; class Verrucomicrobiia; order Chthoniobacterales; family UBA10450; genus AV69. Next base: position 41,907 of record JBBRAF010000025.1, read on the forward strand.
GTTTCCTGCGCGATTGCCGCATCAATATGATCTTCGAAGGCTCAAGCGAGATCATGCGTCTGTTCATCGCGCGCGAGGCGCTTGATCCACACCTGAAAGTCGGCGGCGCGATTTTCAACACCCAGCTGCCGATGAGCGATCGGGTGAAGGCCGTTTTCAGCTCCGGAAGATTTTACGCGAGCTGGTATCCAAAACAATGGTTCGGCGGGAGCGCGGGCGACGTCGAGAATTTGCGCAACGATCTGCGGCCGCACGTGCACTACGCTGCGCGGACGAGCAAACGGTTGGCGCGCGGACTATTTCACGCCATGACGCGTTTCGGCCCAAAGCTCGATCGCGAGCAATTGCTCCTCTCGCGCTTCGTCGGAATCGCAACGGAACTTTTCGCCATGAGCGCGACCTGCTCCTTCGCGCAACACAAGATTAATGCGGGCGAGCCCGCGGCAGAAGTCGTCTCACTCGCGAGTTATTTCTGCCGATCCGCCAAAATGCGGATCGAACAGCATTTCGCCGGCACTTTTCGTAACGCCGATCGCGCCGGCTACGATCTCACTCAGGAATTGTTAGCCGGGAAACACGCTGGCCTGGGCAAAGGCATTGTGTAACCGCTTTTCTCCGTCGTGCCCCCCGCTGCTCCGCCGGAATCGGCCAGCGACTTCTACGCGCATACGCCCATTAAGCCTGGCGGTGACTGGCATGTGCTCAACCGCCATCTCATCGACACGTCTCGACTCGCCCGCCGATTCGCTCATCAGTTCGGTTACGGTGAGCACGCGGCGATCCTCGGGCTTTTTCACGATTTGGGTAAAGCGCATCCAGAGTTTCAAACCTTCCTCAAAGCCGCCTTCGAGGGAAGACATGCTGCAAAATGCCCCCATGCCATTTGGGGAGCTGCGTGGCTCTGTTCCGTCTGTCGACGGAATGAGGATTCGCATTGGCGGGAGTTCTGGCGGCAATGACGCAGGGAATACCCTTGAACTTCAGGGCGGTGGCCGCCTGTTCGCGACTCGAGCCGGTTCCAAAATTCAGTCCGCCGACTACGACGTCGCCCTTTTGATAGAACGCGTTGAAATTCGGACCGTAATTTTCAAACGTCACCTCCGCCATCTGCTCCGGCGTTATGTCGTCGCGATAAGTGTGCTTGCCGGCATAGAGATGTTCCAACATGGGCGCTGCGCGTCGTCGTTGGCGCGGTCGTGCTCGGCTTTCCGTCCGCGCTCGTCTTCTCGTGTTCTACGAACTGACGCCGGAAGGTTTGAAGCGCGAAAATGAGGTCCAGCGCTCGCAGTCGACCACGCGCGAGACCGGCCAAACTTGATCGCATGATCATCGGCTGATCGGCCTCGTCGTCCGATCTCGTGCCGAAACAGGCCCGACCCTAACCAAGCGGTTCGTTTGATGAGGGCGCCGAAATCCCGCAACCATAATAACGAGATCCCAGGGCTTGATTTGCAGTATTGTGCCGCGTGCCATGAGCGCCGCATCCACATCCGATCTCCCTGCCGAGATTGGCCACGTGCTCTGTGTCGACATCGTGGGTTACTCGAAGTTGCTCATCGATGAGCAGAGTGAGCTTCTCCGACATTTGAAGGAGATGGTGCGCGGATCAGAGCAAGTCCGCCGGGCCGATGCGGAAGGGAAA
>JBBRAF010000026.1:0-42670 GCA_038207045.1 Chthoniobacterales bacterium
GGAGATTCTGCGCGAGCGCGGTCTGCTTGCGAAGACGGAGCCGCACGAGAGCAACGTCGGCTTCAGCGAACGCGCCGGCGTTCCGATCGAGCCGCGGCTAAGCGAGCAATGGTTTCTGCATTACCCGAAAACGGAGCAGGCACTGGAAGTCGTGCGCGAGCACCTCATTCGCTTCTTTCCGGTGCACTGGGAAAAAGTTTACGCGCGATGGCTGGAGAATATTCAGGACTGGTGCATTAGCCGGCAGGTTTGGTGGGGCCACCGCATTCCGGTTTGGTATCGGGAAGATGAAATGCGCGTCGGGATCGATGCGCCCGGCGAAGGGTGGACGCAGGATCCCGACACACTTGATACCTGGTTTTCCTCGTGGCTGTGGGCCTTCCAAACCATGGACGCGGAGACGCGGGCGAAGTTCTACCCGACGAGTGTGTTGGTCACGGCAGCTGACATTATTTTTTTCTGGGTGGCGCGAATGATCATCGCCGGGCTGGAATTAAAGCCGGGAAAGTCGGAGCGGGACGAGGACAACATTCCGTTTCACGACGTCTTTTTTACGGGGCTGATTCGCGACAAGGAGGGGCGCAAGATGTCGAAGTCGCTCGGCAATTCACCTGATCCGCTGGAGTTGATGGCAAAGTACGGCGCCGATGGTTTGCGATTCGGGCTGATGCGCATGGCGCCGAGCGGGCAGGACGTTCGCTTCGATGAAAAGCAAATCGAAGAAGGACGGAATTTTGCCACCAAACTCTGGAACGTGGCGCGTTTCCGTCAGATGCACGGTGCATTGGCGGGCGAGCTGGATCGGGCAGAGCTGTCGATTTACGCCGTGGAACTGCTGGCTCGGCAGAACGAAACGATCGCGGCGACGGAAGCGAGCTATCGCCAGTATCAGTTCAACGCAGTCGCGCAGCGGCTTTACGATTTTGTTTGGAACGATTTTTGTGACTGGTTCGTCGAAGCGGCCAAGACCGATATCTTTGGCGCTGATGAGGCACGCAAGAAATCCACGCTGGCGACGATGGATTATGTTCTCTCTGCCATCGTGCGGCTGCTCCACCCATTCATGCCGCATGTGACGGATGAACTCTGGTCGCGGATGGGCTTCGGCGGCAGCGCGCAGGACTTTCTCGATTTCGCGTCCATGCCGCCGCCGTTTGATTTCGGCGAGGCATCGCTGGTGCAGACTGCGCGATCACGCGTGCGCATGATCTATGCAACGGTGGAAGCGGGGAGAAACCTGCGCGCGGTAGCACGAGTGGCGTCCAATCGCAAAGTGCAGTTCGTTCTCCGCGACGCTCGATCGTGGATCGCGCACGAGGGCGCAACCATTGCGCGTCTGCTCAACGCCGAGGCGTTCAAAGTCGATCCAAACTTCCAGCCGCCTCCCGGCTCGTCCGTCGCAGCAACAGAATTGGGCGAACTGTTTTTATTGCGCGAGGAAACCGATCGCGCGAGTGAGCGCGATCGCCTGGACAAAGAGATCGCGAAACTGGAAGCCGATCTGAAAGCGACCGAGACGAAGCTAGGCAACGCTGCCTTTACCGAGCGTGCGCCTGCGGCTGTGGTCGAGGAACATCGACGGCGGCGTGATGATTTCGCGACGCGACTGGGGCAGCTGTGGCAGGCACGAGCGTCCCTCGATTGAAAACGACGCGGTAAGAATGAAGCTCGGCCCCGCGCTGGCGAAAGAACGCGGCCAGTTCCGATGAGTAATAGCTGCCGTCGTATTCGCGGTTCAACTCCAGCCAGACGCGGCCACCGGGAGTGAGATGCGATGTGAGATCGTCGAGGAAAAAACCCCACTCCGCCGGCCCCCACAGCTTGTCGCTTTTGTGGGCATTAAAACAAATCAAATGCGCCGTGATGAGATCAAACTTGCGCTCGAATTTTGGCAACGGCCGGAATGCATCGATGCGCGCGATGACTCGCGGCACTTTGAGAAGCTTGGTCAATTCCCGAAACATTGGGAACGAATCCATGTCGAGCCCAAGCACTTCGTGGTCGAGCGTTTTGCAGATGTAGAGAAAATAACCGGCGCCGCAGCCGATATCGAGGACACTGCTCGGCGGCGCGTAATCGAGCTCGAGCTCGCGCGCGCGTTGCACGTTGATGCGCATCCACTCGCGCAGGTCGAGGTATTTCGGCGGCGCATCCGGCGGGGCGGTTGGATCGGCATACTTGCGGCGAATTTCCTCGAAGCGCTGCGGATCGATCGATTTGATGATCGAGCTGGCGGTCACGCGCGCGGGGAAGCGTCGGTTGCGCAGAAACGCGCGGGTGTGGCGCGTGACGCTATCAAGCGCTTCGCCGTTGACGATTTTTCCGATCTTCTGCGAGAAACGCAAGCCGGCTCTTATACCGAAGGCAGCAGCGGTGTCAACGACGGTCAGTAGCAAAAGGTTACGGAGCGGACTAGACTGATGGACGCGATGCGTTGGTGGAGCAAACTTCTCTGGATCGCCGTCAGCTTGCTCGGCCTCGGCTCGCTCGCGCTGCTGGCGTTTTCTCGCGGTGAATCCGTTAACGCTCTTTGGATCGTCGTCGCTGGTCTCTGCGCCTTTGCCATCAGTTATCGTTTCTATTCCAAATGGCTCGCCACCAAAGTTCTCGTTCTCAATGACGGCCGCGCGACTCCCGCGCTGGTGCAAAACGATGGCAAAGATTTCGTGCCCACCAATCGCTGGATGGTTTTCGGCCATCATTTCGCCGCCATTGCGGGTCCAGGACCGCTCGTCGGGCCCGTGCTGGCAGCGCAGTTCGGGTTTTTGCCGGGAACGCTCTGGATTCTGATCGGCGCCACGCTTGGCGGAGGCGTGCACGACATGATCGTGCTCTTCGCGTCGGTGAGGCGGCGCGGGAAAACTCTCGGCCAGATGGTGAAGGAAGAAATCGGCGCTGGCGTTGGCGCGCTGGCCCTGATCAGCGTGCTCGCCATCATGACGATTTTGCTCGCGGTCCTGGCCCTGGTCGTAGTGCAGGCGCTGGCGAAAAGTCCGTGGGGCGTTTTCACCATCGCCATGACGATCCCAATCGCGCTCATCATGGGAGCCGGATTGCGCAGCGGGAAAATAAGCGTGGGCTGGATTACGGCATTCGGTGTCGCCGGGCTGCTCTTTGCCGTCTGGGGCGGGCAATTTCTGGGGCACTATCCAGCGATCGAAGCCTGGTTTCGCCAAAGCGACAAATGGCTGGCCTGGGCCATCATGGCTTATGGTTTGGCGGCGTCGATCCTGCCGGTGTGGATGCTGCTAACGCCGCGCGATTATCTGAGCACCTTTTTGAAGTTGGGAACGGTGTTGGCGTTAGCCGTAGCAGTGGTGCTCATTCATCCAGCGCTGCAAATGCCATCGCTCACCAGGTTCATCGATGGCAGCGGCCTCGTTTTTGCCGGGCCCGTCTTTCCCTTCGTCTGCATAACGATCGCCTGCGGGGCGGTATCTGGTTTTCACTCGCTCATCGCGTCGGGCACGACCCCAAAGATGCTGGAGCGGGAATCCCGCATCCGCGATATCGGTTATGGGGCGATGATCACGGAAATGATGGTGGCGCTAATGGCGTTGATCGCAGCCTGCGTCTTGGAGCCGGGTCAGTATTTCGCCATCAACAGCAAAGGTGCGCCCGCCGAAGTCGTCGCGAGAGTTTCCGCTGCTGGATTCCCGGTGAACGAATCGCAGATGACGGATCTCGCGCACAACCTCGGTGAGCAAACCATGTTTGGACGTGCCGGCGGGGCGCCGACGTTTGCCGTCGGCATGGCGCACATGTTCGCGCGCGTCTCCGCCAGCCCGACGGCGCTGGCGCTCTGGTATCACTTCGCCATCATGTTCGAGGCGTTGTTTATTCTCACCACGATCGATGCCGGTACGCGCGTGGGCAGATTTTTGCTGCAGGATTTGCTGGGCAACCTTTGGCGGCCACTCGGTAACACGCGTTCCTGGACGGCAAACTTTTTTGCCAGCGCGTTGCTCGTGGCAGCCTGGGGTTGGTTTCTTTACCAGGGCGTGATCGATCCGCTCGGCGGTATCAACACACTCTGGCCCCTTTTCGGGCTCGCCAACCAGTTGCTCTCCGTTATTGCGCTTTGCCTGGGCACGACCTTGCTCATCAAAATGAACAAGACTCGTTATATCGCCGTAACTCTCGTGCCGCTTCTGTTCATGACGGCGGTGACATTCTCGGCTGGTTACATGAAGATCTTTTCGCTCGATCCAAAGTTAGGGTTTATCGCCGGCGCCCGTGATTTGCTGGCGAGTGGCGGCGGGATCGCAAATGCGAGCAAGGCTGCGGACCTGGCACGACAGGCGGCAGTGTGGCGGTTTGACGCGTTTGTCGCGGCATCTTTTCTCCTTCTCGTGCTGCTTATCGTGATAGGCTCGGCTGTCGAGTGGTATCGTTTGCTCGCGGGGAGCAAAGTCGTTCAACTACACGAAAGCAAGTTTGTGCCTTTGACTGAAGTAGCTCGGAGTAGTAGCTAACTACTTTCGACGCAGCGGCACGACTATCTCTTCGTTACCACGGGTCAGCACAACACGACCATCCTCAATGCTCTTGACCGTGACCTGATAAATCTGTCCGCCCATCTGCAGCCCGAACTGCTGTCCTTCGCCCATTACTTTGCCGTTAATGATGGCGAAGTGAGCGCCGGGGTCGAGTGTGATGGAGGTGACGGCAAAGGACGCGGGCGGGATAGCCGGACCGACCGGTTCTGCGCTTCCTTTGCCGGCCGGCTTCCAACCAATCGGCCAGAATGGATTGCGGTCGCTCGGTTGCACGGAAAAGGACGAAGGATGTTTTAGCTCGAGCTTGGGCGCTTCAGCGGCCAGACCGCTCTGCGCCAGCAGAGTAAGAAGAAGTAATCGCTTCATTTCCGGTCGATAATCGTAGCAACGGTAAGCGATGCCTGTTGTAGTTCGGGCGATTCCGTGGCCGCACGAATCGTTAGCTTTTTGATGGCAAGCAGCGGCTCGGAGTTCTCGAGTAAAGTAATCGCGTGGCCCAGCGTGACGAAGTCGGCCTGCGGCAGATCAATTGCCCAGGTATATCGCGACCAGTTAGCGAGCTCCTTCTCTTTCGAGGCGGTGGTCGATTCCAGTCGCGCGCTCGCTTTGTCGATGTGTTGTTCGGCAAAGAATGCTTTCATCCGCGGCGGAAACCACGCAATCGGAGCGCCCTCCGGGCTGAGGGCACGCAGGGCGTCATAATGACTGGTGGCAGCGCGAGCGTTCTCTTCCAGTCTGGCCGCTTTTGCCATCTCGCTCTTGGACGAGGCGATCTTACCTTGCAGGTCGGCGATTCTATCCGTCATCGCTTGCTCGCTCCGGTGGAGCGGGCCGATAAAGAAAGCAAAGTAAACGTAGAGCAGTCCGATAATTCCGAAGCCGCCGAGAACGAGTTTCTTTGTTTGCTCCTTGTTCAAATCTTATTCCTCTTTTTTCGCTCGTGAGCGCCGCGGCGGTGGCGTGGCCGTGGGGGCTGGATGTGGATTGAACTCGACCGCGACGACAAAATGCGCCACGCCGACATTACTGCCGCCTACCGGCATTACTGTGTCGAGGTCCTCCAGCGCCTTGAATTCCACCTTTGCTCCCTGTTGTTCCTTTCCGACCTGTTCGAGTAACATTTGCCGGAAATCCTCTGCCACGGCGCGCGGCTCGCTTCCGGCCGCCATCCCGTCAAGCGTGAACGTGATACTGCTGTCTTCGGCGGAGGAGCCGTCGAAATTAGTCAGCTGCACATTGGGCGTGACGCATCGCGCTATCTTCTCCAGCAGCGGCGCCCAGTAGTAACGCGCATCGATGAGACTATCGAGTGTCTTGGTCGAATCGATAATTGCATTCAATTCTTCCCCACGTTTCTGCGCTGCCGTTACCTTCGGTTCGACCTTCTCCCAGTCGTGCTGCACTTGTGAAAGATGGCTCTTGATTTCGAGCACGCGATATCCAGTCCAAAGATAGTTGAGGGCGAGGAGCGCCCCGATGCCGACGCCGACATACATGCTAAGCTTGAGTGGATCGCGCTTGCGCTTGCGTCGCTCGGCGACTTCCTCGTGGAGAAGATTCAGGGTCAGCGGCATGAGTCGTTAGGTGCGCAAGTATTCGAACGCGGCGCCGCAGGCTACGTTAAGAGAGGCGAACTCCTGCTGCAGCGTCGGGCGTCTGGCCGCCGGCAAAGCAACTTCGCAGTTCTCCAGCGGATCCCAAATCTCGCATGGTAAACCCAGCTCATCGCTCAACGTCTGTAGAACCATTTCGATGCGGGACAGACCGCCGGAAACGAAGAGTCGTTGGATGGGCGCTTCGTGTTGGCCTTCGAAAAAGCCAATGGAGTTGCGCACTTCCGTGGCCAGCCGCGCTAATGAATTGCGGCAAATCTCGGCCATGCCGGCGTCGCCTTGCTGGATCAAAAGCTGAGCCGCTTTTGCATCGAGCGCGCCGTCGGCCGTGAGCGCATCAGTGAAATTTTTTCCGCCGTAATCGAAAGAGCGCGTCAGGGTGAGCTCGCCGTTTCGACCGATGAGCACGGTGCTTTGCAAATGTCCGAAGTCGAGCAAGAGGAACGGTTCGCTTCGATGCACTTCGGGGTAGGCGAACTCGAAAGCATTGAGCGAGCAGACGGGCGCGAGTTGCAGGATTTCCGCGGAAAGGCGCGCCTTCCCCATCGCCTCAGAGATTTGCTTTACCTGGGCGCGCAACATTCCACCGACGAGATAGCGTGTTTCGGTCGAGACGGGCGCCTGCACGACGGCGACGCCGCCTTCGTTGGCTGGCGAGACTGCTTCCGCCGCCGGCGTGTTATGGGAAATGCCGGCAACGTCGAGCACGTAATCTTTACAATCCTGATTGAGCATGCCTAGGCCATTGTATCGAAGCGCATTCCGTAGCAGCTCCGGCGGCGTGCTGGGCTGCTCGATAATGCGGAGCAGTGCGCTCGGCTCCGACACGCCGACAGCACAGCTTTTGGTGTGACCGCCAAGCTCTTTTAAGAGCACTTTTAGCTGCGCCGCCATGGCGTCGGCTCCGTCGGGTTCCGCATCCAGCTCGTGCGTCGCGAAACTATTGAGCACATAGCGCGTTTCACTTTTCTTCTGCAGCAGCACCGCTTTATAGCTGCGCTTGCCCAAATCGATGCCGATGACAGAGTTTCCGCGTCTGGCCATAATGCTCGTCTGCCTTGTAGCGGAAAACGTGCCGACGACGGGCGCTTTCGTTTTACCGAGGAAAACTCAGGTGCGACCGAGTTGCACATTGCAGCTTCTGCGCCCCCGTTGCCACTGCAAAAACTAGATTAACTAGACAGGATTAACGAGATTAGCAGGATTCAGCTCAGAAGGATCTGTCCGCTGTAATCCTGTATAATCCTGTCCTTCTTCTCGATCACGAAGCGGAGTGGAGCGGTAGCCGAAGAACCCCGCTCTCTGATTATTCCCATCACTTCCGGCGGTACCATCTTCTCCCAACTGCAATCACCCTTCTGCATCCTGGCGAGCGCATCGGGTGGGTGGATGCAGATATTCCGGATTGTAGTCAGTGATCTCGGTAATGAATTTGTTATCAATAAGGTAGTCGAAAAGCGACCGGAGATTCGGCGCGACTTCTATCTGCGTAGCGCTGAGGACTCGGCCGCTTTTCTCGTCGATCATCGGGTAAACGTAAAGTTTGAGCGCCCCTTTAAACATGCGCCCGATTGCCTCCAGAATTCCGCCTTCCAGATTGACGTAATACTTCTCGTCGAAGATCTCGAGCAAACTCGGCACGCCCATAACCAGCCCTCGCATCTTGTTCGTATAACGTGCGAGATAGGCGGCCAGCCGGTAATATTCGCCGAACTTCGAGATCAGCACGGTGCGTCCGAGCGCGCCCAGGATGTCGACGCAGGCGAGGAAATCGGCGTGATTGAGTGGGCCTTCCGCCAACAGGTTTTCCAGCGTCATTTCCATGAGCACGACCAGATCGCTTTCGTAGCAGCCCGATTCCGCAAGAAACTTCGGCCGCGCCGTCAAGCATGTCGTTAGTCGCATAGGTCACAGGCCGGAAACTACCGCGTTCGACAGGATCGCCTTCTTGTAGAAGACCTCGGCCGGTTGCACTGTTTCTCCATCGGCAGTGAACATGACCGCGTCAGTCAATCCGCTGCTAACGAGTTGCAGACTCATGAGGCGATTGTCCACGTCGCAGAACGCCGGCCCGGAAAATTTGATCATGTCTACTTCGATGCGTCCCGGGCCAAGGTTGTCCTGCAGCGAAGCGATCAAATCCTCCGGCTTGGCGTGATAGAACGCGCCGTAAATTAGATTCACTCCGATTACGCCCGGCGCTTCCTGCTGCGCCACGTAGGTGTCATCCAGCATCCGCACATGAATGATGATCTGGGTCGGTGCGCCGTGCTGTTCATGCTGGAAACGAATACCCAGCCAACCGTGCGATTCGTTGTGATATCGAAAACTGCGCGCGGCTACGGTATCGGCGAAAACGAAAATGCGCGCTTGTCGCCAAGCTTCTGATCCAGCCGTTCGATCAGAAGCTGGTATTCGTGATCGAGCATCGTGCCGAGCCGAACGCGACTGCCGTAACGATCTGTCGGACCGTAGATGGCGTCGCTGAAGGTCATGTCGTAGGCCGACATCGTTTTCGCGATCATGCCGGAAGCCCCACCCACGAGAAAAAATCGTCGCGCTACCTCCTGACCGGCGCCGATCTCGGCGAAGGTTCCGTAGCGTTTCGCGTCGAGGTTGATCTGGAGCGCCTTCTTGTTCGTGCCGAACGTCCATCTCCGCGTTCATGCGCTCAAGATGGCGTCATCCCGAGCGTCGAGGGATCCCGTGGCGTAACCCTAAAGACACTTTCCATGGGATCCTCCGCTGGGGATGACCAAGCTTGGAACGTTATAGTCGCACGCTCTCCGCCGCCTTTGCCGGAATCCAGCCGCGCTGATTATTCGGCAGCATGGCGTAATTCCAATCGCCCCGCTGCTGCAAAATCACCACTTCGCTTCCGGGAGGCAGCAAGAGAATACTTCGTGCCGTATCTGCGGTGGCGACCCGCGCTTCCGCATTCTCCGCTACGACAATGGCCGCGCCTTGGCCGTGCACACCATTCTCCTGTGTCCGCGCCATCCACCCGCAGGCGGCACTTACAAACAGGCAAGTCGCGGCTCCTGCCAGGAACTTTCCGCGCGGACGCCAAACCAGCAGGATGACAGCCAGCCAAAACAAAATAGCTGTCGCGACAATCCACGTCGATGTGCGGATATTTCTTATGAACTTCTCCAGAGGAGATGGCGTCAACTCCAGTCCACGAGTTTGATCGCGGGCGAGGCGGAGATTGGCTTCCGCTTCCGGATGATGCGCGTCGATCTGTAGCGCCCGATCGTAATTCAGAATCGCGCGCCCGAGATCGCCTTCGCGAAAATAGGCGTTACCCAGATTGTAGAACAGGTTCGCACTCCAAAGGCCGTCGCCGACATCGCCGCTGTAATCGGCGGTGGCCGCCTGGTAGTTGCCGGCCGCAAATTCCTGATTCGCCTTCTCGAATCGGGCATCATCCGCACGCGCGCGCAAAGCGAACGTGCACATCAAGAACAAGATCAGCGCGATCTGTTTCACGATAAACTTTCGATCAACATCAATGTCTCCTCTCGTCCGTCCCGTGAAATCGCTCCATTGCTCGCGCCGCTGTAGCGGACCTCGTCGCTGGTGGCGAAGAGTTGCCGCAATTTTTCGCTGCGCTCTTCGTCCAGGGCAAATGCGCGACCGGCGCTTTCCGCGTCCACACTTGCCGGGTCGATGTTTTCTTTCAATGCCGTTTTCAGCTGCACCACTCGCGATGCATCCGAGAAATATTGCTGCGGCGAAAGCTCGTCACGCCGCAGTTTTCGCAGCAGCTCAGCACTCTCGCGCTGCCATCCCGCTGCTTGCAGCGCGGCGCGGTTGAGCGCGCGTCCGCTGCGCGCTTTCCATGTTCCCAGTCCGAGCGCGAAGAACAGCGGCACAAGCTGCGCCAGCCAGAATCCTTTCCGCGCGTAAAGCGGCGTAAACGTGCGCACGATTTTTCCGCGCTTGGGAAGTTGCTGCAAAATATCCTGCGGTCGCGTGCTCTTTCCTGGTGTTGGTGAGGCATTCGCTGCGACCGCGGCCGGCGACGACGCGACGGCACTTCCTTCCACCGTCAATGGCATGGCACTGCTCTGCAGCGTTACATATTTTTCCTTCACCGGATCGAAATAGGAAAAAGCCAGCGCCGGCAAACTCGACTTCTGCTCATTCGGAGAAACAACCAACTCGAATGTCTTCGTCCCGCTGATCCCGACGTCGTCATCCTGTTTGAAATTGGCCGACGGTGGATAGCGGTGCCAGCCCTGTTCTTCGCTGAGGGCCGGCGCATTGACGCGATCAAAGTTTCCGCGTCCCGAAACTTCCGCTTTGATTGTGATTGGATCGCCTACTTGCACGCGCTTCGGATTCGCGTCCGCTGTCATCGAAAAATTGCCGATCGCGCCCGCGAACGTTGGCGGCGCGCCGGCAGGCAGTGCCTTCACTTCCAGTGCGATCGGTTCGCTCTTGATCGTGATCTCGCGCTGCTCCAGGAACTGGCCAAATGGATCGCTGAAAAAAGGATCAGCAAAGGGGTCATCGCCACCGAATGGATCGAAGGGCATGCGCCTTGTCGACTGCCGCCGCGGCACAAGAACGACCGCCCGGGATTGCGTTGGGCCGACCTCGAGGTTGCCCGTACGCGCCGCGGCGACCGCAGTCTTGTAGCTGTATACGAGATACTTTCGCCCTCCGATGTTCTCCAGGTTTCGCTGCGGTTCCTGCAACTTCGCAACTGTCAATCCCTGGCTATCGATCTGCGGCGGCTCCGGATGCTGAGCGAGGCGCATGTGCGACTCGAATCCGATTCGCAAAACGATGGGAATTATTTCACCGAGGTAAGCTGTCTTCTTTGGCAGCAGTATTTCTGCGAAGGCAAGCTTGCCCTGCTCCTCCGGCGGGGCATTCGCAGGAGCGCGGTTACTCCCGGCGCTGCGGTTTCCGGCATCCACCACATGCAACGTCAGCTCCGGCGTGCGCAGTGTTGTGTTTCCGGCCTGCACGTTTTGCGGCGGAATGGTAAACGTGCCGGTCTTCATCGGCATGATGGTGTAGGTGAGCGTAACGCTCGAGCTCGTCTGAAAATTGCGCATGACAAAATTCTGCGACTCGCCCGTGTAGCGAATATCCAGCCCATCCGCTGCGATGCTCGACGGCGGTCTCACTCCATTTGCGCCTGTGATCTTGATTTCAAGCTGCACCGGCGTTCCCAAAGCCGTCTCCGAGCTGGTTAATACAGCTGTAATGCTGGGCGAATCCGCGCGCGCGCAGGGGGCCGCGAGTAAAAGCAGAAAGCCCCAGCGCACTATCCTCATCCTGCTAGACTTCATCCCTCGAACATCAAACATCCCGTTTTACCAATCTTTATAGACCTGATGCATTGGCTTGCGTTCATCGAGCTGCACCCGCGCTTCCTCACCTCTCATCGCCTGCAATAACCGCTCCGCCTGTTGCGGAGACATCTCGCCACGTTTTTCCGCCTCGGCTTCCGCTTCCGCTGCCTGCTCCCTGGGTTGTTCGTCGCTCGGCTGACCCGCGCTTTTGATTTCGCCCTCGCGCGGTTTGTTCGGAGAATTGTTCGGTGTCGGAGACGCTTGATCGCCCTCGCCTATGTCACTGCCCGGCGACGGCGAAGGGCTCGCGCCCTTTTCCCCCGGTGAGGGCGAAGGTGAAGCGCCTTGGTCGGACGGGCTGGGCGTCGGCGATTCACCCGCGCCGTGTTCTTTTTTCTGCTCTCGATTCTGCTCGGGGCCGGGCGATGGGGAAGGACTTGGGCGCTCGTTGTTCTTCTGCTGATCGCCCTGTTTGCCTTCTGAATCTTTCTGCTGCTGGTTTTGATTAGACCCGTCCGGCTTCTGTTGTTGCGGCTGGTTCTGTTGTTGCTGTTTGTTCTGCTGCTGTTGCTGGTTTTGTTGCTGTTGCTGTTGCTGATCCTGCTGTTGATTTTGCTGCTCGTTTTTCTGTTGATTGTTCTGCTGGTCCTGCTGCTGATCTTGTTTTTTCTGTTGCTGCTGGGGCGGCGGAGTTGGCGATGGCTGTTCCTTTTTCTTCTTCAGCTCATCGATTTTCCTTTTCACGAACTCATAATTGTCTTTCGCCTGCCTATCCTTCGAATCCAGCTTCATCGTCTCTTCATAATGCCGCAGCGCGTTGGTCCAATCGCCCAACTTTTCTTCGTCGCTCTTCTTCCTCTCACCTCGTTCGTAGAGCGTGTTGCCCAGGTTGTAGTGACCCTTGCTCTGGAGTTGCAGATCAGGTGAAAGCAGCGATTGGCTAAATGCCTGAAGCGCCTTGTCGTAATCGCGCAGCTTGTAGGCCGCCGCGCCGGCATCGAACTGCATCCGATTAGTGGCGTGGTTCTGCGGATGCTGCGCCAGGCTGCCTTCAAATTGCCGCAGCGCCTCATCGTACTTTTGCTGCTGATAAGCATCGATCCCCGGGGCGGAGGCAAAGAGTCTTCCAGTAAGAAAAATTAGCGCCGCTGCCGTTGCGAGTGGCCGCGCTCCCGATTGCCGTGGCGTCGGTTTACGATCATTGATGAACATCGAGATGATCATCGCGATGATTGCGCCACCCAGCGGCCACTCGTATCGCTCGATCGGTCGCCGTGAAAGCCGCGCGTCGATTTCGCCCGTCTGCAACTTTGCCAGCCCTTCCCGGTAAAGCTGCCGCATCGTCTGCGGCCCACCCTCCAGGTGCAGATAAGTGCCACCGGTCGCAGCTGCGATCTCGCGCAATCGATTTTCGTCGAGCTTCGATTTCACCACCTGACCCTTTGTGTCTTTAACAAAACCGTTTTCCACCGGAATGAGAGAACCCTGCGGCGTGCCCACGCCGATCGTGAAGATTTTCACGCCCGCCTCCGCTGCTTTCTTCGCTTCTTTCACGGCGTCGCCGCTGAGCTCTTCGCCATCGGTAAAGATAATCAGCGCGCGGTTTCCCATGGCGCTCTTGCCGAATGTCGAAACCGCTATCGCGATCGCTTCGCTGATGTTAGTGCCGCCCTCTGGAATCGTCTTCGTGTCGAGATCGTTGATCGACTCGATGGCCGCGTCGTAATCAATCGTCAGCGGCGCCTGCAAAAACGCGCGTCCGGCAAATGCAATCAACCCGACGCGATCGCCCGTTAGTTCGGTAATTAGATCCTGCGTCGCCAGTTTCACGCGATCGAGACGGTTCGGCGTGACGTCGTTCGAAAGCATGCTGCGCGAAGTATCGACCGCAACAAGCAAATCGAGTCCACGCCGTTTCACATCGTCGTAGGAGTAACCCCAGCGCGGTTTAGCCAGCGCCGCGACCGAGAGCGCCAGTGCGAGCAAAGCAAACCCGAACCGTAGCCCGCGACGAAATCGATCGATGTTTCCGGAAAGCTGCGGCAGCAAACGGGTCGAAACAAACTCGCGCAGAAGCACCGCGCTGCGCCGCTCACCGCGAAGGTAAAGCAGCGCGAGCGCGGGCAATATCGCCAGCGCCCAAAAACAAAGCGGTGCGCCAAAGCTCATACGCTTAGCTGTAGCGGCGGTCTATGACCGCCGTCTTCGCGCGATCCTTCACGGCAAGCGCCTCCAAATCGTCTGTCCAAGCAGCAATTGCCCGATCAGCAACCCGCATCCCGCCGCTATACAAACTGGAAACAAATCGCGGTACTCCTGGAATTTTTTCATCTTCACCTTCGTCTTCTCCAGCTTGTCAATCTCGGCGAAGATTTCCTCGAGAGACCGTGTGTCAGTCGCGCGGTAAAACTTACCATCGGCGATTCCCGCTACCTCTCGCAGGCCCGCTTCATTAAACGTCACCCGCGCGTTCTCATAGAGAATGTTGCCCAGCGCGTCAGTAATCGGGTCCCCCGTCCGCGGATTAAACACTGGATAGGGTGCGATGCCATTGGTCCCGATACCGATGGCGTAAAGTTTAATCCGCAGAGCCTTCAGAGCTTCCGCGGCAGTATTAGGCGGGATTTTGCCGGCGTTGTTGTCGCCGTCGGTCATCAGCACGACGGCGCGACTCTTGGATTGTTTGTCGTTCAATCGGTTGCCAGCTGCGGCCATGCCAGACCCGATCGCCGTCGCTCCTTCCACCAGACCGATGCGAACGCGATCGAGGTTTTGCAGCAGCCACTCGTGATCGAGGGTCATTGGGCTAACGGCATATGGCCGCGTGCCAAATGCGATCATCCCAATTCGGTCATTGGGGCGTCCTTCGATGAATTTGCGCGTCACCACGCGCACGGCATCGAGCCGCGTCGCCTCGTCATTACCGATGGTAAAATCCTTAATCAACATCGAGCCGGAGACGTCGAGGACGAGCATGATGTCGATTCCGCTCGCCTCCACCTGCGTAAGCGACTTACCCAGCTGGGGTCGCCCCATCGCCACCATGAAGGCAGCAAGCGCGAGCCAAACCAGCGCGCGTAAAATTTTCCCGGCGCGGCTTACGCTTGCTTTCCCAATCGCCTGAAATGGCGCCGTCGCCGAGAAGACGATGGCGGCGCGAGGCCCGAACTTTCCGCGGAGATACGCGAGCAGCGGAATGAGGAGTAGAAGAAGCAGAAACCACGGCTGGGCGAAGGTGAGCCCCTGGCCGCGAAGCCAGTCAGGCGGGGACAAGTGCGCCTCCTTCCACAAAACGGCGTGCCTCTTCCAGCAGCCGCCGGCTGTCCTCCACCGTCGCCTCGTAGCGCGCAAACTTAATCAAGTCGCAGCGCTCGAGAAAATCTGTGAGCAGGCTTCTTTCGTCGTTTGAGAAATTCTCCGCCTCCGCAATTGCGTTCAGAAACTCGATCGACGTTTGGCGCGTCATGGGCAGATCAAATTGTTCGAGCACGTAACGGCGCAAGACGTCTGAGACCTCGATGCTGAATTGATAGGGCGGGGTCGATTCGAGTTTGCCTTCCATTAGCCCTAAAGCGTCGAGCGTGCGTTCCCGCGCTGAGCGCGTCGGCATTCGTTTGCGGAAAAACCTTCGCGCGTACCAAACAATCAATCCAATCAGTGCGAGCAGGATGACGCTGCCGAGAAAGATCATCCACGGCGGAATGAGAGAGTAATCCACGGGCGGCGCGATATCGTGGAATGTATACTGAGCGAGAAGTTGCATCCTTAGCGCACCATCATTCGCCGTGCACGATTCTTGAAGAACGTCCGCAGAGCCGGCAAATAATCATCGCCCGTGCACAGATCGATGCGATCGATTCGATTTCGTCGCAGCACTTTTTTTAGCTCAGCGTCCTGCGCTTCGGCCAGCGCAGTGAAGCGCGTGCGTACCTCCCGGTCGGCCGTGTTGATCTCGAGCTGGTGCCCTGTCTCCGCATCTTCCAACGTGATGATTCCGATATTCGGAAGTGCGCGTTCTCGTTCGTCCTGAATGCGGATGGCAATCAAATCGTGCCGCCGCGCCGTCACCGCCAGCTCACGCGAGAAATCCCGCGCTTGAAAATCTGAAATCAAAAACACGACAGCGCGGCGCGTGACAATCTTGTTGAGATGATAGAGCGCGGCCGCGGGATCAGTTCCGCGACCGGCTGGTTCGAAAAACAGGATTTCGCGAATAATGCGCAATGTGTGTGAGCGTCCCTTTTTTGGCGCGATGAAAAGTTCGAGCTGGTCGCTGAAAAGAAGAAGCCCCACTTTGTCGTTGTTGCGAATTGCGCTGAAAGCGATGAGGCAGGCGACTTCGGCCGCCAACTCGCGTTTCGATTGCGAAGTGCTGCCGAAATTTCCCGATGCGCTCACATCCACGATGAGCATGACCGTGAGTTCGCGTTCCTCGGTGAACTTCTTCACAAACGGGCTGCCGAGCCGCGCCGTCACGTTCCAGTCGATCGCGCGAATCTCATCGCCCGGCTGATACTCCCGCACATCTTCGAAATTCATCCCGCGCCCCTTGAAGACGCTGTGGTAATCGCCGGCAAACGCAGCCTCGACCAAGCCGCGCGTTTTGATTTCGAGGACCCGGATTTTTTTGAGAATCTCCTGCGTTCTGTCCTGCCGCTCGTTCACTTGAGTTTAGATCCTGCTGGTCGCATAATCATGCAATGCTTCAGGAGATTCGGGATTTGCTGAGGGAAATTCCGTTCACGCCTTTTCGCGTTCATCTGGCAGATGGCCGCAAGCTCGAAATTCCGCACCCGGATTTTGTCTGGTTGCCAAAGCCGGGCGTATTCTTTTATTTTCACGGGGATCGGAATTCGAGTGAGCGCATTAATCCGTTGCTTATTGGCACGGTCGAAAGCGAAAACGGCACCGAGTCTCACTAGCCCATTCGCTCACGGCACCGGCAAACCAGCGAAGATCCTTTCCACGATCGTCTCGCTGGTGATGGATTCCGCTTCCGCTTCGTAGCTGACAATGATGCGGTGGCGCAGCACATCCGGGCCGATGCTCTTAATGTCCTGCGGTGTGACGTAGCCGCGGCCATTGAGAAAAGCGTGAGCTCGGGCGGCCAGAGCGAGGTAAATGGTGGCGCGTGGTGATGCGCCGTAACGCAGGAGACCGTCGAGCCGCAATTTGTATGCAGCAGGTTCGCGCGTTGCCCAGACAATATCGACGATGTAATCCTTCACGCGGTCATCGATGTAGATGCTGTTCACGATCTCGCGCGCGGCGATGATCTGTTGCGGATCGACCACGGCGGAGACGCTCAGATCGGGCGAAGAAGTGGCCATTAAATCGAGGATGCGGCGCTCTTCGCTTTTCTGCGGGTAACCAACGTTAAGCTTGAACATGAAACGGTCGAGCTGTGCTTCGGGAAGCTGATAAGTGCCTTCCTGCTCGAGTGGGTTTTGCGTAGCCAGGACAAGGAACGGATCTGAAAGTGGGTAGGTCTTTTCACCAATCGTGACCTGGCGTTCCTGCATCGCTTCCAGGAGCGCGCTTTGCACTTTCGCGGGCGCGCGGTTGATTTCGTCGGCCAGAATTAAGTTGGAGAAAATAGGGCCGAATTTGGTGGTGAATTCGCCGTCGCGCGGATTGTAAATGAGGGTGCCGATGAGATCCGCGGGAAGCAAATCGGGCGTAAATTGCAAACGTTGAAAACCGGTTTGAATGCAGGACGCGAGGGTTTTGACGGTCAGCGTCTTGGCCAGGCCGGGAACGCCTTCGAGCAGCACGTGACCGTTGGCAAGCAAGCCGAGAAGAAGTCGGTCGACCAGGTATTTTTGCCCGACGACGACATGTGCGACTTGTTCGCGCACGGGCGCAATCCAGCGGCTGAGTTCCTGCACCTGCTGAGTAATTTCCTGCGTCGATTTCATTGAGGCTGTTTATGACAGAAGGCGGCCGAGGAACGTTCGATCAAACTACAGATGACTTTCGCGCGCGGGCCGTGAGCAAAATCGGCAAACCGGGATATGATTCCGTTTCGCGAATTCTCGATTCGAGGAAGCGCCGGAACGGCTCTGGCAGCAGACGAGGGGAATTAACGAAGAGCACGATTTCTGGCGGCGGCAACGCACGCCTTTCGTCGGCGGAAACTTGCGTGGCGTAAAGCAATTTTAGCCTTTTGCCGCTCACCAGCGGCGGCGGATTTGAGGCGAAGGCCGCGTGCAACAATCGGTTTAGTTTCCCCGTTCCAATGTGGACGTCGGCCGCGCGGCGCACATTTTCGATCAGGCGAAAGATGCGCGCCGCATGTTCGCCCGTCAGCGCACTCGTCACCAGCACCGGCGCATAGTCGAGGAAGAAAAGTTCGTCGCGCGCGATCGCGATAATCTGTTCCATTTTTTCGCGTGACTTGCGGCCGCTACTTACCAAGTCCCATTTATTCAGGACGACGATACACGGCTTGCGCGCCTTCTGAATCAGGCCGGCGATGCGCCGATCCTGCGCTCGCACTCCCTCCACTCCATCGACGACAAGCAGGCAGAGATCGGCACGCTCGATCGTTTTCTCCGCCCGCATCACCGAAAAAACCTCGACCGAACTGGAGTGTTTGCTTCGGGCGCGAATGCCGGCGGTGTCGATGAAAACGTAGCGTTTTCCATCACGCTCGTACTCGATGTCGAGCGCGTCCCGGGTGGTGCCTGGCAGCTCGCTGACGATAGCGCGGTCGTCCTGCAGGAGCGCGTTCACGAGTGAGGATTTACCGGCGTTCGGTCGGCCGACGATCGCGATCTTTAAGGGAGAAGCGACAGGTGAAATGTGAGAGGAATGATTAACCGGGATCGACTCAGCGATGGCTTGAATAAGCTCGGCGATGCCTCGTCCGTGAGCGGCGCTGACCGAGAAAATATCTGTGAATCCAAGCTCGGAAAATTCGTTTGCCAGATTTTCGTGCTTTGGATCGTCGATCTTGTTAACAACGAGCAAAACCGGTTTGCTCATTCTGCGAAGGAAACGCGCCAGCTCGCGATCAAGCGGATTCAATCCATCCTGTGCGTCGACCAGGAAGAGAATGAGCGCGCTCTCTTCCATGGCGCGTTCAGCGGCGACGCGCACATCAGCGCTTAATTCGCTTTCGCCGGCGCCAACAATCCCGCCTGTGTCCCAAAGCGTGAACGGTTTTCCATTAGCTTCGGCCGTCACCGAAATGCGATCGCGCGTAATCCCCGGCTGATCGTGGACGATGGCGATGCGGCGTTTCGCCAGACGATTGAACAGGGCCGATTTCCCGACATTCGGCCGCCCCACAATGGCGACGTTGTTCATGGCAGAGATTAGCGCGGACCGTTGGCGTGACCGGCGGCCTGAAGCTGGCGCACACCTGCAAGCACGTAGATGACGCCGGAAACAAGCGTGAACAATCCGGCCGCGCCCACGATCCAGATGAGTGGCAGCCATTGGAGTTGCAGCATCACCCAGGCAATGGCGCCCATTTGCAATACCGTCGCGACTTTGCCGGTCCAGCTCGGCCGCACTTTGATGTTAGGACCGATCAGAAAATAGAGCACGGCTGTGCCGACGAGAATGACGGCGTCGCGTGAAATCACGAGCACGGGAAACCAGGCGGGAAAGCGGCCGTATTCAGGATCGATTTTGCTCCAATTGCTGATGCTCAGCGTGATAATGCCACTGAGGAGCAGCCCCTTGTCCGCGATCGGATCCAGCACGATGCCGAGGGAGCTGCGCTGATTGTAACGGCGGGCGACGTAGCCATCGAGGCCATCGCTGACCGACGCGATGAGAAAAATAAGAATGGCAGTAAGGCGCTGCCACTCCAGCGGTGCGCCGCGCTGGATGCTTTGGCCGTAATAGATCGCCATTGTCACGAAAGCCGGGATCATGAGAATCCGGATGAGCGTGATTTTGTTGGCGGTTGTCATCGGGCGCGTGGCATCGGCGCGGCTGTGCCCCACTGCCGAATTAGCCAACGAGTGATCTTGCACCGAGGACGCGGTAGCTCACACCGGGCACTGCCGGAGCCACGCCCAAGTCTATCGCGCATATCTCATTCCGATGAGCGATAGTGAGCGGGAACCGCGCGCCCGCCCGCATCCGGTCGGACATCTGGAAAGAACCGGGCGTTGCTCTGATCGGCTGGGGCGGCCAAGATCGCGGTGTTGCAGGGCGTCCCGACCGTATCGGGAGATTCCGTGCCCGCGGCAATCACCATTCAACCCGGTAACAGCAACGTTACCTTTGGCTACTTGTCGCGGAATTCGATCTCGTTCATTTTCCGTGTTTATGGCGAATTCATTCCTCTCCATTGCAATCTTGTTATTGACGGCCACGCTTGTCTCCCCCCACGGTGCTCGCGGGGAGGGCGCGCCTGTTGTCAATTCCTTGTCAGCTACCTCTTTGCCACGAGCCGGCCGTCTTGTCATTCACGGCAGTAACTTCGGCGCGCAACGGGGCAGCAGCGCGGTCACGAGCGGCGGCACGACCGCGCCCGTCAGCAACTGGACAGACACCGACATCACCGCCTACGTGCCAGAAGCCGCGCCACTCGGTTCGCAGCCGGTGCAGGTAATCACGTCCGCCGGCGCGAGCAACGCGATTGCGCTGACAGTGACGCAGCGCCCGGCGGAGGCTGGTCACGTGCGCTGGCGTTTCCAGGCATATGGTCCTTACATCCAAGGTCGACCAGGTGTCGGGGCGGATGGGACCGTTTACGCCCTCGATGTCAGCGGTCATCTTTACGCTCTGACGCCTAACGGCGCCTTGAAATGGATATTTACAACTTCTCCCACGGCGGTTGAGTCGGTGGACGTGGGGACTGACGGCACGATCTATTTCGCTTCTGCGGGAAACTCGGTTTACGCAGTCAAGCCGGATGGGACCCTGAAGTGGAAAGTGAACGAGCCAAGCGGAAGACAGATAGGAGCGGGGCCAAATGTCGGACCTGATGGCAACATCTACGCTGTGGGCGAGGATGCCGGACTGGCGAATGGTTTGGGCGAAATGACCATCTCGCCGGCTGGCCAGGTCCTCAGGAACCGTCCTGGTTACCTTCCCGGAAGGGGACAAGAATTTCGCACCCGCGAAATCGTGTTTGGGACGAACCGCTTCTACTTTGTGATGAATAACATCGATACTAATAGCGGCCTGCAATTCTTTCAGCTTGGGGGCACATTCCTTTTCGCCCGCTCGGCCGGCGGCTCGGACGAGCAACCAGCCGTCGCCGCAAATGGAAACATTTATTCCGACATCGCCCGCAACCAGCTCGGCGTCTTCGCTCCCAGTGGCAATCTGCTGCGCTCAACCTTTTTCAGCGGGACCTTGAGCGCGCCCAATGTCGGTTCTGATGGCACGATTTATCAGGGCGAGAGTTTCCCCACCAACCTCCGCGCGCTCAACCCGGACCTGAGCGTCAAGTGGACGCTTCCAGACAGCGACTACTTCGCGGCCGGCCCTGTAGTGGATCCCTCAAACACGGTGGTTGTGGTGGGAGCCAATGGCATGGGAAGAACGAGTGCGATTCAGGGGATCAACGCAAAAACCGGCGCGTTAAACTGGCAGAGCGATCTCCCGGCGGAAAACGGCGGCTTTGTTTCCCCTGTTTCTCGGGCCCGATTCAGCGCCGATGGCGCGACAGCTTATATGGGTATGGATGTGAACGACTACGCTGCTGACCCTTATACCTATCTCTACGCCTTTGATACCGGCAATGCCGCACCTCACACCGATACAGTGCAGATCACCCCGGCTCCGCGCTACAACAGCAGTCGGCGCCGTCTCGTGGTCACTGCGACCGATACAAGCGACACCGCCACCTTAACTGTCTCCGTTACCAGCACAGGCTCGGTGCTCGGTAAGATGACCAACAACGGCGGTGGCAACTACAGCGCCAAATTCACTGGAATAAACAATCCGCTGAACATAACCGTGACGAGCAACCTCGGCGGGAGCGACTCTGCCAAAGTCACCGTGCGTTGAGGAAAGTTCAGGTTGAGCGGCCCAGAATGATTGTCGCGTAGTGCTGCGACGGACGAATCCGGCAGAAAAAGTTCAAAGCCGTAGCCGAGTTCATCGGCACAAAAAACTATATATCCCTGCGCCGGACGATCGCTGACGGTGAATTACCGCCTGGCCGACATCGATCCCGCGGCAATTCACCAAACGCTGCGTATCCGGGATCGATTTTGCTCCAGTTGTTGATGCTGAGAGTAATAATGCCGCTCAAGAACAGGCCCTTATCGGCGATCGGATCGAGGACCACGCCGAGCGAACTGCGCTGGTTATAACGGCGCGCGACATAGCCATCGAGACCGTCACTCACCGATGCAACCAGGAAAATCAGGATGGCGGTGAAGCGCTACCACTCCAGCGGGGCGCCGCGCGCGATGCTTTGACCATAATAAATCGCCATCGTCACGAACGCCGGGATCATGAGAATGCGGATGAGCGTGATTTTGTTGGCGGTGGTCATCGGAGCACGAGCGCGCTTGAAAGTTGAGGGTGAGCGGGCGCAGGTGCAAGTGTTTTGCTGGAGCGCGCTGGTCGATCCAGCAGCACCTTCACCTAGCTCAACAAACTGTTTCTACCGCACTTAAGTAACAATGCCGTTACCTATCAGGCGTTGGAAGGCTGCGGCGCTTGCCTTATTTTTCCACCAATTAGCATGAACATCGCAAAGATCATGAAGCTCAAATCCACTCCCCTAATTTTTCTAATCCTCATTGTCGCGCTTCTGTCGTGTTGGACGACTGTCGCCGACGCAAAAATCCTTCACTCCTTCAGCGGGCCGGACGGTAACGAGCCCACGTCTCTACTTAAAACCGAAGATGGCACCCTATGGGGCGTTACTTTCCTAGGTGGCAGTGCTGGAGTTGGGGATGGCGTTCTCTACACGATTGACCGTGCCGGAACCTTTACAATCGTCCACACCTTTACCAATACGCCGGACGGTTCGGAGCCGGGCCGATTAATTCGAGGAAGCGATGGATCCATTTATGGACTCACCGGGTTCGGGGGCGCGAACTCTTCTGGCACCGTCTACCGCGTCGACCTCGCCGGAAATTACTCCATCGTCCACTCTTTTAACGGGACCACTGAGGGGGCTAATCCCAATTTCCTGATGCAGGCGAGTAATGGCTTTTTTTATGGAACAACTTCAACAAACGGGACGGCGCCTGCCAGCTGCGCCAACCATGCGGCTAAAGGCACTCTCTTCCGCATGGACGTTGCCGGCAATGTCACTCCTTTGCACACCTTTTGTGAGAGTATTGACGGCTCGGTTCCCAACAGCGTTCTCGAAGCCCAGGATGGATTTTTGTACGGAACCTGCGCTGAGGACGGTCCGCTGAACCCGCAGGCGCTTGGATTAGGGACGCTGTGGAAATCAACCAAGGCTGGGAAGGTCACCCTCCTTCACGTGTTCGGGCCAACGATGGCGAATGGCGCGCAACCCAACGAGCCGAATGGGATTATTCAGGCTGCCGACGGCTTTTTTTACGGCACGGCGCATGGGGGCAGCATGACACAAGGCGCCATCTTTCGAGCGGACACGGCGGGTAACGTGACCACCATTCATTCGTTCAATACCTATGGTAGTGACGGAATCGATCCTGATTCCGATTTGTTCCTCGGGCAGGACGGATTCTTCTTCGGCACGGCGAGGCAGGGTGGCCTTCCAATTAACAGTTTCACTGCGGGGGTGGTTTACCGGGCGGATAACGCAGGTCATGTTTGGGTACTGCACACTTTCAAAGGCAGCGATGGCTCTAACCCGGTCGCGAAGCCCGTTCTTGGTCCTTCGGGCAAGATCGTATACGCCACGGCGATTTTCCGAGGGCCGTTGGAACACGGAGTGACGATCTCCATTCCGTTAAAGGCTAACGTGCCAATCGTGGGACTGGCCTTCAATCCCAACCCGGTGACAGCAGGACAATCCACCACAGGCACTCTTACACTCGCCGAACCCGCGGGTCCGGCCGGCCAGAAAGTTAAACTCTTTTCACCTGATTCCCTGAGTCTTCCTGCAACGGTCACAGTTCCAGCCGGGCACAGAGTCGTCACTTTTCGGATTGATACGCAGCCGCCGAGTACACCTGGAACCGGGCAGGCGACGGTCACAGTGACAGCCTATTTCAATAGCGTCGGCATGTCTTCGCCGCTGACAATAGTGCCTTAGACGTTGCTTCCGATGCAGAGTCAGTGAGTGCACGGAGACTGCCTTAAGCGGTCGTCGTTAACGCGCCGCTACCGGGCGGGGACAAAACCGAAAGTTGGCGGGGCACAAGGTTGCAACCGTTTGCAGTTGAATGCGGCCAATAACTCTCGGAGCTTACGCCCTATGATGTCGCGCGTCTCCTTTCTCCTTTTCTGCTTGTTCGCCTTCGCAGGCACGATTATCGCCGCGCCTTCGCCCTCCCCGATTCCGGCGCCGACGGTTGATCCGAAACTTTTCAGCGGAATGCAATGGCGACAGGTCGGGCCGTTCCGGGGCGGGCGCGCGCTCGCCATCGAAGGTGTGCCGGGCGAACCGAACACGTGGTACTTCGGTGCGGTCGCCGGCGGGGTTTGGAAAACCAGCGACGGAGGCGCGAATTGGGCGCCGATTTTCGACAAACAGGATATTTCTTCAATCGGTGCCATGGCTGTGGCGCCGAGCGAGCACAACACGGTTTACGTTGGCACGGGTGAAGCGGCCATCCGCGGGAATACAACTTACGGCACCGGTGTTTATAAATCGGTCGATGCCGGAAAGAATTGGAAGAATGTCGGACTGCGCGAAACGCGCCAGATCGGCGCGCTCATCGTTCACCCGACGAATCCCGACATCGTGCTGGTGGCGGCGCTCGGGCATGCCTTCGGAGCGAACGCGGAGCGCGGGATTTTTCGGACGAGCGATGGCGGGAAGACGTGGACGAAAGTTTTGTTCAAAGATGAGAACACCGGCGGCATCGATGTCGTGTTCGACCCGAAGAATCCGAATGTCGTTTTCGCGGCTTTGTGGCAGGCGAGGCGGCAACCGTGGTTCTTTTCCAGCGGCGGATCCGGAAGCGGTCTTTATAAATCCGAAGACAATGGCGTCACTTGGAAACAGCTAACGGGAAATGGATTGCCGGATGGAATTCTTGGGCGAATCGGCATCGCGGTCTCGGGCGCGGATTCAAATCGCGTCTACACGATTATCGAGGCGAAGGAAGGCGGCATTTTTCGCTCGGAAGATGGCGGCGAAAAATGGACCAAGATCAATGACGACGGGCGTTTTCGTCAGCGCGCCTGGTATTTCAGCAAAATCTACGCGGATCCGAAGTCGCCCGATACCGTTTACGTATTGAACACGGGCGCATTCAAATCGGTGGATGGCGCAAAAACGTTCAACCTTCTGCCGGCGCGCCACGGCGATCATCACGGTCTCTGGATTGATCCGAACGATCCAAATCGAATCGGCAACGCCAATGACGGCGGCGCCAGCATTTCCACCGACGGCGGCAAGAACTGGACGACACTCAACAATCAGCCGACGGCGCAATTTTATCATGTCGCCACTGACAACGCGTTCCCGTATCACATTTACGGTGCGCAACAGGACAACTCGAATGTCTGCATCGCGAGCCGCACCGATTCCGGTACGATTGGGCCGGAAGATTGGTATCCCGCCGGTGGCGGCGAATGCGGGTTTGTTCTGCCCGATCCGCGCGATTGGCGAGTGATTTACTCGAATAGCGAGGGCTACATCAATCGTTACGACAAGAATAAAGAGCAGTCACAGGACATCAGTGTGTGGCCGATGGACAACTCGGGGCACGGTGCGGTCGATCTCGCGCATCGGTTTCAGTGGGTCACGCCGTTCATCATGTCGCGGCACAATCCCGATGTGCTCTACACCGCGGCGGAATGTGTTTTTAAATCAACCGATCGCGGCGCGAGCTGGAGCCAGATTAGTCAGGATCTGACCCGTAACGATAAGTCAAAGCAGCAGCCCAGCGGCGGACCGCTCACGAACGACATCACGTCGGTGGAATATTACGACACCATCTTCGCGCTGGCCGAGTCGCCCAGACAGCCTGGAATATTGTGGGCGGGAACGGACGACGGGCTGGTGCAGGTAAGCACCGATGATGGGAAAACCTGGGCAAAGGTGACGCCGAAAATGCCGGATTGGAGCACGGTGTCCATCATCGACGCTTCCCCGCACGACGCTAACACGGCCTATGTCGCGGTCGATCGTCACCGGCTGGATGACTTCAAGCCCTACATTTTCCGGACGAACGATCTGGGCAAGACGTGGACCGCTATTACCAATGGAATTCCGGACGGAGCTTACACACGCGCCGTGCGGGAGGATCCGAAGCGGAAGGGACTACTCTACGCCGGAACCGAGCTGGGCGTCTATTTCTCGTTAGATGATGGAATGCACTGGCAGGCGTTGCAAATGAACCTGCCGCAATCGCCCATTCACGATCTTGTGGTCAAGGATGACGATCTGGTGGTGGCAACGCATGGCCGCTCATTCTGGGTATTGGATGACCTCACGCCGTTGCGCCAGGTCGATGCGCAGAAAACGGCTGCGGATGTGGTGTTGTATCAACCGCAGACAGCACTGCGTCTTCATTTTGCGGAGGAGTTCGATAAGCGGCAGCCGGTTGGCGACAATCCACCGCCCGGTGCGATCATCAATTATTACTTTAAAACGACGCCTAAAGACGAAGTGACATTGGATATTCTCGACGCGCAGGGAAGACTCGTCCGCCATCTCTCGAGCAAAGAGAAAAAGGAAAACGAGCAGCCGCCGGAATGGCCTGATCGGGTGGAGCCGGTAAAAACAATTCCGGCAAATGAAGGGATGAACCGTTTCGCCTGGGATTTGCGCTACAACAATCCTGTTCAAATACCCGGTGCTTTCTACGCCGGCAACGGCCCGCGCGGGCCCCTGGCGCTTCCGGGCGACTACCAGTTGAAACTCACGGCCAACGGGAAAACGCAAATGGCGACGCTGCATCTGGCGATTGATCCGCGCACCAAAGGACAGGAAGCAGAATTGCAAAAGCAGTTTGCCTTATCGCAACAAGTGGCAGAGCGCATATCGCAACTGCACCAGGCCGTGAATGAGATTCGCGACGTGAAGTCGCAGATCAAAACGCTGCACGGAAAGTTCGGTGACGACGGGCGAGTGAAAGTGGCACTGGATTCCGCCGACGCGATGGAGAGCAGGATGTCGGAGGTCGAGCAACAGTTAATGCAGGTAAATATGAAAGGCTCCGAAGGCAATCTTGCCTTCCCGAACATGTTGAACGAAGCGTTCGATTCCTTCAGTCATTCCGTCGACGCGGGCGATCGCGAGCCGACGAAATCGCAGATGGATGTGTTCTCATCGCTGAATGGCAGGCTGGAGGAGCAACTAAATAAATGGAGCGCGATCAAGAAGGACGACGTGCCCAAGGTGACGGCAATGATCAAAGAGGCGGATTTGCCAGCGCTCGTCATCAAAGCGCCGGAACACGATAACCTCGTCCCGTCAGCGCCCGGCGCTTCGCATCCTCCGCGTCGGAAAATTAGACCCTGATATCTCGAAAAACGCGTTACCCGTTAATTCTTGTCCACGCTGTATTTCCCCGGCCCGAGAAATGCGAGGCAGAGAAGGATGATGCACAGCTCGATGGGCACGACGGAATTTCTCAGTGCGTGATCGTAGTGACTCACAGCAGCGGCGTTGACTAAAGCAACGAGCAAGGCAAAAAGGAGGCCAAGGCGAAAAGCAAACCCAAGTGTGATAAGGATCCCGCCGACGCAGCCGGAGAGTGCACCGAAGAAGCCCCACCAATCAAGATGGGCGTGAAAATGGAAGACGCGCATGGCGCTACCAAATTGCGCCCAGCGATGATCGCCTGCGAGCAACACCGGTCCGCAAATTAAGATGAAGATGACGCCAATGCTCGCGCGCAGCAGGAGCAAGCCAGTCTCGCGATATTTTCCGAGAAATTTCAGCACGGTCGGCATGCTGCCTGAGGCTGCGACGCAAATCAACTCGCGACCTCAGTCACCCCGAGCGAAGCGCAGCGGAGTCGAGGGATCCCGTTTCGCAAGCTTAAGGGTAACTTCCGTCGGACACCTCGACGTCTCCTCGCTTCGCTTGGAATGACGACGAAAGCGGTCCTACTTGCCGCCGGTCGCGGCACGCGCATGCGCGAGCTGACGAACTCGTTGCCGAAACCGTTGATCGAAGTGCGGGGCAAACCAATTCTAAAACACATTATCGAAGGCCTGCGTGGAGAGGGTGTGCGCGAGGTTCTGCTCATTGTCGGTTATCGCGCCGAAGTGGTGAAAAACTTCTTCGGCGATGGAAGCAATCTGGGTGTCGACGTTTCGTATGCGACGCAGGTTGTGCAGGACGGAACCGGGCGGGTGGTGGAACTGGCGCGGGATTTTGTCTCCGCCGATCCGTTCGTGCTGCATTACGGCGACATCCTGATCGACGCGCGAAATTACGCTCGTGTGGTCGAGTTGCCGGAAAATGCCGACGCTGTCGTGACGGTGAAAGCGAACGAGGATTGCAGCAAAGGCGGAGCCGTGTTCGTGGACGATGAAATGCGCGTAATCGATCTCCGCGAAAAACCTCAACCGGGCGAGAGAAGCAGTCCATGGTATAACGCGGGCATTTACAATTTCAGGCCGAGCATTTTTGAGTGGACGGTGCGATTGCAACCCTCGCCGCGCGGTGAGTTCGAACTCACTGATGCCATCCGCCAGCTCGCGCAATCGGGTAAAAGGGTGCAGGCGCTGGAATTGCGAGGTGCGTGGGCCGATGTGCGCGACCCGGAGGTGTTAGCGACGTTAAACCAGGCGGGCGAACAAGCGTAAACGTGCGCGCGCCGTTCGCTGATCAGGGTTCACCGTTCACAAAATCATCATCTTCTTCCCCGATCTCTTCTTCAATCTCACGCCGCCAGCGTTTCGAGACCCAGGGCCGCAGAAACCCGTAGAGCAGATAACCGAGAAACAGGACCGCCGGCATCCATTCGTAATTCAAGACGGTGCCGAGAAGGATGACGCTGATAATGAGGAAGCGCGGCAGCGAGCGCTTGGTGCGCCAGGTGATGGCTTTGAAACTGGGATAGCTCAGCCGGCTGAACATCATGATGGAAAGAAAGAGCATGAGCGGCGGCAACACCCATTTCCAGCGACCGATGAGATGATCGCGTTCGCCCAGCCACCAAAGCATGAAAAGGGTAATAGAGGCAATGAGTCCAGCCGCCGCCGGAATGGGAAAGCCGGTGAACGCTTTTCCGCCGCTGCTCGCGAACTGCGTTGCAGAAACGACATTAAAGCGCGCCAGCCGTAACGCGCCGCAGACCAGGTAGACGAAAGCCACCAGCCAGCCGGCGCGGGGAAAATCGATCAACACAATCCGGTAAACCATTAGGGCGGGGGCGACGCCGAAGGAGACGATGTCGGC
The DNA here is from genome assembly GCA_038207045.1 of Chthoniobacterales bacterium. Taxonomy (GTDB): domain Bacteria; phylum Verrucomicrobiota; class Verrucomicrobiia; order Chthoniobacterales; family UBA10450; genus AV69. The sequence continues at coordinate 28,868 of JBBRAF010000026.1, forward strand.
AAGCGAGTCGAATTCGCGGCCAAACTCGCTGTCCTGCCCGCCAAGTCGCGCGAGGCGGCCGTCGAGGACGTCGAAAATGCAGGCTCCGAGGATGAACCAGACGGCGGCGTGAAATAAGGCCGTGGCTTCATCCGGGCTGGACCATTGGATGAGCGCGCCCTGGACGATCTTGAGCGTGGCAGCAAAACCGCAGAACAAATTTCCCGCCGTCATCAAGTTCGGCAGGAGATAAATTTTTGGATTGTGATCGTTCATTCCTTTATCGCAACCGCGCGATGATGCTCGAACCACCACGCACGCGATCGCCCACTTTCACCAGCACCTCGGCATCAAGCGGAAAATAAATCTCGGTGCGAGAGCCGAAGCGGATCATGCCGAAGCGCTCGCCCCTTTTCAACTCGTCACCGACTTTCGACCAACCCACGATGCGACGGGCGATGGCGCCGGTGAGCTGCCGGACCACGATGGTGGCGCGGGAATTTTGGAACGCCCAAGTCATCGATTCGTTCTTCTCCGAGCAATCGGCCCGGCGGGCATCCAGACACAGCCCTTTGGTGTGTTTGCGAAATGTGACCTGGCCAGCGATCGGAGCGCGGTTGGTGTGAACGTCGAGGACGGAAAGAAAAATGCCGACGCGTCGCGAAAGCGTTTTCAAAACGTCCGGTTCTTCGACTTCCCGGATGTCGGCTACGACGCCGTCCGCCGCCGCCACCACGGCGTTCGACTCAGCGGGATCGAGACGATTGGGATCGCGAAAGAAGGCGACGGTATAAAGAAAAACAGCGGCGAAGAGCAGCGAAAGCCAGCCGGAAACGAAGCCGCTCGCCACCGTTAAAAAGATTAAAATCGCGAAAATCCAGCGACCTTCATAAAGCGTTTGGCGGCGCATCGGCATGTGCATTTTCCGGTTCGAGTCAGGTCGGGTCAAGCCCCTGAAATCAGTTTCACTGGCGACGGCCTGGTTGCACCATATGCTGAGTTTCTTTGTGGGCGAAACGCAGCCTGTAGCGCAATAGCAGCGAAAATTTTCGAGATATTTGGTTGTGGGTTGCCTAAACCTGACATAGATTTCCTTCTGTGGTCGCGCGACCATCTTCTATGCCGAAAACTGAGGACGATTTGCCGGTGAAATCTGTCGCGGCGGAGCGCGCCACCGGCATCGAGCTGAACCAGAAATACGGCGCCGCGCAGATCGATAAACTCGAAGGCCTCGAGGCGGTCCGCAAACGGCCGGGCATGTATATCGGCGATCCGGACGAGCGCGGCTTGCACCACATGGTGTTCGAGGTTCTCGACAACTCGATCGACGAGCATCTCGCCGGTTTTTGCACGAAGATCGAGGTGACCATTCACGTCGATGGTTCCGTTTCCGTGCGTGACAACGGCCGCGGTATTCCGGTCGATGTTCACCCGAAATGGAAAATGCCGGCGGTCGAGCTGGTGCTGACTAATCTGCACGCCGGCGGAAAATTCGGGCAGGGCGCTTACAAATATTCCGGCGGCTTGCACGGCGTCGGCGCCAAATGCGTCAACGCGCTCAGCGACTGGTTCAAGGTCGAGGTCACGCGCGAAGGCCAGGTGTTCCACATGGCCTTCGAGCGCGGGAAAACCACGCACAAGCTTTCGGTCATCGGCGAAGTTAAAAACAAAAAGAACACTGGCACGCTCATCACGTTTTTGCCCGATCCGACAATCTTTACCATCACGACCGAATTTAAATTTGAGCGATTGGCGTCGCGGCTGCGCGAACTGACTTTCTTGAATCCGGGGCTGGAGATCATGCTCGTGGATGAGCGCGGCACCTCGCAAAAGAAGGAGGCGTTCTACTATAAGCATGGGATTGAAGAATTCGTGCGGCAGCTAGGCGAGAACAAACAGGTGATTCATCCCAAGCCGGTGAACATCTCCCGCCAGCGCGATGAGACCTTTGTCGATTGCGTGCTGCAATACAATGATAGCTACAACGATCAGATACTTTGCTTCGCCAATTCCATTGCGAATCCTGACGGCGGCACCCATCTGACGGGCTTTCGCACGGCCCTGACGCGCGCGGTCAATCAGTATGCGCGCGCGAACAATCTCACAAAGGAGAAGGACCCCTCCATCTCCGGAGACGATGTGCGCGAAGGACTCGTCTGCGTTTTGAGCATCAAGCTGCCAAACCCGCGTTTTGAATCGCAGACCAAGGTAAAGCTCGTCAACACCGAGATCGATGGCGTGGTGAACTCGGCCGTTTACGACGGGCTCATGACCTTCTTTGATCAAAATCCGCCGATCGCGCGCCGCATTTTCGACAAAGTATTGACGGCGGCGCGCGCGCGGGAAGCGGCGCGAAAAGCCCGCGAGACTATTCGTAAAGGCGCACTTACTGGCGGCGGGCTTCCGGGCAAGCTGGCGGATTGTTCCGAGCGCAACCCGGAGTTGACCGAGCTTTACATTGTCGAGGGCGACTCCGCCGGCGGCTCGGCCAAGCAGGGGCGCGATCGGCGTTACCAGGCGATTCTGCCGATCCGCGGAAAGCTCATCAATGTTGAGAAAGCGCGCATCGATCAATTTCTCAAGAATAACGAAATCCAGTCGATGATCACGGCCATTGGCACCGGCATCGGCAAGGCGAAGGAAGATGGCAACGGCAAAGACGAAGGCAATTTCGACATCGCGAAGTTGCGCTATGGGCGCATCATTATCATGACCGATGCGGATGTGGATGGCTCGCACATCCGCACGTTGCTGCTCACATTTTTCTTTCGGCAAATGACCGAATTGGTGCGCGCGGGCAAGATCTACATCGCGCAGCCGCCGCTTTATCAAATCAAACGGCGCAAGCGTGAAGAGTACGTCGAGGATGACGTGCAGTTGAACAAGATTCTAATCTCGTTAGGCGCCGAAGATGTGCGGCTGAAAAATCTTGCCGACAGCAAGGAAATCACCGCGGCGCAGTTAAAAGACATCCTCGAATCGCTGGAGAAGCTGGCCAAACTCAGCGAAGCCATTCGTCGGCATGGGGGCGATTTCGAGAGTTTTCTCGGCCAACGCGAATCCAAATCAGGCAAGTTGCCGGCGTATCTGGTGAAGGTGCGCGATGGGAATGAAGAGGCGGTGCACTATTTCCATGATGAGAAAGCGGTTCGGAATTTCCACCTGGAGAATCCCGATCTTAACCTGTTTGATGCGGACATGGGGCAGGAGCTATTGCCACTCGGCGGGCAACCGAAAGTGAACGGGGCCAATCGCCGTCGCGGCAAACTGATCGAACTGCACGAAGCGACCACCATTCAGAAGATCATCGCCGAGCTCGCGCGCAAGGGTTTGAAGGTCGATCATTATGCGGCAAGCGACCGGCCTATTTTCGAGCTGATCGAAGGCGAGGGCGAGCGCGCCAGCTCCCACCCGCTCTTTTCCATCCCCGAAATTCTGCAGAAGATTTTGGAGATTGGTCGGCGCGGAGTGCAGATCAAGCGCTTCAAGGGTCTGGGCGAAATGAACGCGAAGGAGTTGTTTGAGACGACGATGAATCCAGAGAAGCGCAAGTTGCTTAAAGTGGATTTGAACGACGACAACGCCGTCGACGCTGATAAAATGTTCACCATTCTGATGGGTGACGTCGTCGAACCGCGGCGCCAGTTCATCGAAGACAACGCGCTCAACGTGCGCAACCTGGATGTCTGAACTGTGGCTTCGTTGCTTCGCAAGCTACGCTATCCGCGGCGTTGTTACGCCGTTTGCGCGGTCGCTCGTTCTGGCAGCAACCTGTTGACGGATGGGTTGCATGCGACGCGAAAAGCGGGGCGCCCGAACCAGTTTTTTTGCGACCTTTTTGAAGCGACCTACGCAGAAAAATATCGTCTCGATCCTGAGCGCGACTATGCCGGCTACGTCCGCGGAATCATCGAGGCCACCGTGACTTCCAATGAGGTATTTGGTTTCAAGCTGATGGGTTGGTATCTCAATTCGTTCGTGACGAAGCTGCGCCACACCGAAGCCTTCGGGAGTGGGTCGGAGCTGGAGCTGCTGGCCACAGCTTTTCCCCGCTTGCAGCTGATCCGCATCCAGCGCCGGAATAAACTTTGCCAGGCCATTTCCAAAGCCCGTGCCTACCAGAGCGGACAGTGGAAAGTCCGCGAAAACGAGGTTCCAGTTAACGATTCTCAGTTTGATGTCGCGCTCATTGACCGTTGTCTGGTCGAGATCAGACGCGAAGAAGAAGCCTGGACGCAATTCTTCCAGCGCAGTAACGCCGAAGCTCTTACGATCGATTACGAAGAACTTTCCCAAAATTACGAGAGCACAATCAGGTCAGCGCTCGCGTTCCTGCGAATAGGGATGCCGCGTCATACTTTGCTGGCGCCGGCAACGATCAAGCAGTCGGACGAGACTTCGGCGGAGTGGGAACGACGTTACCGCGAAATGAAGGAGCCGGTGGCAGTCGCCTAACAAGAAATGTATAACGCGAACGAAAAAATAGAACCGATCAACGTCGCTGATGAAGTATCGCGATCGTTCCTCGATTATTCGATGTCCGTCATCATCTCGCGCGCGTTGCCCGATGCGCGCGACGGGCTGAAACCATCGCAGCGGCGCATCCTTTATGCGATGCACGATTTGTCTCTCTTCCCTGGGCGGCAGCATCGGAAGTGCGCGAAGATTTGTGGCGATACCAGCGGTAACTACCACCCGCACGGTGAAGCGGTGATTTATCCCACTCTGGTTCACATGGCCCAGCCATGGGCCATGCGCGAGAGGCTTATCGATGGGCAGGGCAATTTCGGAAGCGTCGAAGGCGACCCACCGGCGGCCATGCGTTACACCGAGGCGCGCATGACGCATCTCGGCGCCGCGCTCATGACCGACATGGAGAAGGACACGGTCGATTTTGTTCCGAATTATGATGAGACGCGGACGGAGCCGACGGTTTTTCCAAGCGCATTCCCGAACCTCCTCGTCAATGGCGGGACTGGTATCGCCGTTGGCATGGCCACAAATATTCCGCCGCACAATCTCGGCGAAGTCATCGACGGGATTTGCGCGCAGATCGACGATCCCGAGATCACGCTCGAAGAACTGAGAAAGCACGTGCAGGGCCCGGATTTCCCGACCGGTTGCGCTATTCTCGGAACTGCGGGGATTCGTCAGTATCTCGAAACCGGGCGCGGCAGCATGAAGGTGCGCGGCAAGGCCGGAGTGGAGGAACTGAAAGGCGGCCGCGAGCAGATCGTCATTACGGAGATCCCTTACAACGTGAACCGGGCCACACTGGTGGAACGCATCGCGCAACTGGTGAATGAGAAGGTTATCACCGAGATCAGCGCGATCCGCGATGAGTCCGATGAGAATACGCGCGTCGTCATCGAGCTGAAGCGGGACGCTCTGCCTAAAGTCGTCATTAACAATCTCTACAAGCATACCGCCATGGAATCGTCCTTCGCCGTGACGATGCTGGCGATTGATCATGGACGGCCGAGATTGCTCCCGCTTAAGGACGCTAACGCCGCCTACATTGAGCATCGGCGGGAAGTGGTGCTGCGGCGAACGCGCTTCGAATTGCGCAAGGCCGAAGAACGGGCGGAGACGCTCGAAGGGTATCTGATTGCCCTGGCAAATCTCGATGAATTCCTACGCATCATCCGCGGATCGGCCAATCGCGACGAAGCGCGCGTCAAGTTGCTGGCATTTGAATTCACGCGGCGGCAGGTCGAGCAGATCGGCATTCTTATTCGCAGTGAAGCGCGACTAAGCGAAGGCCGATACGCCTTCAGCGAACATCAGGCTAACCACATTCTCGATCTGCGCTTGTATCAGCTCACGGGCCTTGAGCGAGAGAAGATCGTCGCGGAATACAAGGCTTTGATCGAGACGATCAAAGATTTGCGCGATATCCTGGCGAAGGAGCAGCGTGTCTTCACCATCATCAAACGGGAGCTGCGCGAAATCCGCGATAAATACGCCTCACCACGCCTGACTCAGCTGGTGCCCGACGAAGGCGAGATCGTGATGGAAGACCTTATCGCAAACGAAGGCTGCATTATTTCCATCACTCATGGGGGCTTTATTAAACGGACGGCGGTAAGCGCATTCCGGGCGCAGCGGCGCGGAGGAAAAGGTGTCGTGGGCATGACCACCCGGGAAGGCGCGACTCAGGAAGATGAGGGCGATTTCGTCGAGCATCTTTTTACCGCCACCACGCACGATTACCTGATGTTCTTTACTGAGACCGGCCGGTGTTATGTGGAGAAAGTCTACGAAATTCCGGAGATGGGTCGCGCGGCCAAGGGCCGATCGATCGCGAACCTGCTTGAGCTGCGCAGCGATGAAAAGGTCGCTGCCACCATTCGCATTCAGTCGAAGAAGAGCGGAGTTGGCGCGAACGCGGTCGATGCTACCTGGGATCCCGATCTGCACATCGTTTTCGCGACGCGCAGCGGCATCGTTAAAAAATCAAATCTCTCCGATTACGCCAATGTGCGAAAGGGCGGCATTATCGCGATTCAGATCGAGACGGATGATCGGCTGATCGACGCGAAACTCACTTCGGGCAACAACGAGCTCATCCTCATCACGAAAGACGGGATGAGTCTGCGCTTTCACGAAGAGCAACTGCGCGATCAGGGCCGCAACACCGTGGGTGTGTGGGGAATTCGCCCGGAGAAAAGCGATCATATCGTCGCTAGCGCCGTCGTAAGTGCCGATGCCATGCTATTGGTGGCGGGAGAGAACGGCATCGGCAAGCGCACGTCGTTTGATGATTATCGAAAACAATCGCGCGGCGGAAAAGGCATTATTACAATGAAAACCGGCGACAAGACTGGCAGCGTGGTCGGGGCGCTCACCGTGACTGACGGCGATGAGCTAATGCTGATAACTACGAAAGGTCAGATGGTGCGCACGCGCGTCAAGGAAATCCGCGAGACCGGTCGCAATGCCATGGGCGTGAAACTGCTGACGCTGCGCGAGGGCGAAAAATTACAGGCCATCGCGCCTGTCGTCAGCCAGACCGAGGAAGTGCCGGTCGAAGAAAGCGAAGCCGCGACTTGAGAAAAAAGGGACACGCTGCTTTCGCGCGTGTCCCTCAAATTTCGCGAACGTTCCGACTCAGTAGCCGCCGCTGGAACGCGTTGTCGTCTGCGTCGCAGTGCTTGGCGCAACGGTCGATTCGCGCGTCGTCGTCGTATTACTGGTGGTTGTCGGCGTCGGGTTCTCAACAGTCGTGCAGGAAGCAAGGCCGAAGATTCCGAGGCAGGTTAGCGAGGTGATGGTGATCAGTTTTTTCATGGTTGGTTTTTTGCTTGGGAAACGCTCTTAGTAACCGCCGCTCGATCGCGTGGTCGTGGTTTGGGTTGTCGTCGAAGGGCGGGTCACAGCCGTGGTCTCATGCACTGTTGTGGTCGTTGTTGGGGCTGGTTCCTTTACGACGGTGGTGCAGGAGGTCAATGCCAAGAGCATCACTGCGGGAATAAAGAGAATGAGTTTGGTCATAATTGGTTCGCTTTGCTCACAAGTTCGTCGCAAATGGCGCGGGCAGATGTATTTCGCGCGAAATTTCGCGCGATTTACCCGACCGGCACCTCCTTGCCAAGCTGGCTCGAAGTGTAGATTCCGTCAATCATTTCCATCAATTCAAACGCTTGTTCGGCGTCGTTCATTGGCTCGCCGTGGCCGCGAACGGCGTCCGCAAAATTGCGCAGCTGCATCTCGAAACTGTTTTCGGTGTAGCGCGATTCGAATGGCACCGTTTCGAGCTTTCCATTTCGGTCTTCGAATAAGGTAAGCGGCTTAAGCCGCAGTGTTCCTTTCGTGCCAAACAGAATGCAGTTGTTCGATTCGCGCCCGACCCATGGCGGACCGATGGGTGTGTCGTCAGTCAGATTGGCCGCCCAGCAGGTTTCCAGCTCGACGATGCAGTCATTCTCGAAGCGAATAAAGGCGTGCGCCTCGTCTTCCACGTCAAAGATCGGCGCTTGGACAAGGTGGGCAAAGTTGCGGAAGACTTTCGCGCTAATGGAAACTGGCCGCGGTGTCCCCATCAAAAACCAGGCTGTGTCCAAGGCATGGACCCCGATATCGATAAGCGCGCCGCCGCCGGAACGTTTCTTGTCAGTAAACCAGGAGCCGATGCCCGGTGGAATACCGCGCGAACGGATCCACGTCGCGCGCGCCCGATAAATCGTGCCAAGCTTTCCCTCCGCCACGATCTCACGCGCTGTTCGCAGCGCCGGGGTGAAGCGGAATTGCCGCCCGAAGAAATATATTAACCCGCGCTTCGCTGCCTCGCCGCGCAACACCTTCATCTCCGCCGCGTTCATCGTCGGCGGTTTTTCGCAGAGCACGTGTTTGCCCGCTTCGAGGGCGGCTAGCGAAGCCGGAAAGTGGAGGAAATTCGGAAGACAAACGATCACGGCATCGAGCTGCGGGTCCCGCAGGAGGTGGTGAAAGTCAGCAAAGCAACTTGCCGCTCGAAACTCAGTCACGAATTGCTCTAACCGGCCGGGATCAGTATCGCTGCACGACGACAATTCCACACCATCGATCGCCGCGATCGCTTTCGCGTGCTGCTGCCCCGGCCAGCCTGCGCCAATAATCCCAAACCGCAGCAATTTCATTCCGCGATTCCGCTGCGTTGTCGTTTCAATTGGCCTCGTTTCCGTTTTGCCTGCAAGATTGCCGCTTTCAGTTTCGCTGGCCGCGGCGATTTTCGCCTTCGTTCCTTTTCGCGCGCGGCCCGTTTCGCCGCCCGTTCACGTTCCAGCGATTTCAAGATTGCCCTCCCCAGACGTTGACGCGCGATTTTTCGGTTCGTTGCCTGCGAACGAGAATCTTCGACCGTCACACTCACGCCCGATGGCCGATGGCGCAGGGTAACAGCAGACGATACTTTATTGACGTGCTGACCGCCGGGGCCGGACGAACGCGCAAACTTTTCCTCAAGATCGCCCTCTTTGAACGGCTGTTTCTCGAATTCGGCGGACGAGTTCATTCAGCGCAACCTCATTCTGTCATGCCGAGCTGTCACCCAGAGCGGAGTCGAACGGGCGAGACATCTTCTGATCATTCGGCTTTGAGAAAGCGAGTCTGCCCGACCGGGCCCGTTTTGCTCGGAATGACAAAGAAACGGCCTTGCCTTTCCGGCGCGCGGCCAGTTCGATTGCTCCTGTATGAGGACTTTCACGACCGCGATTTTTGTTATTCTTTTTCTCGCGTTCTCCAGTAGCGCACAAGTCTCACCTACACCGGAGCCGGTGGCAAAACCGAGTCCCTCGCCCGCTCCGGCCGAATATACCCTGCGCTGGGGAGTGAGAATCCCTATGCGCGATAAGGTGGAACTCAACGCGACGCTTTACCTGCCCAAATCGAGTGATGGCACGGCTGCGCGCACTCCCGTCATCTTCACCCTCACACCATACATCTCCGATAGCTACCACGCTCGGGCCGCCTATTTCGCCTCGCATGGCTACGTCTTTGCTCTCGTGGATGTGCGCGGCCGCGGAAATTCCAACGGCGATTTCGAGCCCTTCGCCAATGAAGCGCGCGATGGTCACGACGTGGTGGAATGGCTGGCCCAACAACCCTTCTGCGACGGCGAGGTGGCGATGTGGGGTGGCTCGTATGCCGGCTACGATCAGTGGGCCACAGCAAAAGAGTTGCCCACGCATCTAACGACAATTGTTCCAGCAGCTGCGGCACATCCCGGCCTGGATTTTCCATTTAGCAATAACATCGGCATTCGCTACGATGTGCAATGGCTTACCCTCACCAGCGGAAAGGCGAGTCAACAGAATCTCTTTGCCGATTCCGGCTTCTGGAGGGCGAGATTCCTTGAAGCCTATCGTCAACACGTCCCCTTCAAGGCCACGGATAGCTTCGTCGGCAATCCCACGCCGAATTTTCAACGCATGGTCGATCATTCATGCGTCGATGCCTACTACGACGCGATGGTACCCACCACTGAGCAATTCGCGAAAATCACGCAGCCAATCCTGACTATCACCGGCCAGTACGATGGCGACGAGCTTGGAGCGCTAACCTTCTACCGTGATCATGTCGCGAACGCTTCGTCCGATGCGCGCGCCCGACATTTTCTCATCATCGGACCCTGGGATCACGCCGGGACCCGCACCCCGACGGATGAAGTCGCCGGCGTAAAGTTTGGTGGCGCGGCCGTGCTCGATCTTAATGACCTGCACCGGCAATGGTATGACTGGACAATGAAAAGCGGCGGGAAGCCTGAGTTCCTAAAGGATCGTGTCGTCTATTACTTGTTAGCTTCGGGAAATAGCGGAGCTAACGGAGAATGGAAATACGCCCCTGATTTTGACAAGGTGACGTCCAGTCATCATTCGCTCTACCTAAACGCGATGGAAAACGGCGGCCACGGTGTGTTTCATTCCGGGTTATTGAGCGAGAAGCCGCCTGCTGCTGGTGCGGATGAATACCTTTACGATCCGCTTGATCTGCATCGCGGCGAGGCGATCGAGAACGTCGATAATGAGAAGACGGCCGGAGTTGATCAACGCCGCGCTCTCAGCATCGGGAACGACGGCCTTGTTTATCACAGTGATCCTGTCGCTAACGAGACGGCGCTGACCGGTTGTCCCAAACTCACACTTTGGCTTTCACTCGATGTGCCTGACACCGATATTGCCGCCGACCTGTACGAGATACAACCAGACGGGACCAGCATCGCGCTCTGGAGCGACTTGCGCCGCTTGCGCTACCGCGATTCTGTGCGGCAGGAGAAGTTCGTAAAGCCTGGAGAAATTGTCCGCTGCGATTTCGCGCCTGGGCTGTTCGTAGCACGAAGAATGGCAAAAGGGAGCCGCCTGCGGCTTGTAGTGACGGCGCCCAATTCGATCTTTCTGGAGAAGAACTACAATACCGACGGCGTGGTCGCGACAGAGACGGCTAAGGATGCAAAAACGGCGCACGTCAAGATTCTGCACGACGCGCAACACGCCAGCGCGTTGGACGTTCCTATCGTGCCTTAACCGCTCCGCTGCTTTACCGCAGGAGCGGTCGATCACGACCCGGTGCACCTATGGACAGGCGTCGGGCCCTTCGTTACATTCCCGCCTAAACCGGCGCGATTTTTTCGCGTCCGTACCGTAGCACGCGCGCCATCCAGATTAGTTCGTCGAGAAATTCCGCGGCACGCCGAACGAATGAGTCGTCCTCGAGCTTGCCGGCATCGTTAAAAAGTTTTCCGGCGTTGCAAAATTGACGTCCGTGAAAATGGCCACCAGGCCCAGCTCGCGCAGCACCGGCAAAAGATTCTCGATCATGCGCGCACCGCCGAATGGCCCGGCCGAAACGCCGCAAATGCCGACCGCTTTATGCACATACTCTTCCAGATTCATATCGAGCGCATGCTTCAATAGGCCAGGATAACCGTGGTTGTATTCCGGCACGACGAGGATGAGTCCGTCGGCTCGCCTCACCATCTCGGCAAAAGCCGCGTCCTTCATTTGTTCGCCGGCGTCGTCCAGCCGCATCGGAATTTTCGCCACGTCGACAAATTCGGTTTCCACGCCCGCGCGCGCCTTCGTTTGCTCGAAAATGAAACGCGCGGCGGCTTCACTTCGGCGTCCTTTGCGCGCGGTGCCGAGAATTACCGGAAGATAAAGAGACCTTTCAGGCATAGTTTTTTGATTAGGATCATTCGGCCGAGCTCAATCGCGCAACTTTTAAGCTTGTGGATGGTGATCCGGGGACTCTTGAATCGTTCTGACGTTTACTTCAGTTTCAGTCAATTTCACACATAACGGCAGCTCACATTGCTATCGAATCGTGAATTTGCTTTGCGCATTTACGGTGAAGGCGACACTGATGTATCAGGCGTCGGATGCGGCGAGGTCTCGGCCGGCGTATTCAATTGCAATGAAGAAGGCGGGTGGGTCAAAGTGCTCAGCGAATCCCCTGTCGGTGTCGCGGTCGCGCTTGCAGTTGGTGAAGGCGTGGGAGCAGGAGTCGCGGCAATGGAAGCCGGTGGCGCCGCCTTCGTCAGCGTGGCAGCCTGGCGCTGCGCCGGCGTAGACTTAGACTTCAAATTGCGCCCCGTCGTTGGCCGGCCGGCGACTTGCTTGCGATCGACAAACTTCCCCTGCACCATCCTACCGGAGAAACGGCCAGCGATCGCCATGTGTCTTTTCGAAGGAATGTTTGATCCGGCTTCAATCGCCCGATCGGGAGCAAACCAGGTAACCGTGCCATATCCGGTAGCGTAGCCCGCAGCATCCTTCCGGCCGGACCAGGTAACTTCCTGGCCAGCCTTGGGCTGATCGTTCCAGACGAGAACTTTGGTGTCTCGCGTCCGCTGATAGGAGCCCGCCACCGCCGTCCCAGAAAGTAGAGCAATCCCTACACAGACGAAAATCCTTATTGTCATTGCCATCCATCATCTTATCGCAGTCCCGGGTTATCTGCCACAGGTAAATTGTCCGTCACAAAGTGATTGCGACTCCGAAACTCGCTGGAGAAGTATGTTAATCTCGTTAGCTACCGCGCGACTCGTCGCCCGGCTGTGTCGGCTGGCGCCCTGGGAGCACGTCTGTGTCTCCGGAGAACTCTTTTTCGCTCCCGACAAGGCTTCAGACTACGTTCCTCCTACCACGGCATATCCTTCGGTACGCAAATCTTCGGCCAGATCCTTCTCCATCTGCGCAGCAGCTTCGAACGGCATGGGATTAAGGTGCGCAAATAGTTCGGGCATCAGGCGCAGGCCGTATTTTCGTACCAGTCGCGCCGCCTTGTAGCCATGTTTATGATTCTCAAACCTATGATCTACCGGCAAACCTGTCATTCCAACGTATACGCACGGCTTGACCGGATCGCGGTCGGGATTTAACCGCACTAATGAAGGCTCGATCATCACTCTTTCCGAAAGTAAGACAACATACACGCTATGATGAAACGCCTGCTCGCCCCTGATCAAACCTACTCTGCGATGTCGCTTCATCTTCGACTGCTATCACGCCGTAGAAACTTCCCGCAGCCCTTCCTAATAGCCGAAACGCTGCATCAACTCCTGGCGAACTTCCATGGCAAGTGCGGGACTTAGACGACTGAGGATTTTCTCACGACGCTCAGGATCCATTCCGGCAAGATCGCGCACGAGCTTGTGCCGAGTTTGCCACTTCGCGTATCGGCTAACGCCGATGCCGGCGGCGAGCACTCCAGATATACTCCAAACAACCAGATCACCGGTCGAAGCCATAATGGGAAGAAGTCACTGAGCGATCCCTTAGAAATAGATAGGAGATGCGGAAGAGCAAGTGGCAAATGAGACGGTCTTCGTGCCGGCCGAGAAGAACCGATGTCAGTAAGCGGAAGCTTCCGTCATCTAGGGGAAGGCGCTAGCGTTGCGTCAAGGGATCCAAACAATATCACGAGCCGGCGGATGAATTGTCGCTGGAGACGAGGCAATTGGAAAGGCCAAGCCTGGTCTAAAGAGCTGCCGATGGCCGGACTCGAACCGGCACGGGCCGTTTAAGCCCAACGGATTTTAAGTCCGTTGCGTCTGCCATTTCGCCACATCGGCGGTGCGGCCTAGTTTACTCGCGCATCGCCGCAGTCCCAAGCGCTTTCACGTTTCGAGTTTGATGAAACCGCGAATCCAGAATAATTGTACCAGACGGGGTGACCGATTCGAGCGCGTTCCAACTGCGACGAGGACAGCGAAACCGCGGTACGCCTACCAGCCGATCATCGCGCGTAGGAATAGGATCAGAACTCCGATCGTAACTAGCGCCAGCGGCGCGCGGGCCAGGAATTTGGTTGTTCCATTGAGGTTTTGACTGCGGCGCGACTGCATGA